>JAPLCC010000054.1 GCA_026392415.1 Propionibacteriales bacterium
CCGAAGCCGCCGAGATCGCCGCATCCCGCGGAATCCCCGTCGTCCGCGGCGACGGTCGGCGCCTGCCCGTCGCCGACGCGTCGGTGGACCTGGTCATGTCGACCGACGCCTGGGAGCACATCGACGACGACGTCGCCGTGGCCAGCGAGACCTTCCGGGTGCTGCGACCGGGTGGCCGCGCCCTGATCGCCGTTCCTGCGAGCATGGCGTTGTGGAGTGGCCACGACGTCGCCCTGGGCCACGTCCGACGTTATGAGCGCGACGAGCTGGCCCAGCGCGTCATCGGTGCCGGTCTCGTCATCGAGGACCTGCGGTCGTGGAACGTGCTGCTCCGGCCGGTCGTGAAGGCCAGACGCCGCAGCCGCCAGGAGTCCGAGAGCGAGATGGAGGCCGTCAACCCGGTCCTCAACGCCGGACTCCGCGCCGCGGTCGGCCTCGAGCGAGTGCTGCCGGTACGCCGCCTGCCGGGAGTGAGCCTCGTGGTCGTCGCCCGCAAGCCATGACGCAGCCGTGGGTCGCTGACCCCCGCATCGGCTGGCGGATCCTGCTGACGGCCGAGCTCCCCGATGCCCCGGATCCGGGCGTCCTCGCGGGTCACCTGGCCGTTCTGGCCGCCGAGCAGCAGTGGCCGGCCCTGCCCGCTCCCCGCGTCGACCCGTCGCTCGAGCGGTTGCGGACAGCCCTGCTGGCACCCGACGA
The DNA here is from genome assembly GCA_026392415.1 of Propionibacteriales bacterium. GTDB lineage: Bacteria > Actinomycetota > Actinomycetes > Propionibacteriales > Nocardioidaceae > Nocardioides. Next base: position 700 of record JAPLCC010000054.1, read on the forward strand.
AGCCCCGCTCCTCCTCGGCATGTCGGGCCGGCACCTCGTGCTGTCTGCCCACCACAGCGCCGTCGACGGGCTCAGCCTGTTGGCGATCCTCGGTCGCCTCGGACTCGCGCCCGTCACGTCAGCCGCCCGCGGCGTCGGGGACCGTACGACGTCCGGCGGCGTCGCGCGCACCATCGGTCGCCGCCTCGGCGAGGTCGCCTTCCGACCTCCCGCCGAGGTCACTCCCCCATCTCCTCCAGTACCCCAGCCCGGCGACGTGCTCGTCGAACGCGCCGTCACCGGGAGCCATCGCACAGCCACCATCGTCGCCGCCGCGGCTCGGGCCGTGGTCGAGCATCAGGCAGCACGAGGCCGCACGGCCCGCCACGTCGCGATGGCCATCGGTGCCGTCCGTGCCCAGTCCGGCGAAGCCATTGGCGACCACAGCGTCCTGCTGCGCCTGCGTGACGTCGAACGCCTCGACGCTGCGGGCATCGCCCGCGCGCTCGCGGCGGCTCCGGTGCAGACACCACCGATCCCCGTCGAGCCGCGCCCGTGGACACCGCTGGTGGCGCGAGCCGCCACGACCGGCCTGCGACTGCTCGCCCCGCGACTGGGCTCGACCCTGCTGGTGTCCCACCTCGGCGAGGTGACCGCTCCGCACGTCGAACGCCTTGCCTTCCACCCGGTGACCGGTGGCGGCAGTGGCATCTCGCTCGGAGCCGTCGGACTTGGCGGCGAGACGGTACTGAGCCTGCGGGCCCGCGCGGACTCATGGAATGACGATGGCCTCGAGCAACTGCTCGAGGCCATCATCTCCCTCCTCAGAGAGGAGTCAGGTGCGTCAGGTGGTCAGTGACCGGCCCCGACGAGCGGCTTGTCCTCGACACCGGCGTCGATGCGACGGTGCGACTTCCGGCTGAGGAACAGGCCTCCGGCGACGAAAGCGGCGCCGAGCAGCAGGAGCAGCAGCGGGAAGGCCAGGCGCATGCCACCGAGCAGCGACGCGTTGGTCTTGGTGTCGTTGACCGACGCCTTGACCTGTGCGTCGGTGTACTGCACGGTGCCGGTGAACGCCGGCACGCTCACGCCGTCGTAGCGCAGTTCCTGGACCCGCTCCTCGACCCGGTCGACCGGCGAACCGGTCTGCGGCTCGACGTAGAACGTGCGGGTCATGCCGTACCACATCTCGGCGTCGACGGAGGCCTCGCTCGAGCCGAACACCTTGCCCGGAACCTCCCGGGTCTCGACGACCTGCGGCTCGATGCGCTGCACGAACTTGTAGACGGTCAGGCCCTGAACCGTCTCCTCGCCCTCGAACGTGGCCTTGGTGGCCTTGCCGACGGTGCCGTCCCAGACGTCGTAGGCACGCTTCTCGGTCGCGAACGGGAACTTGAAGACCAGACCCTTGCGGGTCACGTCGACGCGGTCGTCCTCAGCGACCTCTTCCCAGGAGCCGCACTCGGCGCAGTCGACGGCAGCGCCGCTGACGCCGTCGAACGGCGCCCGCTCCCGCGTCTGCTGGAAGATCGTGCCGTCGGCGCGCTTGACCGTGGTGGAGCTGACCCAGACCGCAACACCATCGGGCGCGTCGGCACCGCTGTCGGCGATCGTGAACGCGGAGATGTCCAGGTCCCACGTCTCGGTCTTGAGGACGTCGGGGTCCGAGTTGAAGATCTGGGCACCGGACGACTCGAGTTCGGTGACACCGTCGTAGGAGGCGGGCACGGTGGCCAGGGTCGGGTAGGCGTAGAAGCGGACCAGGACCGCCGCGACGATCATGAACACCCCGACCCCGACGGATACGGACGCAAGCTTGCGCATGGGCATGGACCTCTCAGACAGCCACGCGAAGATCGCGTGGGTTGTGACAGACGGGCAGCGCAGGCGCGCGCCCGAAGAGCATTTCGGTGGTCAGGTCGCGCGCGTCGTCACGCATTCGCGACCAGTCGAATTGGTGGGCCCACCCGAGGCAGGCAGCCGCACGGAGGACCCGTGCGGAAGGCGAAGCGGCCTCGGCGAGAGCGTTGCCGAGAGCGTCGGCGAGGCGGGCGGCGACCACATCGGGACTGATGTCGTCGGCGACCAGCCAGCCGCTCTCGCCATTGCGGATCGAGTCGCGCAGTCCCGGCACGTCGCGAGCGACGGTGGGAACGCCCGAGGCAGCAGCGTCGATGACGGCCTGGCCCCAGCCCTCGGCGTCGGAGCCGCAGACGTGGACGGCGGCCCGGGCCAGCAGGTGGTCCTTCTCGGCGCTCGACACGTAGCCGTGGAAGACCACGTCGTCGGCGAGACCGAGGCCCGCGGCGTGGGCGAGGAGACGCTCGCTCTCCGGCCCGTGTCCGATCACGTCGACCTGCAGGTTCCGGCCGGCGAAGTCAGGGCGGCCCCGTAGCGCGGCAACGGCCTCGAGCACCAGGTCCACTCGCTTGTGGGTGACCAGGCGGCCGAGCACGACGATCCGGTCGGCGTCCTTGCCGACGGCGTCGGCCGCGTCGTACGGCGTCAGGTCGGCGCCGTTCTCGAGGATCCGGATGTCGCCGGTCCAGCCGAGCTGGCGACGCATCTCGTTGGCCGTCGACTCCGACACGGCTGCGGTGAGTTGCCTGCGGTAGACGCGGCGCATCGCCACGCGCTCCATCCAGCGGCCGAAGGCGGCCACCGGCGCCGGGAAGTGCACGGCGAACTGGGCCTGGTGCACGTGGTGCACGATCAGGAACGACGGCGTGCGGCGACGCAGCACCAGCGGCGAGAACGACGGCAGCCCGCAGGCCGGGTCGATGACCGCGTCGATGTCGCGGCGGTGCCGGAACAGCCAGACCAGCGCCAGCAGGTAGAAGCCCAGGGCCCCACCGACACGACGCACAGCGATGCCGTCGCGCGTCGCGCGCCGTGACTGACCTTCGTCGCGCGCAGTCAGGAAGCGGACATCGGCGCCACCCTCGTGCAGGCCGCGGGCGTACTGCCACGCGTAGATCTCGGCACCGCCGGCCAAGGAGTGGTCGAGGTCGCGCCAGTTGACGACGACGACCCGCTTGCCCCGGAGGCTGGTGGCATTCACCGGTTGCTCCAGGACCCGGCCGACAGGGCAGCAGCACCCGGGAGCGGCATGGGGGACCGCACTCCGACGACTGCCACCCTGCCGGGTACCGGACGCACGAGCTCGCGACGGCGCCAGGCAATCCGGGCGAGCTCGGCGAAGGCCCCTGCGCCGTGGCGCGCGGGACCGAAGGTGGAACCCGGCACGTCGACCCAGGACACCGGCATCTCCTCGATCTGCGCGCCGGCGGCGCGCAGCAGGACGAGGAGCTCGACGTCGAAGGAGAACCCGGCGGTCCGCAGGTCGGCGACGACCGCGCGGACGAGGGCGCCGCGGAAGAACTTGAAGCCGCACTGGGTGTCGACGATCCCGGGGGTCAGCCGACCAGCGAGCCGGCGGTAGGCCGCTGCGCCTGCCGAGCGGGTCCGGCAGTGCCGGGCCTCGGTGTCACTCTCCGCGAGACCGCGAGAGCCGATGACGACGTCAGCGCCGAGCACGATCCGACGCCAGGCGTTCTCGATCGCGTCGAGGCCGGTGGCACCGTCGGCGTCCATGAAGCAGACGAGATCGGCGTCAGTGGCGAGCAGTCCGGCACGGACCGCAGCACCCTTGCCCTGGCGGTCGCAGCGGATCACGCGCACCGGCAGCGCAGCCGAGTCGGCCTCGCGGGCCACCTCGGCCGTGCGGTCGGTGCTGGCGTTGTCGACGACCAGGACCTCGACGCGGCCGAGAACACCGCGATGCGTCGCGACATGGCGACGCAGCTCGCGCAAGGTGCGCGGCAAACGGCATTCTTCGTTGAACGCCGGAATGACGATCTGCAGCATCTGACCCTCCCAAGCCGTCTGCTCAGACGTCCCCCTCCCAGAGGACGCGTGATGACTGCGCCGCCCTCAGGGGCAGGGCGCAGCCGACGACTTACTGGTCTGCGTAGCTGTAGAGCTTCTCGTTGCTGACCGGCTTGTTCTCATCCTGGGCGGCATTGACGCCACCGACGAGGACGACGGTCGAGGCGAGTGCCCCGACGACAGTTGCGATAATCGTGTTCATGCGCAGACCCCCTCCCAAAGGCCGGCACTGAGCATCCACTCCCCATGACGATCATGTTGTGTGATGCCCGTTACTCCCTGATCGAAGTATCACCGTCGCACCCGCTAAAAGCAAAAGAACCACGCACAAGTGGCCGATCGTCACAAGGATCTCTCGCGACCTAGTCATTTCGGGCCATACCGACCGGGATTCCACGGCGTACTGTCCCGCATTCGACAGGTCGATCAGCTCGAGCCCGGAGGCGTCGTGGACGGTCTGCCCCGATGGCGCACCGACCTCGCCCATGCCGTGCTCGACGAGCACCCACCGCACGCCGAGGTCCCTCAGCGCGGCCGCGGGGTCGTCCTCGTCGAGAGCCTCGTCGACCGCGCGTACCCGGGGATCCTCTGCGGGCACCTCACGCCCCTCGATCCGCACGGTGTCGTCGACGAGCACCTGGCCGGGCAGCAGCCGGGGCGCCGGATCGAGGACGGCGCGGCGGTGGTTCCAGTCGAACCCGCGGTAGGACCCGGCCCACGGAAGCACCACGGTCACCTCGTCGTCGTCGATGAGCGCCGCCACGTCGCCCCAGGCGTCCGGGTACGTCGACCGGTCCAACTCCCCCGCTGCACCCCAGGCCAGGCTCGGCAGCAACAGGAGCGGGGCGATCACGACCAGGGCAATGGCGCTCCACAGCGCCTGGTTGCCGGGCCGGATCCGCTCGCGAACCGCCGTGACGGCATACGAGATGCCGACGGCGAGGACCAGACCGTACGGCGCCAGGTAGCGATGTGAGTCCCGCAGAAGTGCCAGCCCGGGGACGTGCCCACCGAGGCCCTCGAGCAGTCCGGCTCCGCCCGGCACGACCGGGAGCAGCGCAAGCGCAAAGGATGCGGCGGCAATCAGGCACCAGCGGGCGCGATCCGGGCCGACCCGCCACAGTCCCGCCAGCGCCGCCACGGAAAGCAGGCACGCCAGCGTCACCAGCACGGCGCTGGTCCGCTCGCCGGGCAGGATCGAGGTCTTCCAGATGCCGCCGAGGGAGAACAGGCTGGCCACCACTCCGGCGCCCGACTCGGCGCGGGCAGCGAAGCCGGCGAACACCCCGTCGGTCGTCACCCGGGTGCTGTCGGCCGTCAACGCGGGCAGGATCCAGGTCAGGTTGGCGAACACGGCGAGGATTCCGGCCCGAAGCCATCCGCGGCTGTCGCGACCGATCCCGAGCGCCAGCAGGACGCCGACGGCCATGACTCCGCTGGAGGGGCTGCAGACCGCGGAGCCGACCAGTGCCACGGCGGCCGGGCCCCAGTCCCGCGGCTCCCGGCGGAAGCGGATCGCGCCGTACGCCACCCACGGCAGCAGGAGGTAGCCGAGCAGGATCGCCCACTGCCCGATCAACAGACGCTCGTAGACCCACGGGTTCCAGCAGAACAGCGTGATCGCCGCGGCCCGGGCGAACCACGCGTGGTCGGCCACCAGCCGAGCCACACCGAGCCCCCCCGTGAAGAATCCCCCGACCAGCAAGGCCTTCTGGACGAGATCACCCGGGATCACCTGGGTCGCGAGCGAGATCAGGGCGTCCATGGGGACGGCACGCGGCAGGGCACCGTCGAGGCCGAGCCATGCCGGCTTCCAGGGCTGTTCGGGCACGAAGACCATGTCGCCGACCAGCCAGAAGCCGCGGCCCAGCAGGAGGGGGCCGAGGATCAGGAGCGTGACCGCCGCGACGCAGACCAGATCAGTTCGGCGCCGGATCATGGCTGCTCCGGGAGTCCCGCGTCGACGGCGGTGATGCACAGCGTCGAGCGGCCGTCGGTGCTGAACTCGAGGCCATCGACCAGACCGGGCAGGTCGGGGAGAACCAACCACATCTCGTTCGGCCCGCGGCGCGCGAGGAAGGACGCACGCCAGTCACCCGCGCCGACGTCGACGGTCGCCTCCATGGCGGAGAAGTAGCGCACGCGCACCGCCAGGCGTCCGTCAACGGGCAGCAGGAACGGCACCACCACGGGGCTTGTCTCGACCTCGTGGCCGCAGTCCTCGTCGGTGCCCTCCACGGCCGACACGAACCCGGCGAACACCACGGGTTCCAGATGTCCGTCCGGACCGACCACGCGCAGGCGGGGCGACGGTTCGTCGAAGGCCGGGTTCTCGGGCAACAGGCCGAAGATCCGGGAGTAGCGCGAGTCGTCTCCCACCAGAGGCAACACCACGTCCGCGGGCGCAAGAGCGTCGAAGATCACCTGCGTCGGATCGGCAGCCAGGTCGGCACGCAGGTTGGTGAGGAAAGCCCGGTCCTCGGTGTTCTGGAAGTGGGGCACCAGGAGCGCCGTACCGAAGCACGCAGCAACGGCATACGCGCTGACCAGGGCAGCGACAGCACGTCCCCGATCCTGCGAGGACTGCAGGAACCGCAGTCCCAGTCCGGGCGGGCCCCCACGCAACGCGAGAGCGGCGCAGAGCACGGCCGCGTGGATGACGTCGGAGGAGTAACGCGGATCGAGTCCGATGATCGATCCGAAGCCCGCTCGCCCGGAGATGAGCAGGGCGAGGTCCGCCGCCACGTAGCCCAGCAGCACGGCAACGGCCCAACGACGGGCCGGCCCTCCGCGCAGGAGGAGCAACCCACCCACCAGCAGGACCAACCCGATCGACACGATCACGACCCAGGTGGCCGGGCGGACGGCACCGCCCTCGAGCTCCCCGGTCCACGGCCCGCCGAGCAGGCCCGGGGCCACGTTCCTCCCGAGGAACGACCAGGTCACTCCCGCCTGCTCGCGGAACGTGCTCTGCCCGCCCTCGACATCGGTCAACAGCCCGTGGCCGACCAGGAAGGCCGTCAGCAGGGCCACCAGCCAGACCCACAGCCAACGGAAGCGCACCAGCGCAGCCCGCAGGCGCCGCCAACCGCTGGCGTCGTCGGCAAGGGTCACCGCGACGCCGAACAGGACCGGCACGATCAGCACCGCCCGCTCGTGCCACAGCAGGCCGATCGTCGTGGTGAGCACGATCGCCGCGACGGTGGTGCTCCCCCGGGCGTCGCCCTGGTGCCAACGGATCAGGAGCCAGACCGCGAGGAGCGAACAAACGATGTGCGGCCACAGTCCCATCGCAGCGCTCCACCACAACGTGGTGGCCAGGGTCAGCGGTGCCCAGGCGAACACGGCGAGCAGCACCACCCGGCTCCACCTCTCGCCGAGCAGGCGGGTGAGCAGGAGCCACATCACGACCGTCGCCGCTGTCTGCAGGACCAGCACCAGGGCCGCGACAACGCCCCAGTCGTACGGCGCCACGTGCGCGAGCAGCCAGTAGGTCAGCTGCTGCAAGGGGTTCACGTGGCCGGCGGTGTCGCGCACCAGGAAGTCCGCCGTGAGGTCGGCATCACCGGCGCGACCCGAGAGGTAGAAGTCGTCCTGGTTGAAGTACGAACCGGCCAACAGGATCCAGCGGGTGACGACCATCGTGACCAGGACGGCGACGGCCGCGGCACCCTGCGGACCGTGCCAGGCACGGAGGCGGGCGGTCATGGGGTCACCGCCCGACGACGTCCGGCGGTCTCGCCTGACCCGAGGACGACACCCGCAAGGGTCCCGACGGCCAGCGCTGCGCACAGCTCGGCCATACCCGTCACCATCCGCCCACCGCCCAACGCGTCGAGGCCCCCGGAGGTGGCGATCAGGGCCGCAGCGCCGATCAGGATCGCCGACCGGAACCGGCGAAGTGATCTGAGACTGCCGGCGAGGACGCCGATCGCTGCGCACGGACCGAGGAGGACCAGAGCCGCGGCGATCGCAGCGACGGACCAGACCCGGCGCGGAGCGCCGGTCGCCGGCCAGTCGAGCAGCTCGGCCGCATCGGCTGGTCCGCGGCGCCGGACGAGAAGCAGGAGCAGGCTGACCAGGCCGCCCAGCAGGACCAGCCCGCTGGCGGCAAGGCCGATCGGGAGAACGATGTCGTAGGTCCGTTCAGGCGTGTAGCGCAGCTCCACGGTCGTTGTCCCGCCAGCGGGCAGGACCCAGGCCTGTTGCCAGCCATCGACGCGCACGGGCGTCAGCGTCTTGCCGTCGATCTCCGCGGTCCAGCCCTCGTTGTAGTTCTCGGGCAGGTACAGCAGGGACTCCGGTCCCCCGGCCACCGTGACCGTCCGCTCACTGCTCCCCCACGCCTCGATCCGTACATCACGTGTCGCCGCCGACGGCGCGTCGGCCTGCTCGGGAACCACCGCGAGGTCCAGCAGTTCGAACTCGGCGTTCGGCGACGCGACCAGACGGTGCTCGCCCGCTCCGAGCTCGGTGGTGAGGTCGACGGACTCCGCGACGTCGCAGGCCTCGAAGACCAGCGGGCTGCCGTTGATGATGTCGCCCATCGTGCCGGTGACCCGGGTGGCGATCTGCACACCGTCGACCTCGAGGTTCGGTCCGAAGCCACACACTGCACCCGTGGGCGTGTCCGCCAGGAAGGGGCGGGTCACGTCGACGCCCTTGAGCTCGATCTCGGGCACCACGACCCGGGCAGCCCCCGGTGCCTTCTCGAACCGGATCTGGAGGGTGCGCGTCTGCACCGGCTCGATCGCGACGGCGTCGTCGTTGCCCAGTGGGATCCGCTGCTCGCCGTCCGCCGTCGTGATGATCGCGGCCACCGGCGCCTGGGCGTCCCCGCCCGAGCGCACCGTGATGCCCGAGATCGTGCGCTCCTTGCGCCACCGGAAGGTGAGGGTCGGGTAGAGGTCGGTGTCGTCGGACACCCACGCCGTCGTCAGCTGGCCGTCGTAGGCGAACCGTCCGGCCACCTTGGGGTCCTGGCCGTAGGACGACGTCGCACCGACGGGCAGGCGCCGCTGGATCAGGTCCAGCAGTCGTGCTGCCTCCGGGGTGCCCCGGGCGATCACGTGACCCGACAGCCGGACGAGCTGGTCGGCGTCGGTGGTGAACGTCCGGTCCAGGCCGCCCTCCTCCTCGGCCGACCGCACCCGCGTCACGTCGCAGTCCGGCGCGGCGAAGGCGATGTTGCACGCGCGGCGGCCGGGTGTGACCGCGAACGACAGCGGCGCACCGGTCGGCACGACACCCGGCAGTACGGCGGTACGACGCGGCACGAGGCCGTCGACCTCGACCTCGCGCAGCCCGACCCGTGCCGACCGCGCGTCGGTTGCCGCTTCCACGACCCGGATCTCGATCGCATCGACCTCGCTGCCGTCCAGCGCGACGGTCACCGGGGCGCCGCTGGCACCGACCCGCGCCCGGACCCGCTGGTCGCCGGCCACGACCTCGATCATCCGGATCGGGACGACCTGGGGGTCATCGGCAACCGGGGTGACGGTCACCTGGGGGACCCGCCGCGAGCCCTCGAACTGCAGCCGCAGCCACTGCTCGTCGGCGCGGCCGACGATCGAGCTGACCCACTGCGTGTCCAGGTTGCCGTCGATCGCTGCGTACGGCGCGGACTGCACCGTCACCGGCCCGTAGTTGTCGGCGTACCCCTGCGCGGTCGACGCCGTGACCGACTCGAGGCCGTCGTACTCCGCGACGACCTGATCGCGTCCGGGGCCAGCCGGGAAGTCGTGGGCCGCGCGGTCCAGGCGCCACGGGTCGTCTCGCGTCATCAACGCGGACAGGCCCTCGTCGTTGTTGCCGAACGCCCGCTCCCGCCGCTGGTTGCTGTCGCTGACGACGTCGGCGTCGCGCTCCCAGCCCGGCTCGCCCTCGAGCACGGTCGGACGGTCGGGATCGACGAGCCCGGCACCTTGCAGGCCGAGCACGCTCTCAGGCGCACCGCGCACCGTCGCGACGTCGTCGACGGCGGCCGCTCGAATGGCCGGGAGCTCCCGGGGAACGGCGAACACCTCGACCTCCGCCTCGCCGCTCTCCGTCGTACCGAAGCCGGCCACCCGCTGCAGGCCCGCACGGGCGAGGGAGACCGCCGATCCGCCCGGGTGGGGCGAACGCGTCTGCGCGCGGAGCAGGTCCCGTCGCAGGACGACGTGGCTGATCCCGGCTCGTGCGAGCTCGTCGACGAGCGCCTCCGTTGCGCGCCCGGTCGCGATCTGCTGGTCGAGTGCGGCGAGGTAGCGGATCGACTCACCCGGGATCAGCGGCACCTGGCTCCGGGTCACCGTGCTGGTCCCACCGAGGATCGACAGCGGCTCGTCGATCGTCCATCCCCAGTCCTGTTGAGCGAAGCTCGACCCCGGCACGATCAGCGTCCGACCTACGGGGCCCTCGCCCTGCTCAGCGGCGAGGTAGTCGCGCGCCTGCTGCCAGGGCGACGCGATGCGGTCCCACCCGGGAGTCCGCGAGTCGTTGACGAGGAACGGCTGTCCCAGGCACAACACGAGCAGGAGCGGCGCCAGCAGGAGCAGGCCTCGCCCCGGCTCCAGCCGCGGACGCCACACGAGGAGCCGCTCGACAGCCAGGGCCACGGCACACCCGAAGCCCAGGGCCAGCGGGAGCCGCACGATCGGGTCGATCTTGTGGACGTTGCGGAAGATCTGGAGCGGGCCGTCGAGCAGCGATCGCATCGCGTCGGCGACCGGCGCACCGGCCACCCCGCCGTGGGCCACGGTGAGACAGCCGAGGCCGAGCACGGCCGCGAGCATCAACGGCCGCTTCACGTCACCGGCAATTCGAGTGAGTCCCGCGAAGCCGACGGCGGCGACGACAGCCGCCACGACCACCAGGAACGACGAGGTCGTCAGGCTGTACGCCGCGGGCCACCACGGCTGGTCGCCCGAGAGCAGGTAGCCGAGCCACGACGAGTCACCGCGCACGGACTCCGACCAGCCGATGAGCGACGTGGTGTCGGCGGCGCTCTCGACGTACTCGTAGAACGGCGGGGTGTAGCGCGCCAGCACGAGCAGCGGAAGCGCCCACGACAGGCAGGCCGCGCCGACCGCAGTGAACCAGCCCACGACGAAGCGACGGCTGGTCATCCCGTGCCGGGCGCCCCACAGGACCAGGATCATCGCGAGCGGCAGGCACGCCGCGGTCTCGACCGCGTTGACGCCGCCCATGCAGACCACGGCGGCGCCGCTGAGGAAAGCCGTTCGCCACGGTCCGAGTCGGCCGCGCAGGTGCAGGACGACGGGCAGCACCAGCCACGGCATCACCGCACCGGGCAGCGACTCCGCGGTCTGGACGGTGACAGTGCCGAGCAGGCGGGGCGAGGCCGCGAACACGACGCCCGCAAGCAGGGCCGGCAGGTCGGCCAGCCCGATCGCGCGGGCGACCCGGCGGGCGCCCTCGCAGGCGACGATCAGGATCAACGCCGACCAGAGTCGCTGGCTGATCCAGTCGGGGTTACCGAGCAGGTCGTTGAGGGCGAACCACGAACCCTGGGGGAAGAGGTATCCGTAGGCCTGGTTCTGGAACTCTCCGAAGTTGGACTCGGTGTGCCACAGCGTGAACGCGCCGGAGAGGAAGTCACCGGGCCGCTGGGTGAGCTCGGCACGGGTGTCGTACGTCGTGGTCCCCGGCTGCTGGAGCAGCATGAAGAAGGTGATGACGGCGTACAGCACACTCGCGACACCGCCGCCCGTGACCGACGGCTCCGGTCTCTCCCTCATCCCACCTCCTCCATGGCGGAAGTCACTGTATGCGCCGAGCGGGTGCGACTTCCCGGCTCGGGCGCTCAACGCCCTAATCTGCTCATGTGACGACTACCGCCGAGGTCTCGGGCTCTCGCCTGGGCCGCTTGCTGCGCAGCACTGCGGGCATCGCCCTTGCCATGGCCGTGATGAACGTCGGCACCTATGCCTTCCAGATGGTGGCTGCCCGGATGCTCGGCCCGAGCCAGTACGGCGCCGTGGCCAGCATGATGGCGCTGCTGATGGTGCTCTCCGTCGTCCAGCTCGGCCTGCAGGCCACCGCTGCCCGACGGATCTCCGCGGAGCCCGACGACGTCGGCGCCATCGAGCACACCGTGTTGCTCACGACGTGGCGCGCAGCCGCTGTGCTGGGCGTGCTCGCCGTGGCGGCGGCATACCCGGTGTCGCAGTTGCTGCGGCTCGACGGCATCGCGCCGGCGATCCTGCTCGGCCTCTGCGTCATCCCGGTGACCGCAATGGGCGGCCAGGCCGGCGTGCTCCAGGGTGAGCGGCGCTGGCTGCCGCTGAGCCTGGTCTACCTCTCGGTCGGCGTCCCGCGGGTCCTGCTCGGCGGTGCTTTCATGCTGATCTCCGCCACCGAGACCAGCGCGATGCTCGGGGTCCTGATCGCGTCGTGGTTGCCCGTCGCCGTCGGTTCCTGGGCGCTGCGGCAGCCGCGCGCGGACGACGAGATCGACCACCACGACCCCCATGTCCGCCGCGACGTGCTCCGCGAGACGCTCGGGAGCTCCGTCGCGCTCCTCGCCTTCGTCGCGTTGTCGAACCTCGACGTCGTGGTCGCGCGGAGCATGCTCGACGAGCACGACGCCGGGTTGTACGCCGGCGGCCTGATCGTGACCAAGGCAGTGCTGTTCCTGCCGCAGTTCGCCGTGGTGATCTTGTTCCCGTCGATGTCCACCGAGGGCGAGAGCCGCAGTGCCGTGCTCAAGGGCCTCGCTTTCCTGACCGCACTGGGCACGGCAGGTGCGGCGGCGACGTACCTGTTGTCGGGCCTTGCGCTGGTCTTCATCGGCGGGGACGACTACTCGTCGGTCCAGGACAAGCTGTGGCTGTTCGCCGTCCTCGGCGGGCTTCTCTCGGTGCTCCAGCTGCTGGTCTACGCAGGTCTGGCCAAACGCGGACGGGCGACGAAGTACCTCATCGCCGCCGGCGTCGCCGCCCTGGTCGGGGTGGGCGCCACGGCCACGTCGGTGACCGGACTGGCGGTCACCGTTGCACTGGTCGACGGCTCCGTGGTCGGCCTGCTGGTGGCGCTCCAGATGTTCCGCCACCGTCGCGAGACCGGCAAGCTCGCCTCGTCCTAGTGCGCGTCCTAGTGCGCAGCTTCGTGCCAGCTGCGCCCGGTGCCGACGGACACGTCGAGGGGAACCGCCAGCTCCGCCGCTCCGCCCATCTGCGCGCGGACCAGGGCGTCCAGCGCTTCGCGCTCGCCCTCAGCGACCTCGAAGACGAGCTCGTCATGGACCTGCAGCAGCATTCGTGAACGCAGGCCGGCATCGGCGATCGCCTGCTGGGTGCGCAGCATCGCGACCTTGATCAGGTCGGCTGCCGAGCCCTGGATCGGGGCGTTGAGCGCCATCCGCTCCGCCGACTCGCGGCGCATCCGGTTGTCGCTCGTGAGGTCCGGGAGGAAGCGACGACGGCCCATGATGGTCTCGGTGAAGCCGGTACGGCGGGCCTCCTCGACCACGCCGGCGAGGTAGTCACGGATGCCGCCGAAGGTCTCGAAGTAGTCGTCCATCAGGCCGCGCGCCTCGCCCGGCTCGATGCCCAGCTGCTGGGAGAGCCCGAACGCGGACAGCCCGTAGGCGAGTCCGTAGTTCATCGCCTTGATCTTCGCGCGCATCTCGGGCGTGACGTCCTCGGGAGCGACCTCGAACACGCGCGACGCCGTCGCGGCATGGAAGTCGTGGCCGGAACGGAATGCCTCGATGAGCAGGGCGTCCTCGGACAGGTCCGCCATGATCCGCATCTCGATCTGGCTGTAGTCGGCGGTCAGCAGGCACTCGTAGCCGCTGCCGACCACGAAGCCCTCACGGATCCGGCGACCCTCCTCGGTGCGGACCGGGATGTTCTGCAGGTTGGGCTCGGTGCTCGAGAGCCGGCCCGTGGCCGCGATCGTCTGGTGGAAGGTGGTGTGGATGCGCCCGTCGGGCTGGACGGTCTTGAGCAGACCCTCGATGGTCTGGCGCAGCCGGATCACCTCGCGGTGGCGCAGCAGGTGGAGCAGGAACGGGTGCTCGTTGGTGACGGCGAGCTTCTGGAGCGCGTCGGCATCGGTGGTGTAGCCGGTCTTGGTGCGTTTGGTCTTCGGCATCGCGAGCTGGTCGAAGAGCACCTCCTGCAGCTGCTTGGGCGAGCCCAGGTTGATCTCGCGGCCGATCACCTCGTAGGCGGCCTCGGCCTCCTTCCGGACCTCCTCGGCGAAGTGCTGCTCGAGGCCCTCCAGCTGTTCGATGTCGACGGCGATGCCGGTCTGCTCCATGGCAGCGAGCACCGCGACCAGCGGCATCTCGACGTCGGTGAGCAGCCGCTCTCCCCCGGCCCGCTCCACCTCGTCGGCGAGCTCGGTCGACAGGTCGAGGGCAGCCCGCGCCTGGACCATGGCGCTGCGCGCGACACCGCCCTGACCGGAGTCCTCCTCGAAGAGCACGCCCTGGTCGACGTCGGTGGCCTGCTCGAGCTCGCGGTGGAGGTAGCGAAGGGTGAGGTCGGCCAGGTCGTAGGAACGCTGGTCGGGAGCCACGAGGTACGCCGCAAGCGCGGTGTCCTCGGCCACGCCGGCGAGCTGCCAGCCCTGCGCAGCGAGCGCGAGGCCCTGGCCCTTGGCATCGTGCAACACCTTGGGCCGCGCCGCGTCGGCCAGCCACGCAGCCAGGGCGGAGTCGTCTCCCGGGCTCATCGACTGGACGTCGACGTACGCCGCGCGGCCGTCGGCGAGAGCCAGTCCGAGGCCATCGGCACGACCGGTGCCGCTCCCCCAGCTGCCGCGGACCTGAAGTCCGATCGTGGCGTCACCGGCAGCATCGAGCCAGGAAGCGACACCGTCGGGCGCGAGGGTCCCGCCGTCCAGCTCGACACCGGGCTCGACCTCGACGTCGTCGCTCGGGGCGACCACGTCGAGGATCCGGGTGCGCAGCTCGCCCCGGAACTCGAGCTCGTCGAGGAGGGCGAGAGCCGCGGTTCGGTCCCACTCCTTGCGGACCAGGTCATCAGTGGTGATGCCCAGGTCGAGGTCGCGCACCAGCGCATTGAGGCTGCGGTTGCGGATCACGTCGCCGAGGTGCTCGCGCAACGCCTCACCCTTCTTGCCGGTGATCTCGTCGGCCCGGGCGATGACGTTGTCGAGGCCGTCGTAGGTGTTGATCCACTTCGCGGCGAATCCGGCGCCCACACCGGGCACTCCGGGCAGGTTGTCGGAGACCTCGCCGACGATCGCGGCCAGCTCGGGGTAGCGGTGCGGAGGCACGCCGTACTTCTCCTCGACCGCGGCCGGCGTCATCCGGGCCAGGTCGGACACCCCACGCATCGGGTAGAGCACTGTCGATCGATCGGTCACCAGCTGCAGCGAGTCGCGGTCACCCGTCAGGATCAGCACGTCGAGGTCACTGTCGGCGAGCGTCTGCGTGACCAGCGTCGCGATCAGGTCGTCGGCCTCGAAGCCGTCGAGCTTCAGGAACGGGATCGAGAAGGTGCTGAGCATCTGCTCGATGAGTGAGAGCTGGCTGCGGAACTCGTCGGGGGTCTTGTTGCGCTTCGCCTTGTACTCGGAGTACTGCTCGAGGCGGAACGTCTGGCGCGAGACGTCGAACGCCACCGCGACGTGGGTCGGCTGCTCGTCGCGCAGCACGTTGACCAGCATCGAAGTGAACCCGTAGACGGCATTGGTGTGCTGCCCCGTCGCGGTCGAGAAGTTCTCCACCGGCAGCGCGAAGAACGCGCGATAGGCCAGCGAGTGGCCGTCGAGGAGGAGCAGGCGCGGACGACCCTGATGACTTGTCTCTGGCACCCGGCGACTCTACCGAGGCCGACCGACAAGCGTTCTCCCCGTCGGTCATCGCTATCGTCAACGCCATGACGAGCACTGACGGCACCGGATCCGACATCGGCCAGTTCCTGCGCGACAACATGGGCGCACTCAACCAGCGGATGGGCGTCGAGCTCGTCGAGATCGCCCCGGACCGTGTCGTCGCGACGATGCCGGTCGAAGGCAACACCCAGCCCTACGGCCTGCTCCACGGCGGCGCGTCCGTCGTCCTCGCCGAGACCCTGGGATCGATCGCCGCGGCCCTCAACGCCGGACCCGAGCGGTTCGCCGTCGGCACCGACATCAACGCCACCCACCACCGCTCAGCACGCAAGGGCCTGGTCACCGGCGTCGCCACGCCGCTGCACCTTGGCCGCACCATGTCGAGCTTCGAGATCGCGATCACCGACGAGGACGGCAAGCGGGTGTGCACCGCACGGATCACCTGCGCGCTGCTCGCGCGCGATCCGTCCTGAGCTCAGGCCGGGTCCGACCCCGGAACGACGATCCGACCGGCCCTGGCCCGACGCATCGAGCGCCTCGCAGCCAACACCTTGCTGCGGCCGTCAGCGCCCGTGGGCGTGCGCTGGGGCGAAAGACGCGCCCGAAGCACGGCGGCAGGCGCGATCCGGTACATCGCCGCTGGGGCCAGCCCGAGGCGGGCCATGAACCGGTTGTCGTCGCGGGAGGCGTGCGGGACCGCGGCGACCACGTGCAGGATGCCGTTCTCCTCCGCGAAGGCGGTGGCGGACTCCATCAGCGCGTGGCCCACGCCCTGCCCGCTGAACTGGTCGAGCACCCGCGGCTGGATCGCCTGCACGCACGGCTCGAGATTGAGCGGCGTCAGGGTCGTCATCCGCAGGTGGACAGCGCCCGCGAACTGTCCGTCGTACTCGACGACCACGACGCGGTGCTCCCGCGACACCTGGCAGTTCTTGATGATGAGCTCGAGATCGGCGATCTGTTCGGATCGGTCGGCTCGGCGAACGACGTCGCTCCACAGGTCGGCCAGCGCCGGTGCGTCCTCACGCGTGGCGCTGCGGGTCGTCAGCGAATAGCGGCTCACCTCTGGCTCCTGCCTTCCTCACCCCAAGACGGGAACCGCGCAGCGTCGAGCGGTCCGGAGCCGAAAGCCTACGCCCCCTCGATTGCGGCCAACAAGGGAATGGTCACGATCGTGGAACAACCCGGTTTCGGGTCTGCGCAGGGCCTCGTGCCGGACAAGGTAAAGACCTACAGTGCGAGCATGCACACGTCTCGTCTGACCACCCTTGCCGTCACGACCTTCGCCGCCCGAGATCGCCGAGCGCCTCGACCTCGAGCTGGCCATCAAGGACTCCTCGTTCGATGCCCTCCAGAGCGGCCAGGCACTCAACGCCGGGCAGTGCGACCTCGCCGCGTCGGCCATGACCATCACCGATGACCGCAAGAAGAACCTCGACTTCACCGACGGCTACTACGACTCCAAGCAATCGCTGCTGGTGGACGCGGGAAGCGACATCGACTCCATCGACGACCTCGACGGCGTGAAGGTCGGTGTCCAGCAGAGCACCACCGGCAAGACCTACGCCGAGGAGAACGCCAAGGGCGCCGAGGTGATCAGCTTCCCGAGCGACGCGGAGATGTTCCAGGCGATCAAGGCCGGCCAGGTCAAAGCGCTCCTCCAGGACCTCCCGGTCAACCTCGACCACACCAAGGACGGCGACTTCGAGGTCGTCGGGACGTTCGAGACCGACGAGAAGTACGGCTTCGCGATCAAGAAGGGCAACACCCAGCTGGTCGAGGACGTCAACGGCGCTCTCGCCGAGATGGTCGACGACGGCACCTACGACGAGATCTACAACACCTATTTCTCGACCGAGAACTGATCCGCGCTGCTGACGTGAGGGAGAGCGAGCGAGTGCGGTGACCCGCAGGGAACGCGCGATCCTGTTCCAGGTCGCGTTGTACGTCGCGCTGGCGGCAGGGATCGTGGCCCTGGCCCTCGTTGCCGACTGGCCCACGATCCGGGAGAACTTCTGGAACAAGGGCGGGGTCGACTGGGCCGACGGCAACTGGGGCGACCTGATCACCATCGGCATGGTGAACACGGTCAAGTACACCGCGATCGCGTTCGCTGGAGGCCTGGCGCTCGGACTCGTGCTCGCACTGATGCGGCTCTCCCCCGTGGCGCCGTACCGCTGGCTCGCGACGATCTACATCGAGTTCTTCCGCGGGTTGCCGGCACTGGTGGTGATGATCTTCATGTCGACCGGTCTGCCGATCGCGTTCGGCTGGACCCCACCGGGCGGCACGGTCGGTGCCGGACTGATCGGCCTGATCATGGTCGCGGGCGCCTACATGGCCGAGACCCTCCGCGCCGGCATCCAGGCCGTCCCGAAGGGTCAGGCAGAGGCGGCCCGCTCGCTCGGCATGCGGCCCGGCACCACCACCGTGCGCGTCGTGCTGCCGCAGGCGTTCCGGATCGTGATCCCGCCCCTGACCAACGAGTTCGTGCTGCTCATCAAGGACACCGCGCTGCTGTTCCTGCTCGGTGCCGCAGCCAACGAACGGGAACTGACCTCGGTGGCCAAGGACTTCCTCGCCAGCGGCCCGTCGGCCGGGACCGCGACCAGCCTGGTCCAGGCCGCACTGCTCTACCTGATCATCACGCTGCCCCTGACGCAGCTCGTCGCCTGGCTCGAACGCCGGCAGAGGAGGTCGGTCCGATGACCGCCGCACCCGTCCTGCCGGAACGCGGCACCATGGCGCCGGCGATCCAGGTGACCGGTCTGCACAAGCACTTCGGCCGCAACGAGGTCCTCAAGGGCATCGACTTCCACGTCGATGCCGGTCAGGTCGTCTGCGTCATCGGCCCGTCCGGTTCAGGGAAGTCGACGCTGCTGCGCTGCGTCAACCGGCTCGAGGAGCCGTCCGCCGGCCAGATCCTGATCGAGGGCGTCGACATCTGCGACCGCAAGGTCGACCTCGACGAGGTCCGTTCGCGGATCGGCATGGTGTTCCAGCAGTTCAACCTGTTCCCGCACCTGAACGTGTTGAAGAACCTCACCCTGGCGCAGCGGACCGTCCGTGGTCGCAGCAAGGACGAGGCCGTCCAGATCGCCCGCCAGACGCTCGGCAAGGTCGGCCTGTCGGAGAAGGAGTCCGCCTACCCGGCGCACCTCTCCGGCGGTCAGCAGCAGCGCGTCTCCATCGCCCGCGCCCTGTCGATGAACCCCGACATGATGCTGTTCGACGAACCGACCAGCGCGCTCGACCCCGAGCTCGTCGGCGACGTGCTTGCTGTGATGAAGGACCTCGCCAGTGAAGGCATGACCATGATGGTCGTGACCCACGAGATGGGATTTGCCCGGGAGGTGGGCAACAAGCTCGTCTTCATGGACGGCGGTGTCGTCGTCGAGGAAGGCCTGCCGACCGACGTGCTCTCGAACCCGCAGCACGAGCGGACGCAGGCCTTCCTCTCGAAGGTGCTCTAGACCGTCTGACCCGAGGGTCAGACGTCGCCACCGAGGTAGGCAGCCTTGACCGCCGGGTCGCCGGCGAGCTCCTTGCCGGTGCCCGTACGAACGATCGACCCCGTCTCGAGGATGTGGGCGTCGTGCGAGCGCTTGAGCGCCTGGGCGGCGTTCTGCTCGACGAGCAGCACCGTGGTGCCCTGCTCGTTGATCTCGGTGATGATCGAGAAGATCTGCTGGATCAACTTGGGCGCCAGACCCATCGACGGCTCGTCGAGCAGCAACAGCCGCGGGCGCGACATGAGCGCTCGCCCCATCGCCAGCATCTGCTGCTCACCGCCCGACATGGTTCCGGCGATCTGGTCGATCCGCTCGTCCAGGCGCGGGAACAGCCCCAGCACCCGGTCGAGGTCCTCGCGATAGGCCGCGGTCTTGCGGTCCTTGCGGGTGAACGCACCCATCTCGAGGTTCTCGCGCACGGTCATGCCGATGAAGCAACGACGCCCCTCGGGTGACTGGCTGATGCCCAGCTTCACCCGGTTGTAGGGCTCGATCGAGGTGATGTCCTTGCCCTCGAACCTGATGGAACCAGCCCGCACCTTCCGCAACCCCGAGACCGTCTTCAGGGTCGTGGTCTTCCCGGCACCGTTGGCGCCGATCAGGGTGGTGACGGTGCCTTCGGGCACGCCGAAACTGATGTCACGGATTGCCTCGATGTGCCCGTAGTTGACACAGAGGCCTTCGACCTCAAGAAGCATCTTCTTCGTCCACTCCCAGATAGGCGGCGATGACCGCCGGGTTGTCGCGAATCTCGGACGGGCTGCCCTCGGCGATCTTGCGGCCGAACTCCAGGACGACGATCCGGTCGGTCACTCCCATGACCAGCCGCATGTCGTGTTCGATCAGCAGCACCGTGAAGCCCTGGTCCCGCACCTTGCGGATCAGGTCCATCAGTTCGACCTTCTCGGCCGGGTTGAAGCCGGCAGCCGGCTCGTCCAGGCAGATCAGCTTCGGACCCGTCGCCATCGCGCGCGCGATCTCCAGGCGACGCTGGTCACCGTAGGAGAGATTGGCCGCCAGTTCGTCGGCCTTGCGGTGGATGCCCATGAAGCGAAGCAACTCCATCGCTCGGTCGTGGCCCTGCTTCTCCTCCCGCCGGTGTCGTGGCAACCGGAACAACGCGGTGAGCATGCCCGTGCTGTGCTGGGCGTCGGCCCCCACGAGCACGTTCTCGAGCGCCGTCATCGTCGGGAAGAGCCGGATGTTCTGGAAGGTGCGCGCGATCCCCTGTTTGGTGATCTGGTGCTTCTTCATGCCGACGATCGACTTGCCCTGGAACAGGATGTCGCCGCTCGTGGGCCCGTAGACGCCAGTGATGGCGTTGAAGCAGGTCGTCTTGCCGGCGCCGTTCGGGCCGATCAGGCCGAGGATCTCGCCCTCGTTGATGTGGAGCGAGACGTCGTCGAGTGCGGTGAGACCACCGAACTTCAACGTGAGGCTCTGCACATCCAGGATGCGTTCAGACACGGGCTGCCTCCTCTCCCTCGTCGGTGCCTTGTTCGAGCTCGTCGAGCTCCTGTTCGAGCTGCTTTGCGCGCACTGTTCGCCTCGGCGGGATCAAACCCTCCGGACGGAGCGTGGCCAGCAACACCAGGGCCGCACCGAAGGCGAGCACGCGGAAGTCGTCGAACTCCCGGAATCGTTGCGGGAGGTAGGCGACCAGGATCGCGCCCAGCAGGACGCCCCAACGGTTCCCCTGGCCTCCGACGACGACGGCTGCAAGGAACAGGATCGAGTAGAGCAGGAGGAACGACAGCGGGTTGATGAACCCCTGCCGACTGGCGTAGAGCGCGCCCGCCAGACCGCCCACGAAGGCTCCGGTCGAGAACGCCAGGAGCTTGAACTTGAAGGTGGGGACACCCATCAGCTCGGCGGCGTCCTCGTCCTCACGCGTGGCCTCCCAGGCCCGTCCGACCCGGCTGCTCTTGATCAGGATGTCGGCGATCAGCACGATGATGACCGCGGTCAGGCCCATCCAGTAGTACGGCACCTGGTCGATGTAGCCGAAGACCAGGAACTTCGTCGGGTGCTCGGTGTCGACGAGAACGGTGCCGTCGCCCCACAGCAGGTGCGGGATCTCGAACAGGCCCGTCTTCTCGTCGCCGATGTTCGGCGGCTTGGCGATGTTCTTGATGCCGCGCGCGTCGCCGAGCCACTCGAGGTTGACCGCGGTCAGGCGGATGATCTCTCCGAAGCCCAGCGTCACGATGGCCAGGTAGTCACCACGAACCCGCAACGTGGGCGCACCGAGGATGACGCCGGAGATCATGGCCGCCACCACGGCGACCGGGATCGCGAGGAGCAACGGCCAGTTGGCGTGGAACGACGTCAGGATCCCGACCGTGTAGGCACCGATGGCGTAGAAGCCGACGTACCCGAGGTCGAGGAGTCCGGCGTAGCCGACCACGATGTTGAGGCCCAGCGCCACCAGGCAGTAGATCGTGACGGTGAAGAGCACTCCGCCGAAGTCGACCCCCGGCGTGGAGATGATCGGGAGCTCGAGAAGTGGCAGTGCGTAGGCGAAGAGCGCCAGGAGGATCCACAGGAGGATCCGCACGGGCTTCGGGAGCCCCGTCAGCTTGTCCCTGAAACCAATGTTCATGCTCGTGCCTTTCCGAGCGACTCGCCCAGGAGGCCGGTGGGCCGGACGAGGAGGATGAGGACCAGCAGGACGAACGCGATGACGTCGCGCCACTCGCCGCCGAACAACGCCTGACCCCAGTTCTCCGCGACACCGAGCACCAGACCACCGAGCAGGGCCCCGCGCAGGTTGCCGATGCCACCGAGCACGGCGGCCGTGAAGGCCTTGACGCCGAGCAGGAAGCCGACGTCGTACTTGGTCGTGTCGATCTTGAGCATGTACAGGAACGCCGCCACACCGGCCATCAGGCCGCCGATGAGGAAGGTGACCTGGATGGTCCGGGTCGGGTTGACGCCCATCAGCGAGGCGGTTTCGGGATCTTGCGCGGTGGCGCGGATGCCCTTGCCCAGCCGGGACCGGCGTACGAACTGGTCGAGCAGGACCATCATGCCGACGGCCGCGACGATCACGATGATGTCGATGCTGGAGATGGAGACGCCGCCGACATCGAAGCGAGGCTTCTCGAGGGTGCCCGCCATGCTGTTGTTGATCCGGGCCTTGCCGACGTACTCGCTGAGATCGTCGTCGAGGCCGAACCAGCCCGCGATCCGGTCGCGCAGCCCCATCAGCTCGGCGAGCACGAACGAGGCGCCGATGGCCGAGATGAGAGCGATCAGTCGGGGTGCGTCCCGCTCGATCAGGCGACGGTAGGCCACCCGTTCGAGAGCGAGTGCGATCAACGCGGACAGCGCCATCGACGCGAACAAGGCCACGATCAGGATCGCGATCAGCTTCACCCCGTTCGCGTCAGCGGCATTGAGCGCGATCACGGTCCACAGCGTGGCGAACGTTCCGTACATGAACACTTCGGAGTGAGCGAAGTTGATGAGTTGGAGAACGCCGTAGACCATGGTGTAGCCCAGCGCGATCAGCGCGTAGATGGCACCAAACGCGAGCCCGGTGATGGTGAGCTCGGGAAGGTTGTTGAAGAAGAATTCGAAGTTCACCCAGGCCTCCTGGCCCCTGGTTGTGGACAGCGAGGCGGTCGGGGACTCACGTCCCCGACCGCCGCACCGTCATGGTTGTGAAACAGGTTCAGCCGTCGATCACTTGATCTCGCTCTCGGGGACGATCGCGCCGCCCTTGACCGTGTACGCGTACACGTGAACGTCGGCCGGCTCACCGGTCTCGTCGAACTTCAACTGCTTGGTGATGCCCTTCTCGTCGTAGTCGTTGACGAAGGCGAGCAGGTCCTCGCGGTTGTCGATGCCCGACTCGATGCCGTCGAGGAAGACGTTCGCGGCGTCGTACGCCTCAGCGGCGTAGGTGCCCGGCGCCTCGCTGAACTCCGCCTCGTAGTCCGCGGCGAACTCGGCCACGGCCGGGTCGGTGTCCGGGATGCAGGGGCAGGTGATGATGGTGCCCTCAGCGGCGTCCTTCGCGTCGAGGTACGCCGGGTCCTTCACACCGTCGGCAACGACGAACTTGCCCTCGTAGCCATTGTCGCGGAGCTGACCGATGAGGATCGTCGCCTCGGCGTAGTAACCGCCGAAGAAGACCGCGTCCGGCTTCGCGTCGTTGACCTTGGTGGCGGTCGTCGAGAAGTCGGTCTGGCCGGCCTGGATGGTGTCGGTGCCCTTGACTGCTCCACCGAGGTCCTTCTCGACGATGCCGGCAAGACCGGCGCCGTACTCGGAGGCGTCATCGATGACGAAGACCGAGGCGGCCTTCAGCGTGTCCTTGATGTACTTGGCAGCGGCCGGACCCTGGGTCGCGTCGTTGCCGAGGGCACGGTGGAAGGTGTCCCAGCCGTTGGTGGACAGGCCGGGGTTGGTGCCCGACGGGGTGATCGTCGGAACGCCCGCTTCAGCGAAGATGGGGCCGGCTGCAGCGCCCTCACCGGAGAACGCCGGGCCCACCACACCGACGATGGACTCGTCGCCCGCGACCTCGGTCGCCAGCGAAGGAGCCTCGTCGGGGCTGCCCTGCGAGTCGAACTTGACCATCTCGACGTCGCAGTCGGCGTCGTCGTTGTACTGGTCGACGGCCAGCTGCATGCCCTGGATGATCGGCTTGCCCAGACCCGCTGCCGGGCCGGTCTCCGGCCCGAAGAACGCGAGCTTGAGGTCGCAGGCTGCGTCGCTTCCGCCGTCGCCGTCCTCAGTGGTCCCACATGCCGTCAGTGAAAGGCCGAGGGTCAGTACAACCGCACCGAGCCCGACTACCTTGTTACGCCTCAAGACAATCCCGCTTCCTATGTCGTTCCAGCGCGCAGCGGTCGCCGCACGCGGAGGACGTGTCCTGCCGCGGGAACCTACACCCGCATCAGTGCCTGTGGAAGCAACTAGGCGGCTCCAAGGGCGAATCCTGACGAATCTGTTACCTGAGAGCCGCATCACACGGACATTTTACGAAGAAGACCCACCTGGGACGCCGTGCGTGACGATGCCGTCGGCAACCTCGCGCATCGACATGCGCAGGTCCATCGCGGTCTTCTGGATCCACCGGAAGGCATCACCCTCGGACAGCGAGAGCTGTTCCTGGAGGATGCCCTTGGCCCGGTCGACGGACTTGCGGGTCTCGAGTCGTTCCTTGAGGTCGGTGACCTCCCGCTCGAGCTCGGTGATCTCGGCGAACCGGCTCACGGCCATCTCGATGGCCGGCACCAGGTCGGTCTGGGAGAACGGCTTGACGAGGTACGACATCGCTCCGGCCTCGCGCGCCCGCTCGACCAGGTCGCGTTGGGAGAAAGCGGTCAGCATCACGACAGGGGCGATCCGCTTGCCGGCGATCGCCTCGGCAGCGGCGATGCCGTCGAGCACCGGCATCTTGACGTCGAGGATGACCAGGTCCGGGCGGTGCTCCTCGGCGAGCTCGATGGCCCGCTGCCCGTCGCCCGCCTGGCCGACGACGTCGTAGCCCTCGTCGGCGAGCATCTCGGCCAGGTCCATCCGGATCAGGGTCTCGTCTTCGGCGATCACCACGGTGCGCTTCGGCGAGGTCGAGGGCGGAGGAGTCGCAGCGGTCTCGGTCACGAGGAAAGGCTATCGGGCGGGCCGATGCAGCGAGCGCCACGTGCCTCGGCTACGGTTTTGGGTAACCCAGCCGGGTTGGCGGAACGGTATACGCGATGGTCTCAAACACCATTGTCCGAGAGGGCATGTGGGTTCGAATCCCACACTCGGCACCATTGGATCCCTGCACTGTCGGCGCTCCCGCCGACCATGTGGGCATGGTCCACGTTCGTCCCCGCGAAGTAGTCGAGAGTGCGTTACGGGATTCCGACGACGGATTGTCAGATGCGGAGAACGCCGCCAAGCACGGAGTCGCCATCAAGACCATCCGGCGTTGGCGCCGTGTTTACCAGCGACAAGGCCGACTCCGAGGTCAGGGCCACACCGCCGTCCCCTGCCTCGTTGCGACGGCGCGGATCTGGACCGCGAGGCCTACGCAGAGCTCCTCGGCTGGTATCTCGGTGACGGGCACATCTCCCGGGGCCGCGGGAGGGTGTTCAACCTCCATGTCGTCAACGATGCCAAGTATGTCGACGGCAACGCCCGCCTGGCCGACCTCATGGCATGCGTGAAACCGGGCGGCCGCCCACACAGGCGTTTGGCGCCAGGCTGCGTCATCACGACGGTGTCGTGGATCCACTGGCCATGCCTGTTCCCGCAACACGGACCCGGCCGCAAGCACGACCGGCCGATCTCCCTGGACAGGTGGCAATGCGCGATCGTCGAGGATCACCCCGGCCCGTTCCTGCGTGGGCTCTTCCACTCGGATGGCTGCCGGGTGAAGAACTGGGCGCGTAGACCAGTGGCTGGCGAACTCAAGACCTATCAGTATCCGAGGTGGCAGTTCGCCAATGCTTCGCAGGACATCCGCGAACTGTGCTGCTGGGCGCTCGACCTCGTCGACATCCCGTGGCGTCAGTCGAACGTCCGGGTGATCAGCGTGTCCCGGCGCGAGGCGGTTGCCCGGCTGGACGAATTGATCGGATTGAAGAGCTGAGGCTCATCGGCGGCGGTACGCCGGCGCGGCTTCGTTGATCGCGTCGCCCATCCGGTGGATGCGCAGCGCGTTGGTGGAGCCGGGGATGCCGGGCGGGCTGCCGGCGACGATGACGACCAGGTCGCCTTCCTGGACCCGACCGATCTTCAGCAGCTCCTCGTCGACCTGACGCACCATCTCGTCGGTGTGCTCGACGGTGACGGTCTGGAAGGCCTCGACGCCCCAGGTGACCGCGAGCTGCGAACGGCAGCGGGCCTCGGGCGTGAAGGCCAGGACCGGAATGGCGCTGCGCAGTCGGGCAAGGCGTCGAGCGGAGTCGCCCGACTGGGTGAACGCGACGACGTACTTCGCCCCCACTCGCTGGGCGACTTCCTCGGCCGCCTTGGTGATGACACCTGCACGCGTGTGCGGGTCCCACTCGATCCGGCCGAAGCGGCTGAACGTGTCGTCGACCAGGGCGTGTTCCTCGGTGGCCGCGATGATGCGCGCCATCGTCTCCACGGTGTGGATGGGGTGTTCTCCGACACCGGTCTCCCCCGAGAGCATCACGGCATCGGCGCCGTCGAGAACGGCATTCGCGACGTCACTGGCCTCGGCGCGGGTGGGCGCCGGGCTGGTGATCATCGATTCGAGCATCTGGGTCGCCACGATGACGGGCTTCGCGTTGCGCCGTGCGGCCACGATGATCTTCTTCTGGAGGAAGGGCACCTCCTCGAGAGGACACTCCACACCGAGGTCGCCCCGGGCCACCATGAAGGCGTCGAACGCCTCGACGACCTCGTCGAGGTTGTCCACGGCCTGCGGCTTCTCGATCTTGGCGATGATCGGGAGCATGATGCCCTCTTCACGCATGATCGCCCGCACGTCCTCGGCATCCTGCGCGTTGCGGACGAAACTGAGCGCGATGAAGTCGACGCCGAGGTGCAGCGCGAACCGCAGGTCAGTGATGTCCTTCTCCGACAGGGCCGGCACCGAGACCGCGACGCCGGGGAGGTTGATCCCCTTGTTGTTGCTGACAGCGCCAGCGACCAGGACCTCGGTGATGACGTCGGTGTCGGTGACCTCGACGACCCGCAGCCGCACCTTGCCGTCGTCGATCAGGATCGGGTCCCCCGGCGACACGTCGCCCGGCAGCCCCTTGTACGTCGTCCCGCTGATCTCGGCGTTGCCGTCGACGTCGCGGGTGGTGATCGTCCAGCGCTGGCCACGCACGAGGCGCACCGGACCACCGGAGAATCGCTCGAGCCGGATCTTCGGGCCCTGCAGGTCGGCGAGGATTCCGACACCGTGGCCGCTCGCGTCGGAGGCCTCGCGGACGAGTCGGTAGGCCTCCGCGTGCTGCTCGTGGCTGCCGTGGCTCATGTTGAGCCGGGCCACGTCCATCCCGGCGTAGACCAGTTCGCGGATCCGCCGTTCCGAACTGGTGGCCGGTCCCAGGGTGCACACGATCTTGGCTCTTCGCACGTGTGCACCCTAGCGGCTCGTTGGAACGTTCAGACGACCAGTGGGCGAGCAGTCGGGGGAATCGGCGCGGGCAGCTGCGTGCTGCCCGTGAGGAACTCGTCGACACCAGCAGCGGCCGCACGACCTTCGGCGATCGCCCACACGATGAGCGACTGGCCACGACCGGCGTCACCGGCGACGAACACGCCCTCGACCGAGGTCGCGTAGTTGTTCGACCGCTTGATGTTGCCGCGCTCGTCCAGCTCGACACCGAGCTGCTCGACCAGTCCGGCCTGCTCGGGTCCGACGAAGCCCATCGCGAACAGGACGAGGTCAGCCGGGATCTCCCGCTCCGAACCCTCCTTCTCGACGAGCTTGCCGCCCTCGAAGGCGACCTCGACGATCCGCAGCGCGCGGACGTTGCCGTCCTCGTCGCCCAGGAACTCCTTCGTCGACACGGAGTACACGCGGTCGCCCGCCTCTTCGTGTGCCGAGGAGATCCGGAAGGTCATCGGGTAGGTCGGCCACGGCTGGCCCGCGGGACGCTCGCCGGGAGGCTCGGGCAGGATCTCGAGCTGCGTGATCGACGCAGCACCCTGGCGCACCGAGGTGCCCAGGCAGTCAGCGCCGGTGTCACCGCCACCGATGATGACGACGTGCTTGCCATCGGCACGGATCTGGCCCTCGACGGCCTCCCCCAGCGCCACCCGGTTCGCCTGCGGGAGGAACTCCATGGCCTGGTGGATGCCGTTGAGCTCGCGTCCGGGCACCGGCAGGTCCCGCGCAACGGTCGAGCCGATCGCGATCACGACGGCGTCGTACCGGTCCTTGAGCGCCTGTCCGGTGAGGTCACCACTGCCGACCTCGACACCCGAACGGAACACGGTGCCCTCGCGCTTCATCTGCTCGAGGCGCTGGTCGACGTGCTTCTTCTCCATCTTGAACTCGGGGATGCCGTAGCGCAGCAGCCCGCCGGGCTTGTCGGCCCGCTCGTAGACGGCGACGGTGTGGCCGGCACGGGTGAGCTGCTGGGCGGCGGCGAGTCCGGCAGGACCCGAGCCGACGACGGCGATCGTCCGGCCCGACAGCCACTCCGGCGGCTGCGGCCGCACGAAGCCCGAGTCGAAGGCCTTGTCGATGATCGAGACCTCGATGTTCTTGATCGTCACTGCCGGCTGGTTGATGCCGAGCACGCAAGCGGTCTCGCAGGGGGCCGGGCAGAGGCGACCGGTGAACTCCGGGAAGTTGTTGGTCGCGTGCAGGCGCTCGATCGCGCCTTCCCAGTCGTTGCGGAACACCAGGTCGTTCCACTCGGGGATGATGTTCCCGAGCGGGCAGCCCTGGTGGCAGAACGGGATGCCGCAGTCCATGCAGCGGCTGGCCTGGACGTTGATGATCGGAAGCAGTGCGCGCCCGATGCCGCCCGGGTACACCTCGTTCCAGTCCTGGATCCGCTCGTCCACGGGACGACGGGTCGCGACCTCGCGGTCGTTCTTGAGGAAGCCCTTCGGGTCAGCCATGGTGCAGAGCTCCCATCATCGCGTTGGCCACGCCGTCCTCGTCGAGCCCTTCGGCCTCGGCCTTAGCCTTGGCTTCGAGCACGATCCGGTAGTCGCGCGGCATGACTTCGGTGAATCGCGTCAGTGCAGTCGTCCAGTCGGCGAGCAGCTCGGCGGCGACCTCCGACCCGGTCTCCTCGTGATGGCTGCGGACGATCTGCTCGAGCTCGTCGGCGCTGGCACCACTGACCGGACCGAGCTCGACGAGCTCGCCGTTGACGCGGTACTCCTTGAGGTCGAGGACCCAGGCGACACCGCCCGACATGCCGGCCGCGAAGTTGCGCCCGGTCTTGCCGAGGACGACCACCCGACCGCCGGTCATGTACTCACAGCCGTGGTCGCCGACACCCTCGGTGACGACGGTCGCGCCAGAGTTGCGGACGCAGCAGCGCTCGCCCACCCCACCGCGGATGTAGACCTCACCCGACGTCGCGCCGTACGCGATCGTGTTGCCCGCGATGATGTGCTCGTTGGCACGGAACGTCGCGTTGCGGTCGGGCCGGATCGCGATCCGGCCACCCGAGAGGCCCTTGCCGACGTAGTCGTTGGCGTCTCCCTCGAGGCGCAGCGTGATGCCCTTGGGCACGAAAGCACCGAGCGACTGTCCGGCGGAGCCGAGGAACGTCAGGTCGATCGTTCCGTCGGGCAGGCCGGCGCTGCCGTACTTCTTGGTGACCTCGTGGCCGAGGATCGTGCCGACGGTCCGGTTGACGTTGCGGATCGCCAGCTGCGCACGCACCGGCTCGCCGGACTCGATCGCGGCCTGGGCCAGCGGAAGGATCTCCGTGACGTCGAGCGAGCGATCGAGACCGTGGTCCTGGGTGCCGGTGTTGCGGAGGTCCTGGTCGGGGAAGTGCGTGTCCGCGACATCGACCTTGTGGAGGATCGGTGCCAGGTCGAGACCAGCGGCCTTCCAGTGCGTGACGGCGTCGACGGTGTCGAGCGCCTGCACCTGGCCGACGGCTTCCTCGATGCTGCGGAAGCCGAGCTCGGCAAGCAGCTCGCGGACTTCCTGAGCGATGAACTCGAAGAAGTTCACGACGTACTCGGCCTTGCCGCTGAACCGCGAGCGCAGGACCGGGTTCTGCGTCGCGACGCCCACCGGGCAGGTGTCGAGGTGGCACACGCGCATCAGGATGCATCCCGAGACCACCAGCGGAGCGGTCGCGAAACCGAACTCCTCGGCGCCCAGCAGCGCCGCGATGACGACATCACGACCGGTCTTGAGCTGACCGTCGGTCTGGACCACGATCCGGTCGCGCAGACCGTTGAGCAGCAGGGTCTGCTGGGCCTCGGCGAGGCCGAGCTCCCAGGGACCACCGGCGTGCTTGAGCGAGGTCAGCGGCGAGGCGCCGGTGCCGCCGTCGTGGCCGGAGATGAGGACGACGTCGGCGTGGGCCTTCGACACACCTGCCGCGACCGTGCCGACACCGACCTCGGAGACCAGCTTCACGTGGACGCGGGCCGACGGGTTGGCGTTCTTGAGGTCGTGGATCAGCTGAGCCAGGTCCTCGATCGAGTAGATGTCGTGGTGCGGCGGCGGGCTGATGAGACCCACCCCGGGCGTGGAGTGCCGGGTCTTGGCCACCCACGGGTAGACCTTGTTGCCGGGCAGCTGGCCACCCTCGCCGGGCTTGGCACCCTGCGCCATCTTGATCTGGATGTCGTCAGCGTTGGTGAGGTACTCGCTCGTGACACCGAAGCGACCGGACGCGACCTGCTTGATCGAGCTGCGGCGCTCGGGGTCGTAGAGACGGTCCGCGTCCTCGCCGCCCTCACCGGTGTTGGACTTCGCGCCCAACCGGTTCATGGCGATCGCCAAGGTCTCGTGCGCTTCGCGCGAGATCGAGCCGTAGGACATGGCGCCGGTCGAGAACCGCTTCACGATCTCCGAGATCGGCTCGACCTCGTCGATCGAGATCGGCGTCCGACCGAGGTCACCGGCTTCCTTGAACTTGAACAGGCCGCGCAGCGTCATCAGCTTCTCGGACTGCTCGTCGACTGCCGCGGTGTACTGCTTGAAGATGTCGTAGCGGCCCGTGCGGGTGGAGTGCTGGAGACGGAAGACCGTCTCCGGGTTGAAGAGGTGCGGCTCCCCCTCACGACGCCACTGGTACTCGCCACCGATCTCGAGCTCGCGGTGTGCGGGCGCGATGCCGACGGGCGGGTACGCCTTGGCGTGCCGCGCAGCGACCTCCTGGGCGATGACGTCGAGCTCGATGCCGCCGAGCTTGGACGTGGTGCCGGTGAAGTAGCGGTCCACGACGGCGTGCGACAGGCCGATGCACTCGAAGATCTGGGCACCGGTGTACGATGCGACGGTCGAGACACCGATCTTGCTCATGACCTTCAAGACGCCCTTGCCGAGGCCCTTGATCAGGTTCTTGACGGCCTGCTCGGGCTCGGTCTTGACGTAGTAACCCTCGCGGGCCAGGTCCTCGACGGACTCCATCGCGAGGTACGGGTTGACGGCGGCCGCGCCGTAGCCGACCAGCAGCGCCACGTGGTGGACCTCGCGGACGTCGCCGGCCTCGACGAGCAGGCCGACCTGGGTGCGGGTCTTCTCACGGACCAGGTGGTGGTGCACGGCACCGGTGAGCAGCAGCGACGGGATCGGCGCGAGCTCAGCGGTGGAGTGTCGGTCGGACAGCACGATGATGCGGGCACCGTCGGCGATCGCCTGGCTGACCTCGGCGCAGATCTCGTCGAGACGGGCAGCCATCGAGGCACCGCCGCCCTCGACGTCGTACAGGCCGCGGGACACGTGGGTCACGAAACCCGGGTGGTCACCGTCGCGGTTGATGTGACGGATCTTGGCCAGGTCGTCGTTGGAGATGACCGGGAACGGCAAGGAGACCTGACGGCACGACGACGGGCCCGGCTCGAGGAGGTTCGACTCGGGGCCGATGCTGCCGTTGAGCGAGGTGACGAGCTCCTCGCGGATGGCGTCGAGCGGCGGGTTGGTGACCTGCGCGAACAGCTGGCTGAAGTAGTCGAACAGCAGCCGGGGCTTGTCGCTGAGCGCCGCGATCGGGGTGTCGGTGCCCATCGAGCCGAGCGCCTCACCGCCGGTGTTGGCCATCGGCGTGAGCAGGATCCGCAGCTCTTCCTCGGTGTAGCCGAAGACCTGCTGGCGACGCGTGACCGAGGCGTGGGTGTGCACGATGTGCTCACGCTCGGGGATGTCGTCGAGGTGGATCATGCCGGCGTGCAGCCACTCGCCGTACGGGCGCTCGGAGGCGAGCTGGTCCTTGATCTCCTCGTCCTCGATGATCCGGTGCTCCTCGGTGTCGACGAGGAACATCCGACCCGGCTGGAGCCGGCCCTTGCGGACGACGGTGGCCGGGTCGAGGTCGAGAACGCCGACCTCGGAGGCCAGGACGACGAGACCGTCGTCGGTGACCCAGTAACGAGCCGGGCGCAGACCGTTGCGGTCCAGGACCGCGCCGATCTGGGTGCCATCGGTGAAGACGACACAGGCCGGACCGTCCCAGGGCTCCATCATCGTGGAGTGGAAGCGGTAGAAGTCGCGCCGCAGCTCCGACATCTCGGTGTGGTTCTCCCACGCCTCCGGGATCATCATCAGCACGGCGTGCGGCAGGCTGCGACCACCCATGTGGAGCAGCTCGAGAACCTCGTCGAACGACGCGGAGTCCGAGGCACCGGGAGTGCAGATCGGGAACAGCCGGTCGAGGTCGCCGGGGATCGCGTCGGAGTCGAGCAGCGCCTCGCGCGCCCGCATCCAGTTGCGGTTGCCCATGACGGTGTTGATCTCGCCGTTGTGGGCGATGAACCGGAACGGGTGCGACAGCGGCCAGCTCGGGAACGTGTTCGTCGAGAACCGCGAGTGGACGACGGCCAGGGCCGAGGCCATCCGCTCGTCGACCAGGTCGGGGAAGAAGTTGTCGAGCTGGTCGGTCGTGAGCATGCCCTTGTAGGCGAGGGTGCGCGAGGAGAGTGACGGGAAGTACACGTCGGTCTCGCGCTCGGCCCGCTTGCGCAGGCAGAAGGCCAGGCGCTCGAGGTCGAGCCCACTGACGGCGTCACCACCGAAGGGGTTCGCCTGCACGAACAGCTGGCTGAACGTCGGCATGACGCTGAGGGCCATGGTGCCGAGGATCGAGGGGTTGATCGGGACCTCGCGCCAGCCGAGGACAGTGAGGCCCTCCTCGAGGGCGATCTCCTCGATGCGAGCGCGGGTCTTGGCGACCTGACCCTCGTCGCCGGGCAGGAAGGCGGTGCCGACGGCGTACCGGCCAGCGGTCGGCAGGGTGAACCCCGCCTCGACCGCGACGTCGCGCAGGAAGGCGTCCGGCACCTGCATCAGGATGCCGGCGCCGTCGCCGGAGTTGACCTCGGCGCCAGCGGCGCCGCGGTGGTCCAGGTTGCGGAGGGCCGTGAGGGCCTTCACCACGATGTCGTGGCTGGCGATACCGGTCAGCGTGGCAACGAAGGCGACGCCACAGGCGTCCTTTTCGTGACGCGGGTCGTAAAGACCCTCCGGCGGCGGGAACGCGTGCGAATAAGGCACCAGGGTTCTCCCGTCGACTACGTCTGCGACCGCTCCGTCACGGAGAGGCACAGA
Organism: Propionibacteriales bacterium; assembly: GCA_026392415.1. Lineage (GTDB taxonomy): Bacteria > Actinomycetota > Actinomycetes > Propionibacteriales > Nocardioidaceae > Nocardioides. Next base: position 34,072 of record JAPLCC010000054.1, read on the forward strand.
AGGTGGGGCGCAAGGGACGTCACTGGCCCACGCGGCGGAGCCTGAAGATTACCACCGTGTGAACCGCACCTGCCCAATCGTTAGTCGCTGGTGGATGCCTCGTCGGTCACACCGTCCGTCACAAGTTCTTCGGGCCGGGATCCGTCGACGTACACCGACTCCTCGCGTCCCGGGCGGTGGCGCGAGGCCCACAGGTAGTACGCCGCGGCCGCCACGAAGAGCACGATCGAGGTCCACACGTTGAACCGGAGGCCCAGCACGTTGTCGAGCTGGACGTCATCGATACGGAGGTACTCGATCCAGCCGCGACCTGCGGTGTAGGCCATCACGTAGATCGCCATCACCTTGCCGTGACCCAGGCGGTACCGGCGGTCGAGCCAGATGATCAGCGCGAACGCGGCGAGGTTCCAGATGAACTCGTAGAGGTACGTCGGGTGGAACGTCGCCATGTCCGGCACCGGAGTGCCTGCCTGGAACAGCTGGTCCAGGTAGGACGCGCTGAAGTGCGCCTTGTCGATCTCCAGCCCCCACGGCAGGTCGGTCGGCTTGCCGTAGAGCTCCTGGTTGAACCAGTTGCCCCAGCGGCCGATGGCCTGGGCGACCAGGACGCCGGGCGCGAGCGCGTCGACCATCGGCAGGAAACGGATCCCCTTGCGGCGGGCGCCGATCCAGGCCCCGAGTGCTCCGAGTGCGACGCCGCCCCAGATCCCGAGTCCCCCGTGCCAGACGTAGAGCGCCGACACCGGGTCGCCGCCCTCGCCGAAGTAGCCCTTCCAGTCGGTGGCCACGTGGTAGAGGCGGGCACCGACCAGACCGAACGGGACCGCCCAGATCGCGACGTCCTGCACCTCGCCGATCGTGCCGCCGCGTGCCGCCCACCGCTTCTCGCCGATCCAGATTGCGACGACGATGCCGAGGATGATGCACAGGGCGTAGCCGCGCAGCGGGAACGGCCCGAGGTGCCAGACCCCGTTCGAGGGGCTGGGGATGGCGGCGGTGATCAGCTGGGGCAGCACGTGGTGGTCCTAGTCCTCGGTCAGCAGCGTTTGGATGTCAGCGGCGAACTCGGTGCTCGACGTCTCCTGGTTCCACAGGGCGATGGCTTCGTCGTCATCATCGATGGCGAGCGTGAACGTCGAGTGTCCCCCGAGGTCGAAGCCGCCGGTGGGAAGTTCCTTGCCGTCGTTGACGTAGACCGCCATCGGCTCCCCGACCGCGATGATGGTGTCCAGGTCGCCGGTCAGGCCGATGAAGTCCTTGTCGTAGCGGTCGAGGTAGGTGCGCAGCGCCGCCTCGTCATCGCGCTCCGGATCGGTGGTGACCAGCACCACGTCGACCTTGCTGCGTTCGGCGTCATCGAGCCGGTTCATCGCCGCGGCGAGGTTGTTCATCACCAGTGGGCAGTAGTCCGGGCAGTGCGTGTAGCCGAAGAAGACCAGCGTGAGCGCCTTGTCGGTGTCGGCTGCCAGCGAGTACGGCGACCCGCTGGTGTCGGTGAGCGCGATGTCGGGTGCGGCGTAGGGGTTCTTGAGGCGGGTGCCTGCGAACTCCTCCGGATCGCTGCCACAGGCGGAGGTCAACAGGCCCAGCGCCAGCACGAGCGCGACGATGCGGAGCGTCCTACGCACGCACGCCCCCGGCCACACCGTTCGCCAGGTCCTCGGTCAAGGCGGTCAGGGCCGCCAGCCCGGCGGCCCGGTCGCCGGCGTTGTCCAGCAGCGCACGGACGAACGCGGATCCCACGATCACGCCATCGGCGTACGACGCCACCTCGGCCGCCTGTGCGCCGTTGCTCACGCCGAGCCCGACGCCGACGGGCAGTGGGGTGGCCGCCCGGGTGCGGGCCACGAGGGGCCCGGCGAGGTCACTGGTGGACGCGCGGGCACCGGTGACGCCCATGACGGCAGTCGCATAGACGAAGCCGCGGCAGGCCGCCGTGGTCATGGCGATCCGCTCGTCGGTGGACGACGGCGCGACCAGGAAGACCTTGTCGAGGCCATGCTGGTCGGCAGCAGCGATCCACTCGGGCGCGAAGTCGGGCGTCAGGTCCGGGGTGATCAGGCCGGCGCCGCCGGCGCTGGCGAGGTCGCGGGCGAACAGCTCGACGCCGTAGCGCTCGACAGGGTTCCAGTAGGTCATCACCAGGGTCGGCGTGCCCGTCGCGGCCACGGCCTCGACGGTGCGGAGCACGTCAGCGGTGCGGACACCGCCCTCGAGCGCCTGCTGCGCAGCCGCCTGGATGGTCGGGCCGTCCATGACCGGGTCGCTGTAGGGCAGCCCGATCTCGATCACGTCGCAGCCGGCCGCGACCATGGCCTTGAGCGCGTCGATGCCGCCGTCGACATCGGGGTACCCGGCCGGCAGGTAGCCGACGAGTGCGGCCCGTCCCTCGGCGCGGGCCTTCTCGAAAGCGATGCTGCTGCTGGTCACTTCGCCTCCCCAGCGGTGCCGAGGTTGAAGTACTCCAGGGCCGTGCCCATGTCCTTGTCGCCGCGACCGGAGAGGTTGATCAGCAGGGTCTCGCCCTGCCTCTCCTGCGCGACCTTGAGCGTGCCAGCGACGGCGTGTGCGGACTCGATCGCGGGAATGATCCCCTCGGTGCGCGCGAGCAGCGCCATCGCATCCATCGCCTCGGCGTCGGTCACCGGGAGGTACGTCGCCCGGCGTGACTCGGACAGCGCCGCGTGCTGCGGGCCGACTCCCGGGTAGTCCAGACCGGCCGAGATCGAGTGCGACTCGATGGTCTGGCCGTCGTCGTCCTGGAGCACGAAGGTGCGAGCGCCGTGCAGGACACCGATCGTGCCGGCGAAGATCGTGGCCGCGTGGCGACCGGTCTCGACGCCGTCGCCGCCTGCCTCGAAGCCGTAGATGGCCACCTCGGGGTCGTTCAGGAATCCGGCGAACAGGCCGATCGCGTTGGACCCGCCACCGACACAGGCGGTGATCGCGTCGGGCAGGCGACCGGTCAGGTCGAGGCACTGCTGGCGCGCCTCGTCGCCGATGCCGCGCACGAACGACAGCACCAGGCTGGGGAACGGGTGCGGGCCTGCGGCCGTGCCGAAGAGGTACGCCGTGTGGTCGACGCTGGCGACCCAGTCGCGCAGTGCCTCGTTGATCGCGTCCTTGAGCGTGCGGGACCCGCTCGTCACAGGGATCACCTCGGCGCCGAGCAGCTGCATGCGGGCGACGTTGAGCGCCTGGCGCTCGGTGTCGACCTCGCCCATGTAGACGGTGCAGTCCAGGCCCAGGTAGGCGGCGGCGGTCGCCGAGGCGACGCCGTGCTGACCGGCACCGGTCTCCGCGATCACGCGCGTCTTGCCCATCCGCTTCGTGAGCAGGGCCTGGCCGAGCACGTTGCGGATCTTGTGCGCCCCGGTGTGGTTGAGGTCCTCGCGCTTGAGCAGGATCCGGGCGCCCGCGTGCTCGGAGAGACGGTGGGCTTCGTACAACATGCTCGGCACGCCGGCATAGTTGTGCAGCAGTCCCTCGAACTCGGCGACGAAGGTCGGGTCGACCATGGCCTTCTGCCACGCGATGTCCAGCTCGTCGAGGGCTGCGATCAGCGCCTCGGGCATGAACCGGCCGCCGAACGCGCCCGCTCCCCCGAACCACCCGAAGTCATCGGCTCCGAAACTGCTCATCCCCCGAACCCCTGTCCTTGCAGCCCTGTCATCTCAGCGACCGCCTCGCGCGGCGCACCGTTCTTCACCAGCGCCTCGCCCACGAGCACCGCACGGGCGCCCTCGTCGACGAATCGCCGGACGTCGTCGGGCCCGGTGATGCCGGACTCCGCGACGAGTACGCGGTCGGCCGGGACCAGGGGTGCCAGACGGCCGAAGGTGTCGGGGTCCACCGCGAGCGTCTTGAGATTGCGCGCATTGACACCGATCAGCTCGGCACCGAGGTCGACGGCACGTGCCACCTCGTGCTCGTCGTGCACCTCGACCAGGACGGTCAGTCCGAGCTCGCGCGCACAGTCATGGAGCCGGGCGAGCAGGTCGCCCGGGAGCGACGCCACGATGAGCAGGGCGAGGTCGGCGCCTGCGGCACGCGCCTCGAGCAACTGGTACTCCGTGACGATGAAGTCCTTGCGGAGCAGGGGTACGTCGACGGCTGCCCGCACTGCGCGCAGGTCGTCGAGGCTGCCGTTGAAGCGGCGCTGCTCGGTGAGCACGCTGATCGCGGCCGCTCCCCCGGCGGCGTACTCACGGGCGAGCGCAGCAGGATCGGCGATCTCGGCCAGGTCGCCCTTGCTCGGGCTCTTGCGCTTGACCTCGGCGATCACGCTCGAGCCGAGGCCGCGCAGGTGCGGCATCGGGTCGCGCGGACCTGCGACATCGGCGAGCGCGGCACGGAGGTCGGCCTCCGAAACGGCTGCCTGGCGGACCGCGAGGTCCTCGAGCACTCCGGCGACGATTCCGTCGAGCACCGTGGGCTGGGGGGCCTGGGGGGCCGACATGTCGCCTCCGGTTTCGTCCGTCGAATCCTGGGGCGATTCTCGCCCCAGGGGGTGGGACGAGTGTGTCACGCGAGCCCCACGGATCCACACACAGCCCGATCCTCGGGCCGATGCCCACCGCCTCCCCGGACGCGCGGGTGTTTCGGAGGGCCGCCTGACGGTTAGGGTGCCATCACAGCCCGGGCCCGGCTCGGGCAGTGCCACCCAAGAGACCCCCGTCAGAAGGGACCCAATTGTGAGTTACAACGAGCCGCCGAGTTACGGAACGCCCCCGCCCCCGGGCGGCGCCTACGGAGGCGGAGCACCGCAGGGCCCCCCGCCGGCGAACAACCTGGTGTGGGCCATCCTCAGCACCCTCTTCTGCTGCCTCCCGCTCGGCATCGCGTCGATCGTGTTCGCCGCGCAGGTCAACGGCAAGTGGGCCGCCGGCGACGCCGCCGGTGCCCGTGAGTCGGCCGACAAGGCCAAGAAGTTCGCGATCTGGGGCGCCATCGCCGGCGTCATCGTGATCGTTCTCTACATCATCCTCGTCGTGGTCCTGGCTGCTGCCTCCACGGACGTCTGAGCACCACCCGCACGATGCTTGAGTTGAGCGCCGTTGCGACGACCGTGAGTCGTCGCAGCGGCGTTCTTCGTCCGTGGCTCGTGGCGGCGGGCGGCGCGGCCGCACTGGTGAGCCTGGCGGTCATGGACCCCAACGAGCCCGGGCACTACCCGACCTGTCCCTTCCTGGCCGGCACCGGACTGTGGTGCCCCGGGTGCGGCACGCTCCGCGCGACACACGCACTGCTGCACGGCGACGTCGTCACCGCCTGGGAGCGCAACCCGCTCGCGGTGATCGCCGCACCGATCCTCGTCCTGGCCTGGCTGCGCTGGGTGGCCGAGGTGCACGGCGTCAGGGCCGCGCAACGCTGGCACCCGACCCGACTGCCCGCCGTGGCCGTGTGGGGACTGCTGGCCGTCGTCCTCGGCTACTGGGTCGCGCGCAACATTCCGGGTTGGACCTGGATCTCACCGGCCTGACCTGAGCGCTCACAGCGCCTCAGGGTGCGAGCCATGCTCCGGCGGCCGTGTTGCGCAGCACGGCGAAGACCACCGTCGTCACGACCAGGGCGATGGCGGCGTAGCGCAGCGATCGGTCCGACGGCTCCCACTCGCGTCCGGTCCACCGCCCGGCGCTCCAGCGCCAGAAGACCCAGACGAGCGCCGGGATCGCCAACACGAAGAGCAGGTTGCTCGACGCTGCGTCGAGCACGCGGAGGTTGCCGAGATCGTTGACGGCACGCAGGCCGCCGCACCCGGGACAGTCGACGCCGAGGAGACTGAGTGGACACACTCCCCAGGAACCCTGGGCGTGCGGGTCACGGAAGTGCAGCGCGACACTCGCGGCAGCGAGGCCGCCGCCGACGAGCGCGGGTGGCACCATCCGGCGCCAGCGAGACTCCTCGCTGGTGAGAGCCGGTGGCGCCGTCAGGGTCACAGGCTCAGTGACTCGACTCGTGCAGGCCCATCTTGGCCAGCACGAAGAAGAGCGGCAGCGCGGCGACCGCGATGACGGCCCCGACCCAGAACAGCGGCCAGTTCAGCGGCGACACGGACATGCCGACTGCACCGATCGTGAAGCCCACGAGGGAAACCAGGACCGCAGTCCAGGCTGCCGGGGTGTTGCCGTGGTCGTCGGCCATGCGTGACTCCTCGTTCGGGATTGCTGGTGGAACGCGATGATTCTAGGGGGTCACCTGTCTGTCGGGTCGCTGCCCTCGTCGAGTGACTTCCACAGATCGATGTTCGCCTGCTCCTCCGGCTCCGCTTCGACGGTGGTGTGCCGGGTCGGGGCGTCGTAGCGCGACCCCATCTCGGGCCAGGACGCGACGTACCGGACCGCAGCTGCTGCCGCCACCAGGGCCACCAGCGCGGAGGCCAGCGCCACCCACAGCCACGGCGTGCGCTCGAGCGGCGCGGTCTGCCCGCCGAGGCCGAGACGGGTACCGAGATCGGCTGCCGCGTCGTCGTCCTGGATGAAACCGCCGATCACGACCACCATGAGGATGCCCGCGGCCGCCAGCGCCCCGACGCCGGCCACGACCCGTCGTACGACACCGCGAGTGACCAGCAGGACGCCCCAGCACGCGAGCGCGACCAGGGCCAGCGCTCCCGCCAGGGGGAACTCCACGATGCTGTCGTCCTGGCCCGTGAAGCCGACGAGACCGACCGTCTTGAAGTAGTCGTCGGGCACGGCGAGCATCGCGCGGTGACCGGCGACGGCGGCGAAGCCGCTGCCGACCAGGCCGAGCAGGACGACCGGCCCGAAGGTCCGGCGCGGTTCGCGATCAGGCACCGAGCAACCCTTCGTCGAAGCACGTGCGGGCGCCCGTGTGGCAGGCCACACCGACCTGGTCGACCTTGAGCAGCAGGGTGTCGCCGTCGCAGTCGAGGCGGACCTCGTGCACGTGCTGCGGATTGCCCGAGGTCTCGCCCTTGACCCAGTACTCCTGCCGCGAGCGGCTCCAGTAGGTCGCCCGCCCCGTCGTGAGCGTGCGGTGCAACGCCTCGTCGTCCAGCCACGCCATCATCAACACCTCGCCGGTGTCGTACTGCTGCACGATCGCGGGCACCAGTCCGTCGGCGGTGCGCTTCAGGCGGGCGGCGATGCGCGGATCCAGGACGGGGTCGAGGGAGGTCACGCGACCATTATCGCGGGTCGCCGGAACCGGACGACCGCACCCACGAGGCATGGAGCCGGGCGTACGGCGTCCCGGGCTGTCCCACGAGCTCGGCGTGCGGTCCGTGCTGGACGACGCGGCCCTTGTCGACGACCACGACGACGTCGGCCTTCTCGGCGGTCGAGAGGCGGTGCGCGATGGTGACCGAGGTCCGGCCGGTCATCAACCGGTCGAGGGCCCGACCGATGCGCGTCTCGAGCTCCGGGTCGACCGCGCTGGTCGCCTCGTCGAGGACGAGCAGGTCGGGATCGGCGAGCTGGGCGCGCAGCAGGGCGACGAGCTGCCGCTCCCCCGCCGACAGCGACTCGCCGCGTTGCCCGACCCGGGTCTCCACACCGTCGGGAAGTCCGGCGAGCCAGTCGCCCAGGCCGATCGTCTCCGCGGCTTCGACGATGTCGTCGGTGGTGGCGTCGAGTCGGCCGTAACGGACGTTCGCAGCCAGCGTGTCGTCGAAGAGGAAGCCCTCCTGCGGCACGAGGACGACGCTGCTGCGCAGCGCGCTCTCGGAGATCCGGCGCAGGTCGATGCCGTCGAGCAGCACCGCACCCCGGCTCGGGTCCATCAGCCGGGTCAGCAGCTTGGCGATCGTCGACTTGCCCGAGCCGGTCTCCCCCACGACGGCGACCCGCTGCCCGGCGGGCACCACGAGCTCGATGTCGGTGAGCACCTCGGACCCGCCCGGGTAGGAGAAGGCGACCTTCTCGAACCGGACGTCGATCGCGCCCTTGGGCAGCGACTGCCCGTCGGGGCCGGCGTCGACGAGGTCGGCCGGGGTGTCGAGGATGCCGATCACGCGGCGCCAGCCCGCGATGGCGTTCTGCGCGTCGGTGAGGATCTGGGTGCCCATCTGGACCGGGCCGACGAAGAGCGTGACGAGGAAGGCGAACGCGAGCACCTCACCCGCGGTGATGCCCTCACCCCACGCGAAGCCCTGGCCCAGCCAGATCCCGACGACAAGGACGGCCGCGTTGGCGAAACCGGCCGAGATGCCGCCGAGGCTGAAGGAGAACGCGGTGAAGCCCTGCGCGCGGGTGCTGGCCGCCTTGTGGGCCTCGACCGCGACGTCGATCCGCTCCTGGGTCCGCGCCTCGATGGCGTACGACTTCACGACCGTCGCGCCGACCACCGGCTCGGAGACCGCCGAGAGCAGTGCGCCGACCTGGCGTCGTACGGTCCCGTAGGCGGCGGCGAGCTTGCGCTGGAAGAAGCGCAGGCTCAGGAACAGCGGTGCGAAGCAGAGCCAGACCACGAGGGCGAGCTGCCAGCTGTAGACGACCATCACCACGGTGGCGATCAGCATCTGGCCGACGCTGACCACGAACAGCAGGCCACCGAAGACGAGGAACTGGCTGACCTGGTCGACGTCGCTGGTCACTCGTGAGACCAGCGAACCGCGACGCTCGGTGTTCTGGGTGAGCAGCGGCAGGTCGTGGACGTGGCGGAATGCCTTGACCCGCAGCGTCGCCAGGCCGTGCTCGGCCGTCGAGAAGAGTCGGGCCGTCATGGCGTACGACGCCCAGCTGGTCACGACGATCGCGACACCGGCTGCGAGCGCGAGCCACAGGGTGAAGGTCGGGTCGGGGCCGTCCGCGCCGCGCAGCCCCTTGTCGATGGTCTGCTGGACCGCGATCGGCACGATGACCTGGCCGACGGAGGCGAGCACGGCGAGAGCGAGGGTCCAGCCGATGCCGTCCTTGAGCTCGGGCGAGTGGTGGACACCGCGGCGGATGGTGGCCCAGGCGCCGATGTCCTCGCCGGTGCTGAGGTGGGTCTGCTCGGGGGCGCGCTCGGTCGTGCTCATCGGGCAGCCTCCGCCGACTCGGCCTCGTAGGCATTGACCAGGCGGGCGTAGTCGGGGTTGCGGGCGACCAGGTCGTCGTGGGTGCCGCGGTCGGCGATCACACCGTCGGCAAGGAACAGCACCTCGTCGGCGAGACCGATCGTCGCCTTGCGGTAGGCCACCACGACCAGCGTCATCCCGGTGGTCGAGGAGGTCGCTCCGCGACCGTCTCGAGACCCGCCGAGCCCTGCGAGGATCCGCGACTCGACCTCGGGGTCGACCGCGGAGGTCGCGTCGTCGAGGACCATCAACCGCGGTCGCCGCACCAGGGCGCGGGCCAGGGCCAGTCGCTGGCGCTGTCCGCCGGACAGGGTCGTGCCGCGCTCCCCCAGCCGGGCGTCGAGGGCGTCGGGAAGCGCCGCCACGAAGCCGTCGGCCTGGGCCGTGCGCAGGGCCGACCACACCTCGTCATCGGGCACGTCGAGGCCGAGCGTGACGTTGCCGCGGACGGTGTCGTCGAACAGGAAGGCTGTCTGCGGGACGACGGCGAGCAACTGGGCCAGGCCGCCCTGCTCGAAGTCGCGCAGGTCGGTGCCGTCGACCCGGATCGCTCCGGCATCGACGTCGACCAGCCGCGAGAACAGCGTCGTGAGCGTGCTCTTGCCGGACGCCGTGGCTCCGACGAGGGCAACGGTCTTCCCGGGCTCGACGACGAGACTCACGTCTCGAAGCAGTGGTCGATCGGCGGTGTAGGCGAAGGCGGCGTGCTCGACCTCGAGCCGGGCGCCACCGGTGTGAGCGGGGGCCGGCCGGTCGCCGTACGCCATGGCGCCGGTGGCACTGAGCACGGCGGCGACGCGGCGATAGCCCACGACGCTGCGCGGGAAGTCGCCGAGCAGCCAGCCGATGGACCGGATCGGGAAGGACACCACGGTGAGGAGGTAGGCGATGGTGACCACGTCGCCGGCGCCGGTGGCACCACTGACGACACGGTTCACGCCGATCACCAGGACGAACAGGACAGCGATGTTCGGCAACGCGGCCAGGGTCGGGTCGAACGCAGCACGGATCCGGCCGACCCGGATGTTGGCCTCGCGGAGGTCCGCAGCCTTGGCCCGGAACCGCTCGGTCTCCTCCGGTTCGCGGCCGAGGGTCTTCACGACAAGTGCACCGTCGAAGGACTCGTGGGCGATCTCGGAGAGCTCGGCGCGGAGCTGCTGGGCACGGGTGGCCCAGCCCTGTGCAAGGCGCTGGTAGACGACGTTGGTGCCGATGACGAGGGGAAACACGAGCAGGCCGATCACGGCGAGCACCATGTCGGTCAGCAACATCTGGACGACGGCGATCACCATCATGGCGACCGTGCCGACGGCCATCGGCAACGGCGCGATCGGCCCCCACGCAGCCTCGACGTCGGAGTTGGCGTTGGAGAGCAGCTCGCCGGTCGGGTGCTTCTGATGCCAGGCGAGCGGGAGCCTGAGGTATTGCCGTGTCACGGCGCGACGGCTGTGGGCCTGCATGCGGTACTGCATGATGCCGGCACCGAGGCGCCGCGCGACGATGCCGACCGCGCGCAGGATCGCGACGCCGACGAACAGGCCGAGGACGGCCCAGAGCAGTCCGCTGCCGATCTCGCCGTCACGGAAGGCCGGCAGGACGACGTGATCGGTCGACCAGCCGAGCACCCACGCGTCGGCGACGGTCAGGGCACCGAAGAGCAGGCTGCCGACGGTGGAGAGGGCGAAGATCCACGGCTCGCGCTTGATGGCGACCCACAGGACGGCGAACCCGGCCGATGTCGTACCCGTACCGCTGATCGCCGTGGCCACGCGCTCCCGCTCTCCCGTCGTCGCGCGCCTTGCCGACCGCAAGGCGCAACCAGTCACAACCTCCGGTCCCTCGGAGACTATTCCGCGTCACCGACATCAGCCGCTGACTCGCGCTCCGGTACCGCTCAGCGAAGAACTGCTTCGGGTCGCACCGTCTCCGTGTCCTGGTCAGCTCCGGTCACCGGGAGGGTCACCCGGAAGACACACCCGTGGCCGTCGCCGCGGTTGACCACGACGACCTCTCCCGTGTGCGCCTCCACCACGCCCTTCACGATGGCCAGTCCGAGGCCGGCCCCACCGATGTCGCTGGCGTCGGGCGTCCGGGCGGGCGCCGCCTGCCACGCAACGTCGAAGACCCGGGCCATGTCCTCGGGAGCGATCCCGCCGCACTCGTCGACCACCTCGATCTCGACCGTGTCGGCCCGGAGCCGGCCGCGGACCGTGACCTCGCCGCCCGGACGGGTGTGGCGCACCGCGTTGGAGAGCAGGTTGGCCAGCACTCGCGCGATACCGCCGGGGTCGACCACGACCTCGATCCCCTCCTCGACGCTCCCCGTCACGCGGACGTCGCGGACCCGCGCCACGGCGTCAGCGCCTGCGAGGGCCTCGCTCACCAGATCCGCCAGCAGGACCTGCTCCGGGACGACCGACAGCACGCCGGCATGGATCCGGGCGAGCTCGAAGAGGTCATCGACCATGACGGTCATCCAGTCGACCTCGGTGCGGATCTGTCGGTGGTAGCGACTCGGGTCCGTGACCATGTCGTCCTCCAGCGCCTCCACCATCGCGCGCAGGCCGGCCAGGGGCGTGCGCAGGTCATGGGACACCCACGAGACCAGTTCCCGACGGGCCTCCTCGAGACGCCGTTCCCGATCGGCGGACTCGCGGAGGCGACGGCGCGCGTCGCTGAGTTCCGCGGCGAGGGATCGCAGCTCCGCCGTGCCGGGTCGGGAGCGGGCCCGGTCGCCCTCGACCGTGGGGTCGTCCTCGAAGGCGCGCACCTGCGCGTGCAGCGCGGCCGACCACCGGGAGATCACGGCGGCCACGATCACGGCCATGGCGAAGCCGACCACGGCCGCGACCGTGGTCACCACGCTCATCACCAACAGGTCGTGCGCGGAGATGAACATCATCTGCGCGACGGCCGTGGCACCGGCGTAAGCACTGGCGACCGGCACCAGGGCGATCAGGACGAGTTGCCAGCGAATCGACCGGTAGCGCAGCACCCGACCGGCGACCAGGCCCAGGGCGCCGACGACCAGCGCCGCAATCGCGGCCGTCACCACGATCGAGGTCAGGTCTTCCAGACTCATGATGCTTCCTCCCAGCGATAGCCGACGCCCCAGACAGTGACCAGACGAACCGGTCGGCGCGGATCCGGTTCGACCTTCTCGCGCACCCGCCGCACGTGCACCGTGACCGTCGAGTGGTCCCCGACGCTCCACCCCCAGACCTGCTCGAGGAGATCCTCGCGGGTGAACGCCGTCCCGGGATTGCCGATCAGGAACCGCAACAGCTCGAACTCGCGCGCAGTCATCGAGAGCTCCGCTCCCGAGCGCGTCACCACACGACGCGGGACGTCGACAACGAGATCACCGTCGACCAGGACCTCCTGCGTGTCGTTGCGGACCGGGGTCGAGCGACGGATGACGGAGTCGACGCGCAGGGCGAGCTCGCGAGGGCTGAAGGGCTTCCCGACATAGTCGTCCACACCGAGCTCGAGGCCCTGCACCCGATCGGCTTCGCGCCCCAGGGCGGTCAGCATGATGATCGGCAGGTCACCCATCGCACGGACCCGGCGACACACCTCGCGGCCGTCCATGCCCGGCAGCATCACGTCGAGGACCAGCAGGTCCAGCCGCTGCGACCGGACCAGCCGGAGAGCCTCGATGCCGTCGCCGGCCTCGAGGACCTCATGACCGCGAGCGCGCAGGTACGACGTCAGCACCTCACGCACGGTGAGGTCGTCGTCAACGACCAGGACGCGGGACACGGGCACTCCTTCCAGGGCCTCTGCCGGATGCTTCGGAGACTAGTCCGGTGAGCGCGAGCAGGAGGGCCGATACGACGACTGCACCCGCGAGGAGCAGCCAGCCCGTCGAGTAGTCGCGGTTGAGCAAGGTGGACTTGTCCGGGTCGGCCGCGAACCGGCCCAGGACCGGAATCGCCAGCAACGTCACCGGACCCAGGACCACCACGACGACCACCGCCGCGGTGTGCAGGCGGCGACGGACCCCGCCGTCCGGCGTTCGCAGCAGGACGCGGGCCAACCACCCCAGCGCAAGAACGGCAGGCGCGAGCACCGCGTCGTGGAGCACGATGGCCACTCCGGACCACACCGCCACGGACCCCACCTGTCCCAACTCCGAGAAGTCCGCGAGCAGCCACATCCCGTAGCCGAGCACGGCCCCGCCCGCCACCACGAGCAGCGCCCTCATGCGAGCACCTCGAGACGGGCGACCCACTTGGTCTGCAGCACACCTGGCCGGTTCGGTGCGATCAGCCGGACAGGGAACCCGTGGTCGAGGGAGAGACGCTCTCCGTTGAGCTCCAGGGCCAGCAGTGTCCGATCGTCGGTCGCGAAGTGGGCGGGCAGCACGCTCAACCGCCCGCCACCCCGCTGCTGGAGCGAGTGGACGGCGACCTCGGCGTCGGCGGGCGCCTCCACCAGGGCGAGCAGGTCCCGGATCCGGACCCCCGTCCAGGTGCCGCTCGCGCTCCAGCCCTCCACGCACGCGATGGGGAGTTCGGTCGTGTGCTGCTCGAGTCCCCTCAGGTCGTCGTACCCCAGTTGGAGGGTGCGCGCGCCGAACTGGATGCTGCACGTCCAGGCGGGGTCGGTGGCACTGGTCAGCACCCCGGCCGCGCGCGCCGTCCGATTGATCGGAATGCCCCCCGGGCCCCCCGAGCGGCGGGCGGCGAGGACGGCGATCCGGTCGACGACCGGGAAGGTGCCACCGGCCGCGGCGACCGCTGCGACACCGGCCGCCAACCAGGTCGAGCGCAACAGCCCACGGCGGGTCACCGGCCCCTCTTCCGTGGCACCGGGGGCGTCCAGCGCAGTGTCGTCGACGTCGTGGGCGAGCGCCTCGCGGATGACCGGAAGCTTGACTCCGATGTGCACGAGCAGCGAGCCGATGGCCACCCACGCCATCGCGTGGTGCGCTCCGCGGAAGCTGAAGCTCCACGGATACCACTGAGCGGCGTTCGCCAGCCCGGTCGACAGCTCGAAGAGTGCCGCACCCACCAGGGTCGCGATCGACCCGCGCTCGAGGACGGTCAGCACCAGAGGGGCGAGCCGGCGAGGCGGACGCACGAACAGTCGCGGGTAGACCACCCACATCTTCACCAGCAGCAGCGGTACGGCGGCCGTGCCCGCGACCACGTGCAGCCCCTGGGAAAGGCGGTATCCCCAGACCGGTCGCGTCGGGATCGGGACGGGCTGGGAGGAGGCCTGTGCGTAGTGGCTGATCAGACCGGTGACGAAGGCGATTCCGAAGCAGATCCCCAGCCAGAGACCGATCCGTGCCGCGACGGCCGGGCTCCGGAGGCGTGAGGTGAAGGAGTCCTGGTCGGGGATCCGCATCGTGAGGCTCATCAGATGGCTCCGAGGATGGCGCACCAGCGGGTGTCGTAGCAGTCGACGGCCCGCACCGTCAGCCCACTGCGGCGGGCCAGGTCCGGCAGCCCGTCGACGCCGACGAGCGCCCATGGGAAGAACCCGCTCGTGGCACACCCGCAGACCAGCTGCGCTGAGAGCAGCTCGGTCGGGGTTCCCGGTCCGCCCAGCTCGACGACCAGTCGGCCCTTGCGCGAGATCAGACGGCGCAGCCGTGTCAGCAGCGCCACCGGGTCCCCGCCGATCCCGATGTTGCCGTCGGCGAGCAGCGCGGTGTCCCAGCGCCCCTCGCCGGGCAGACGATCGAAGACGTCGCGCTGCAGCGCGGAGCCACCGCGGCGCGTGGTCTGCCTGACCGCCTCGGGGACCACGTCGATGCCGAGGGCGACGTGACCACGCGCGGCGAGTGCCGCGGTCAGACGCCCCGGGCCGCAGCCGACGTCGAGCGTGGCACCGGCACAGTGGCGCAGGAACAGCAGGTCCACTGGATCGGCCGAGCGGATCCAGTCCTGGACCGGCAGCGGCTGCGGCGGACCTGTGGCCGTGCGGACGGTGACCGGCTCACCACGCAGGGCATGGGCGAAGACGACCTCGAACCGCTCCTGCCGCACCGGCGCGGCCTGGGCGTTCACGCCAGCACCTCGGCCGCCGTGCCGGCCGTCCGGCTCCCGGGAATCTGCGCCACGACCGCGTGCAGGTCGTCGATCTCGTCGATGTCCGCGAGGACGGGAGCTGAAGCGACCCGCAGGCCGGCGTCCTCGAGGGCCTGACGAGTCAGCTCACCCGTGGCAGGCGTCGACATGGGTACGTCGACGAGGGCGACGGCGTGCGCAGGGTCGCGCAGACCCAGCAACCACCAGCCGCCGTCCTCCGCGGAACCGAGCACGGCGTCGTGGTCGTCCAGTGTCGCGATGGCAGCCCGCAGCAGGAGCGGGGTGACCTGGGGGGTGTCCATGCCGATCTGCACGGTCGGTGACCCGACCCGCAGGAAGGCGTCGGCGATCCGGTCGCCGAGCGAGCCTTCGCACTGCGGCGCGACGGACCAGTGTTCGAATGCAGCGCAGAGGGCAGCGCCCTCCTCCGCCTCGTCGAGACGGCCCTCGAGGGCGAGCCAGCACCGAGCCACCCCGACGGCCCGGGCACAGGCATCTGCGGTGTCGAGCAGGGCCGATGCCGCGATGCGGGCCGCCGGGACCGGACCCGTGCTCGCCGCCAGCCGGGTCTTGACCCGGCCCCGGACCGGGGCCTTCGCCACCACGAGGACGTTCACGCCACTCATGCGGCACCCCGTCCGCGGGTCTGCCACAGGACACGCAGGAAGTCGCACACTGCCCGCACGGTCCCCCGCACGGAGCCGGACACCTTGGACTGCGTTCCCTCGGTCCGTGGGTGGTAGGCGACATCGACCTCGACGATCCGCCAACCGGCCCGCGCGGCACGGTCGAGCAGCTCCACCGGATATCCGAAACGCCGGTCCTCCACGCCCAGGGCAAGGAGGTCCGTCCGACGCGCGACCCGCAACGGACCCAGGTCATGCAGCACATGGCCGGTTCGACGACGGATCAGCCCGAGCACGAGCGCGTTGCCCATCCGTGCGTGCCACGGCGGTTGCGCCGCGCCGAGCGCGACCCTGCGACCCATGGCAAGGTCCGCCTCACCGTCGCGCACCAGGTCGAGCAACCGGAGGACGTCGGCCGGGTCGAAGGACCCGTCCCCGTCCATCACGGCCACGAACTCGGCCGATGCGGCCAGCAGCCCGGCGTGCACGGCAGCGCCGTATCCGGGACGCGACTCGGTCACGACCCTTGCTCCGGCAGCGCCTGCAACGGTCGCAGTGCCGTCCCGCGATCCGTTGTCGACCACGATCACCGCCAGCTCGGACGGGACACGTGGCAGCAGCTCACGCAGGGCGGCCTCCTCGTCACGGCACGGCAGGACGAGTTCGCAGGACATCGGATCGGGCACTCCTTCAACGTACGGATCAACGACCCTCCGTGACCTGCTCGAATCCTTACGGTGCAGTGACGGAGCGGCAGCAGACCGCCGGCCCGGCACCGGGGCACCTAGGGTCGGACCATGGCCGTGGATGTGCGACGCCCCGCTGTCGTCGGTGCCGTCCTGGCCGGCTGCCTGGTGACGGCAACGATCGTCGTTCCGGAGCTCGGCGGATGGGTCGTCCACGAGCGCAGCGACGACAGCGGCCTCGCCCCGCTCAACGGATTCGTCGACGTCCGGGTCGGACCGGGGAGCCTGTTCGCCGTCATCGTGGGCATCGCAGTGATCGCGTGGGGACCTCGGGTCGCCGTCCGGTTGGGCTGGCGTCCCCTGCTCGGCGTCACCATGGTGGTGTCGCTCGGCTGGTTGGTCAGTCTGGCACTGGTGGACGGTCCCGAAGGTCTCAGCCGGGTGCTCGGCAACCCGCACGAATACCTCGGCACCGCCCGTGCCGTGACATCGGTGCCCGACCTGTTGTCGACGTACACCGAACACATCCGACTCGACGCCGAGGACCGCTGGCCCGTCCACGTCGCCGGGCACCCGCCGGGGATGCTTCTCTTCTTCGTGCTGTTGGTGCAGCTCGGCCTGGGCGGCGACCTCGCGGCCGGCCTGGTGGTCACGACCATCGCCAGCACCCTGCCGGCTGCGGTACTGGTCACGCTGCGCGCGCTGGATCGCGAGGTGCTGGCCCGGTCGCTCGCGCCCTACCTGGTCGTCACGCCGGCCGCCGTGTTCCTCGCTGTCTCCGCCGATGCGGTGATCGCGACGACCGTGGCATGGGGTCTGGCGGCACTCGCCCTCGCATCCCGCCGCGGGCCACGCGACGGCTGGGGCTGGGCCGTGGTCGCCGGCCTGCTGCTGGGCTACGCCGTGATGATGTCGTACGGGATGCCGCTGGCCGGGATCCTGGCGCTGGCCGTGCTGATGGCGGCACGCTCGTGGTGGCCGCTCCCTGTCGCGTTCCTGTCAGCCTGGCTCGTCGTCCTGGCGTTCGTCGCGGGCGGATTCACCTGGTGGGAGGCACTCTCCCCGCTCCGCCAGCGGTACTGGGAGGGGATTGCCGCTGACCGGCCAGGAACCTACTGGTGGTGGGGCAACCTGGGAGCGCTCTTCCTCAGCGGCGGACTGGCCATGGGAGCGTCCATCGGCGCAGGGCTTCGATCCTGGGGATCGGACCGGGTGGCCGCGCTGCTGGTCGGTGGCGCACTGCTGGCGATCGTCCTGGCCGACGCCTCGATGATGAGCAAGGCCGAGGTCGAGCGGATCTGGTTGCCGTTCATGCCGTGGCTGACTGTGGGCACGGCGCTCCTCCCCCGCTCCTGGACGCGATGGGTCCTGGCACTCCAGGTGGCGACGGCGCTACTCGTCCAGCACCTGCTGGACACGACCTGGTGAGCCGCGCCGGGCTCATTCCCGCAGCGACGCCGTGGCGAACTGCCGCAGGCCGGCGCGGGGATCCACCGCGGCACGGAACCCGAGCTCTTCTGCTGCCCGCACGGGCGAGGCCACCACGTGGCGCACGTCTCCGAGGCGGAACTCGCCGGTGATCACCGGAGCGATCGGCTGGCGAGCACCCTCCGCGACCATCGCCGCGACGTCGGCCACGGTCACCGGCTGTCCCGACGCGACGTTGTAGGCGACGAACGAGCCGGGCGCGGCCTCGGCGACCGCCGCGACCGCCATCGCGTTCGCCCGCGCCACGTCCGCCACGTGCACGAAGTCGCGCCGTTGGGCGCCGTCCTCGAAGACCCTCGGAGCCTGCCCGCGCTCCAGGGACGATCGGAACATCGCCGCGACGCCGCTGTACGGCGTGTCGCGCGGCATGCCCGGCCCGTAGACGTTGTGGTAGCGCAACGCGATGACCGACGATCCGGACTGGCGGGCCCACGCCGCCGCGTAGTGCTCCTGGGCCACCTTGCTCGCTGCATAGGCGTTGCGCGGCGCGAGCGGCGCGGACTCGTCGACGAGGTCGGAGGCCAGAGCCTCTCCGCAGAGCGGGCAGAGCACCTCGAAGTGACCCGCCGTGAGCGCCTCGACCGAGCGCGGCGCGGGCGTGACCGGGCCGTGGGCCGGACAGGTGTACGCGCCCTCTCCGTAGACCACCATCGACGAGGCCAGGACGAGGCGGCGGACTCCGGCCTCCGAGGCCGCGGCGAGCAGCGCTGCGGTGCCGAGATCATTGTGGCCGGCGTAGAGCGGCAGGTCGGCCGTCGTCACGCCGGCACCCACCACAGCGGCCTGGTGACACACGACGTCGACGCCCTGCAGCACGTCCCGCCAGGCCGAGGTGGAAGCAGCGTCGCGCACGTCGAGGACATGCGTGTCTGCCGGCGGGCGGGCGATGCGATGGGCCGCGGGGAGCATCACGTCGACCCGGACCAGGTCATGGCCGCCATCGGCGAGCGTCGTACGACCGATCGCCGTACCGATGAAACCGGCGGAGCCGGTGAGCAGGATGCGCATCAGATCCGCCGCCCGGGGACGTCGTAGGTCAGGTCCAGACCGTCCGCCCACGTGGAGCACGTGCACCCGGTGGGATCGGCCAGGTCACCGATCGCGGTCTCGAGGAGGGTGCCGAGCCTCGCCAGGTTGGCCCCGAACCGCTCGAAGACCTCGGCCTGGCTGACGCCCTCACCGACCTCGACGCCCGCGTCCATGTCCGTCACCAGAGCGAGCGGGGCGTAGCACATGAGCATTTCGCGAGCCAGGACCGCCTCGGGATGCCCGGTCATGTTGATCAGGCGCCACCCGGCGTCGGCGTAGTGGCGGGACTCGGCGCGGGTGGAGAACCGTGGCCCCTCGATGACCACCATCGTCCCGCCGCCCATGACAGCGGGATCGGCGTCGACGAGGGCCCGGCTGACCTCCGCGCAGTAGGGGTCCGCGAACGGGAGGTGCACCGCCCCGGTCTCCACGAACGTCTGGACCCGGGTCTGGGTCCTGTCGACGAGCTGGTCGGGCACCACGATGACGCCCGGCGTGTCGTCGGCCGACAGTCCGCCGACCGCACACGGAGCCAGCACCTGCCGGACCCCGAGCGAACGAAGGGCCCACAGGTTCGCGCGGTAGTTGATCGCGTGGGGAGGGAAGCGGTGGTCGACACCATGACGTGGCAGGAACGCGACAGCGCGTCCCGCGACCTCGCCCACCGTGACCGGACCCGACGGGGCCCCGTAAGGGGTGTCCACCTCGACGTCCTGGCCGTCGCTGATGAAGGAGTAGAAACCGGTGCCGCCGATGACGGCGACAGCGGCGTGCGGGACAGCCATGTCTGCCACTGTGGCATCAATCGCACGGCGACCGGCCGCAGGGACAGGATCCGTCACCGGTCCGTAAGGACCGGGTGCGCAGGTGTCAGCGGACCGGCAGCCCTGCGTCGGCCAGCGCGCCCTTGACGTCACCGATCCGCAGCGTCCCGAAGTGGAAAACCGTTGCCGCGAGGACGGCGTCCGCGCCTGCCTCGACAGCTGGTGCGAAGTGCTCGACCGCGCCGGCGCCACCCGAGGCGATCACCGGGATCGACACCTCGGCGCGGACCTTGCGGATCAACTCCAGGTCGAAGCCGTCGGTCGTGCCGTCGGCGTCCATCGCATTGAGCAGGATCTCCCCCGCGCCCAGCTCGGCCGCGCGCACAGCCCACTCGATCGCATCGAGGCCGGCCGACTTCCGGCCACCGTGCGTGGTCACCTCGAAACCCGATTCGGTGCGGCTCTCGGTGTCGGCCCGGACCCGTCGTGCGTCGACCGACAGCACCAGCACCTGGTTGCCGAAGCGCTGCGCGATCTCCTCGATCAGCTGCGGGCGCTGGATCGCGGCGGTGTTCACGGCGATCTTGTCCGCACCCGCGCGCAACAGCCGGTCGACGTCCTCGACGGAGGAGATCCCGCCGCCGACCGTGAGCGGGATGAAGACCTGCTCGGCCGTCGCCGAGACGATCTCCATCGTCGTCGCGCGGCCCTCGTGCGAAGCCGAGATGTCGAGGAAGGTCAGCTCGTCGGCCCCCTCCGCGTCGTACAACCGGGCGAGCTCGACAGGGTCGCCGGCGTCGCGGAGCTCCTGGAAGTTCACGCCCTTGACCACCCGTCCGGCGTCCACGTCGAGACACGGGATCACGCGGACGGCCAGAGTCACAGCAGGCCGCCCCGGGTCAGCGTGAGCGCGTCCTCGAGGGTGAACTGCCCGGTGTAGAGAGCAGTGCCGGCGATGGCGCCCTCGACGCCGATCGAGACCAGCTGCATCAGCGCGGCGATGTCCTCCAGCGTGGTGACGCCACCCGAGGCCACGATCGGCTTGTCCGTAGCGGCAGCGACGTCCTTGAGGAGCTGGAGGTTCGGGCCCTGCAGCATGCCGTCCTTGTTGACGTCGGTCACGACGTAGCGCGCACAGCCCTCCGCGTCGAGCCGGGCGAGCGTCTCGTAGAGGTCGCCGCCCTCCTGGGTCCAGCCGCGCGCGGCCAGCGTGGTGCCGCGGACGTCGAGGCCGATCGCGACCCGGTCGCCGTACTTCGCGATGGCCTTCGCGCACCACTCCGGCTGCTCGAGGGCCGCTGTGCCGATGTTGACCCGGCGACAGCCGGTGGCCATCGCGGCCTCGAGCGACTCGTCGTCGCGGATGCCGCCGCTCATCTCGACCTTGATGTCGAGCTTGCCGACGATGGCCGCCTGCAGCTCACGGTTGTGCCCGTGTCCGAAGGCTGCGTCGAGGTCCACCAGGTGAATCCACTCGGCGCCGGCCTCCTGCCAGCGCAGGGCGGCCTCCACCGGGTCACCGAAGGTCTTCTCCGAGCCGTCGATCCCCTGCACCAGCTGGACGGCCTGGCCGCCCTTGATGTCGACGGCAGGAAGCAGCTCCAGGTAGGCGTTCTTGGCGATGCTCACAGTGTTTCCACCCAGTTCCTCAGTAATTGCGCGCCCGCATCCCCCGACTTCTCCGGGTGGAACTGCGTCGCGCAGAGCGGTCCGTTCTCGACGGCCGCAACGAATCGGTCAGTCGCTCCAGCGGGGCCGTGCTCGGCCCAGGTCACCTTCGGCTGATGGCTCTCGGGCGTCCGGTCGTTGGTGACCAGGGTCCAGTCGCGAACGCCGTAGGAGTGCACGAAGTAGAACCGCTCGTCCTCGATGCCGGCGAACAGGCGCGAGTCTGCAGGAACCTCGACGGTGTTCCAGCCCATGTGCGGGACGATCGGTGCCTGCAGCCGCTCGACGACACCGGGCCACTCACCGCAGCCCTCGGTCTCGACGCCGTGCTCGATGCCGCGTCCGAACAAGATCTGCATGCCGACGCAGATGCCGAGGACCGGGCGGCCTCCGGACAGCCGTTGTCCGATGATGCGCTCGCCCCGGATGGCCCGGAGTCCGCGCATGCACGCTTCGTAGGCGCCGACTCCGGGCACCAGCAGTCCGTCGGCCGCGAGTGCGGCGTCCACGTCGCCGGTCAGCGTGACGTCGGCTCCGGCTCGCTCGACCGCGCGTACGGCGGAGCGCAGGTTGCCGGACCCGTAGTCGAGGACGACGACGGTTGGCTTGCGATCAGACACGAGCTACAGGGCACCCTTCGTGGACGGGATGCCCGTCTCCCGCGGGTCGATCGCAACGGCGTCACGGAACGCCCGTGCGAAGGCCTTGAACTGGGTCTCCACGATGTGGTGCGGTTCGCGGCCGGCCAGCACCCGCACGTGCAGGGCGAAGTGGCCGTGGAAGGCGATCGACTCGAAGACGTGCTGGGTCAGCGAACCGAGGTAAGACACCCACGAGCCGCCGAGGGCGACGTACTGCTGGCCCTCGGGCTCGCCGGTGTGCACGCAGTAGGGGCGTCCCGAGACGTCGACGACGGCCTGGACGAGCGCCTCGTCGAGCGGCACGGTCGCGTCGCCGAAGCGGCGGATGCCGGACTTGTCGCCCAGCGCCTCGCGCAGCGCCTGGCCGAGCACGATCGCGGTGTCCTCGACCGTGTGGTGGGCGTCGATGTGGGTGTCGCCCTCGGTGCGGACGACGAGGTCGGTCAGCGAGTGGCGCGAGAAGGCGTCGAGCATGTGGTCGTAGAACCCCACGCCGGTGGACACATCGGAGCGGCCGGTCC
>JAPLCC010000044.1 GCA_026392415.1 Propionibacteriales bacterium
CCAGCGGTGCCCGGAACGACGCAGGCCATGTGAGAGCCACACCCTTGGGTGGGCAGCCGATGTGAGAGCGACCGTTCCGGACACCTCGACCGAGACTCGTCAGAACCCGGCCGTGCAGTCAATGGAACTAGCAGCCGATGAGCGAGCGCGTCGGCCTCGACACCAGGCCCCACGTCCCGAGGTTGAGATTCAGGTCGAACTTAGGCGACGGCCTCTAGGGCGAAGAAGATGAACCCGATGAAGCGGGTGGGATCGGACTCGCTGGGCGGCAGCAGTTCGGGCGGCGTATCAGGCGACACCGGCGGCTCGCTGATCACCGAGATTCTGAAGCCTGCGGCATTGAACGACTCCGACATTGCGCTCAGCGAGCGGTACCAGATCGTCAGTGTCGCGGAGACGCCGTCGAAGTCGTACTCCTCCGCGTTTGGCACGGTCGCGAAATAGTTCACGTCGGGGTACATCACTGGCGGGATGACCGGGTGATTGACCACTACGACCAGGCGACCGCCCGGTTTCAGCACTCGGCGCAGTTCGGACAGCGGCCCCGACCAGTCCTCAAGGTAATGCAGCACAAGGACGGCCAACGCGTCATCGAACGATTCGGATTCGTACGGAAGCGGCCGGGTCAGGTCGGCTACGTTCAGCTCGGCCTCGCGTCCGAGCCGGTCCCGGGCGAGCCCAATCATTGTCGGGCTCGCGTCGAACCCAGCCACCCTCGCGCCTCGGTCCGTCAGGTCGGCGAGGAGCGGCCCGGAGCCGCAGCCAGCGTCCAAGATTCGTCTCCCGGCGACGTCTCCGAGCAAGTCCAACACAGCCGGGCGGGCGTACCACCGATTGAACAGGCCGTTCTCGTTCTCCCGCGCGTACGCCTCGGCGAAGGCGTCGTAGTGGTCCGGTTGTTGCTCGGCGGTCTGCGGTTCGGGCGTCATGGCACATCACATTGCCAGCGCGAATGGAACGCGGGCGTGAACGACTCACCCCGAACACATCACGCCGAACGCCCGGATCTGCCGCTGGTCGGGCATGTCATCGGAGCTCGCTCACGCCGCTGAATGGTCAAGCAACGACCTGCCGAGCTCGCAGATGAAGTGAAACCAGCCCGCTGACGCGTACGGGCGCCATCAGCTCGGGTTGTAGTCCTCGACCCGTTCGTCGAGCAGTCGCCACTCGTCTTCCACGCTGGTGAGGGTCAGATGCTCAGTGCCGTCAGCCGACCCGTGCCACTGGCCGCTGGCGGCGTCCTTGTACTCCATGTGGCCCCGCATGACCACCTGGACGCCTTGGCGGACCTGCTTGGCTTCGTGCCACTTCGTGACGACGAAACGATTGTCGCTGTAGGCCAAGTAGCCGCGATCCCGGAGAACCGGTCGCCATGCTGCCTCGAGCTCGCTGACCACTTCGTCCAGAACGGATGGCGCCCAGACCGTGGCGAGCAGGTCACGCCGGGCGTTCGCCTCGGTCTTGAAGGCATGCGCCCTCTCTGTCAGGTCGCTCGGCATCCGCCCAGCTGCTCCGTTGCGCGTCAGCAACTCAACGGCAGCTTCACGTGCCTCGCCCTGTTCCTCGTCGGTCATGCCTCGATGAGTCGCCGTCCAGGCGATGGCCACGCCCGCGAAGACCGCCACGGTGAGAGCAACCGCCAGCAACGAGCGACCTCGAACCGACAGCACCATGCGGGAACGCTACCTGCGGCGCCGATCCGTTTGCGCACCTCAGCCGTTGATCGCGCCGACGATCTTCGCGCTGATCCTGCGCAGGGACTCCACCTCTGCATCGCTGAGCTGGTCGAAGACCAGGCTGCGCACGGTGGCGACATGGTCGGGGGCCACCTGCTCGAGCAGCTTCCGGCCGGTAGGGGTCAGGGCGGCGTACTGCTTGCGCTTGTCCTCGCCGCACTGGCTGCGGACCACCCAGCCGCGCTGTTCGAGGCTGGACACGGCATGGGACAGTCGCGAAGGTGACGTGGCCGATTGCTGGGCCAGAGCCGTCATCGAGAGCATGCCGTCGTCCTGCGCCGACAACATCGCGAGGATGCCGTAGTGGGCGTGGTTGATGCCCGCCGTTTCCCGAAGTTGCTTGTCGAGCTCGTGGGGCAACTGGAGAAGGGTGCGGAGAAAGGGCAGCCAGGCAGCCATCTGCGCGTCCGTCAGCCACGGCGGCGCGGGTACGTCGGCGGCGGGCACGCGCTCAGCCTAGAAGGTCCGGCAGCGCCAGGGTGTGGGAAGTGTGGTCCCGCTTCGCCGTGAGATAACGCGCGTTGGCATCGGTCAGGTGGACGCCGGTGGGGACCCGCTCGGCGACGGAGATCCCGAGGTCTTCGAGCTGTGCGGCCTTGTCGGGGTTGTTGCTCAGCAACCGGATCCGGTCGGCGCCGACCGCGACGAGCATCTGGGCGGCGGCGCTGTAGTTGCGTTCGTCCTCGTCCCGGCCCAGCGCGGTGTTCGCCTCGTAGGTGTCGAGGCCGGCGTCCTGCAGCGCGTAGGCGTCCAGCTTCGCGTAGAGGCCGATGCCGCGCCCCTCCTGGCGCAGGTAGAGCAGGAACCCGCCCGCGTCGGCGATCCGCTCGACGGACTCCCGCAGCTGCGGGCCGCAGTCGCACCGCTCGGACCCGAACACGTCGCCGGTCAGGCACTCGCTGTGCGGGCGGACCAGGGGAGCCGGGCCGCCCAGTGCTGCACGGCGCAACGCGCCTTCCCAGTCGCCGAGCCCGAGCAGCAGGTGCTCCTTCTCGTCGACCAGACCGATGAACGTCATGACGGCGGCCGTGGTCGCGTAGCCGTCGGCGAAGCGCAGCGGCACGGTCACCTGGGTGCGGACCGTGGCGGTGGGCAGGGTCGGGGCGGTGCTGTGCTGCAGGAGTTCGGCGGCCATGACCGGACCAAGACACTTGAGACTTCAAATATTCCGCAGGGGGCGAAGAATGCCACGTGCTGGAGTCATCCGAAAAGGCACCTTGTCGATTTCCGGGGGGCGGTCCTAGCGTCCAGGTATGAGAAACGTTCCCCTTTCGCTTGGTGCAACCCTCGCCGCCGGTCTCCTGGTCGCTGCGGCCAGCCCGGCCCTGGCTGCCGGATGGTTCGGCGCACCGGTCACCAGCCCGCTCGACAACTCGCTCGGCCCCGGCCCGGCGCCTCGCCCGGCCGCGACGGCCGACGTCGATGGTGACGGCCACGCCGACCTGGTGAGCATCGGCGACTTCACCTTCGGCGACATCCGGGTCTCCCTCGGCAACGGCAACGGCACGTTCGCCGCGGCCACGAAGGTGCCCGGCACCACCCAGACCCAGGGCCTCGACCTCGGCGACGTGACCGGGGACGGCAACGCGGATCTCGTCGCGATGACCGTCTCCGAGGCCCGCATCCTCCAGGGCGATGGCGCCGGAGGCTTCACCCAGATCGGTAGTTACCCCCTCACCCTCGGTGGCCAGGTCCAGCCCCTCGTGGTCGACGTCGACAGCGACGGCGACCTGGATGTCGTGGCCCCGACGTTCACGGCGATCCAGACCCTGATCAACAACGGGTCGGGCGCCTACGTGGCGGGACCGAGGACGACGGTGTCCGGCGCGTTCGCGCTCTCCGCGATCGCCGTCGCCCACCTGGACCCCGGCAGCTCCCCGGACCTGTTCGCGATCGACGGCGGCTCGAGCACCCTGTTCGCGCTCACCGGCAAGGGCGATGGCAGCTTCAGGAAGACCGGCGCCCTCTACGGCACGTCCTCCATCCCCGAGGACGTCGCGGCCATCGACCTCGACGGCGACGGATACGACGACGGTGCCGTCGTCGGCTCCTTCAGCTTCTCGCTCTCCACCGGGCTGACCGACGGCACCGGGAAGTTCCGGTCCTTCGCTCCTGCTTCGTTCCAGTTCGGCGGTCCCGGGCCGACGAGTGCGGCGGTCGCGGACTTCGACGGTGACGGTCGGGAGGACCTTGTGGTCTCCTCGCTGGCCAACCCCGCCTCCGGCACCCTCACCGTGCTCGCCGGGAACGGCACGCCCGGCATGAGGAAGATCGGCTCCTTCAGCACCGCTGCCTTCCCGCAGAACCCGGTCCTCGCCGACTACGACGAGGACGGCGACACCGACATCGCCGTCGTCAGCCCCGGGTCGATCACCGTCCTGCCGAACACGACTCCCTGACGGGGCTCACCGCTGCATCCGGCCGGCCAGCAGCTCGGCCAGGTGCAGCGGTGCCGCGTCGGGCGCGAGCTCGTCGAGCTGGGTGCGGCAGGAGAAGCCGTCGGCGAGCACGACGCGCTCGCCCTGCGCGGGCCGTCGTACGGCGGGCAGCAGGTTGGTCTCGGCGATCGCGACCGACACCTCGTAGTGGCCCTTCTCGACACCGAAGTTGCCGGCCATGCCGCAGCAGCCGGCCACCGCTTCGACGCGCGCGCCCGCGCGCTCGAGCAGCGCCTTGTCGGTCGCCCAGCCCATGATCGCGTGGTGGTGGCAGTGCGGCTGCGCGACGACGGAGACCCCGGTGAGGTCGGGCGGCGTCCAGGTCGGTTCGGTGGCCAGGAACTCGGCCAGCGTCACCGTCGCGTTCGCGACCGCGGCCGCGTCCTCGCCGGGGACCAGTTCGGTGAGCTCGTGCCGCAGCACGGCCGTGCAGGACGGTTCGATGCCCACGATCGGTACGCCGGCCCGGGCGTCCTCGGCGAGCGCGTCCACCATCGAGCGCAGTCGCTTCGCCGCGCCGTCGAGCTGGCCGGTGCTGATCCACGGGAGCCCGCAGCACTCCTGGTGGCGCGTGATCCGCGGCTCGAAGCCAGCCGAGCGCAACACCGCCACCGTCGCGTCCGCGACCTGCGGCGCGAAGTGGTTGGTGAAGGAGTCGACGAAGACCACGACCGGCTTCCCGCCTGTCGACATCGTTGAACCCCCGAAAGACCGGCGGAAAGTCTTCCTCGCGAACGCCGGCATCTGTCGCCGCGTGTCCACGCCGGCCACCTTCAACGCAGGAATGCGCACGGCGGACCAGCTCATCATCTTGTTGGCCACGCGCGGTGTGGCCGAGCCAGCCTTCGCCCAGCGAGGCAACCAGCCGACCGAGTAGTGGGTGCGCGGACGGAGCTTGCGTTTGTAGGTCTGGTGCAGCACCTCGGCCTTGTAGCTGGCCATGTCGGTGCCGGTCGGACAGTCGGACGCGCAGCCCTTGCAGGAAAGGCAGAGGTCGAGCGCCTCGTGCACGGCAGGCGAGGACCAGGAGATCGCGCTCTCGCCGTTGACGATCTCCTGCAGCAGGCGGGCTCGGCCGCGGGTGGAGTGGATCTCCTCCTTCGTCGCCTGGTACGACGGGCACATCACGCCGCCCGAGTCCGCGTTGTCGGCACGGCACTTTCCGACGCCCGTGCACCGGTGCACGGCCTGGCCGAAGTCGCCGCCGTCGTGCTTGTAGGCGAGCGCGAGGCCCTTGGTCAGCCGCGCCGAAGCGGAGTAGCGCAGGTCGGCGGTGCTGGAGACCGGGTCGACCAGGATGCCGGGATTGAGCAGCGACGTCGGGTCGAAGACGTGCTTCACGCCGGACATCAGCGCGAGTGCGGCCGGCGAGTACATCTTCGGCAGCCACTCGCTGCGGGCCCGGCCGTCGCCGTGCTCGCCGGAGAGCGAGCCGCCGAGCGAGGTGACCAGGTCCGCCGCCTCGCTGATGAAAGCGCGGTAGCGGTCCGGGCCGTCGGCGTCGCCGAACGGGAAGTCCATCCGGACGTGGATGCAGCCCTCGCCGAAGTGCCCGAACGGCATGGCGGTGAGGCCGTGCCGTTCCAGCAACGCCTCGAAGCCGGTCAGGTAGGTGCCGAGGTGCTCCGGCGGGACGGCCGCGTCCTCCCAGCCCGCCCATGCGGGCAGCCCGGACGGCGCCCGTCCGGCCAGCCCGGCGCCGTCGGCACGGATCCGCCACAGACGCTCGATCTCGGTGTTGTCCTCGACCACGAGTGCGGAGAGCCCGAGCCCGGCCCCGGCCAGCAGCCCGGCCTGGCGTCGTACGTCGTCGGCGTCGTCGCCGGAGATCTCGACGAACATCCACGCATCGCCGGCGGGCAGCGCAGGTACGGCGTCCGGGCCGCGGCGCTCGATGATCACGTCGACGATCCGGCGGTCGAGTCCTTCACATGCGGAGGGCTTGAACTCCAGGACCGCTGGGGTCGCGAAGCCGGCGGTCGGGAAGTCGGCGAAGCCGAGCACCACGAGGGAGCGAGCGGCCGGGGTGCGTACGAGGCGAACGGTGGCCTCGGTGAGCACGGCCAGGGTGCCCTCGGAGCCGACGAGGGCGCGGGTCAGGTCGAAGCCGCGCTCGGGGACCAGGTGCTGGAGGGCGATGCCGGAGACGTGCCGGCCGAAGGTGCCGAACTCGGTGCGCGCCGTGGCGAGGTCGCCGGCGATCACGGCCCGCAGTTCCTCCAGGACCGATCCTGTGGCCTCGGGGGAGCCGGATGCGGAGTAGCCCGTCACCAGGTCCGAGCCGTCCGCGAGGAGCGCGGTCACACCGACCACGTTGTGCGAGGTACGGCCGTAGGCCAGCGACCGTGCCCCGCACGCGTCGTTGCCGATCATCCCGCCGATGGTGCATCTCGAGCTCGTCGACGGGTCGGGTCCGAAGCGCAGGCCGTGGGGTGCCGCCGCCTTCTGCAGGTCCGCCTGGACGACGCCCGGCTGGACGACCGCGGTCTCGGCCACCGGGTCGATCGAGATGACCTGGTTCATGTGGCGGCTGAAGTCGATGACGATCCCGCGGCCGATCGCGTTGCCGGCGACCGACGTACCGGCTCCCCGGCAGGTGACCGGCAGGCCCAGCTCCCGCCCGGCGGCCAGGGTGGCGCGCACGTCCTCGGCGGAGTGGGGGAACACCACCGCTGCGGGCAGCACGCGGTAGAGCGACGCATCGGAGGAGTAGGCAGCGAGGACGGCCGCGTCATCGGTGACGTCGGAGACCCCGTGCTGCATGATCTGCTGGGCGACTCCGGACACGACCTGAATCTATCGGGTCGGGTCACGGCGCCCGACCGCTACGCTCCGAATCGGTCCCACAGCCCATCCACTCACGGAGGAAAACCCATGCGCCTCGGCATGATCATCGACTACTCGGGCGGCTTCGCCGAGACCGTGGAACTCCTCCAGGAGTACGAGCGCAACGGCCTCGACCTGGTCGCTGTCGCCGAGGCCTACTCCTTCGACTCGGTCAGCCAGCTCGGCTACATCGCTGCGAAGACCGAGCGCCTCGAGCTGATGTCGGGCATCTTCCAGATCTACACACGCACCCCGTCGCTGACCGCGATGACCGCCGCGGGCCTGGACTTCGTGTCCAACGGCCGGTTCACGCTCGGCCTCGGCGCCAGCGGACCGCAGGTGATCGAGGGCTTCCACGGCGTGAAGTACGACGCGCCGCTGGGCCGCACCCGCGAGGTGATCGAGATCTGCCGACAGGTGTGGCAGCGGCAGCCGGTGCAGTTCGAGGGCAAGTACTACAACGTGCCGCTGACCAAGGAGCACGGCGGTTCCGGGCTCGGCAAGCCGCTCAAGCTCATCAACCACCCGGTGCGTTCGAACATCCCGATCTCCGTCGCTGCCCTCGGACCGAAGAACGTCGCGCTCGTCGCCGAGCTGGCCGACGGCTGGCAGCCGCTGTTCTTCCACCCCTCCAAGGCGAAGCAGGCGTGGGGTGAGTCGCTCGAGGAGGGCTTCAGCAAGCGCGACAGTGCCCTCGGCGAACTCGACATCCAGCTGCAGGTGCACTACTTCATCGGCGAGCCCTCGCCCGAGGCCATCGCGACGGTGCGCAACCAGTTGGCGCTCTACATCGGCGGCATGGGTGCGCGGGACAAGAACTTCTACAACCAGCTCGCCTGCCGCTACGGCTACGAGAGCGAGGCCAAGGACATCCAGGACCTCTACCTGTCGGGCAATTCAAGGACGCCGGCATCCGGACACTGCTGCTCAACTCGCTCGCCGACTCGGCCGAGGACCGGGTCGCCCAGCTGCGTCGCCTGTCGGAGATCAAGGCCGAGGTGGGTGCGTGATGAGCGAGCCCCGATTCTCCATCGAGCACGACGGCTCCGTCGCCACAGTCGCCCTGGCCGGCCCCGACGGCAAGGCCGTGATGGACGACGAGTTCTTCATCGAGCTGGCCGACACCGTCGCGACGCTGGACGCGAACGACGACGTCCGGGCGATCGTCTTCACGGGCAGCGGGAAGCACTTCTCGTTCGGACTCGACCTGAACCAAGCGTTCGCGACCTTCGCGCCCCTCTTCGAGCAGACCCACGCCGGTGGGCGGTCCGAGCTGCTCGGCCTCATCCGGCGCTGGCAGGGCTGCATCGACGCAGTCGCGAACAGCCGCACCCCGACCGTCGCGGCCATCACCGGCTGGTGCATCGGCGGCGGTGTCGACCTCGCGGCGGCGTGCGACGTCCGGGTGGCCTCGGCCGACTCGGTGTTCAGCGTCCGCGAGGCCAAGATGGCGATCGTCGCCGACCTCGGCAGCCTCCAGCGCCTGGTCGGTGTGATCGGCGACGGCCACCTGCGCGAGCTCGCCCTGACCGGCGACGACATCGATGCGGCCCGCGCTCTCGCCATCGGCCTCGTCAACAGCGTCCACGACGACGCGGAGGCCGCCCGTGCGGCCGCGAGTGACCTGGCGGCCCGGATCGCTGCGAACTCACCGCTGGTCTCGCGGGGGATCAAGGACGTCCTGGACGCCGAGCGCGGCCCGAGGGTCGAGGCGGGCCTGCGCTACACGGCCGCCTGGAACGCCGCGTTCCTGGTCAGCGACGACCTGAAGGAGGCGCTGACGTCCTTCGCCGAGCGCCGCCCGCCGGAGTTCACCGGCCGCTGACCTCACGCTTCGCCCGGGTCAGCGCAGCGACCTCGCGCCCGTACCTGATCGGTGTGGCACCGAGCGCGAGCGCCCGCTGCCGGGTCGGCTCGGTGACGTCGAAGTGCTCGGTCGACGTGCCCGCCTTCTGGATCCAGCGGGCCTCGATCCCGAGGCGGTCGGCGAAGGCGAGCAGCTCAGCGGTGCCGGCCTCGCCCGGCAGGTCCGACAGCAGGTGGGACCACACGCCGTCGACCGGCCCGACCCGCGCCGGGAGCTGCATGTCATCGATGTGGATGGCCACGGGCTCAGCCCAACTCGACGTACTGCAGGTCGGACGTCAACCACTCGCCGTCGACCCGTTGCAGTTCGAGCTTCATCCGGTAGCTCCGCGGCTCCGGGGTGCCGTCGGTGGTGTCGTTGGTGACCTCACCGCTGGTCGCGACGACGACGGTCGCTCGATCAGTCGAGAAAGTTTCGAGGCCCGCGGCGAAGACCTCGGCGGTCATGACGCTGTGGGCCTCCTTGGCCACCTTCTCCAGGTCGGCGGTGCCCTTGCGGTACTGGTCGGCGAAGTCGCCCGTCGATCGTTGGAGCACTCCGTCAAAGGTGGCGTCGGGGTCGCGATAGTCGAAGTTGGTGAACACCTCCGCCGTCTCGGTCGCCGCATCGAGCACTTCCTGGCGATCGGCGTCGGGCTCGGTCGGATCGGTGGGGGCGTCCTCGGTGCCGAGTTCGTCGACCAGCCACGACCCGTCGACTCGCTCGAGGGACACCGCGACGCGGTACGGAAGGGAGCTCGGTTTTCCGGACTTCTTCGTCACGGACTGATTGATGAAGACGAGCGCGACGGCCCGGTCACGGCTGATTCCCACCAGCCCGCCCCCCGCGTCCGACGCGCTCACCGTGATCTCCTGCTCCTGGTAGCCCGTCCGGATGTCCTCTGACGTCCGGCGGTAGGACGCGGCGTAGTTGGTCGTCATCAACGCCGTCGCCTCTTCGAGGTCGGCGTCGTAGCGCGCATGGTCGGTCGACAGGATCTCGACGGTGCTGGACCGTGCTGTGGCGAGAGCTTCCCTGCGCTCGGCGTCGCTCACCTCCGAGGAACTCGGGTTGTCGTCCGGCATTCGATTCAGCAGGACGACCGCGACCGTGGTGACCGCGATCAGGCCGACAACCACGACCGCGGCCAGGAGCGCGATCAGTCGCCCGTGGGATCGAGAACCCGCGGGCTGGGGCGAGGGATACGGCGGGTGCGGCGGCGGGGGCGCCTGCAGGGGTGTCGTTGGCGGCTGTGCCGGCACGACGGTGGGCGGCTGCGCCGCAACGACGGCCGCAGGCGTGGCCCGGTGTCGCGCCACCTCGGCCTCGCCGACCCGACCGGCGGCGAAGGCCAGCGCGGCCAGTGCCCAGCCAGCACCAGCGGTCTCGGTGGTGCCGCGAGCTGCGGCCAGGCTCTGCGCCTGCGCATCGATCGCTGCCGGCGGGGCGGCGCCGAGGTCGAGCTGGTCGAGGACACGGGCGAAGGTGCCGGTGCCGATCGCGTCCGTCAGCAGGCTGAGTTCACCTGCCGTTGCGCCTCCCTCGGCAACGAAGTCGTCGAAGGCCGCCCGGAAGTCGGCGCTGCTGTCGAACACCCCCGGTCCTGCGGCAGCGCGCAGACCAGCCAGTTCCTCGTGGACCCCCATGGGCCCAGCATGCCGCAGAGCGACTCAGCCTCGCTGCCACGTTCCGCGAACGTAATCGATGAAGGTTTCCTGTTCACGGGTGAGGATGACCGGCTCCTCGTAGGTGTTGAGCAGCATCTGACAACGCAACAGACCGCCGGTGCCTCCCCATACGGGGCACCGACGGTCTGCTGTCCTGCGGGTGTTGCCCGGGTCAGCGAACGCGGCCGTAGAAGACCGAGCTCGTCCAGATCCGGTCCTTGCGAACCGGGGTACCGGGACGCGAGGCGTGCCACAGCATGTGGTCGCCGGCGTAGATGCCGACGTGGTAGACCCGGCCCCCGTTGGTGAAGAAGACGAGGTCTCCACGGCGGGGGTGTGCGACGCGGCGAGTGGCGCTGACCTGCGCACCCGAGGTACGCGGCAGACGCTTGCCCACCTTGCGGAAGGACCACTGGACCAGGCCCGAGCAGTCGAAGCGGGTCGGGCCGGCGGCGCCGTACACATAGGGGCTGCCGGCGCGGGTCCGGGCGGCGCGCACCGCGCGCTCACCGACGGGAAGCACGGTCCTCGATGCGACCGTCTGCGGGGCGTCGGTGACGAAGCGGCCCGGGGCCGGGGCGAGGGCCTTGTCGGCCGCCGCCGCAGGCGCAGCCTGGCTGGGCGCGAGGACCAGCAGCGAGGCAGCGAGCGGAAGGACGAGCAGGCGCGCACCGGCGCGCGAAAGGGTGGACATCGGAGTGTCTCCAACAGCGTCGCTTTCGAAAGGTGACCTGTCGGGCTTGGACTGCTGATGTCCAGGAACGTTGTTCCTTCGCCCCGAGCCGGTTCGCCCACGGGGGCGGTCCGGCGGTGCTGATTGGTTCTCCCGTGCCCGCGACTACTTCATCGTTGTGCGATGTCGCTCCACGTCGTCGCGGGCCTCAGCGCGGCGTGGGCGGCCTCCCCAGGTCGGGAAGGTCTGACCCCACCAATTTCGCATGCTTGCAATAGTTAGCGCAGTGGCCCGGATCACGAACCGCGCGTGGCGACGGTCACCCCAATCGGGCGTAACCCGAGGCGCAATTGTCCTCCGATGCCCGCCGTGCCGGTGCTGCTTGCCGGTGCTAGCGCGGCGGGAACTCAGACGCGGGGAAGTGTCGGATACTCCACGCCCGACACGTACTGCACGGTGCGGAGCACCTGGCAGGAGTAGCCGAACTCGTTGTCGTACCAGACGTAGAGGATCGCGGAGTCGCCGTCGACGATCGCCGCGTTGCCGTCGATCACCGAGGACGCACGGGAACCGATGAAGTCGGTCGACACCGCGTCGCTGGCGGTCGTGTAGTCGAGCTGACGGCTCAGAGGTCCGGTCAGCGAGGTCTTGCGCAGGTGCTCGAGCACCTCGTCGCGGGTGGTCTCGCGCTTCAGTTGGAGGCTGAGGATCGCGATCGACACGTCGGGGGTGGGGACCCGGATCGAGTTGCCGGTGATCTTGGCGTTGAGGTCGGGGAGCACCTTCGCGACGGCCGAGGCGGCGCCGGTCTCGGTGATCACCAGGTTCAGCGGTGCGGAACGGCCACGACGGTCGGCCGGGTGGTAGTTGTCCAGCAGGTTCTGGTCGTTGGTGAACGAGTGCACCGTCTCCACGTGGCCGCGGCTGATGCCGAACTCGTCCTCCATCGCCTTCAGGGGCGGCACGATCGCGTTCGTCGTGCACGACGCGCAGGAGAGGATCCGCTCGTCCAGGTCCACCTCGAGGTGGTTGACGCCGTGGACGATGTTGGGGACGTCGCCCTTGCCCGGCGCGGTCAGCAGGACCTTCGCGATGCCGGGACGCAAGTGGTTGGACAGGCCCTCGCGGTCGCGCCACTTGCCGGTGTTGTCGATCAGGATCGCGTCGCTGATGCCGTGGTCGGTGTAGTCGATGGTGCTCGGGTCGTTGCTGTAGATGACCTTGATGACGTTGCCGTTGGCGATGATGAGGTCGTTCTCCTCATCGACGGTGATCGTGCCGTTGAACTGGCCGTGCACCGAGTCGCGACGCAGCAGCGAGGCGCGCTTGGCGAGGTCGCCCTCGCCGCCACGGCGCACCACGACGGCGCGCAGGCGCAGGCCGTTGCCCGAGCCGGACTTCTCGACGAGCAGGCGCGCGACGAGGCGGCCGATCCGGCCGAAGCCGTAGAGCACGATGTCCTGCGGGCCGGGCGCGGCGGTCTTGTTGTCGCCGGTCGCGTCGGAGAGGGCCAGCGCGGTGAATTCCGCCGGGCTCAGGTTGGTGTCCGACCCCTTGTAGCTCGCGAGGAGGAGCGCCAGGTCGATCTTCGCGGCGCCGAGGTCGAGCTCGGCGATGGCCTCGAGGAACGGGAACGTCTCGGAGATCGACAGCTCCTCGCCCTCGATCATTCGCGCGAAGCGGTGGGTCTTGAGAATGCTGACCACGGACTTGTTCACCAGCGAGCGGCTGTGGAGCAGGATCGTGACGTCCTTCTCGCGGTGCAGCTTGCCGATGATCGGGATCGCCGCCTCAGCGAGCTCCTCGTGCTGCTTCCAGCGGTCGAACTTCTCCTCGGTGACGCTCACGGCTACCCCTTCGGTCCATCAACAAAATCGCTCGATCGTAGGCCGGGATGCCGGGGCCGGGGGTAATCGAGCCGCCCGCTGGGACGGTGAAGGTGACCAATCCCACCGCTCCGGCGGTCCCCGGGAAGTCGTGGATGTGTCAACATTCCCGGCTACCATCGAGGCGTGAGTACGACGCGCTGGCTCGACGCCGAGGAGCAGAAGGCCTGGCGCGCCTGGGTCGACCTCAACTCCCAGCTCAACGCCCGGCTCAATCGCGAGCTGCAGGCCACGAGTGGCCTCTCGATCGCCGACTACGAGATCCTCGTCGCCCTCACCGACCAGGGCCCCGCGGACTGCTCCCTGCGGATGTTCGAGCTCGGCGACAGGCTCCAGTGGGAGAAGAGCCGGGTCTCCAAGCAGATCTCGCGCATGGAGACCCGTGGTCTTGTCGTACGACGACACTGCGCCGACGACCGCCGGGGAGCGTTCGTCGACCTGACCGAGGAGGGCATGGCCGCGATCGCGGGCGCAGCCCCCGCTCATGTCGAGCTGGTGCGTGAGCTCTTCTTCGAGGGCATGGATCGCGAGCAGGTCGAGGCAATCACCCGGTTCGCGACCACCGTGCTCGAACGACTCGCTGCTGACTGACTGCTCCGGTCAGGCGAGCATGTCCTCCACGGCGAGCGACGCGAACGCCATGGCCGCGCCGAGCGGTGCGCCCGGCCCGGGATAGGCGGAGCCGAACACCGACGCGGTCGAGTTGCTCGCGGCGTACAGGCCGGGGATGGGCTCTCCTGCCTGGTCGAGCACGCGTGCCGACGCGTCGGTCACGAGGCCGCCCTTGGTGCCGAGGTCGGAGAGCACGAACTTCGCGGCGAAGTACGGCGCCTGGTCGAGCGCCACGAGTGCCTTGTTGGGGTTGCCGGCGCTGGCGAAGAAGGTGTCGTACTCGTCCTGGCCGCGACCGAAGTCGTCGTCCACGCCGGTCGCGGCGAAGCCGTTGAACCGCTCGACCGTCGCCGCGAGCGCTGCGCCGTCGAGGCCCGCCGCCGTGGCGAGTCCCTCGATCGAATCGGCCTGCACCCAGGTGCCCGCGGCGAAGTGCTCGGCGCGGTCGCCCTCGGGGATCGCGATCGCCGGCAGGCCGCCGCCCTCGCGGGAGTCGAACACGAACCAGGACGGCGTCCGGTCGGGCGAGCCCGCCATCACCCGTCCGAACTGGTCGTAGGGCAGGCACTCGTTGCCGTAGCGCTGCGCGGACTGGTCGACCATCAGGCCGCCGCGGAAGCCCAGTGTGAAGGCGCCGCTGCCATCGGGCTGCAGCAGACCGGGGCAGAACCAGCCCTCGCCCGACCAGTCGGTCGCCGCGCCGATCGCTGCCGCGGCGTCGATCACCTCGCCGGTGTTGGTGCCCTGCGGCGCCATCGTCCACTCGGCCCTGCCGGGGGTGCCGTGCTCGGCCCGCCGTTCGGGGCTGCCCTCGAAACCGCCGGCGGCGACGAGCACGCCGCGGCGGGCGCGGATCTCGATCCGGCCGTCCGGGCCGTCGGCGACGACGGTGGTGGCGCGGCCGGACGCGTCACGCTCGAAGCCGACGACGTGGTGCCGGGTCGCGATGGTGCCACCGTCACGCAGCACGATCGCCGCGAGGCGGCCGATCAGCGACTGCCCTCCGGACAGGGTCGATCGGCCCGCGGCGCCGACGCGGTCGCGCTCGACGGGCGGGCGCAGGATGTTGTCGACGGCCGGATCGAGGTCGGTGCGCTTGATGTTCTTCGGCTGGATCGAACGGCCCATCGGGACCCGCCCGGGGGCGTCGTAGTACTCCGAGAACGGGATCCACTCGAACTCCATCAACGGGTCTGCCTCGAGAGTGGCGACCAGCTTCGGTGCCTGCGTCAGCAGGGCCTCGACCCGCTCCTGGTCCGCTTCCTTCAGGATCGCCGCGAGATAGCTGCGCGCGCCCTCGGTGGAGTCGGGCAGCCCGGCCCGCTGCTGGACGTCGGTGCCGGGCAGCCAGCACGCCCCACCGGAGTACGCCGACGTGCCGCCGATGAGCGGTGTCCGCTCCAGCACCAGGGTGCTCAGTCCGGCCTTGGCTGCGAGGGCGGCCCCGGTCAGGGCGCCACCGCCCGACCCGACCACCACGACGTCGTACTCCTGCTGCAGGGGCGCGGCCCCAGCCACTGAACCGGTCATGCCGAAACGATAACGCGTTCTAGTTTGCCGCGGGGTCTGTCATGCCACCAGCCGGATCGGCCCCAGCCACGGTTCGAAGCCGTCCTCGTCAGCCGACCACGAGGGCCGTTCGTCCATGCCGACCAGCAGTTCGGCGAACGCCGGCCGCAGGTCGGCCGGCGCTGCGCCGACACCGGTGAGCACGATCCGGGTGAACGGGCGCCGTGGGGCCCACGCGGCATGGTCGCCGATGCTCAGCTGGCCGCCGGCGCCGTCCCACGCGAGGGCTCGGTCGGGGCGCGTCGGGAGCCAGAAGCATCCGCGCGAACGGTGCGCCCCGGTGCCCAGTCGGTCGAGGGATTCGAGAAGGCGCTCGGGGTGGAACGGCTGTAGTGACTGGAGGTCGACGCGCCAGATGCCCTCGCCGCGGGCCTCTGGCAGCGCATCGGTCCGGGTCGGGCTGGTCCAGGCGTGGGTCTGCGTGTGCCGGTGCAGGTGTCCGACGAGCGATCCACCCGAGAGGCCGTGGCTTCCTTCGGCGACGGTGCTGCCGGGCCTGGCAAGGGCCGTGGCCAGGTCCCGGGCGACGGGCTCGGTCGCGTCGTCGAAGACGGTGACGTCTGCGTACTCCACCATGGCGGCGAGCACCTCGCCGACGCCGCGTCGGTCCCCGGGTGAGCAGTGGTGGCCGCGCTCGACGAGCAGGTCGTCACCGAGCAGGTCGCGTACGGGCTGTGCGGATCCGATCGCTGCGACCACGGCCGAGACCCGGAGGAAGCGGGCCAGGCGCGAGTCGAGGGCCAGGGCGGAGCAGAGGTGCGCGGCCTCCGCTCCCACGGGCAGGTGGGCGACGATGCTCTGCCAGCGCCCGTCGCGAGCGAGGCGCTCGAGGGTCGGCACGATGTCCTCGCGCATCGCGCAGCTCACGCACGCGTGGTCCAGGAACGTCTCGTGCTGTTCGATCACGCCGGTCACGTCGCTGACGGTCCTGGTCAGCAGCTGGCGATCGACGTCGATCGCGTGCCGGACGGCGACCGCGTCCGGGAGATCGAACTGGAGGCCGACCATGGTGGTCGCCATGGCGTCGGGGTCGACGCCGCTGAGCAGGACAACGGGAACGCGCATCCGGGCTCACCTTTCGGTAGAATTGAATGAGAATCATTCTCAACTATGTCACAAGCTTGACTCAGGAGGAGTGCCCGTGGGGGCAGGACACGCACATCGCGCCACCGCTGGAGCCGATCACGTCAGCGTCGGTACGACGGCCCGGGCCGTGTTGCTGGCAGGACTCGGGGTCGCCCTGCTCGCGACCCTGGTCGCGCTCGTCGTGTGGTGGCCGCCGGGAGACGCCGCCGAACGCAGCGCCGAGGCCGGCGGTGCAGCGGGACAGTTCGCTGCACCGGGGGTGACCTTCCCCAGCGGGGAGATCGTCGAGATCACCGCGCGCTGCCCGGGCCAGGGCCTGCCCGACGGCAGCGGTTGCAGCGAGCTCCGCGTGCAGGTCGAGGGCGAGGCCGAGCCGGTGTCGGTGCAGGTGCCTCCCGACGTGCTCGACTCCGGCATCGGCAAGGGCGACACCGTCGAGCTGCTGCGCACGCCGACGCCCGAGGCCGAGAACGGCCAGGAGGCGTCGTACTCCTACTTCGCGACCGAGCGCAACGGAACCCTGATCTGGCTGGGCCTGTTCTTCGTGGTCGTCGTGGTGACCATCGCGCGCTGGCGCGGGGTGTTCGCGATCGTCGGGCTGGCGTTCGGTGGCCTGGTCGTGTGGTGGTGGATGCTGCCGGCACTGCTCGACGGCTCGCCCGGTGTGGGCGTGGCCCTCACGAGTGCCGCCGCGATCATGTTCGTCGTCCTCTACACGACCCACGGGTTCTCGCTGCGCACGAGCACGGCCCTCGCCGGGACGCTCGTCGGCATCGTGCTCACCGCCGGTATCGGCGTGATCGCGATCGGCGACGCGCGACTGACCGGCATCAGTGACGAGAGCGGGTCCATCCTGGCGACCTTCGGGGCCCTCGACTTCCAGGCGTTGCTGGGTTGCGCGCTGGTGATCGCCGGACTCGGCGTCCTCAACGACGTCACGATCACCCAGGCCTCAGCAGTGTGGGAGCTGCGCGCCGTGTCGCCGGAGGCCTCGCGAGCAGAGATCTTCGCCAGTGCCATGCGGATCGGCCGCGACCACATCGCCTCCACGATCTACACGATCGTGTTCGCCTACGTCGGCACCGCCCTGATCCTGCTGATGCTGCTGCGGGTCTACGACCGACCGCTCATCGACCTGCTCTCGACCGAGCAGCTCGCCGAAGAGGTCATCCGCACCCTGGTCACCTCGGTCGGCCTCGTGCTCGCCGTACCGATCACGACCGGCCTGGCCGCCCTCGTCGCCGCACCCGACCGCACGGACTGATCAGACAGAGGGGTCGGTCCAGGCGAGCTGGACGGTCTCGGTGCCGCGGTCGCGGGTGATCAGGCGGCCGCGGCCCGGCTGGGCCGGTCCGGGGCGGACGTTGCCGAGCAGGACGCCCTCGTCGCGGTTGCCGGCGAGCAGGATGCCGGGCATCGCCAGGTCGCGCAGCGACTGGATCACCGGTTCGTAGAGCGCGCGGGACGCGCCACCGGACCGGCGGGCGATCACGACGTGCAGGCCGACGTCGCGCGCCTGCGCCAGCAGCGGCTGGAGCAGGGCGATCGGTGAGCTCTGCTGGGTCGCCACCAGGTCGTAGTCGTCGACCACGACGAACACCTCGGCGCCCGACCACCACGAGCGGTTGCGCAGCTGCTCGGGGGTGACGTCGGGTCCGGGGATCCTGTTCTGGAGGTACGTCGCCAGGTCGTTCAGTGCTGGCTGGGCCTGCGTCGCCGACGTGAGGTAGTTCAGGAGGTAGTCCTCGGGGACCTCGCCGAGCAGCGAGCGCCGGTAGTCGACGACGACGATCTGCGCCTCGGCCGGCGTGCGCGTGCGCATGATCTCGTGGCAGTAGCTGCGCAGCAGGTTGGACTTGCCGGACTTGCCGTCACCGAAGAGCAGCAGGTGCGGCTCGGCGTCGACGTCGAGTCCGACGGGAGCCAGCTCCTTCTCGTTGATGGCGAGCAGCAGCTGGCGCGCAGGTGGCGTCGCGGTGAGGGACCGGACCTCGTCGAGGGTGATCCGGTCGGGAAGCAGACGCAGCTTCGGGCCCGACGGGCCCCGCCAGGCCTTGGCGACCGCGGAGATCAGCGCATCGACGCCGTCGCCGAGGGTGCCGGCGGACGGGTCGCCGTCGATCCGGGGCAGGCCGGCGAGGAAGTGCAGCTTGCCCGGCACCAGACCGCGACCGGGTCGGTTCATCGGCACCAGCGCGGCGACCTTCCGGTCGATCTCGGAGTCGATGGGATCGCCGAGTCGGAGCTCGAGACGAGTGCCGAGGACGTCGCGCATCGCGGCCCGGAAGTCCGGCCAGCGGGTGGAGGACGCCACCACGTGCAGACCGAAGGTGAGTCCGCGTCCGGCGAGCTGCTGGATCTCCAGCTCGAGGTCGTCGAACTCCGAGCGGAGGGTGCCCCAGCCGTCGATGACGAGGAAGACGTCGCCGTAGCCGTCGTCGACGCGGCCCTGGGCGCGCCGTGACCGGTAGGTCTCGATGGAGTCGATGCCCTGGCTGCGGAAGTACGCCTCGCGCCGGTCCACGATGCCCTTCACCTCGGCCAGGATCCGGCGGACCACCTCGGGCTCCGAGCGTGTGCCCACACCAGCGACGTGGGGGAGGGCGGCCATCGGCGAGAACGTGCCGCCACCGAAGTCGAGCACGTAGAACTGCGACTCGAGGGGGGTCGTGGTGAGCGCGAGGCTGGCCACGATCGTGCGGAGCATCGTGCTCTTGCCACTGCGCGGACCGCCCACGACCGCGACGTGACCGGCGGCCCCGCTGAGGCTCACGGTCAACGTGTCGCGGCGCTGTTCGCGCGGCCGGTCGACAGTGCCGAGGGGGATCGTCAGGTTGCCGACGTTGCGCCAGCGCAGCGACACCAGGCCGAGGTCGGGGTGGGTCGCGAGGTCCGGCATCAGCTGGTTCAGGGTGTCCGGTTCGTCCAGGGGCGGCAACCAGACCTGGTGGGCGGCCGGTCCACGGCCCTGCATCCGACCCACGGCGACATCGAGCAGCGTCACACCGCTCTCGGCTGCCGCGGCGTTCGCGATCGCGGCGGCCGCCGCGTCGTCCGGCTCCGGCTCGTCGAAGGTCTGCACCTCGGAGATCGTGAACGGCAGGATCCCGCGCACCTTGCCGCCGCTGTCGCGGGTGACCCGTCGGCGTCCCGCCTCCGGCGGGCCCGAGACGTACGCCGCCTTGAACCGCGTCAGCGCGGTCGGGTCGGGCTTGAGGTATCCCAGGCCGGGCACCGCGGGCAGTTCGTAGGCGTCAGGCACGCCGAGCACGGCGCGGGACTCCTGGGCGCTGAACGTGCGCAGGCCGATCCGATAGGACAGGTGCGACTCCAGTCCGCGCAGCCGGCCCTCCTCGAGGCGCTGCGAAGCGAGCAGCAGGTGCAGGCCGAGCGAGCGGCCGAGCCGGCCGATCGCGACGAAGAGGTCGATGAACTCCGGCTTGGCGGACAACATCTCGGAGAACTCGTCGACGACCAGGAAAAGCGACGGCAGCGGCGGCAGACCGGCGCCGGCCGGGTCGCCCGACGTACGCGCCTTCTCGT
Organism: Propionibacteriales bacterium; assembly: GCA_026392415.1. GTDB lineage: Bacteria > Actinomycetota > Actinomycetes > Propionibacteriales > Nocardioidaceae > Nocardioides. The sequence continues at coordinate 19,883 of JAPLCC010000044.1, forward strand.
AGTCGCGGATCGAGGCGAAGTTGCCCGACTCGCGCAACAGCTCCTGGCGGCGCACCATCTCGCCGGACAGGGCGTCCTGCATGCGGTCGACGAGGGTGAGCTCCTGCGCGAGGTTCGTGATCACCGCCGAGACGTGCGGCATCTCGGACATGCCGGCGAAGGTCGCGCCACCCTTGAAGTCGACGAGCACCATGTTGAGCTGCTCGGGGGAGTGCGTCATCGCCAGGCCGAGCACGAGCGTGCGGAGGAACTCCGACTTGCCCGAACCGGTCGCGCCGATCACCAGCCCGTGCGGGCCCATGCCCTGCTGGGCGGACTCCTTGATGTCCAGGTGCACGGGCGAGGCGCCGTCACCGACACCGATCGGCACGCGCAGCCGGTCGCGGGCGGGTCGCGAACGCCAGGTGGCATCGGGATCGAACGTCCGGACGTCGCCGAGGCCGAGCAGGTCCATGAAGTCGGTGGGGGCGGTGATGTCGACGGCGTCGTCGCCGACCGACGAACCGGCGCTCGGGGTGAACAGCGGCGTCAGCCGGCGCGCGAGTGCTTCGGCCGTCGCCACGCCGCACTGGTCACCCTTGGCGCGCACCGGCTCGGTCCGCAGTCGTACGGCGACCAGCGGCACGCCGCCCGCGGCGCGCTGGCGTGGGGAGGTCTCCTCGATCTCGAGTCGCAGCGCGGTCGCGCTGTCGAGCTCGCCCCATCGCGCCGGCAGGTCGATCACGGTCACACCGTGCAGGCCGTCGGGCGGGATGACGTGGTTGCCCGGGGGCAGTTCGGCACCGTCGGTGATGAGCAGGATGTGCGGGATCGCCGGGCGCTCGTCGGCCCCGAAGCGCGGCCGCTCGGTGAGGTCCGGCGGCAGCATCGCGGTCAGGTCGGTGAGCGAGGTGGTGACCATGCGGGCGGGGCCGACCGCGTCGTTGTGGTGCTGGCTGTGGGCGTGGGGCAGCCACTTCACCCAGTCCCAGTTGGCCAGTGTGGCCTCGGTCGCGAGGACGGCGACCTGCAGGTTCTCCGGTGACTGGAAGGTGGTCGCCGAGCAGAGCAGGGTGCGCGCCATCGAGCGTGCCTCCTCCTCGGCCCCGCAGATCTCGATCCGGTCGAATGCACGCAGGTCGATGGAGGCGGGCAGGTCCGGCTGCAGCCGGTGGACGACCAGCAGCCGGTGCAGCGCGGAGGCGGATGCAGGGTCCACGTCGTCGATGGGCGCACCCTCCGGCGGGACGAGCTCGAGGGCGAGCGGCTGGGCGCACACGCCGTACCGGACCTGGAGGAAGGCCGGATCGGCCGAGGACCGCTCCCACACCCGCGACCGGTCCTCGGCGAGGGCGGGGAGGGCGGTGGGGTCGGGGTGGATCCAGGTCAGCGCCCGGCGCTGCTGGTCGGCCGCGTCGCGGGCGACGCCGCGCACCGTCGCCAGGTAGCGGAGGTATTCGGTGCGCGATCCGGTGACCTGTTGCTGACGCTGCTTCCGCTGCCGATCGATCTGGACGACGATGAAGCCCAGGGTGGCGAACAGGAACATGCCGGCGGCGATGTAGCGCAGGGCCGGGTTCTGGCCGCCACCACCGAGACTCGCCACCAGCACGATCGAGCCGAGGCTGCCGAGCATCGGGATCGCGTTCATCGCGACACCGGCGGCCCCTTCGCTGGGCTGGATCTGCGGCGGCGGCTGGATCTGCAGCTGTCCGCTGGGCAGCTCGGGGCGTTCGCTGCGCCCGGCCCGTTGGGTCAGGCTTCCGGGCGCGGTCGTCCGTTCCCTCCGGCCCTGGCTCGTGCCCGGTGTCACGCTCACGCTGGGTTCCCCTGTCGTCGATGCCCGATCATGCGACGGGCACGATGATAGGGCGGCGGTTTTCTGGGTAGGGGGGCACGAGTCGTAGGACTACCCTGCGCACGTGGTCGCGAACCACGGACACGGCACTGGATTTCTCGGGAGGGCTGCAATGGCGGGTACGACGTCCCGGCCGCCCGCGCCCGGAACGGTGACCGTCCTGACCGTGCACGGACCGCACGGGGTACTCGACCTCACCGTCCCCACGGATGCGACCCTCGCCGACGTCGCGTCGGCCTACGCCTCGGAGGTGGGCCTCGCGGCACCGCTTCCCCTCGTGAGCCGATCGGGGGAGCCCCTCCAGATGGCGACCGAGGTCGGCGCTGCCGGTCTGGTCTCCGGGTCCGTCCTCGTCGCGGTCGACCCCTCGTCCCGCCCCGCGCCGCCTCGGCGCCGGTCCGGGCCACGTCAGGCGGGGGCGCGGGGTGTCGTCGCCGGTGCCGCGTCGAGCACCTGGCTGACGGTGGCCGTCGGTGTCGCCGTCGCCGCGGCGTGGGCAACCACCCGCCTCGAGCACGCCGACCGGTGGCCGGCGATCGCCGTACTCCTCCTCGCGGCGCTCATCGGCTGCCTCCCGATCGGGACCCTGGCCACCCAACGGGTGCTGACCGCACCTGCCTTCGCTGCCGCGGCCGGTTTCGCGGCTGCGTGGGACCCCCTCGACGAACGGATGCCGACGGTCTTCGGCGCGGCCGCGCTGGCCGCCGCGGTGACGGCGGCGGTCGGGCGTGCCCTGGCCGATCCGGACGCGGGGGCCGAGGACGGCCTGTGGATCTGGATGATCGTCGGCTCGGGATGGTTCGTGCTGGCCGGGGTCGGTGCCCTCACCAACGTGGCACCCCAGGTCGTGTGGGCGGTCCTCTACCTGATGGCCGTGCTCGGCGGCCGGTTCGTGCCCGAGGTCGCGATCGATGTCCCCGACCAGTACCTCCTGGACCTCGAACGCCTCGCGGTCACCGCCTGGTCCGCCCGGGAGCGGCCGAAGGGCCGCCGGGGCAGGATCGTGGTTCCCGAGCAGGCGGTCAGTGTCGTTGCGGCTCGTGGTGCCCGCCGGATCAGTGCCGCGGCCATCGCGATCCTCGTGGTCGTGGTCATCTCCGCGCCGCTGTTGCTCTGGACGGCCGACCTGCCGCTGGACCGGATCGGCGCGCGTTGCCTCGTCGGTTTCGGCGGCGGTGCCCTGCTTCTCGCCGCGCGGAGCTATCGTCACGTGCTGGCCCGCAGGCTGCTTCGCCTGGCTGGAGTCGTCTCGATCGGCCTGGTCGCCCTGACGGTGCTGGGCGTCCTCGGTTCCGGCGGTCCGGCGGACGGATCCGGGCTGCCCGTCCTTCTCGCGCTGTGCGCCATCGCCATCGCCGCAATCCTCGTCCTGGTGGGGGTTCTGGTCGGTCGGGGGTGGCGTTCGGCCTGGTGGTCGCGACGTGCCGAGATCGCCGAATCGCTGTGCGGCTCGTTCGCTGTGGGCGCCCTCGTGGTGGCCGTCGGATTCTTCCGTCATCTGTGGGAAGTCACGGGCTGATGTTTAGCCCGACCCACGGTCGGGGTAGCACCCATCGCGTCGGCTCTTTGAAAAGAACTCGGGAGCCACTTCAAAGAGACACAGACCAAGGGAGACAGACATGACTGTCGAGTTCGGACAGGCAGAAGGCGCACTCAAGCGGATCGCCGAGCGGGTCATCCAGGCCAAGGAAGAGTTCGGTCAGCACTCCAACACCCTCGACGGCCAGATCCAGGGCCTCAAGGGCAAGTGGGAGGGCGACGGCGGCCGCGCGTTCATGGTGCTGCACCAGGCGTGGACCGAGAAGCACAAGGTCGTCACCACCGCGCTGGACAAGTTCCACGCATCGCTGACGGAGACCGAGAAGGACAACGTCGCCGTCGACCAGCAGGCCGGAAGCGGCATGAACAACCTGATCAACAAACTCGGCAACCTCTGAGCCGGCACGAGAACCCAAGGAGATATGACATGAGCCTCGATGGCCTTCGCGTCAACCACGGCGAGCTCGAAGCCGCCGCCCAGAACATGTACGACACCGTTCAGAAGCTGGACAGGACCCTCGACAACCTCGAGAACGACATCGCCAACGACGTCGCCACGTGGTCCGGTGAGCAGCAGGAGGCGTACCGCGTCTCCAAGGCCGCCTGGGACTGGGCGATGAAGGAGATGCGCGACCTGCTCGACGAGAGCAAGAAGACCGTCTACTCCTCCAACGCGGAGTACATGGCGGCCGACAAGCGCGGCGCCGGTCGTTTCGAGTTCTGAGCGAACCGCACCACAGCGAGGGACCGACGCACACGCGTCGGTCCCTTTCGCTGATGTCAGGATGGGACCTCGGTCTCGGGAAGGTTTGAGCAGATGACACAGGCAGGTCGGGTTTCGGGGGCAACGGCCTCTGGCCTGGTCCGGGTGACTGTCACCTCGGGTACGCGGCGGGTGGACCTCGTCCTCCCAGGTGCGATCCCGGTCGCTGAGCTGCTCCCCGAGCTGGCGCGCAGCGTCGGGTTGCTCGATCCGGCCACGGTCCACGGCGGCTATCGCGTCGGCACCGCCGACGGCCGACGCCTCGCGCCCGACACCGGCCTGGTCCTGCAGGGCGTCGAGGACGGTGGCCTGCTCACCGTCACGGCCGGCGTGGACGACCCGCCGCCGCGGGTCTACGACGACGTGGTGGAAGCCATGACCGACGTCGTCGAGCACGATCTGCAGCCGTGGCGGCCCGCCTCCGGGCGTCGTACGGCGTTGATGGCGGCCGGCCTGTTCCTCTTCCTCGGCGCGATCGCCCTGCTCGTCCAGCGCGGTTCGGACCTCGCTGCCGCTGCCACCGCTGTGGTGGCCCTCGCCCTGTGCGCCGGCGGCATCGTCCTCTCGCGGGCGCAGCGCGAACCCGAAGCTGCGGTCGGCGTCTCCTGGCTGGGTGCCGGCTACGCCGCTGTCGCCGGCGTGATGTTCGCACCGACCGGCACGGACCTGTTCGGCGAACCCCTGGCCTACGCCGGCGCGGGCGCGCTGGCCGCTGGCGTGGTCTGCGTGATCGGTCTCGGCGCCGGTCGGACCCTGGTGTTCCCGCCGGTCGTCGTCGGTGTGCTCGCCCTTGTCGTCGGCCTCTACCTCCGCTCCGACGATCACCGCTTCGAGCCGGCGCCACTGCTCACCACGGTGCTGGCGCTGGTCGTCCTCGCCGGCAGCGTGTTCCCGTGGCTGGCCCTCGGTGCCACCTCGACGCAGGTCGACCAGCTCTACTCCCCGGCTGACATCACCGCCGATCCTGACGACATCGAGCCGGACCGGGTGTCGGCCGATGCCCGCATCGCCCACGAGATCCTCCTCGCGATCTCCGGCACCGTCGGCCTGCTCCTCGTCCTCGTGGTGCCCCTGGCGGTGAGTCTCGGGGTGGCCGGCACGCTGCTGGCCGTCGACGCCTGTCTGATCGTCATGCTGCGCACCCGGCAGTACCGCACCGGCAGCGAGGTGCTGATCGGTCTCGGGTCCGGGATCGCGGGCCTGGTCGTCACGGCTCTCGCCGTTCTCTCCATGCACGAGGAGTGGCGCCCGACGCTGGCGGTCCTGCTCGCCGCGGTGGGCGCGGTCCTGCTGGCCGCGACCCTGACGCCGTCGGTGCCCTCGGTCCGGCGCGGCCGGTTCGGCGACGTCCTCGAGTCGGTCGCGCTGCTCACGCTCCTGCCCCTGCTGGTGGTCGCCATCGGTCTGTTCACGCATGTTCGCCAGGCGATCTGACCCGAGGTAACCACCAGTGGCCACCAAGAAAGACCTCGTCGAGGCGTATTCCTTCAGCCGTCGTCGGCTGGTCACGGCGTTCGTCTCCGGCGCGCCCGGCGGGCGTGAGGTCGAGCCCGCGCGGCCCGGCCGGATGATCGTCGGTGGCGTCGCGCTCGCCATCTTGCTGATTGCCGGGGCCGCCGTTGCCGGTGCACTGACCAACCGGACCCCACCCGACTGGGACAAGCCCGGGCTGGTGACCGACGACCACGGTGCGCTCTACATCATCCTCGACGAGGACGCCGTCCCCGGTCAGCCCCGCCTCCGCCAGATCATCAACGTGACGTCCGCCCAGCTCATCCTGGGCGCCGACGTGGAGCCCAGGAGCGTTCCCGAGGACGAGCTCAACGACCGACGCAAGGGCTCGCCGATCGGCATCCTGGACGCGCCGGCCACCGTGCCGGCCGCGCGCAAGCTGATCAACAGCGGCTGGACGTCGTGCACGGCAGCGGGCAAGGGCATCCGGACCGAGGTGACCGAGGAACCGTCCGTCGATGCCGTGTCGGACATGGGCTTCGTCGTGAAGGCCGCCCGTAGCGAGAAGCGGTACCTCATCGCCGAGGCGGAGGTCTCGGGCCGCCCGACCCGCGCCTACAGCTACCAGTTGCCGACCGAGAACGACGCCCTCGACAACGCGCTCGGAGTCTCGCCCAACGACGAGATCGAGGTCCCCGATGAATGGCTCGCGCTGTTCCCGGTGGGTGCTCCGCTCACCACCTCGGGACTGTCCATCCCCGACCTCGGTGCTCCTGCGCGGCTCCCGGCGTACCCCTCGGGCACGCGTGTCGGCGACCTGGTCGAGCGATCCGGCGAGTCCTATGCCGTTTCGAAGAACGGTCTGGTCGAGCTGTCCCCGTTCGCCGAGGCGGTGCTGACCAACACCCGGCTTCCCGGGGCCGGTCGGGTGCCAGAGGTCGTCGAGACGTCCGACTTCGAGATCGCCGACGGTTCGCGCCCGTACGCCGACGCGTCGTGGCCCGAGGACGTCCTGGCCGGTTCGCCGGCAGCGACCGAGCAGGTCTGCGGCGTCCTCGTGACCGAGGAGGGCGAGCAGCCGGCGGTCCGTCTCGCCACGGCGCCGGTCGACTCCGGCATGCTCGACGGTGTCAGCGCCGGCGGTCGCGAGGTCGACGTGCTCTCCGGCAGTGGGGCCCTGATCCGCTCGGCAGGCTGGAACACCTCGACCGGCGGCAGCATCCACCTGATCGACGACCGCGGTCGCAGCAACTCCGTTGCCGGCTCCGACGAGGTGAAGAACCTCGGCTACGAGAAGGTGCCGGCCGTCGTCGTGCCCGAGGCCTGGAACAAACTGTTCCAGGCTGGTGCCGATCTCTCCATCCTCGCTGCTCTCTGCCCGCCGACGTCCGCCTCGTCGTCGGCCGCCGCCGACGAGGAGACGTGTTCGTGACGCTGCGTCGGGCCCGGCTGACCGCCGCCGCAGTCGCGCTCGGCTTCCTCCCGGTCGTGCTGTTCCCGCAGTCGTCGGGAGCCCGGGCCCCGGCCGAGGGTCAGGACTGTTCGAGCGTCACCAGCGGGACGACGGACATCCTGCCCGTGACCGGCGTGAACGACGCCAGCGAGGAGCTGCAGGTCCCTGAGGCGGCTGCCCTTGCCCGCAAGGCAGGCACCACCCCGGGCAAGGGCGTCACGGTCGTGGTGGTCGACAGCGGGATCACCGGTCTCGCCTCACAGGCGCCGTCGACACTCGCCAGCGGCCACGGGCTCGTCGTCGGCTCGATCATCGCCGGACCCGACCAGCCGAAACCGGCGGTCCCGGTCGGCATCGCCCCGGGCGCGCGACTGGTCGACGCCCGGTTCTACGACAAGCCGCGCGCGGAGGGCAGCGACGACGGACTCCAGCCGCCGATGTCCGGCTCTCTCGAGCAGGCGTTGAATGCCGTCGCTGCCCAACGACGTACCACGCTCAAGGGCCGCACGATCGTGGTGATCCCGGCCGAGGTCCTGCCCACCGAGGGTCTCCGGAAGGCGGTCGGCCGACTGGTGAGGTCCGGAGCCCTGGTGATCGCTGCCGCTGGCGACCGGCCCGGCGGTGACCGTGCCGGCGGGGACCCGGCGGCCGACGAGTCGTTCCTCAAGGACTACGCCGGCGCCCCCCGGCCCGGCGAGGACGCGGTGTTCGACGTCTGGCCCGCAGGCGACGACGGCGTGGTGTCGGTCGGGGTCTCGGTGCCGGGTTCGCTCGCGTCGGTGCTCCGCAACTCGGGCGTGGATCTCGCCGCGCCGGGCACCGGTTCGGTCGCGAAGGGCCTCAACGGCAAGTGGTGCGTCGTCACCACGATCTCCTCGCACTGGGCGGCCGCCCAGGTCGCCGGCGTCGCGGCACTGGTCTGGTCGGTCCACAAGGGCGACTCGGCGAACGAGATCCGCAATCGCCTCCAGGGAACGGCCAGCGGCAACGGTGGCGACGCCAGTCCGTTGACCGGCTACGGCGTCGTACAACCGGTGGAGGCGTTGCTGCGCGACACCAACGGCATGTTCGCCGAGGGCCACGAGGCTGAGGCCGTCCCTCGGGCGAAGGTGCCGCGCGAGCGCGCCGACCTGCTGGCCGATGCTCGCGACAACGCCGTCTGGTGGGGACTCGGCGGCGGTGGCGCGCTGGTCATCCTGCTCGTGCTGCGGCCCGTCCTCGCCCGTCGCCGGGCCTGACTCAGACGTCAGTCGGTGACGCGGTGAGCTCGTCGGCAAGGCTGAGCTCGGGCAGCGCCCCGGTCCAGCGCAGCACGATGGCCGGTCGCAGTTCGCGCAGCTGGTTGACGAACACGTTCAGCAGCAGCAGGCCGCCGAGGATCTCGAGGCTCTCCTCGAGCGTGATCACCGTGAGGTAGCCCAGCGACTGGTGGCCGCCCGACACGAGACTGCCACCGACCATCTCGAGGCCGATGGCTCCGGAGAGATAGACGATCGTCGCGACCAGCAGCTGGGGGCGGATGGTCGTGGAGAGGTTGCGGACCAACGGCGCGAAGTAGAAACCTGCGACGCCCACGACGATCAGGGCGGGGATGAGCCAGGCGAAGTACAGCACTCCGAAGTCCAGGCCCAGCCCGTTGCGCAGGGGACGGGAAGCCATGTCATGGAGCTGGGCGGTCTCGTCGATCGCCATGACGAGCAGGAACGCCGACAGCGCGACCCACCGACCGGCGATCGGCTCGTTGCGCAGACGCCGCACCTGAGCGGCCAGCAGGGCCAATGCGGCGGAGCAGCCCAGGAGGAAGGAGGAGAACCACGCACCGAGGTTGGCCTCGGCGTTGAGGTCGAGCTGCCGGACCCACCCGTACTTGGTGGCGTACACGTCGAAGCCGTGGCGGGCGACCAGGCTGGCGACGTGGCCGACGATCAGCGCGACCGCGCACCAGGCCAGCAATCGCAAGGGACGCCCCATGAACATCACACCAATCTAGATCTGCGGCGCCGGTCGCGCTGGTATTCACCTTGAATGCGACGAACGGCGCCGACGGATCGTCGACGCCGTTCGATCTGGCGGAGGTACGGGGATTCGAACCCCGGAGGGCGTTAACCCAACTCGCTTTCCAAGCGAGCGCCATAGGCCACTAGGCGATACCTCCGCGGCGGAGATTACCCGTCGCCGCCGTACGGCGAGAAATCGAGCAGGTTGCGACCCGGAATCCGTCGGCCGTCACCCGGTCCTCTAAAGTGGTGCCAACCCCCCGTGCGGTGGCACCTCACCCAACTCCCCCAGGGCCGGAAGGCAGCAAGGGTAAGTGAGCTCTGTCAGGTGCACGGGGGGCCTTTGCGTCCTCAGGGGGCCGGGAGTGCGTAGGGTCGCTCGACATGGCCACCGGCGCGATGATCCACACGTTCAACGTGCAGTGGGCCGACATGGACCGCGGCGTCTACGAGGACTTCTCGCTTCGGGTGGCGCGGCATCCGTCCGAGACCGACGCCTACATGCTGACGCGTCTGCTGGCGTACTGCATGGAGTACGAGGACGGGATCGCCTTCAGCGAAGGCATCTCCTCGACCCAGGAGCCCGCTGTCCTCGTCCGCGACCTCACGGGCCAGGTCACCGTGTGGATCGAGGTGGGCGCGCCGGATGCCGAGCGGCTGCACCAGGCCAGCAAGCTGGCGGGACGCGTCGCCGTCTACACGCACCGGGACCCGGCCAGGGTCATGGCTGCCTGGTCGGGGAAGCGCATCCATCGCGCCCGGGACGTCGTCGTCCGCAGCTTCGACCCCGGATTCATCGACTCCGCGGTCGCGGCGATCGAACGTCGCAACGAGCTCACCCTTTCACTCACGGAGAGCCAGCTCTACCTCGACCTGAACCGGACGACGCTGCAGTCGACGGTCCACGACCACCGGATCGAGTGACGGCCGCTCCCTCCCGGGACCTCGACAACCCCTGCTGCTTCGCCGCAGAATGGCGGCCGGAGCGTCGTTCTGGGAGGGACATGCAATGGGGGGATGGCGGCGCTGCGCGCTGGGAATGATCGTGGTCGTGCTGGCCGGGCTGCTGGTGTCGCCCCCGGCTGCGACGGCCGTCGCGCCGGGCGCTGAGTCGGCGTCAAGGGTGGCTGCCGCCGCGCCCACCTCGCTCGAGCGGACGGTGACCCACGACGGCCGCAGCCTGAAGGTGCGGTTGCGCCGGGTCAGCACCCGGGCACCGGGCTTCGAAGTCCTCGTCCAGCAGGCGAACGGCTCGATGGTCGCCACTGCGGCGCCGGCGGAGCGGTCCTACCTCGGCACGGTCGACGGCGTCACCGGGGCGAGCGCAGCAGCGGTCCTGCGTTCGGACGGCAAGGTCGAGGGGCTGGTGGTCTTCGACCGCGGCGGCTCCTGGCAGTTCGTGGACTCGACCGTCGTCGGCACCCGGGGGCTCACCCAGCCGACGACCTACGCGTGGCCCTCGGCGGACGACGCCGCTCGCAACGTCACGGTCCGTGCCGGGCAGGTCGGCCGGACGACGTACCGCTGGAGCGTCGGGTACGACCTGGCACACCGCTGGTTCAGTGACGCGGCAACGATCAACAGCTCGGTGGCGCGTGCCCTGGACGCGGTCGAGCTCAACACCGTGATGATGCAGCTCGCCTACGAGACCGACGCCCGGCTCCGGCCCGCGACCGGCCGGGTGGTCATCCGTGCCTCTTCGACGGCCGAGCCCTATGCCGGTTACGCCGACCTGCTCGGCAAGGTCCGCGAGGAGTGGCGTTCGACGCAGGCGTCGGCCGGTGTCGATGCCGTCGCGTTGTGGCACGGCGGAGCCGGCGGTGGCGGCGTCGCCTACCTCAGCACCATCTCCGGCGACTACGGCGTGAGTGCGAATGGCGGCACGGGCACGCCCTGGGTGGTGACCCGGCACGAGCTGGGCCATGTCTGGGGTGCGGACGACAACCACACCAACGGACCCGAGGGCGCGACCATCAACTCGGGCAATCAGTTCCACCGCTTCGACGGGACCGAGCTCAGCGCGATCCTTCGGCTCCGCGACGACCGGCTCGCCCGCGCCACGCCGCCCCTCGAGCCCGTCGCGGCCCCGACCGCGCCGCTGCCGCCGTACGCCGCCCTGGACCTGGTGACCCACCAGACCAGCGGGACGACGTTCTCCTTCCGGCCGACCGCCAACGACCACGACGCGAACGGGAATGCGATCGCCCTGCGTTCCGTCTCCTCGCGCAGCCACCTGGGTGGGCGACTGACCCGCTCCGGAAACGTGGTGACCTACGTGCCGCCCACCGTCACGAGCCGCACGACCGACTTCGTGCGCTACGTCGTCGGCGACTCCACCGGCCGGACGGCCACCGGTGTCGTGCTGTTCCAGGTCGATCCCACGCCCCAGCCCGGCCTGGTCAGCTCGTGGCCGACCGTCCCCGTCACCACGGCGACGGGCTACAGCGTGGTCAACACCCAGTCCGCGCTGCGGATGGGGAGCAACAAGGCCGGGGCGCTCGTCCAGCGCGGTGCCGGTGGCGACCTGACCGCCTTCGCGGTGAGCCGGCCCTCGACGTACGCGATCAAGAGGGTGGGTGGTGGCTGCCTGCAGGCGCGTTCCGACGGCGCCGTCCTGCTGGCCACCTGTCGGGCCGTCTCCGCCCAGCGCTTCCGGGTCGTGGAGCATCCGGTGACCGGGTCCGCGGTGGTCAGCGTGCGCTACGGAACCTGCGTGCGCCCGACCAACGGCAGCATCGAGAACGGGGCGGCGGTCCGACACGGGCGCTGTGGTCCGTCCCTCGCGAACAGCTGGGCCTTCCGGGCGCCGGCGGTCTCGGCGTGGAAGCCCGTCGCGCCGACCCTCGGCCAGCGGTCGTTCGTCCAGGCCGCGTCAGGTCGTCCGGCGGGCGTACCCTCCGACGCGACCGGCAGCTCGATGCTGCTCGTCCGGGAGCCGGACGGTACGGCGACGCGGGTGGTCATCGCCCGCAACGCCAACGGCACCCATCAGCTCCGCAACGCCCGGACCGGCCGCTGCTTCGACGCCTACGGCTCCGGTCTCGGCGGCGAGGTCGGCACGTGGAGCTGCGGGACGCAGGACAACCAGCAGTGGCGTCCGGTGGCCAACCCGGCCGGCGGTGTCTCCTTCCGCCTCGTGCGCGGCGGGCTCTGCCTCGGGGTGGCCGACAGCAGCGTCGGGACCGGCCTCACGATGCGCGCCTGTGACCTTGCCCTGACCGTGCGCTGGCGGCTCGGAGCCTGAGGTCGCCCCTGTCGGCACCGCTGGTTAGTGTGCACACGTGGACTCCCCGCTTGCGCTCTATCGCCGCTACCGGCCCGAGACCTTCGCCGAGGTGATCGGGCAGGAGCACGTCACCGAGCCACTGCGCGCGGCCCTTGCGGCCAACCGGGTCAACCACGCCTACCTGTTCTCCGGGCCGCGGGGATGCGGCAAGACGACGAGCGCCCGGATCCTGGCTCGTGCGCTGAACTGCGAGCAGGCTCCGATCGCCGATCCGTGCGGTGAGTGCGACAGCTGTCGCGACCTGGCCCGCAACGGCCCCGGCTCCATCGACGTCATCGAGATCGACGCGGCGTCCCACGGTGGTGTCGACGACGCCCGCGACCTGCGCGAGAAGGCGTTCTTCGCGCCCGTGCGCAGCCGCTACAAGGTCTACATCATCGACGAGGCGCACATGGTGACGACGCAGGGCTTCAACGCCCTGCTCAAGCTCGTCGAGGAGCCGCCGCCCCACCTGCGCTTCATCTTCGCCACGACCGAGCCGGAGAAGGTCATCCCGACCATCCGCTCGCGCACCCACCACTACCCGTTCCGGCTGATCCCGCCGCGGCTGCTGTCGTCGTACCTCTCCGAGCTGTGTGAGCGCGAGGGTGTGACGATCGAACCGGCGGCGCTGCCTCTCGTCGTGCGCGCCGGAGCCGGATCGGCCCGCGACACCCTGTCGGTGCTCGACCAGCTGCTCGGCGGTGCCGGGGCGGGCGGCGTCACCTACGAGCTCGCCAGCGGTCTGCTCGGCTACACCCCCGACACGTTGCTCGACGACGTCGTCTCGTCGTTCGCAGCCGGTGACGGCGGCGCGGTCTTCGGGGTCGTCGACAAGGTGATCGAGACCGGGCAGGACCCGCGCCGCTTCACCGAGGACCTGCTGCGCCGACTGCGCGACCTCGTCATCATCTCCGCGGTGCCCGACGCCGCGGCGTCCGGACTGATCGACGTCTCCGGCGACCAGGCCGACCGCCTGGTCGCGCAAGCCACCTCCTTCGGGCGGGGTGAACTGACCCGCGCCGCCGACTGGTCGCGGCCGGGCTCACCGACATGCGCGGTGCGACGGCCCCGCGCCTGCTGCTCGAGCTGATCTGCGCGCGGATCCTGCTCCCGGCCGCCGATCACAGCACCGAGGGCGTCATCGCGCGTCTCGACCGCCTCGAGCGCCGCGCCGCCATCAGCGGTACGACGTCCGCCGAGGCCGCTCCGCCTGCTGCCCCCGCGGCGGCGCCCGCCCAGGACCACCCGGCGCCTTCGCGCGCCGAGCGCGCCGCGCCCGAGCGGGTCGAGGCACCGGTTCCTCCGCAGCGGCCGGTCGCACCCGTCGCCGCCGAGCCGGAGCCCGTTCGGGAGCCTGAGGCGGCGCCGGAGCCCGTCGCGGCGGTCGAGCCGGTCGTCCCCGAGCCGGTCGTCCCCGAGCCGATCGCCCCGGAGCCCGTGGTCGTCGAGCCCGAGCCCGTCCGGGCGACGTCGGGCGGCACCGCCCTCACCCTCATCGACATCCGCCGGCTGTGGCCCTCGGTCATCGACCGGGTCAAGGGCGTCAAGCGCGTCACCTGGATCCACCTGACGCAGAACTCCCAGGTCGTCGGCTACGACAACGCCGTCCTCAGCCTGGGCTTCCAGGCCGACGGTCCGCGGAAGTCCTTCGAGTCCGGTGGGCACGCCGAGATCGTTCAGCAGGCCGTGATCGACGAGATCGGGGCCGATGTGCGGATCGAGGCGATCATCGATCCCGCCGCTGACCCCGGCGCCCATGCTCCGGCGCCGACCGCAGCCCCCGAGCCGCCCGCGGCGCCTGCCGAGCCCGCCGCGCCCGCCAGCTCGGTCGCGCCTGCCGCGCCCGCCGACGACGCCCCGCCCTGGGCCGTCGCGGACGACGCGACGCAGCCTGCGGAGGCCCCGGTCTCCCGGCGCCCGCGGATGGCCGACATCCAGGCACAGACCGAGGCCCCGAAGCAGGACCCCGATGAGGCGGTCGCTTTCGACGACGTCGAGGTCGACGAGGAGTCCAGCGCCGAACTGCTCGCCCGCGAGCTCGGCGCCCGGGTGATCGAAGAGATCCCGCGCGGCTGACGCCGTACCGCTGAACCGCCGTCCCCGACAGAGATGAGATGACCATGAGCCAGAACCCCTTCGACGCCCTCGGTGGCGGTGGCGACCTGGCCGGCGCCCTCGGTGGCCTCGACCTCGGTGCCCTGCTCCAGCAGGCCCAGCAGATGCAGGACGACCTCCAGTCCGCACAGGACCGACTGGCCGAGACGACGGTCGAGGGCACCGTCGCCGGCGGCGTCGTCACGGTCACCGTGACCGGTGTGGGCGAGCTGACCGGCGTCACGATCAAGCCCGAGGCGCTCGAGGGCACCGACGCCGAGGCGCTGGCCGACCTCGGCGACCTGGTCGTCGCCGCCTTCCGGGACGCCCGCACCAAGGTCGACGAGCTCGCCAGCCAGACCCTCGGCCCCCTCGCGGGTGGCCTGCCCGGCGGCGCGCCGGGCCAGCTCGGCTTCTGAGAGGCGAGACAACTTGTACGAAGGCGTCGTCCAGGACCTCATCGACGAGCTCGGGCGGCTGCCCGGGGTCGGCCCGAAGAGCGCCCAGCGGATCGCGTTCCACCTGTTGCAGTCCGACCCGGCTGATGTGCGCCGCCTCGCGGAGGTGCTCCTCGAGGTCAAGGCCAAGGTGAAGTTCTGCTCGATCTGCTTCAACGTGGCCGAGGACGACCAGTGCCGGATCTGCCGCGACACCCGACGCGACCCCGCGATCCTCTGTGTCGTCGAGGAGTACAAGGATGTCGTCGCCATCGAGCGGACCCGCGAGTTCCGCGGTCGCTATCACGTGCTGGGTGGCGCGATCTCGCCGATCGACGGCATCGGCCCGGAACAGCTGCACATCCGCGAGCTCCTCACCCGACTCGCTGACGAGGTGGTCACCGAGGTGATCCTGGCGACCGATCCGAACCTTGAGGGAGAGGCGACCGCGACGTACCTCACGCGGATGTTGAGCCCTCTGGGGTTGCGCGTGACACGTTTGGCGAGTGGACTTCCGGTGGGAGGGGACCTGGAGTACGCCGACGAGGTCACCTTGGGCCGAGCATTTGTGGGAAGGCAGACGGCAACATGACCGACATCTCCAGCATCTCCAGCACCGAGAAGCTCCCCGGACTGGCAGCGCTCGAAGCGCTGCTCGCCGTGGAGGCCGAGACGGTGCGCTTCGCTGACGACATCGCCACCTCGGTGCGCTCCTTCCTGGACGCACTGCGGGTGATCACGACCGAGGCCACTGCCGGGCAGGCGGTGTCGCTGCTGCTGCTCCAGATCAGCCAGATCGCGCTCGCCGGCGCTCGCCTGGGCGTACAGAATGACTTCGCGCCGCGGGTCGAGTACCAGCCCGACGTCGGCCCCGACGCCGATCCCGACGGTCTGCGGCTCAAGATCGCTTCGCTGCTGGGCAACGTCGACACCTACAGCTACGTCTTCGACCCGTATCAGCCCGAGCTGGTCGAGGGCCTGCTCTCCGACGACCTGACCAGCATCGCGGCCGATCTGGAGATCGGCCTGCGCCACTACAACGTCGGTGACGTCGAGGAGGCGCTGTGGTGGTGGCAGTTCTCCTACGTGTCCTCGTGGGGTGCCCTCGCGGGCGCTGCGATGAAAGCGTTGCTGTCGGTCGTGGCCCACGACCGGCTCGACGTGGAGCGCCCGTCCGAGCTCGACCAGATCGAGGCCGTCGCCTCTGTGCTGGACGCTGGCGAAATCCGGTAGCGACGCTCGGTAGAATCGGGATCGGCCCCGCTGGCCGATTCGCGGCCGGGGTCAGGTCCCCTTCCCCGCACAGCCAGGAGTGAGCCCCCGTGGGCATTGTCGTGCAGAAGTACGGCGGCTCGTCGGTCGCCGATGCCGCTGGCATCAAGCGCGTCGCGCAGCGCATCGTCAACACCAAGAAGGCCGGCCACCAGGTCGTCGTGGTGGTCTCGGCGATGGGGGACACGACCGACGAGCTCATCGACCTCGCCAACGAGGTCTCCCCGCTCCCGCCGGCCCGTGAGCTCGACATGCTCCTGACCGCTGGTGAGCGGATCTCGATGGCCGTGCTGGCCATGGCGATCCAGAGCGTCGGCCACGAGGCACGGTCCTTCACCGGCTCCCAGGCTGGCGTCATCACCGACGCCGAGCACGGCCGGGCGAAGATCATCGACGTGACCCCCGGCCGCATCCAGGCCGCGATCGACGAGGGCGCGATCGCCATCGTCGCGGGCTTCCAGGGCGTCTCGCAGACGACCAAGGACATCACCACGCTGGGCCGTGGCGGCTCCGACACGACCGCCGTCGCGCTCGCTGTCGCGCTCAAGGCCGACGTCTGCGAGATCTACTCCGACGTCGACGGCATCTTCACCGCCGATCCCCGGATCGAGCCGCGCGCCCGCAAGGTGCCGCGCATCTCCTACGAGGAGACGCTCGAGATGGCGGCGCAGGGCGCCAAGATCCTGCACCTGCGGTGCGTCGAGTACGCCCGCCGCTACGACATGCCCATCCACGTCCGCTCGTCCTTCTCCGAGAAGGAGGGCACCTGGGTCGTCAAGGCCGAGGACGTCATTCAGGAGGACTCCATGGAAGCCGCCATCATCACCGGTGTCGCCCACGACCGCAGCCAGGCCAAGATCACCGTGGTCGGCGTTCCCGACAAGCCGGGCGAGGCGGCAGCGCTGTTCCGTTCCGTCGCCGACGCGCAGATCAACATCGACATGATCGTGCAGAACGTCTCGGCCGCTGCGACCGGCCGCACGGACATCTCGTTCACGCTGCCCAGCGGCGAGGGCCAGACCGCGATGACCGCGCTCTCCCGGATCCAGGAGTCCGTCGGCTTCGAGAGCCTGCAGTACGACGACAGCGTCGGCAAGGTCTCCATCGTCGGCGCCGGCATGAGCTCCTCGCCGGGCATCTCCGCACGCTTCTTCGAGGCCCTCTCCGAGGCCGGGGTCAACATCGAGATGATCTCCACCTCCGAGATCCGCGTCTCCGTCGTCGTCGCCGAGACGCAGGTCGAGGACGCCGTCAACGCCGCACATGCCACCTTCGAGCTGGGCTCGGACGAGATCGAGGCCGTCGTGTACGGCGGAACAGGACGCTGAGCCATGGGAGTCAACATCGGAGTGGTCGGGGCGACCGGCCAGGTCGGCGTCGCCATGCGCCAGATCCTGCTCGAGCGGAACTTCCCGGCCGACTCGATCCGCTTCTTCTCCTCGGCGCGCTCCGCGGGCAAGGTGCTGGCCTACGGTGACCGCGAGATCGTGGTCGAGGACGCAGAGACCGCTGACCCGACCGGGCTGGACATCGCGCTCTTCTCGGCCGGGGCGACGGCGTCCCGTGCGCTCGTGCCGCGGTTCGTCGATGCCGGTGTGATCGTGGTCGACAACTCGTCGGCGTTCCGCAAGGACCCGTCGATCCCGCTCGTGGTCTCCGAGGTGAACCCCGAGGCTGCTGCCGGGGTGATCGCAGCCGGACGCGGCATCATCGCCAACCCGAACTGCACCACCATGGCCGCCATGCCGGTGCTCAAGCCGTTGCACGACGAGGCCGGTCTGGTCCGGCTCATCGCGTCGACCTACCAGGCCGTCTCCGGCTCCGGCATCGCCGGCGTCGAGGAGCTCGCCACCCGTGTCGAGGCGGCGGGCGACAAGGCCCGTGAACTTGCCTACGACGGCGAGGCGGTCGCGTTCCCCGAGCCGGGCGTCTACCAGCGCACCATCGCGTACAACGTGGTGCCGCTGGCCGGAGCGCTCGTCGACGACGGGCTCAACGAGACCGACGAGGAGCAGAAGCTCCGCAACGAGTCCCGCAAGATCCTGGGCCTCCCGGACCTGCGGGTCTCGGGCATCTGCGTGCGCGTCCCGGTCTTCACCGGCCACTCGCTGGCGATCAACGCGGAGTTCGAGCGGCCGCTGACGGCCGCCCGGGCCACCGAGCTGCTGTCCGACGCTGTTGGCGTCGAGCTCGCCGAGATCCCGAACCCGCTCGCCGCGGCCGGCAAGGACCCGTCGTACGTCGGCCGGATCCGGCAGGACCCGGGTGTCGACGACAACCGCGGCCTCGCGCTGTTCGTCTCGAACGACAACCTGCGCAAGGGTGCGGCGCTCAACACCGTTCAGATCGCCGAGCTCATCGCCGCTGCGCGCTAGTTCGTCTGCGGTCGAGGAGGTTGCGCAGCAACCGTCTCGAGACCTACTCGACCGCTGGCTCGACGAAGGTCTTGGTGACCCAGACCGACGCGAGATAACCGCCGATGCTGAGCACCGGGATGACGACCAGCATTGACCAGTGGTCGAGGGCGTCGATCAGGAACAGCAGGGCGACCACGGCGACCAGACCCACGGCCAGGAAGCTGCTGCTGCCCGGGTCGGGGATGTGGAACGTCTTCAGGAGCGCACTGCCGAGGATGACGCACACCGCGAAGATCGCGATCAGGAGCAGGAAGCCCGGACCGCCGCCGCACGAGGATGCGCCACGCACGGCTCCACAGCCGCGCAGCGCCAGCCAGGTCAGCACGACCATCGAGGCGCCCACCACGAGCCCGGTGAGGGCCGCGGCGCGGTAGATGGTCAGCAGGGGTCCGTCGGTGCCCAGCGCGCGGATCTCGGCGTCCTCGGCCGCCGCCTGGGTGGTCGCGACGGGCTCGGGCTCGACGACGGCCGGCGTGGGCGCGGGCTTCGCGGCTGCGGGCTTCGCGGCTGCCGGCTTCGGAGCCGGCTTGGCGACCACGGGCTCGGGCTCCACGACGGGCTCGGGCTCCACGGCTTCGAGGACCTCGGTCGGATCGTCGACCTCGGCCTCGGCGGGTGCAGGGGACGGCTCGGCGGACTCGGAGGTCGCCGGCTTGTCGGCCGGCTTCTTCTTGCGGCCGAACAGCTTGGGCGCCTCCAAGCTCAACTTCAGCTTGTCCTGCTCGTCAGACATGGCACGCAGTCTGTCACGACGATGCCCCCGGGCCGCACCACTGGGTCGTGTGCCTGAGACCGCGGATATCCGCTGCCTGGGGCACACGGCGCGAAAAACAGTGAACCCGAACCCATTTCCATGGGTCCGGGTCACGTGGTCGGGCTGACAGTGTTCTGGCTCAGGACATAGGAAAGGGATCTCTCAAGACATAGGAAAGACCCGGCCACCACGCTGCACCCGTGTCGAAAGCCCGACTGGTCATCACCGCCGTCATCCTCGAGCACCGTCAACAAGCCGAGGTCGCCCGCG
>JAPLCC010000055.1 GCA_026392415.1 Propionibacteriales bacterium
GCCGGCGTCATCAAGACCACCTTCACCGAGGAGACCGAGACCGACCTGTTCGGTGAGCAGGCCGTCCTCTGCGGCGGCGTCTCGCACCTGGTCCAGGCCGGCTTCGAGACCCTCACCGAGGCGGGCTACCAGCCCGAGATCGCCTACTTCGAGGTGCTCCACGAGCTCAAGCTCATCGTCGACCTGATGTGGGAGGGCGGCATCGCCAAGCAGCGCTGGTCGGTCTCCGACACCGCGGAGTACGGCGACTACGTCTCCGGCCCGCGCGTCGTGACCCCCGAGGTCAAGGCCTCGATGAAGGCGATCCTCGGCGACATCCAGTCGGGTGCCTTCGCCGAGCGCTTCATCGGCGACCAGGACAACGGCGGCGTCGAGTTCCTCAAGCTCCGCGAGGAAGAGGCTGCCCACTCCATCGAGGCGACCGGCAAGGCGCTGCGCTCGCACTTCGCCTGGAAGCAGACCGACGACGACTACACCGAGGGTTCCGCAGCACGCTGACCTCCTCTGGAACGTTCGTACGCGAGGCCCCCGGACCTACTGGTCCGGGGGCCTCGTGCGTCGTCACCGGCGCGCCAGCTGGTGTTCGAGTGCCTGCCGCAAGGCGGCGGCGGCCTCCTCGGTGAGGACCATGCGCGGATGGCGGGTCTCGAGCGACTCGATCACCACCCACGCGCGGGCCTCGCCGACGTGGCAGCCGAGGCGGATGCCCAGGGTCAGGGGCGCGAGCGAGGCGGTCACCGGGACCTGGTCGCCGGAGCCTGCGACGCCGACGAACAGGGAAGGCTCGCTCTGGTGGTAGCGATCCTCGGGGTGGTCGTCCTCCTCGTGGTCGCGCACGCACCACGGCGGGCACGGCTCGTCGAGCCAGGTCGGTGAACTGCTGCCCGTCATGTCACCCCCACGTCGTCGTCGAGTTCCGGACCGTACGGGAGACCGTCGACATCGGCGCCGTCTGAGCGCCCGTTGTCCACAGATCCGCCAGTTCCCTGAGCAAAACCATACGCGTATGGTCGTAAACAGGTGGGTGGGTGCGAATGATGATGGACGTGGCAGCCAAACGAACAGACTTCACGTGGGAGACCTACGCGCGCGAGCTGGGGCACAACCTGCATCGCGCGCGGATGGCCAAGGACCTCAGCCAGGAGCGGGTGGCGCACCTGGCCGGGTTGGCGGGCTACACCTACCAGAAGTTCGAGAAGGGCGAGTCCCGCCCGGGTACGCCGATGAACCCGCGGCTGAACACCCTGATCGCGCTCAGTCAGGTCCTCGAGGTCCCGTTGGTCGATCTGCTCCCCGACTTCCATCCCGAGGTCCTCGAAGGCCAGCATTGATGGCGCGTAGCGTCTACGTCACCTCCCCGGAGGGCCACACAGGCAAGTCGTCGGTCGCTCTCGGGCTCGTCGAACTCTTCGCCGCCCAGGTGCGGGTCGGCGTGTTCCGCCCGATCGCCCGCGCCGACGAGCACAGCGACTCGGTGCTCGCCCTGCTGCTCGGGCACGACGGTGTCGACCTCGACTACGACCAGTGCATCGGCGTGACCTACGACGACGTGCACGCCGACCCCGAGACAGCTCTCGCCAGGATCATCGAGCGCTACCGCCGCATCGAGGGCCTGTGCGACGTCGTGGTCATCGTGGGCTCCGACTACACCGACATCGCCGGCCCTGCCGAGCTCGCCTACAACGCCCGGATAGCGGCCAACCTCGGATCGGCCGTCGTCCTGGTCGTGTCGGCGGTCGACCGCCGGGCCGGCGACGTGCGCCAGATGGTCGACATCGCCACTGCAGAGTTGCGTGCCGGTCACGCCGAGGTCGTCGCCGTCGTCGCCAACCGGGCGGACCCGGGGGAGCTCGACGAGGTGAAGGCGGCGCTCGAGGGCGTCACCCTCCCGACGTGGGTGATGCCGAACATCCCGCTGCTGTCAGCGCCCACCGTCGCGGACCTGGTCCGCTCCGTCGACGGCGCGCTCCTCGCGGGCGATCCCGAGTTGCTCGAGCGCGAGGCCGAGCACATCATCGTCGGCGGCATGACGATGGAGCACGTCCTCGATCGCCTGGTCGACGGCACCGTCGTCGTCGTACCCGGGGACCGGTCGGACGTCGTCCTGGCCATGGTGGCGGCGCACGCCGCCGAAGGATTCGCCTCGCTCGCCGGGCTGATCCTCAACGGCGGTTATCTCCCGTCCGATTCCGTACGACGCCTGATCGGTGTGCGCGGCCAGAGACTGCCGATCGTGACCACCGCCCTCGGCACCTTCGACGCCACGCGCAGGGTGGCCGAGACGAAGGGGCTGCTCTCCACCGGCTCGCAGCGCAAGCTCGACACGGCTCGCTCGACCTTCACCCAGCACGTCGACGGCGCGGCCCTTCTCGCTGCGGTGAACGTGCCGCGGGCGGAGGTCGTGACGCCACTGATGTTCGAGTACGACCTCATCGAGCGGGCGCGCGCCGACCGGCGTCACATCGTGCTGCCGGAGGGGGACGACGACCGGATCCTGCGCGCGGCGAGCACGTTGCTCGCCCGCGACGTGGCGGACCTGACGATCCTCGGCGACGAGGCGGCGGTCCGCGCGCGAGGCAGCGAGCTGGGCCTCGACCTCGCGGCCGCGACCGTGCTGTCGCCGGTCGATCCCGAGCTCCGCGACCGGTTCGCCCATGTCTACGCCGAGCTCCGCGCCGCCAAGGGGATGACGGTCGACCGGGCCCGGGAGATCGTCTCCGACGTGTCCTACTTCGGCACGCTCATGGTCCACCTCGGCCTGGCCCACGGGATGGTGTCGGGCGCCAAGCACACCACCGCCCACACCATCAAGCCGTCGTTCGAGATCGTGAAGACGATCGAGGGCGTCTCCATCGTCTCGTCGGTCTTCTTCATGTGTCTGGAGGACCGGGTGCTCGTCTACGGCGACTGTGCGGTCAATCCGGACCCGACGGCCGAACAGCTCGCCGACATCGCCATCTCCTCTGCCGCGACCGCCGCACAGTTCGGAGTGACGCCGCGGATCGCCATGCTCTCCTACTCGACCGGTGCGTCCGGCTCGGGCGTCGACGTCGACAAGGTCCGCGCCGCCACCGAGCTGGTGCACGCGCGGGCACCGGAGCTGATCGTCGACGGTCCGATCCAGTACGACGCCGCCGTCGACCTCTCGGTCGCGAAGACGAAGCTGCCCGATTCGGAGGTGGCCGGCAAGGCGACCGTGTTCGTCTTCCCCGACCTCAACACCGGCAACAACACCTACAAGGCAGTGCAACGGTCCGCCGGTGCGGTGGCGGTCGGCCCGGTGCTCCAGGGCCTTCGCAAGCCGGTCAACGACCTGTCGCGCGGCGCTCTGGTGCAGGACATCG
Organism: Propionibacteriales bacterium; assembly: GCA_026392415.1. Lineage (GTDB taxonomy): Bacteria > Actinomycetota > Actinomycetes > Propionibacteriales > Nocardioidaceae > Nocardioides. The sequence continues at coordinate 3,345 of JAPLCC010000055.1, forward strand.
TCAACACCGTCGCGATCACTGCGATCCAGGCGCAGGATCGGTCATGACCAGCCGGGTGCTGGTCATCAACTCCGGCTCGTCCTCGCTGAAGTACCAGGTGGTCGATGCGGTCGACGGCGACGTGCTGGCGGTCGGCCTCGTCGAGCGCATCGGCACGACCGGTGGCGTCATCTCGCACGAGGTGGGCGGCGAGAAGCACGTCCTGCGGCGCGACGTCCCCGACCACGACGCGGCGATGGCCGCGATGACCGAGGCCTTCGTCAGCCACGGTCCCCAGCTCGAGACGGTGGGACTGATCGCCGTCGGTCACCGCGTCGTCCAGGGCGGTGAGGAGTACGAGCGACCGGTCGTCATCGACGACAACGTGGTCCGCGTCGTGACCGAGCTGGTGGACCTGGCCCCGCTCCACAACCCGGCCAACCTCGCCGGCATCCGGGTGGCGCGGGCGCACTTCCCGGACCTGCCGCACGTCGCGATCTTCGACACCGCCTTCCACATGACCGTGCCGCCGGTCGCCCACACCTACGCCATCGATGCCGACGTGGCCCGCCGCCATCGGGTACGCCGTTACGGGTTCCACGGCACGTCGCACGCCTACGTCTCCCGCGAGGCCGCGCGCCTGCTCGGCCGCCCGCCGGCCGAGACCAACATGATCGTGCTGCACCTCGGCAACGGCGCGTCCGCCACGGCCGTCCGCGGCGGTGAGTCCGTCGACACCTCGATGGGCCTGACGCCCCTCGAGGGCCTGGTGATGGGCACCCGCAGCGGTGACATCGATCCGGCCATCGTCTTCCACCTGGCCCGCACGGCCGGCATGGACATCGACGAGATCGACGACCTGTTGAACAAGCGGTCGGGTGTGCTGGGCCTGTCGGGCCGCCAGGACATGCGTGACCTGGTCGCGGCAGCCGAGACAGGAGACACCGCTGCGATGCTCGCCCTGGACGTCTACTGCTACCGCCTGCGCAAGTACGTCGGCGCCTACACCGCCGCTCTCGGGCGGGTCGACGCGGTCGTCTTCACTGCCGGCGTGGGGGAGAACTCCGCTGCGGTGCGGGCCCGGACGCTCGCCGGCCTGGAGGTGCTCGGCATCGAGCTCGACGCGGAAGCCAACGCGGCAACGGGCCGAACCGCGCGCGACATCGCCCTTCCCGGCTCGAGGGTGCGGGTGCTCGTCGTACCGACGAACGAGGAGCTGGAGATCGCCCGGCAGGCGGCGGAGGTCGTCAACCGCTGAAGACCAGCAGCACCGCGCCGCCGCCGACCAGTGCGACGCCGAGCCACTGCAGGCCGGAGAGGGTCTCGCCGAGCAGGGTCACGCCGAAGATCGCGACGAGGACGACGCTCAGCTTGTCGACGGGCGCGACCAGCGACGCATCACCGAGCTTGAGCGCGCGGAAGTAGCAGATCCACGAGGCGCCGGTGGCCAGACCCGACAGCACGAGGAACAGCCAGGTCCTGCTGCCCAGGTCGCCGGGGGAGTGGAACTTCCCGAGAGCGACCAGGATCAGGCCGAGCGTGAGGAGGATGACGATGGTGCGGATGAAGGTCGCGACGTCGGAGTCGACCTCCTTGACGCCCACCTTCGCGAAGATCGCGGTCAGCGCCGCGAAGACGGCGGACAGCAGCGCCCAGAACCACCAGGTCGAGGTCAGTTCCACGGCATCCTCCGCAACTGTCAGACGCCCCGTCGGGCCATTGCCCGCGGGACGTCCGACGCTATCGCGGTCGAGCTACTTCACCTCGGAACGCCGCAGGAACCACACCCCGACGATCAGGGGGAACACGATCCAGATGGCCGAGGTGGTGCCGAGCATGGCCCACTCCCGCGCCGTGTCCGTGGCCCCGTCGAAGAGGTTGACCTGGGTGTAGTTCCAGTCGATCCACGGCTGCAGGTCCTCGAACCAGTCGCGCACCTGGGCGAGCAGCAGGAGGATCCCCGGCAGCACGAGCGACACCACGAAGTAGCCGACGATCGCTGCGGGGGAGTTGCGCAGGACGACGCCGAGGGTGAAGCCGATGGCCATCCCGACGAGGTTGCCCAGCACGATCTGCGGGACGGTCTCGAAGGAGATGTTCCAGACCGTGTCAGCACCGAGGAGTGCCGAGCCGACCAGGTTGCCGAGGGCGCCGACAGCGAAGGCAACGACCATCGACACGAGGCCGACCAGGAAGGTGGCGGTTGCCTTGGCCCCGATGACCCGGCCCCGGCTCGGCACCAGCGTGAACGTGGTGAGCCCGCTGCGCTGGCTCCACTCGCTGGTCACGGCCAGGATCGCGATCATCGGCAGGATGATCGACATCGGGAAGCCGATCGCGGTCGCGAAGCTCTCGTAGGTGATCTCGTCGTCAGGTGCGAAGACGATCACCGCCGCAGTTGCAAGGATCGAGAGCCCGACGATGCTCACCATCAACCAGTAGCCCGAGCGGGTGTCGAACATCTTGCGCAGCTCCACGTTGAGCACACGGCGGAACGGGGTCGGCGCAGGAACGGAACGGGCGCGCTCACCGGGCGTGGCGGTCACCGGGTCAGGGGCGGTGCGGACGTCGACGGTCGAGGAGTTCATGGCTCACTTCACCTCGGAGCGCAGGACCAGCCGCAGGCCGATGGCGAGGGGGAGCGCGATCCACAGCGCCGACGTGAGCCCGAGCTGGACCCACTCCTGTCCGCTGAGGGTGGAGTCGAACAGCAGGAACCGGGTCTGGTTGAGGTCGAACCAGCCGGCGTTGTCGGCCCACCACGCCTGCGCGGCCCCCAGCGCACCCGAGAGGCCGGGCAACACGAGGTTGATGACGAAGTAGCCGACGATGGCCGCCGGTGAGTTGCGGAACAGCAGGCCCAGCGCGAATCCGAGGAGCATGCCGAGCTCGTTGGCGAGCACGATCTGTGCAAACGTCGAGGAGGCGATGTCCCAGACCGGATCGGTGCCGTTGATCGCCGCCGTGACCAGGTTGCCGAGGGCGCCCACGCCGAGGGCGACGACCATCGAGACGGCACCGATGGCCAGGGCATTGAGCAGCTTCGCGCCGAGGACCCGACGACGGCTCGGGACCAGCGTGAAGGTGGTCAGTGCCGTGCGCTGGCTCCACTCGCTGGTCACGGCGAGCACGCCGATGATGGGGAGCACGATCGACATCGGGCTGCCGACGGAGGCGGCGAACGAGTCGAAGGTCAGGTCCTCGCGGTCGCCGAGAATGATGGTGAGACCGGTGGCGATGACCGAGGCGATGACGATGCTCGCCATCAGCCAGAAGCCCGAGCGGGTGTCGAACATCTTGCGGAGCTCGACGTTCACCACGCGGCGGAACGGGGTCGGCGCGGGGGCGGGACGAACGTCGGTCCGGCGCGCTGTCACCGGTGCGGTGTCCTGCGTCGTGAGGGTCGCGGTGCTCATGCCGCTGCTCCTTCAGGGTCGGTGTGGCTGGTGACGTCGCGCTGGCTCTCGGCAGTGAGGGACAGGAACATCTCCTCGAGGCCGGCACCTTCGGCGGCGCGGAGCTCGGTCACGGGGATGCCGGCGGCGAACGCGGCCTGGCCGACGCGGGCCAGCTCGGCCTCGGCGAGCACGGCGCCACCAGAGGTCGGGCGGGCCGTGATGCCGGCGGCCGTGAGGGCGGTGGCGAGGGCGACGCCGTCGGTGGAGCGGACGAGGGTGCCGGCGCCGGCGAGCAGCTCGTCCTTGGTGCCCTGCGCGACGATCCTGCCGTTGCCGATGACGACGATGTCGTCGGCGATGACCTCGATCTCGTGCAACAGGTGCGAGGACAGCAGCACGGTGCCGCCGTCGTCCGCGAAGCCGCGCAGCAGGTCGCGCATCCATCGGATGCCCGCCGGGTCGAGGCCGTTGGCGGGCTCGTCCAGGATCAGCACCTGCGGGTTGCCCAGCAGGGCGGTGCCGATACCGAGCCGCTGGCGCATCCCGAGCGAGTAGTTGCGCACCCGCCGGCTGGCCTCGTCGGGAGTCAGGCTGACCCGCTCGAGCATCTCGTCGACGCGGGTGCGGGGCAGACCCATGGTGAGCGCCGCGATGGTCAGGATCTCGCGGCCGGTGCGGCCGGCGTGCTGGGCGGAGGCGTCCAGGAGGACACCGACCTCGCGGCCGGGGTCCGGCAGGTCCTTGAACCGCCTGCCGAGGACGCGGACCTCGCCGGCCCCGGGTGCGGTCAGGCCGACCATGACGCGCATGGTGGTCGACTTGCCGGCACCGTTCGGACCGAGGAACCCGGTGACCCGGCCCGGCTGCGCGGTGAACGACACGTCATCGACGGCCGTGAAGCTGCCGTAGGTCTTGGTGAGTGACTCGACTGTGATCATGTCGAGAAGACTCGCGGTCGGGACCGGTTCGCCGCGTCGGGCAGATCCCCTGAACCACCCCTGACCGGACCCTGAGGTCTCTCGGGGTCGGAACATCTCCGAGCCTCGCGTTGTTCGACCCCACGTGCGTATCGAGATCTGGGCCGACGTCGTGTGCCCGTGGTGCTACATCGGCAAGCGACGCCTGGAGAAGGCGATCGCCGGCTTCGAGCACGGCGACGAGATCGAAACCGTCTACCGTTCCTACGAGCTGGACCCGTTCGCTCCCGAGGTCGGCACCGAGACCACGGCGTTGGTCCTCGGCCGGAAGTACGGCCGGGACGAGGCCGGAACCCGCGCCATGATGGCGCAGGCTGACGAGGTCGCCGCTGCCGAGGGCCTCCACTTCGACCACGCCGATGCGCTGCACTCCCGCACGCTCAACGCGCACCGGTTGCTGCACCTGGCGAAGGAGCACGGACTCCAGCACGCGTTGCTCGAGGAGCTCCTGGCGTCGTACTTCACGCGCGGCGAGTCACTCGGTGACCGCGACGTCCTGCGTCGGGCCGCGGCCACCGCCGGTCTGGACGCCGGCCGGGTCGAGGAGGTGCTCGCATCGACGCAGTACCGCGCCGACGTGATGGCCGACGCCGAGCAGGCGCGGGCCTACGGAAGCACCGGTGTCCCGTTCTTCGTCATCGACGGGCGCTTCGGGATCTCCGGGGCGCAGCCGACCGAGGTGTTCGAGCAGGCCCTCGATCAGGCCTGGGCTTCTCGAGACGCTCGCTGAGCGACCTCCTCGAGGACCGATCAGGGCAGCAGCAGGACGACGGTCTCGGCGACACAGGCCGGCTTGGGCTCGCCCTCGATCTCGACGGTGTGGCGCACGGTGAGCTGCTTGCCGCTCGGGATGTCGACGACGTCACCCATCGTCACGTGCAGGCGAATCCGCTTGCCGACGAGGAGGGGCGTGGGGAACCGGACCTTGTTGACGCCGTAGTTGAGCTTGGCGCCGGGCGTGCGCAGGGTGAAGACCTGGCTGCCGAGCCACGGCACGAGGGAGAGCGTCAGGTAGCCGTGCGCGATGGTGCCGCCGAACGGGCCGTTCTTGGCGCGCTCCATGTCGACGTGGATCCACTGGTGGTCACCGGTGGCGTCCGCGAACTGGTTCACGCGGCGCTGGTCGATGGTGACCCACTCGCTGCTGCCGAGGTCGGTGCCCGCTGCTTCGGTGACCTCTTCGAACGTCGTGAACACCCGCATGACTGAACTCCTTGTCGACTGACGAACTCTGCGATCGAGACTAGTGGCCCGCGCCCGGGCGCAGCCACCGACCCGCCACCCAAGGCAGCGAACCGGCCGCGACCAGGGCCAGTCCCAGCACCGCCGCCGGTACGACGACCCGGTCCGAGGCCGCGGCAGCGATCGCCGCGAGGACGAGCGTCAGCCCCGCGACGGTGGTGGTGCGGCGTACGACGGCGCGGACCACCTCGACGTCGTCGTCCCGGCCGCGCGGGCCGATCGCGGCATGGCCGGTGGCGATGTGGAAGACGAGCAGCGCGAGCGCAACCACGAGTGTCGAGCCGAGGGACGGGTGCTCGGTCACCGCGACCCACCATGCGACAGCGACCCCGACCGTGACGAACGGGAAGGAACTGTCGGGGGAGTCGGCGCTGGCCACACCGAGCAGGACGATCACGATCGCCGGCCACCACGGCGTGCCGGGCGCGGCGGCCACCGTCCGTTCGGCGATCAGCACGAGCGGCGCCACGATGGTGAGCCAGGTCAGGACGGTGGTCGCGCTGAGGCTGCCGATCCGGTTGCCCTGCCGGTCGCTGAAGGTGACGCCCCCGGTGCTCATCGGCGACCCAACCGGGGTGCGGCTGAACGTCGGGTGAGGTCGCGGAGCACCTGGTCGAGGCTGCGCGGACCGGCCCAGGTCACGACGGGAATGCCGAGGGAGATCATCTGGTCCCGCTCGAGTCGACGCTGAAGCATCCGGAGCCGCCACGCGAGCGCGTCCTGGTTGCTGGTGCCCGGACCGACCCCCTCCGCGAGCTCGGCGGGCAGGGTGTCGATCACGACCACGTCGATGCCGGCACTGGTCAGCATCGCCACCTGTCGGGTCGACGCAGGCTCGATGAGGGGCGACAGCATCAGGGCGAGGGTGCCCGCGCCGAGGCCCTGTCGCGCCGCGAGTGCGTCCTCGCCGCGGGCCGTGCCCGGCTCCACCAGCGCCAGGGTGTCGAGCAGGCGACGCAACTGGAGCCGGCCCGACGCCGACGGCACGAAACTCGCGCCCCACGCACCGAAGACCCGCATGCCGACCCGGTCGCCGCGGCGCAGGAAGTGCTCGGCCAGCACTGCTGCGGCGCGAACGGTCAGGTCCATCGAGCTGCGCGCGCCGTCGATCCCGTCGCTGTCGCCCACGTCGTTGACCGCGTCGACGAGGACGACCACGTGGGCGTCCTCGTCGGCGTACGTCGCCGTCACGTGCAGGCGGCCCGTGCGCGCCGAGGTCGGCCAGTGGATCCGGCGCAGCCGGTCGCCGGGCTCGAAGGATCGCACCTTGGCGAACTCGGTGCCCTCGCCCGGGCGGCCGGCCCGCTCCATGCCGACCAGACCGTGAGGGTGTGGGGCGGGCGCCGACGAGTCGAAGGGTGCGGTGGCGGGGAGCACGGTCACCTGGAGTCCCGGGAACGGCTCGGGGTTCCAGCGCCAGGCGCCCCACGCGTCGTACGCCGCGACGACGGGCCCGCCGAGGCGCCGCCGACCCCACCTGGTGGCCCGCAGGGCGGTGTCGACAGTCGCGACCCCGTCGTCGGCCGCGGTCAGCCGCCCAGCCTCCGGCTCGACGTCCAGCCAGCGCTGGCCGGGGTGGAAGGACGCGACGACGCCGCCCGGAGGCAGGCCGGACAGGACCGCCTGCCAGCCGAACTCCTCGCTCTCGTGGACGGTCAGGGCGCCGTCGGTCGCCTGCGCCGAAGGCACGGACGACGGCCGGGCGACCTGGCTGGCCAGCGCGACCAGGACGAACGGCGAGGCAAGCAGGACCAGGTCCACCCGGCCGAGCACGAGCCCGGCGAGGAGCAGGCCGAAGCCCGCGACGACGGCGCGCAGGTGCGAGTGCGTGGCGCGCCAGGCGTTCACCGGCGGCGGTCCCTTGCTGTCGATGCAGCGGTTGAAGCAGCGGTTGAAGCAGCGGCCGGGGCGGGAACGTGGCCCAGCACGGACGTCACCACGGAACGACCGGACACGTCGCTCATCCACAGTTCAGGGCGGATCGTGATCCGGTGGGCGAGCGCCGGCACGGCCACTGCCTTCACGTCCTCCGGCGTGACGTAGTCGCGCCCGGCGATCACTGCGAAGGCACGCGACACCAGCATCAGCGCGAGTCCACCGCGGGGCGAGGAACCGACAAGGGTGTGGTGGTGGCTGCGGGTCGCGGTGGCGAGGGCGACGCAGTAGCGCCCGACGTCGGCGTCCACGGTCACGCTCTCGACCGCGCGCTGGATCGCCAACAGGCCCTCGGCGTCGATCACCTTCCCGACGGTCTGCTCCTCCTGGCCGCGCGCCAGCCTTCGCCGGAGCACCTCCCACTCCTCGTCGGCCTCGGGGTATCCGAACTCGACGCGGAGCAGGAACCGGTCCAGCTGGGCCTCGGGCAGGGGATAGGTGCCCTCGTACTCGACCGGGTTGGCCGTCGCGAGGACGTGGAAGGGAGCGTCGAGCAGGAACGTCTCGCCCTCGACGGTCACCTGGCGCTCCTGCATCGCCTCGAGCAGGGCGGCCTGGGTCTTGGGCGGGGTGCGGTTGATCTCGTCGGCCAGCAGCACTCCCGTGAACAGGGGGCCGGCCCGGAACTGGAACTCCGAGGTGCGCTGGTCGTAGATGAACGAACCGGTCAGGTCGGCAGGCAACAGGTCCGGGGTGAACTGCGCGCGCTTGAAGTCCAGGCCGAGCGCCTGGGCGAACGACCGGGCGGCAAGCGTCTTGCCCAGCCCGGGGAAGTCCTCGAGCAGGACGTGGCCGCCGGCGACGATCGCGGCCAGGACCAGGGTGAGTGCTTCGCGCTTGCCGACGACAGCGGTCTCGACCTCGTCGAGGACCTGCTGCGAGAGGCGTGCCGCCTCGCCCGGGCTCACAGTGCCTCCAGGTCATCGAGGACCGCTGCGAGCTCTCGGCGGTACCGGTCGGGGGAGTCGAGGGGCGGCGCGTCCAGGAATCGCCGTACGGCGGCCGGCAGGGCGGCTCGTGGGTCGACGTCGGCCGGGCCGGCCAGCACGGCCGTCGTGGTGACCAGCCTGTCCACCATGGCGACCAGCCGCTCGTGGATCGTCGAGGGATCGCGGGCGCCGATGAGCCGGGCCAGGTGCGTGAGCTCGAGGTCGTGCGCACGGTTGTCCCGCACATGGAGGGGTTCGTCCTCGGGCCAGGTCGGCGTGACCACATCGGCCGCCAGTGCGAGGGCGTGGACTGCGAGGGCACCCGCCGCAGCCGCTGCGGCCAGCCAGACGACGATCATCGGGGTCCTCCTGAGGGGTGCGTGCCGGAGTGCGTTCGAAGGCCGGCGAGCAGTGTCGTCAGGCAGGCGCGGGCCCGGTCGCGCTGCTCGTCGGTGATGGAGTGGTCGGAGAAGCGGGCCTCCCGGTAGAGCGCTGCCAACTGCCCGACCACCACCGCATCCAGGTCGTACGACGTCAGCACCCGCTCCGCGAACTCGCTCGGGGTGTCGGCTGGATTCCGCACGAACCATTCGGTCTCGGCAGCGTGCTCGAGCCGGAGCCACGCCACCACGATGCTGTCGCGCGGTGTGCCACGGGTGAGGTCGTCGAGCGCGCCGTCGATCGCCTCGGCCAGCGGCTCCTCCTCGTCCTCGACATCGGGCGGCACGACCGGTTTCAGCGTCGCGCGCAGCTGGTCACCGGACAGCCGTCGACGGCGCAACGACACCCGGAGCCGTGCGACCAGGCCGACGAGGGCGGCGATCATTGCCGCCAGCATGGCGAGCGCGGCCAACCGGCCCGCGGGCAGCCACTCCGGCGGGTCGCCCCCGTCGTCGGCACCGCTGGCGCGTTCCTCCTCGACCACGTTCTCGGCGGACCCGGACTCGTCGGTCCCGGACTCTTCTGCCCGGTCGGAGCCGGCCCGGTCACGCTCCGGCGGGTCCCAGGTCAGGCCGTTGCCGGAGGCGGTCGCCAGCACGCAGAGCGCGAGGACCAGCGCGCCGAACGCGAGCACCGCGCGCGACCCGTGCCCCATGACAGGAGTCCCCATGAAGGGAGGTTACGCCGGTCCGTCGTACGGCGGCGTGCGACCTATTTAGGTGAGGCTAACCATATGGCGTAGATTGCGCATCGTGCTCGCCAACTTCCTCATCGGACTGCGTGAAGGCCTCGAGGCCGCGCTGGTGGTCAGCATCCTCGTCGCCTACCTGGTCAAGTCAGACCGTCGCCACCTGCTGCGGTTCGTCTGGACCGGCGTCGGACTCGCCGTCCTGCTCAGCGTCGCCGTCACCCTGGGCCTCGGTCTCCAGTCGCGCCAGCTCGACTTCCGGTCGCAGGAGCTGATGGGTGGCACGCTCTCGCTGGTCGCCGTGGTCTTCGTGACCTGGATGGTGTTCTGGATGGCCGGTGCTGCCCGCAGCATGGCCGGGGAGCTGCGCGGCCGCGTCGACGCCGCCGCCGGACGCTGGTGGTCCCTGGTCCTGCTCTCGTTCCTCGCGGTCGGTCGCGAGGGCCTCGAGACCGGCGTCCTGTTGTGGACGTTCACCCGGACGGCGACCGGGCAGGACCAGCCCGAGGGGTTCGAGACCACCGTCGAGCCGCTCGTCGCCGCGAGCCTCGGCATCGCGCTCGCCGTCGTCCTCGGCTACCTCATCTACCGCGGCGCGGTCACCATCAACCTGACCTGGTTCTTCACCGTCACCGGAGTCCTGCTGGTGCTCGTCGCCGCCGGCGTCCTCTCCTACGGCGTCCACGACCTGCAGGAGATCGACGTGCTGCCAGGTCTGGGCAACACGCTCTACGACATCTCCGGCACGGTCGACCCCAACGCCTGGTACGGCGCGCTGCTCGGCGGAATGTTCAACTTCACGCCCGCGCCCACCGTGCTCGAGGCGCTCGCCTGGGTCCTGTACGTCGTGCCGGTGACGTACCTCTACCTCCGCTCCATCCATCGACGTACTCACCCTGCCCCGAGCCCCGCGCCCGCGGTGGCCCCGACCGAAGGATCCACGCTGTGAACCTGACTCCGACCCTGACGGTCGCTCTCCTGTCCGCGCTGGCGCTGAGCGCCTGCGGCACGGAGAGCACCAAGCCCGGTGAGAAGGGTGATGCGCGCTCGCTGACGGTCAGCTCCACCGACGACGCCTGCGAGGTCTCCGCGTCCGACGCACCCGCCGGCACGCTGAACTTCGCGGTCACCAACAAGGGCGACCAGGTCACCGAGTTCTACCTGCTCGCCGAGGACGGACTGCGGATCCTCGGCGAGGTCGAGGGCATCGGCCCGAAGGCCAGCAAGACCCTGACCGTCACCGTGCCCGCGGGCGGCTACGTCACGGCGTGCAAGCCCGGCATGGTCGGCGAGGGCATCCGTGCCGACTTCGAGGTCACCGGTTCCGACGAGAAGGTGGAGGTCAGCGCCGACGAGCAGGAGCTCATCGAGCAGGCCACCAACAACTACCGCGCCTACGTCCAGGACCAGACCGCGCAGCTGCTGGAGAAGACGAAGGAGTTCGTCGAGCTCTACAAGTCGGGCGACTCCGACGACCAGGCCCGCGCGCTCTACCCGATCGCCCGCGAGCACTGGGAGCGGATCGAGACCGTGGCCGAGTCGTTCGGTGACCTCGACCCCAAGATGGACGCCCGCGAGGCCGACGTCGACTTCGCCGCTGGCGAGAAGTGGACCGGTTGGCACGCCATCGAGAAGGACCTGTGGCCCGCCCGCGCCGAGAAGTACACCGCGTGGCCGCCCCAGCAGCGCGCGACGTACGCCGACGACCTGCTCGCCAACACCGTCGAGCTCGACAAGCGGGTCCAGGCCACGGGCAAGGGCGCGCTGGAGTACCCGCTCGACTCGATTGCCAACGGTTCGCGCGGCCTGCTCGAAGAGGTCGCGACCGGCAAGGTCACCGGCGAGGAGGAGTTCTGGTCGCGGACCGACCTCTGGGACTTCCAGGCCAACGTCGACGGCGCGCGGATCGCGTTCGAGGGCGTGCAGCCGGTGCTGGAGACCAAGGACCCGGAGCTCGCCGAGCAGCTGACCACCCGCTTCGCCCAGCTCGACGAGCTGCTCGACAGCCACCGCAAGGGCGACGGCTTCGTGCTCTACTTCGAGCTGACCGGGGACGACATCAACGCACTCGCCGCGGCGGTCAACGCGCTCTCCGAGCCGCTGTCGCACCTCACCGCGGCGGTCGTGTCCTGACCGTGGCACCGAAAGTCAGCAGGCGCGGACTCCTCGGCGGCGGCGTTGCGGCCGCCGGGGTGGCCGGCGCGTTCGCCGCGGGTCGCGGCACCGCGGCCGAGGACACCGCCACGGAGGCCGTGTCGTCGTACCCCTTCCGCGGGGCGCAGCAGGCGGGCATCGTCACACCCGCCCAGGACCGGCTCCACTTCGTCGCGCTCGACGTGACGACCGATGACCGCGAGCAACTGGTCGACCTGCTCCGGCGCTGGACGGCTGCCGCCGAACGGATGACGGCGGGCGGCTCGGCCGGACCCGTCGGTCCCGTCGAGGGCGCGACCGACGTACCCCCGGACGACACCGGCGAAGCCATCGGCCTGCCGGCCAGTCGGTTGACGATCACCTTCGGCTTCGGCCCGACGCTGTTCCGGGACCGTGACGGCAAGGACCGCTTCGCGATCGCCGACCAGCGGCCGGAGGCGCTCGAGCCGTTGCCGCACTTCCGCGGCGACATCGACGACCCGGCCCGCAGTGGGGGCGACATCTGCATCCAGGCGTGCGCCGACGATCCGCAGGTCGCTGTGCACGCGATCCGCAACCTGGTCCGGATGGGCTTCGGTGTCACCGCCGTGCGCTGGTCCCAGCTGGGCTTCGGTCGTACGTCGACCACGTCCACCAGCCAGTCGACCCCGCGCAACCTGTTCGGGTTCAAGGACGGCACGGCCAACGTGAAGGCGGAGGAGGCCAAGGCCCTCGACGAGCACGTGTGGGTCGGCGACGGTGACGACGACTCCGCGGCCTGGCTCGCGGGCGGCTCCTACCTCGTCACCCGCCGCATCAACATGACCATCGAGGTGTGGGACCGTCAGCCGCTCGGCGACCAGGAGCGGTTCGTCGGCCGCACGAAGGACGCCGGTGCGCCGCTGTCCGGCGGCGACGAGTTCACCGAGCCCGACTTCGACCTGCCCGCGCGCAACGGCCCGATCATCCCGCTCGACGCGCACGTACGGATCGTGCACCCGGACCAGAACGACGGCGCCCGGATGCTGCGCCGCGGCTACAACTTCGTCGACGGCAGCGACGACATCGGCGGGCTCGACGCCGGCCTGTTCTTCATCGCCTACGTGCGCGACCCGCGCACCCACTTCATCCCCGTGCAGCGCCAGATGGCCGCCAGTGACGCGCTCATGGAGTACCTCAAGTTCACCGGCTCCGCGCTCTTCGCCGTACCTCCCGGCGTGGCCGCTGGGCAGTACGTCGGCCAGGGGCTGTTCGGCTGAATCGACCCGGTCCGGATCGCGTTCACAAGTTAGTAACACGCGATCCGGACAGGTACTGTTGGCCCTCGCACAGCGCCGTGCATCCCTTCACCCGCACGATCCTGCGAAGGACCTCGCTGTGACTTCACGCCCCGTCGTACTCATCGCCGAAGAGCTGAGCCCCGCCACTGTCGAGGCGCTCGGCCCGGACTTCGAGATCCGCCACTGCAACGGTGCCGACCGCGCCGAGCTGTTGCCCGCCATCGCGGATGTCGACGCCATCCTCGTGCGTTCCGCGACGAAGGTGGACGCCGAGGCGCTGGCGGCGGCGAAGCGGCTCAAGGTCGTCGCCCGTGCCGGTGTCGGCCTCGACAACGTCGACGTGAAGGCCGCCACGCAGTCGGGTGTGATGGTCGTCAACGCCCCGACCTCCAACATCGTTTCCGCTGCCGAGCTCGCCGTCGCGCTGATGCTCGCCGCGGCCCGCCACGTCTCGCCGGCCCATGCCGCGCTGCGCAATGGCGAGTGGAAGCGCTCGAAGTACACCGGCATCGAGCTCTTCGAGAAGACCGTCGGCATCGTCGGCCTCGGCCGCATCGGCGTCCTCGTCGCTCAGCGGCTGGCCGCCTTCGGGATGAACGTGATCGCCTACGACCCGTACGTGCAGGCCGGTCGCGCCGCGCAGATGGGCGTGCGTCTCGTCGACCTCGACACCCTGATGGCCGAGTCCGACTTCATGTCGGTCCACCTCCCCAAGACGCCCGAGACGAGCGGCCTCATCGGCGCCGAGCAGCTGGCCAAGGCCAAGGGCTCGCTCGTTCTCGTCAACGCCGCGCGCGGTGGCATCGTCGACGAGGCCGCCCTCTACGACGCCCTCAAGACCGGCCGCATCGCTGCCGCCGGCCTGGACGTGTTCGCCAAGGAGCCCTGCACCGACAGCCCGCTCTTCGAGCTGGAGAACGTCGTCGCGACGCCGCACCTCGGCGCGTCCACCGACGAAGCCCAGGAGAAGGCCGGCATCGCGGTCGCGAAGTCGGTCCGCCTGGCGCTGTCCGGCGAACTCGTGCCCGACGCGGTCAACGTCCAGGGCGGCGTGATCGCCGAGGACGTGCGCCCCGGCATCTCGCTCACCGAGAAGCTCGGTCAGGTCTTCACCGGCGTCGCCGGCGAGGTCGCCCAGCAGCTCGACGTCGAGGTGCGCGGCGAGATCGCCGAGCACGACGTCAAGGTGCTCGAGCTGGCCGCCCTCAAGGGTGTCTTCGCCCATGTCGTCGAGGAGCAGGTGTCCTTTGTCAACGCGCCGCTCCTCGCGGCCGAGCGTGGCGTGGCCGTCCGCCTGGTCACCGAGAGCGACAGCCCCGACCACCGCAACCTGATCACGCTCCGCGGCACCCTCGCCGACGGCTCGCAGGTGTCGGTCAGCGGCACGCTCGTCGGCATCCACCAGCGCGAGCGCCTTGTCGAGGTCAACGGCTTCGACATCGACATCGAGCCGACGGACCACCTGGCCTTCTTCACCTACGTCGACCGCCCCGGCATGGTCGGCACCGTCGGCCAGATCCTCGGCCAGGCGCAGGTCAACATCGCCGGCATGCAGGTCTCCCGCGAGACCAAGGGCGGCGAGGCCCTCGTCGCACTGTCCGTCGACTCTGCCATCCCGGCCGAGATCCTCGCCGAGATCGAGACGGCCATCGAGGCCACCTCGATCCGCGCCGTCGACCTGGTCTGAGTCAGGCGACCAGCACGCTGGCCTTCCCGCTCCGCTTCATGGAGCGGGGGGCAGCGGTGCGTTCGACCACGGCCCACGCGGCGGCGATGCGGGTGACCGCCTCGACCAGTTGCGCTGCGTCGATGGCGTACGGCAGGCGCAGGTAGCGGTCGAGGCCGCCCTCGGGAGCGAACGACGGCCCGGGCGCGAGCAGTACGCCGTGTCGTTCTGCCTCCACGGACAGGGCTGTCGCGCCCGCCGACGGGAGCTCGAGCCACAGCGCCATGCCGCCCGCCGGCATCCGGAAGGACCACTCCGGCAGCGCGGAGGCCAGCGCCGCCGCCAGCGCGTCGCGCTGTTCGCGGAGTCTTTGTCGCTGCAGCGCGACCATCGCGTCGTGGTCGCCGGTCAACAGCCGGGTGAGCACGAGCTGCTCCAGCACCGGTGCGCCGAGGTCGAGTCCGACCCGTGCGCGGGTCAGCCGGTCGACGAGTGCGTGCGGCGCGCGGATCCAGCCCAGCCGCAGGCCGCCCCACACGCTCTTGCTCGCGCTGCCGACAGACACGGCGTCCTTGCTGTAGGTCGCGAACGGTCGCCGTGCCGGCGTCTCGTCCAGCCGCAACAGGTGGTGCGCCTCGTCGACCACGGCGACTGCGTCGTGGCGCGCGAGGGACTCGGCATAGGTCGCGCGCTCCTCCTCGGTCATCTCCAGACCGGTCGGGTTGTGGAAGTCAGGCATCACGTGGACCAGGCGAGGGGTACGGCGTGCCAGCACGTCGGCGACCGCGGCCAGGTCCCACCCGGACGGGTCGAGCGGGATGGAGGCGAGCCGCCCGCCGCCGGTCCGCAACGCCTGCACGGCGTTCGGGTAGGTCGGTGACTCGACCAGCACCCGGTCCCGCGGGCCGACCAGGGCGCTGCCGATCACGGCGGTCGCGGCCAGCGCGCCGGGCGTCACGATGATCTGCTCCGGAGTGGTCGGCAACCCGCGGGCGTCGTACGACGCGGCGATGGCGGCCTGCAGCGCGGGCATGCCGGCGGGAAAGTAGCCGTGCCCGCCGAGATGGGCGGGCAGGTCGGCGGCGGCTTCGGCGTAGACCGCCGCGATGCCGGGAGGTGCGGTCGCGGCGGCGCAGACCAGGTCGATCACGCCGTTGCCGACGTCGCTCGGCCACAGGGCGCGGTCGAGGGCGCGGGTGCGACCGCCGGGCAGACGGGTGAAGGTGCCGGATCCCTGGCGGGCTTCGGCGTACGCACTGTCGCGCAGGACGGCGTAGGCACGGGTGACGGTGGTTCGCGAGACGCCGAGCGCGTCGGTGAGATCGCGTTCGCTCGGCAACCGGGTGCCGTAGGCGATCCGGCCGTCCCCGATCAGCTCACGCAGAGCGTCGGCCAGGCCGACGTATGCGGGGGAGCGGTCGAATCCGTCGACGAGGGTGGCAAGGCGCGACGCGGCGAGGGAAGTGGACTGCTCCATGCAGGCCACTCTAACTCGATTGGCTATTTCACAACAGTCCAATCGAAGGGACAGTGAAGTCATGTCCACCGCCGTCCACCCGCCGACCCCCGTCATCGTCCTCGCCGACCTGGGCCCGATCGCCCAACTGCGCGCCGGTCGTCTCGTACGCCGCCTCGCGCAGCTGTTCCTCGGCCTGGCGCTCTACGGCGTGAGCCTCGCGATGATGGTGCTGGGTGACATCGGCCTGGCGCCGTGGGACGTGCTCCATTCGGGCGTGACCGAGCACGTGCCGATCACGCTGGGGCAGGCGGTCGTGCTGTTCAGCTTCGTGGTGCTGGTGTTCTGGATCCCGTTGCGGGAGAAGCCCGGCGTCGGCACCATCGCGAACGCGCTGGTCGTCGGCATGTCGGCCGATGCGACCCTGGCGCTCTTCGACGCGCCCGAGGACCTCCCGGCCCGGATCGGGCTGATGGTTGGCGGTGTCGTGCTCTGCGGGCTGGCCACCGCCCTCTACATCGGCGCGCAGCTCGGCCGCGGTCCGCGCGACGGCCTGATGACCGGCCTGCACCGTCGGACCGGACTCTCGATCCGCCTCGTCCGGACCGTCCTCGAGGTCACCGTGGTCGTGATCGGTCTGCTGCTCGGCGGGGTGCTCGGGCTCGGCACGGTCGTCTTCGCGCTGACCATCGGCCCGATCGCCCAGTGGCTGATGCCGCTGTTCCTCGTGGACCTGCCCGTGGACCTGGCCCTCGACCTGGCCGGGGATGCCCCGGACCCGTCCCTGAATTCGTCCGCTGACCCTGCATGAAGCAGGGGGTGGCTGGATAGGCTCCGGTCATGACCACCGACGGTTCCCAGGCCGCTGCCCCTGAGCCCAGTCCGCTCGCACCCCCCGAGCCCGTCCTGACGCTGACCGCGCCCGAGGCGGCTGCACCCGTCGTCGAGACCCAGGCGCCCAAGATGGCGCCCCAGGTGGCGGCCGAGATGGTGCCCGAGCTCGACGCCAAGGTCGACAACTTCCTGACTTCGCTGACGAGCACCAAGGCGGGCAGTCCGGAGTTCGCGGCGCAGGCCGAGAACGTGCGCACCATGGGCGACGCGGACATCCGCAAGGCCGCCGAGACGTCCAACCGGATGCTCGACAAGCCGGTGACCGCACTCCGCGAGGGCGGGATCTCCCAGGGATCCAAGGTGGGCAAGACGCTGCTCGAACTGCGCCGCACCGTCGAGGACCTCGACCCGGGCCAGGCCACGGGAGCGAAGAAGTTCTGGGACAAGCTGCCCTTCAACGACAAGATCGAGGACTACTTCCGCAAGTACCAGTCCTCGCAGAGCCAGCTCAACGGCATCCTGCACTCGCTGCGCAGCGGCCAGGACGAGCTGACCAAGGACAACGTGGCGCTCAACCTGGAGAAGACCAACCTCTGGTCGGTCATGGGACGCCTCAACCAGTACATCTACGTCGCGGAGAAGCTCGACGCGAAGCTGTCGGCCAAGATCGCCGAGCTCGAACTCAGCGACCCGGAGACGGCCAAGACCCTCTCGCAGGACGTGCTCTTCTACGTGCGCCAGAAGCACCAGGACCTGCTGACCCAGCTCGCCGTGTCGATCCAGGCCTACCTGGCGATCGACATCATCATCAAGAACAACATCGAGCTCATCAAGGGCGTCGACCGGGCGTCCACGACCACGATGTCGGCGCTGCGGACCGCCGTCATCGTGGCGCAGGCACTCAACAACCAGAAGCTCGTGCTCGACCAGATCACGGCGCTCAACACGACGACGTCGAACATGATCCAGCGCACCTCGGAGATGCTCAAGGAGAATTCCGCGGCGATCCAGGAGCAGGCGGCGTCCTCGACGATCGGCATGGAGCAGCTGCAGGCGGCCTTCGCCAACATCTACGCCACGATGGACTCGATCGACGAGTTCAAGCTCAAGGCGCTCGACAACATGTCGACGACGATCGGCGTCCTCGAGACCGAGGTGCAGAAGTCCAAGGCCTACATCGAGCGCGTGCAGCAGCACGACGCCCGCAACGCCGCCGGCACGCTCGACATCGGCTGATCCGGACCGGCGCGCAGGACGGGTCAGGACGAGGTTCGGGTGGGTCTGAAGACGTGGTGGCGCAGTCGCGGGAGCGCCGGCAAGCCGGAGGAGACGTACGTCGTCCCGGCGGCGCCGACCGAGCAGGACATCCTGGCTGCGCTCAACCGCGTCAACGCGATGCTGACCGAGGGCAATGCGCCGCCCGTGGTGATCTCGCGGGTGGTGCGGATCGCGCGCACCATCCACCAGACGCTGCCGCGGTTGCGGCATCTCGGTCTCGGCAGCATGGAGAGCTATTCGGTCGTGGCGACCGCGACCGACTACCTGCCCGAAGCCGTCGGCGGCTACCTCCGGCTGCCGCGTGACTGGGCCGACACCCGGCCGATCGACGGCCACAAGACCGCACTGCTGATCCTCGTCGAACAACTCGAATTGCTCGGGGCAACCATGGACCAGATCTTCGACGCCGCGAACCGCGCCGACGCGCAGGCGCTGGTCGCGCACGGCCAGTTCCTCGCCGCGAAGTTCGGCCACTCCTCGAGCGGCCCCGACCTCAACCTGGGAGCACCATGACCGGCACGACCCTTGCCGCAGCCCTGGACGCGCTCGTCGCTGCCGCCCGCGCTGCGGGCGTCGACGAAGCGGCCGCACGTGCCGAGGGCGAGGCCGTGGCGGCGACCGTGTCGGAGCGCTCCCGTGGCGCGTTCGTGGTGTGGTCGGAGCAGACCGGCCGTGCCGTGTCGGCGGAGGAGCACGCGCTCGCTGCCAAGCGTGGCAACAGGTTCCGCGCCGGCCCGACGCCGTTGATGGCGCAGTTGCTGCTGGAGAAGTCGACCCACTCGGCGGACTACGCCGGCGCGCTGGCTGACGTGGCGCTGGCCGGCAGCGGCCTGGGCGAGCCCGGTCCGGACGCGATCGGTGCCGCGACGACAGTGACGACCGCGCAGCTCGGTGGGGGTTTCACCGCGCGCAACCTCGAAGGGCCGGCGTCGGGCAGAGGGGCGTTCGACCTCCCCGAGCGGCAGCCGGTCCCGGGCTTCGGTGACGACATGCTCGACCAGGTGCGCCGCGTCGGCGAGCAGGTACGCCGCCAGCTGGGCGCGCTGGACGGAGCGGTGCCGCCGGTCGAGCGTCTCGATACGTCCTCGCCTGGCGGCTCGGACTACTCGACGAACCTGCCTGCAGAGGCAGAAGGCACGCAGACCCAGTCCGCCGAGCCGGAGACCCCGGTCGTCGAGGAGCCGGAGCCCGAGGTGCCGACCAAGACGGTCGAAGAGCTCCTCGCCGAGCTGGATGCCCTCACCGGACTGGAGAACGTCAAGGGCGAGATCCACCGGCAGGCCGCCGTACTCCGGGTGGAGGGGCTGCGCAAGAAGGCCGGCCTGGACACCCCGACCATCACCCGCCACCTCGTCTTCAACGGCAACCCCGGCACCGGCAAGACCACGGTGGCACGCCTGGTGGCGGGCATCTACCGGGCGCTCGGGCTGCTCTCGAAGGGCCAGCTCGTCGAGTGCGACCGGTCCGAGCTGGTGGCTGGCTACCTCGGCCAGACCGCCCAGAAGACCGCCGATCTGGTGAAGTCCGCCGAGGGTGGCGTGCTGTTCATCGACGAGGCCTATTCGTTGTCGGGTGACCAGTACGGCAAGGAAGCCATCGACACCCTGGTCAAGGAGATGGAGGACAAGCGCAACGACCTCGTCGTCATCGTTGCTGGCTACCCGCTGCCGATGGCCGTCTTCATCTCCGAGAACCCGGGCCTCGAGAGCCGGTTCCGCACCACCATCGACTTCGCCGACTACACCGACGACGAGCTGACCGAGATCTTCGCGTCGATGGCCAAGGGCGCCGACTACGACGCCAGCGACGCCGTCCTCGCGCGGCTGCGCGAGATCCTCGGCGAAGCGGTCCGCGGCCCGTCGTTCGGCAACGCCCGCTTCGTCCGCAACCTGCTGGAGGCCGCGATCGGCCACCACGCCTGGCGGTTGCGCGAGATCACCGAACCCACGCTGGAGCAGTTGCGCACGCTCGAGCCGGACGACCTCGTGGTCGACCCGAACGACACCGAGCCGGTCGCGGAGGAGGGTGTCGTCGTACCCCCCGAGGACATCGCACCCGCCGAGCCGGTCGACCCCTTCGGTGACGACGCCACGACCTCGCGTCCGGCCCCGGAGGTCGAGCCTGTCGAGACCAAGGAGGAATCGTGAGCCAGACCGCCGCCCCCCAGGCCGCGCCACCGCCTGCCGCGAAGGCGCCCGTGCCGGCCCCGGCCGCCGCAGGAAAGAGCGCGCCCGGCCTCGTCGACACCCCCGCCCTGCTCAACCGCTGGCAGTTGATCGGCATGAGCGTCGCCATCGTCTTCGGCGTGCTCAGCGCCCTGATCCAGTTCGGCGGCTGGCAGTCCGACGGTCGCGCCGCTGACGACACCGAACAGCTGGTCCGGGTCCAGGAGATCAAGTCGTCGCTGCTGCGCGCCGACGCGCTCGCGACCAACGCCTTCCTGGTCGGCGGTCTCGAAGACCCCGAACAGCGCGAGGAGTACGACGCAGCCCTGTCGTCGGTGCTCACGGAGATCGCGAATGCTGCTGAATCGCAGCCGGCCGACCGTGAGGTGCTCGCGGCCCTTAACGTCGAGGTGTCCGACTACGCGACAGCCGTCGCCCAGGCGCGCGACAACAACCGGCTTGGTTTCCCGATCGGTGCGGAGTACCTCAGTGGTGCGAGCACCGAACTGCGGGCCGACGCGATCCCGCTCATCGACAACATGGTCAGCGCCAACACCGACCGCACCGAGGACGCGATGGCCGGCCAGCACCCGGTCTGGCTGGTGCTGCTCGGCCTCGTCGCGCTGGCCGTCCTGGTGTGGCTGAACCGTGAGCTCGCCCGCCACTTCCGCCGCCGGATCAACAAGGGCATCGCCGTGGCCGCCGTGATCGTCCTGCTGGTGACCGTGGTGACCGCCTTCGGTGCCCTGGTCCGCGACAACTCCAACGACTCCCTGCTCGACGGTGAGCTCGCCACGGCGCTGTCGGAGTCGAATGCCCGGACGGCAGCCAACGACGCGAAGGCCAACGAGAGCCTGCGCCTGATCAAGCGAGTTCCCGGCGACAGCGCCTTCGAGGTCGCGTGGCAGGCATCGCGCGAGATCGTCGACGAGTCGGCGTCGCGGGAGACGATCGGCTCGTGGAACGACTACGTCGCCCAGCACGAGGAGATCGTGCGGCTCGATGACGCGGGCCAGTGGAACAGGGCGGTCACGTTGGCGACGGAGTCGACGGGTGGCTCGACCGAGCCCCTCGACAACTTCGACGCCACCGCCAAGTCGGTCGTGACCGAAGCCCGCGATGTCGTCGTCGACGACCTGCGCAGCGGGCGGATCCTGGCCCTGGTGCTCAGCGGACTCACGGTCCTGCTCGGCGTCGCCGCCGCGGTCGCGGTCTCCCGAGGTATCGGCGAACGACGGAGGGAATTCTCATGAGGTCGCTGCGCCGAATCGCCGCACCCCTGGTCGCGGTCCTGTTCCTCGCCGGCTGCGGGTACGACGCCACGCCCCTGCCGAAGCCCGAGAAGGTCGATGTGGCTCCTGCCGCTCCTGTCACGCCCGTCGAGTGCAACAACGCGAAGGAGTCCTACGCCCCGAGCAACGACCGCGGCGCTGCGATCCGCCAGTTGAAGGATCGCGGACGCCTCGTGGTCGGCGTGTCCGCGGACACCTTCCAGCTCGGCTTCACCGATCCGCTGGACGGCGACATCAAGGGCTTCGACATCGACTTCGCCCAGGCCGTGGCGGAAGCACTCGACGTGACCCTGCAGCTGCGCGTGATCACGGCGGCCCAGCGGATCGACCTGCTCAAGAGCGGCGAGATCGACATGGTGGCGCGCAACATGACGGTCAACTGCACGCGCTGGACCCAGGTCGCGTTCTCGGCGGTCTACTACAACGCGACCCAGAAGGTGCTGGTGCGCTCGGACGACGTGGCCTCCTACGAGAAGGACGGCGTCGAATCCCTCAAGGGCAAGCGGGTGTGCGCGCCGACCGGCTCGACCAGCATCGACAACATCACCGAGAAGGCCGACGTCGAGGTCGTGGCCGCTGCCAACCACACCGGCTGCCTCATCAAGTTCCAGACCGGTGAGGTCGACGCGATCACGGGCGACGACACGGTGCTGGCCGGCCTGGCTGCCCAGGACCCCTACGCCGACGTGCCGAAGCAGACGAAGCTGACGGACGAGCCCTACGGCCTCGCGGTCAACAAGGACGACAAGGACCTCGCGCGGTTCATCAACTCGGTGCTCGAGGACATGCGGAGCGACGGTCGCTGGCAGGCTTCGTACGACAAGTGGCTCAAGCCGTACCTCCTCGTCGACGCGACTCCTCCCACACCCGACTACGGCCGGTGATCGTCGAACTGATGAGCACCATGACCGCCACTGCGCCGACCGCGCCCGGCAAGCTCGGGGACGCGCTGGATCCTGCTGCGATCCAGCGCTACCTCGGCGAGCTGGACGCGTGGTTGCGGGCGCGTCGGTCCGAGCTCGACGAGCTCGACCGGGCGGCGCTCGACGCCGGTCGGGGAGCCGAGCTGACCGGTGACATGTCGCTGGCGCTCGCGTTGTGGAAGGCGACCTCGGATCGCTACCAGCTGGTCTTCGCGACGTGGGACGGCGGCCGCGTGCTGCAACAGGAGCGCGAACGCATCTCCGCGCTGATCTGGGGACGCCTCGACGGCGCGACCGAGCTGCCCGGCGGCCTCGCCGTGTCGCTGCCCGAAGCGGGACGCCTCTGCGACGCACTGACCGGACAGCTCCGC
The DNA here is from genome assembly GCA_026392415.1 of Propionibacteriales bacterium. Lineage (GTDB taxonomy): Bacteria > Actinomycetota > Actinomycetes > Propionibacteriales > Nocardioidaceae > Nocardioides. Next base: position 26,332 of record JAPLCC010000055.1, read on the forward strand.
AGCCGCCTCGCGTTGGTGCCCGGGGCCGACGAGTCGGCCGCGCGGGTCCGCGAGCTGCGCGCCCAGGTCGAGCGGATCCGCGACCAGGTCGCGCTCGAACCGGCCACCCGGCGCGACGACGCCGTCAACACGCTCGCCGGACTCATGAGCCGGCTGCAGGAGATCACCGCGCGCGCCGAGCGCGGAGCTGACGTGGGCGGCCTGCTCGGGCCGCTGGAGGCCGAGGCCACCACCTTCGAACGCGACCTGATCGTCGGCAACGCCCGACGGCGCGACGCCCGCAGCCAGGTGCTCTCCGCTCGCGAGTTGCGCGCCGATCTCGAGGCCCGCGAAGCAGCGTTGGAGAAGCTGGCCGCCACCTGCGTCGCCACCGTCGACCCTGCTCCGCGATACGCCGTCCCGGACGTGGAGCTGCTCGGTCCGGTGCCGGTCACGCCGGAGGAGATCGTCCCCTACCTGCAGCGTCTCGACCGGGTCTCCCAGGCCTTCGAGGTCGTCCAGCACGCCTACTCCGATGCGCTCGAGGAGCACGTCCAGCTCAGCGCGCTGCTCGACGCGTACGTCGCGAAGGCGCGCGCCGCGGGCGTGGCCGACCACCCCGATCTCGTCGAGAGCGAGCGCTCTGCCCGCGCCGTCCTCGACCGTCGTCCCTCGCCGATGGCCGTCGCCCGGCAACTCGTCACGACCTATCAGACCTGGCTAGCCAAGGAGACCGCCTCATGAGCGCAGGAGCCTGCACCCAACCCGGATGCACGGGCAGCATCGTCGACGGCTACTGCGACGTGTGCGGCATGGCCGGTGCGGGTGGTGTGTCGACGCCGGCCGCCGCAGCGCCGTCGGCTGCGGCGGCTCCTTCGGGCCGCACCGCCGCCAACGGCGACGCCTGCCAGCAGTCCGGCTGCACCGGCAAGATCCTCGACGGCTACTGCGACGTGTGCGGGTCCCCGGCGGTGCCCGGTGCCCGGGTCGCCGAGGTCGCCGCACTTCACGAGTCCCAGCCCCTGTCCGGCCGCGAGAGCACGGCCGCGACTTCCGCCAGCCGCGTGCAGTCGGCCGCGATCGGTTCCAGGCGCGCAGGCTCCACCGGCAGCCTCGCCACCCGCCGTACCCGCACGGGGTCGCAGCGGATGCGGTCGGCCCGGCTCGGTGCCGGCCTCACCGTCGTACCTCCTGCGCCGCCGGTGGACGCTGCCAAGGCGATCATGGCCAACCCGCAGGTGCCCGAGGACAAGCGCAGCTGCTCCAAGTGCGGCAAGGCGGTCGGTCGGAGCATCGAGGGCACCCCTGGCCGGAGCGAGGGCTTCTGCCCGAACTGTGGTCAGCCGTTCTCGTTCACCCCCAAGCTCCAGCCCGGCGACCTCGTCGCCGGACAGTACGAAGTGGCGGGCGCACTCGCGCACGGTGGCCTCGGCTGGATCTACCTCGCGCGCGACCGCAACGTCTCCAACCGGTGGGTCGTGCTCAAGGGCCTGCTCAACTCCGGCGACCCCGACGCGCTGGCGGCCGCGATCGCCGAGCAGCAGTTCCTTGCCCAGGTCGAGCACCCGTTGATCGTCGAGATCTACAACTTCGTGACCCACGAAGGCGCCGGCTACATCGTCATGGAGTACGTCGGCGGCAAGTCGCTCAAGCAGATCCTCAAGCAGCGCATGTCGGCCAACAACGGCGACTACGACCCGCTGCCGGTCGACCAGGCGCTCGCCTACATCCTCGAGCTGCTCCCGGCGTTCCAGTACCTCCACGACCTCGGCCTGGTCTACTGCGACTTCAAGCCCGACAACATGATCCAGGTCGGCGACGCGATGAAGCTGATCGACCTCGGTGGTGTCCGCCGCGTCGACGACCAGGAGTCGGCGATCTACGGCACGGTCGGCTACCAGGCACCCGAGGTGGCCGAGGTGGGCCCGACGGTCGCCTCCGACATCTACACGATCGGGCGCACGCTCGTCGTCCTCACCATGGAGTTCCGCGGCTACCAGGGCACCTACCTGCACAGCCTGCCGCCCGTGGACGCCACCCCGCTGTTCCAGCAGTACGACTCGCTCTACCACTTGCTGGCCAAGTGCTGCGCGCCCGATCCGGCCGACCGGTTCGCCTCCGTCGACGAGCTGCGCACCCAGGTGCTCGGTGTGCTGCGCGAGGTCGTCGCCCGCCGCCGGCAGGGTACGGCGACCACCTCGGCGTCCTCGGTTCTCTTCGAGTCGCCGGCAACGGCTCGCCCGATCACGGAGTGGAGCCAGCTCCCCAAGCTGCGCGAGGACTCCACCGACCCGCAGTACAGCTGGCTCACCACGATCAGCTCCGACGACCCGAAGCAGCGGCTCACCGACCTGCAGCAGGCGCCCGAGGACAGCGCCGAGGTGTGGCTGGCCCGCGCCCGCGCCGCACTGGACCTGGTCGACCCGACGAGTGCGAAGGCGCATGCGCAGGCCCTGCTCTCCGACGACCCGTGGGAGTGGCGGGCGCTGTGGATCGAGGGTCTCGCCGCCGTCCAGGCCGAGGACTGGGAGACGGCGAAGGCGTCGTTCAACGCGGTCTACCAGCAGGTTCCGGGCGAGCTCGCGCCCAAGCTCGCGCTGGCCTTCGCGTGTGAGCGCGGCGGGCTGCCCGAGGTGTCCGAGGGGCTCTACCAGGTGTGCGCGTCGACCGATGCCGCCTACGTCCCGCCCGCCGCGTTCGGCATGGCCCGCGTGCGGGCCGACCGCAAGGACACCGTCGGGGCGGTGGCCGCGCTCGACCTGGTGCCGACCACCAGCCGCGGCTACACCGAGAGCCGCCAGCAGCGCGCGGAGGTGCTGCTCTCGGGTGGCGCCCAGGACATCGCCGTGCTCGACCAGGCGATGCGCACCATCGAGACGTCCAGCGTCGACGGGCAGACCCGTCAGCGGTTCACCGTCCGGATCCTCGGCGAGGCCCTGCCCGTCGTCTCCGGCGGGCCCGGGCTGCCGGCTGGAGCAAAGATCGGCTCCGTCGCAGCGACCGAGGCCGGTGTGCGTGACGGTCTCGAGAACGCCTTGCGTTCCCTGGCTCGTGACAGCATCGACCTCAAGGAGCGGGTCGCGCTGGTCAACCAGGCCAACTCGGTCCGGAACTGGAGCCTCACGTGACCTGTCCCTCCTGCGGCGCCTCGGTCGCCGCCGGTGCGCGCTTCTGTGAGAGCTGTGGCGCCCAGCTCGGCCAGCCGGACGCCGTACCGGCTGCGGCTGTGACAGTCGAGGACCATCCCCTGGGTGATGCACCGATCAGCGCGCCGACGCGCAAGCCGGCGTCGGCGCTGCCGGATCCGCCGCCGGTCGGCCGTCGCCCCTGCGGCGAGTGCGGGGGAGACGTCGGACCCGACCTCTACTGCCTGGAGTGCGGCACGAAGGCGCCCAGCGAACGCGACCACTTCCGTGAGCAGCCGGCGTCGTGGGTGGCCGGGGTCTGCGACAAGGGAGTGGGCAAGTCCCGCAACGAGGACGCCATGGCGCTGCTCGCTGCACCCGAGCCCGGCTCCCGCGCTGTCCTCGTGGTGATGGACGGCGTCTCCAACTCCGTCGACTCCGACGTCGCGTCCCTGGCGGGCGCGCGCGCCGCCCGCGAGGTGTTGCGGATGCCCCTGCCGGCAGGCATGGGTACGACGCAGGGCCGCCAGGCAGCCGGTGCGAAGGTGCTGGCCGACGCCACCGCCGCCGCCAACACTGCCATCGTCGCCGTCACCGACCCCGACTCGCCCAACCCGGCTTCCGCGACCTTCTCCGCGGCGGTCCTCGAGGGACGCCAGGTCAGCTGGGCCAACATCGGCGACTCCCGCACGTACTGGATCCCCGACGCCGGCACGCCCCTGCAGCTGAGCATCGACGACTCGGTGGCCCAGGAACAGATGGCCGCAGGGACGCCCCGTGAAGTGGCGGAGACCGGCCCGCAGGCGCACGCGATCACGAAGTGGCTGGGCCGTGACTCGGAAGACTTCGTCCCGTCGGTCGGCACCCTCGAGGTCATCGAGTCCGGCTGGTTGCTGGCCTGCTCCGACGGCCTCTGGAACTACTGCTCCACCCCCGAGGCGATGGCCGATCAGGTCCGTGCCGCAGCCACGTCCGATCCCGCTGCCCTCGCGCTCGCCCTCGTGGCGTTCGCGAACGCCTCCGGTGGACACGACAACATCACCGCAGCGCTGGCCCGGGTCGATCTCGGGCACAATGACCAGACCCCGACGCCCGCCGCCGCGCAGGGCACCCCAGGAGGAGAGCCGACCGATGGCTGAGTTCACCGCCGCCGTCTACCAGAACGAGTTCCTCGCTGACGGGGGGACCGACGTCAACGCGATCGTCACCGTCACCTGCAAGGGGGCCGGAACGGCCGGCCAGGCCGGATCCGGCGCCGCCGGCGAGATCATCATCGTCGACACGTCGGGTTCCATGGGGCCGGCCACGATGGCCGGGGCCAAGGAAGCCGCCCAGGCTGCGCTCGCCGAGATCGTCGACGGCACCTGGTTCGCCGTGATCGCGGGTGCCGACCGCGCGATGCTCGCCTACCCGCAGGTCTCCAGCGGCCCGGGCATGACCCGGATGGATGCGAAGGCGCGCCAGGACGCGGCGGACGCCATCGGCCGGTTCATCGGCAGTGGCGGTACGGCGATCAGCACCTGGCTCGACCTCGCCGGCCAGTTGTTCAACTCCGTTCCCGAGGTCACCCAGCGCCACGTCCTGCTCCTCACCGATGGCGAGAACCGGGAGCGTCCGGGCCGTCTCGACGAGGCGATCAACCGCGCGACCGGGTTCTTCCAGGCCGACTGTCGTGGTGCCGGCACCGACTGGCAGGTGGCCGAGATCCGTCGTATCGCCCAGGCCCTGCTCGGCACCGTCGACATCATTCCGCGGCCCGCGGAGATGAAGGCCCAGTTCGAGGAGATCATGCGCAAGGCGATGGCCCGCGGCGTCGCGGACGCCAACCTGCGGGTCTGGACGCCGCAGGGTGCGCAGGTGCTGTTCGTGCGCCAGGTGTCGCCGACGGTCGAGGACCTCACGGCCCGTCGTACGCCGGTGAACCCGCTCACCGGCGACTACCCGACGGGTGCCTGGTCCGACGAGGCCCGCGACTACCACGTCGCGATCCGGGTGCCGGCCAAGGCGATCGGCCAGGAGCAGCTCGCTGCCCGCGTCCAGCTGGCACTGGGCGACGACGTCGTCACGCAGGCACTGGTGAAGGCGACCTGGTCGAACAACTCCGAGCTCACCACCCGGATCGACCGGCAGGTCGCGCACTACACCGGCCAGGCCGAGCTGGCCGACATGATCCAGGAGGGACTGGCCGCGAAGGCCGCCGGAGACGAGGCGACCGCGACCACGAAGCTCGGCCGTGCCGTCCAGCTCGCTGCCGAGACCGGCAACGACGAGGCGACCAGCAAGCTCAAGAAGGTCGTCGACGTCGACAACGAGAAGGAAGGCACGGTCCGCCTGAAGCGGTCGGTCGAGAAGGCCGACGAGATGGCGCTCGACACCGCATCGACGAAGACCACACGGATCCGCAAGGAGCCCTCATGAGCACCTGCCCGTCCGGGCACGACTCGGCCTCCGACGACTACTGCGACGTCTGTGGTCTGCCGATCCCGGCCACGGCCACGGCGGCGGCCCCGGACGTCGAGGAGGTCGCGCAGCAACCGTCTCGAGACGCGGCTCCAGCCGAACCCGCCGCAGCGGCGTGCCCCAATTGCCAGGCCAGCAATCCGCCGAACGCCCTGTTCTGCGAGGCCTGCGGCTACGACTTCACCACCGGCTCGATGCCGCGGCCGATCACGCCCTCCGTCCTCGACCTGGGCGTTCCGGCCGACCCCGACCCCGACCCCGCCCCCGAGCCGGCCGCTGCCGCGCCGCTGGCTCCGCCACTGAAGGACAGCTGGGTCGCCGAGATCTGGATCGACCCGGACTGGTACGCCGACCAGGAGTCGACGGACCCGCTGCCGTCTGCAGGGGTGCCGGTCGTGGTCCAGCTCAGGACGACGTCGATCCTCGTGGGCCGTACGTCGCGCAGCCGCGGCATCCACCCCGACATCGACCTCGTCGCCGACAACGGCATCAGCCGCCGGCACTGCCAGCTGACCACCGACGGCACTCGCTGGTGGGTCGAGGACCTCGGCTCGTCCAACGGCACCTACCTCGGATCCTCCATCGGGCGACTTCCCGAGGACCCGATCCCGGCAGGGGAGAAGCGCGAGATCGGGCCGGACGGCCGGGTCTACCTCGGCGCCTGGACCCGCCTCGTCGTACGTAGGGCCACGCCCGGCGAATTCTGAGACCATCGCTGCATGGCGATCACTGAGCAGGTCATCCTCATCACCGGCGGCGCCCGGGGCATCGGACTGGAGACCGCGAAGGCGCTGGCTGCTCGTGGCGCGAAGCTGGTGCTGACCGACCTCGACTCGCCTGCGCTCGAGGGGGCCGTTGCGGCGATCGGCGCAGACAACTGCGTCGGGATCGTCGCCGACGTCTGCAACCTGGGCGCGATGGAGGCCGCTGTCGCCACGGCGATCGAGAAGTTCGGTCGGATCGACGTGGTCCTGGCGAACGCCGGCATCGCGAGCTACGGGTCGGTGATGGCGATCGACCCGGCCGCCTTCCAGCGGACCCTCGACATCAACATCGTCGGTGTCTTCAACACGGCCCGTGCGTCGATCCCCGCACTGGAGCAGAGCAAGGGCTACCTGCTCGTTGTTTCGTCACTGGCCGCCTTCGCCGCGGCGCCGGGGCTGGCGGCGTACAACGCGAGCAAGGCCGGGGTCGAGCACTTCGCGAATGCGCTGCGACTCGAGGTGACGCACAAGGGCATCGGCGTGGGCTGTGCCCACATGTCGTGGATCGACACCCCCCTCGTGCAGGACGCGAAGGCCGACCTGCCGACCTTCCAGGAGCTGATCAGCAAGCTGCCGGCGCCACTCAACCGCACGACCGGCGTCGACGCGTGCGTGAAGGCCTTCGTCAAGGGCATCGACAAGCGCTCGCGTCACGTCTACTGCCCCGGCTGGGTGCGGGGCGTGGGCCTCAACCGCAATGTCGTGAACTCCGCTGTCGGCGCGATGCCGATCCTGCGTCTCGTGCCCGACATCCTGCCGCGGATGGACGCCGAGGTCCGGGCACTCGGTCGTTCGACCAGCGCCCGCAACATCGCCAACGACGAGCGCAAGAAGTAGCGAACCGCCGTTGGTCGAGGAGGTTGCGCAGCAACCGTCTCGAGACCTAGCGGCGCGTCGCGATCAGCGCCGATGCGTCGGGCGCGACCATCACCTCGACGGTCGTGAACCGCTCGTCGGTCAGCCACTGCTCGCGCAGGGTGTCGACGCGGCCGCCGGTGATGGGCGGCCACATCTCGCAGGGCACGAAGTCGTCGAGGACCACGATGCCGCTGGGTTCGACGAGGTCGGCGATCTTGTCGACCTGGACGGCCGAAGGGTCGCCCGAGTCGAGGAACAGCAGCGAGAACGGGCCCTTGTCCATCAACGTGGACCAGTCCGCCGCGAGGACGTCGACCAGCGGGTCGTCGGTGAAGATCTCGGAGGCGGCCGCCGCGAGCTTCGGGTTGAGCTCGGCGGTCAGGATCCGCGCCTTGTCGTTGCGTACGCCGGAGCGCAGCCACGCCGTACCGACACCGCAGCCCGTGCCGAACTCCGCCATCGTGCCCTCCCGGGTCGCCGCGAGGGCAGCCAACAGGCGGCCGGTCTCGTTGCGACAGAACGCCACGTAGCCGGCGCGTCGGCACACGTCGAAGGCGCGATTGACCACGTCGGGCAGGTCGGGGGGCGCGCTCATGCATCGAGTCTTGCATCCGGCGTCTCAGATGCTGTGACCCTGATCTCGCCATACGAACATGCCCGGATGGTGGAATCCGCCTGACAGCAGGCCGTCGTTCGTCGTAGGGTTCTCCCATCATGCGTGGCGCCCTTCTCGTAATCGGCTGCCGCGGCGAGGCCTGAAGAAGGCCACCTCGCCGCGGTGACTGCGGCGATCCCTTGATCCACCGCCCCTCGGCCTTCGATCCAGAATCGAAGCCCTGGCGCATCTCCGACGCACCGCGGCGGGACCACCGATCGGCACTGTGACAACAGATCGGGCGCGATCCGCCTTCCGAACGCAGTCGGCACCTGTGAGATCCACGAGCTGACACCCACCCGCCGCGGTGGGAGAGGCCAGGGCGACACCACCCGGAAGAAGCCCACACCATGTTCACCACCACGCACCGCACCTCCTCGCCCGCCGCCGACCTCGGCTCGGACTGGGGTCCTGCTCGCCGCGATCCCGAGCACCCGCTGCACAGCGCCCTGCTCGACGCCGACCCGTTCTCGGCGGTTGCCCTGCGAGACGGCGACGACGCTCGCCCCGACGACAACTAATCTCTGATCACATGACCGAATCCTCTGCACCTGCCGGCTCCGCCACGACCTCGACCGGCCAGGTCAACCTCGCCGTCATTCCGGGTGACGGCATCGGTCCCGAGGTCACTGCCGAAGCGCTCAAGGTGCTCGAGGTGGCTGCGCCCGCCGAGGTGAAGTTCGCCCAGACGCCCTACAACCTGGGCGCCGAGAACTACCTCGCCACCGGCGAGGTGCTCCCGGACTCGGTCCTCGAGGAGATCCGTGGCCAGGACGCGATCCTGCTCGGTGCGGTCGGCGGCAAGCCGAACGACCCGAACCTGCCGCCCGGCATCCTCGAGCGCGGCTTGTTGCTCCGCCTGCGTTTCGAGCTCGACCACTACGTCAACCTGCGCCCGTCGCAGCTGTTCCCCGGTGCGACGTCGCCGCTGTCCGACGCCGTGCTCGGCAAGGGCGAGGTCGACTTCGTCGTCGTCCGCGAGGGCACCGAAGGTCCCTACACCGGCAACGGCGGCGCGCTGCGCATCGGTACGCCAGCCGAGGTCGCGACCGAGGTCTCGGTCAACACGGCCTTCGGCGTGGAGCGGGTCATCCGCGACGCCTTCGCCCGCGCCCAGAAGCGCCCGCGCAAGAAGCTGACGCTGGTCCACAAGACCAACGTGCTCGTCAACGCCGGCGCCGTCTGGTGGCGGTTGTTCGAGGAGGTGGCCAAGGAGTTCCCCGACGTCACGACCGACTACAGCCACATCGACGCCGTGATGATCTACCTGACCACGGACCCGCAGCGCTTCGACGTGATCGTCACCGACAACCTGTTCGGCGACATCATCACCGACCTCGCTGCCGCGATCACTGGTGGCATCGGCCTGGCTGCTTCGGGCAACGTCAACCCGGACCGCACCGCGCCCTCGATGTTCGAGCCGGTGCACGGCTCGGCACCCGACATCGCCGGTCAGCAGATCGCCGACCCGACGGCCGCGATCCTCTCCGGTGCCCTGCTCCTGGACCACCTCGGTCACCCCGCAGCCGCTGCGCGGATCGAGTCGGCCGTGCTGGCCGACCTCGCCGCCCGGACGCCGGGCCAGTCGCGTCGTACGCCCGAGGTCGGCGACGCGATCGCCGCTCGAGTAGCCGGCTGACCGTCGAGGAGCGCGCGTGAGCGCGCCTGTCTCGGCGGAAGATGCACCCCGGCGAGCACAGCGAGGTCCTCGCCGTTTCGCGCTGAGTTAATGAGGACTAACCTGATGACCATGCAGATCACCACCACCCCATCTGTGGCACAGACCGACGACGCGCGGCTGGCAGAGATCCTGTCCAATCCGGGCTTCGGCGTGCACTTCTCCGACCACATGTTCACGGTCGAGTGGACCCCCGAGAAGGGGTGGTACGACGCCCGGATCACGCCCTACGGGCCGATCACCCTGGACCCGGCTGCGGCCGTCCTGCACTACGCGCAGGAGACGTTCGAGGGGATGAAGGCCTACCGGCACGCGGATGACTCCCTGTGGCTCTTCCGGCCCGAGGCGAACGCCGAGCGGATGAAGCGGTCCAGCCAGCGCCTCGCGCTGCCCGTGCTGGAGCCGGCCGACTTCGTGCAGGCCGTCGAGGAGCTGGTCAAGGTTGACGCCCGCTGGGTGCCCGGCAACGCCGACGGCGGTGAGAAGAGCCTGTACCTGCGACCGTTCATGTTCGCCTCCGAGACCTTCCTCGGGGTGCGTCCGGCCCAGCACGTCACGTTCATGGTGATCGCCAGCCCCGCCGGCGCCTACTTCAAGGGCGGCATCAAGCCGGTCACGCTCTGGCTCACCGAGGAGTACACCCGGGCCGGCCGCGGCGGGATGGGTGCGGCCAAGACGGGCGGCAACTACGCCAGCTCGCTGGTCGCGCAGCAGGAGGCCTACGCCCAGGGCTGCGACCAGGTGGTCTTCCTCGACGCCCAGGAGGGCACGTACGTCGAGGAGCTCGGCGGGATGAACATGTACTTCGTCTACGACGACGGGTCGATCGTGACGCCCGAGACCGGCACCATCCTCGAGGGCATCACCCGCGCCTCGATCATCGAGCTCGCCGGGAAGATGGGCCACCAGGTCACCGAGCGCCGGTTCGGCATCGATGAGTGGCGCGAGGGCGTCACGAGCGGCCGGATCACCGAGATCTTCGCCTGCGGCACCGCCGCGGTCGTCACCCCGGTCGGCTCGCTCAAGACCAAGGATGGCGAGGTCCCCGCTCCCGCGAGCCAGGACCTGACCATGCGCATCCGCGAGGCGCTCGTCGGCGTCCAGCTCGGCCGCGCCGACGACACGTTCGGCTGGATGCACCGCATCGTCTGACTAGGTTGGGCCCATGGCGCACCCGATCATGTTCACCGACGAGGACCCGGGGCTGGCCGAGCTGCGGAAGATCTGCCTGGCCCTGCCCGGCGCCGAGGAGAAGGTCAGCCACGGTCGGCCGACGTTCCGTGCCGGCAGGATCTTCGCCGTCTTCGGAGGGTCCGAGAAGATCAGGCCCGGCGAGCACCGGAGGGTGCCGAACGCGTTCATCTTCACCCCCGACGACGTCGACCTGCCCGCCATCGACGAGGACGACCGCTTCTTCGTCCCGGCCTACTACGGCCCCTACGGCGGGCGCGCGATCGACCTCGCCTCTCCGGACATCGACTGGGCCGAGATCGCCGAGCTGGCCGACGCGTCATATCGCCGGGTGGCGCCGAAGAAGCTGATCGCGGAGCTCGACGCGCGCGGTTGACGGTGAAGTCGAGCGTGGCTGGGTAATCTCGCTCCGTGACGATCCGACCCGACAGTGGCGCGCCCTCTCGCGTGGGCGAATACACGCTGCTGACGCGCCTGGGTGAGGGCGGGATGGGCATCGTGCACCTGGCCCAGGGGCCCGATGGTCGCCGGGTCGCGCTCAAGGTCCTGCGCCCACAGATCGTCGGTGACCAGGAGGCGCGGGGGCGGCTCGCGCGCGAGGTCAGTTCGCTGACCAGGATCCGCAGTCCGTGGGTGGCCGAGATGCTCGCGGCCGACCCGTGGGCGGACGTGCCCTATGTCGTCACCCGCTACGTCCCGGGGTTGTCTCTGCACGAGCACGTCGTCGCCGAGGGCCCGATCGAGGGGCGTGACCTGGCCTGGCTGGCCGGCTGCCTGGCCGAGGGACTCGCGGCCGTCCACGCCGTCGGCGTACTGCACCGCGACGTGAAGCCGGGCAACGTGTTGATGGAGGGCCGCACTCCGATCGTCATCGACTTCGGGCTGGCGCGGGTGGCCGACGACATCAGGCTCACCCAGACCGGCTGGCTGCTCGGTACGCCGGGCTACCTCGCGCCCGAGATCCTGTACGGCGACGACGCCACCCCCGCCGCCGACGTGCACGCGTGGGCGGCGACCGTGGCGTATGCCGCCACCGGGCGCGCGCCGTACGGCCGCGGTCCGGCGATGGCGATCATGGATCGCACCCGACGTGGCCAGCACGACCTGTCCGGCATCGAGCAGCCGATGGCTGAGGTGCTCGCGATGGCGTTGCACCCCGACCCGCTGGAGCGACCGCTGCTCGAGGAGGTGCTCGCATGGTTGCGGCCGCTGAGCACCCGGCCCGACTTGCCGCCCGTGCCGCCTCCGGGCGGGATCTTCCCGGCCCCCGAGGACCGGGACGACTTCACGTTGCCGCTGGCGCTCGCCGGGGGTCTCGATACGCCCTCGCCTGGCGGCTCGGACTACTCGACCACCTTGGAAGGGTGGTCGAGTAGCCCACGAGGAACGAGTGGGCGTATCGAGACCCCGCCGCCCCCGCCGCCCCCGCCGCCTCCGCCTCCGCCCCATCCGACACGGGCGCTGCCGACCGAGGTCGGGCCGGTCGTCCACCAGCCGCCCCCGCCGACCGCGATGGACCGGATCGAGCGCGAGTGGGACCAGGCCCACGGGTTCGACCCCGACGCCCCCTTCGCCGCGCAACCCAGGGCGCCGCTGGCAGAGCGGCTGCGCCGTTGGGTGGCGATCGGCGTCGGAGCCGTCGCGCTCGGCGCCGGTTTCGCCGCCGCGCCGTGGATCGCCTCGCTCGTGGTGGTGCTCGCCGTGTGGCTGCTCCGGGCCGGGTCGCTGGCCGCGTCGGCGGTCGCTGATCGACGCAGTGTGCGCGGCATCAAGTGGTACGACGGCCTCCGGCTGATCGCCACCAGCCCGTGGCACGTCGTCCGTGCCGTCACCGGCACGACGGTGCTCGTCGCGTGGAGTGCCGGACTGGGCCTCGCGGCCGGCCTGATCTGTTACGCGCTCGCGCTCGACGTCCCGAGCACGTTGATGGCCTACGGTGCGACGCTCGGTGTGGCGCTGTGGTCGGGCCCGGGTGCCAGCCGGTTCCGTTCGCCGATCGCCCGGGTGCTCTACCCCACCTGCCGGCGCACGTTGCCGTGGCTGTTCTGCTGTGCGGGGCTGCTCGCCGTGTCGGCCGTCCTCGGGGTGCTGGTCGCGGGCCAGGGCACCAGCTGGATCCCGTGGTCGACGGGACCTTTCGGACTCTGATCCGGCGTCCCGCCAGTTCGTGGGAGGCTTGGCCCGGCGGCATGATCTACAGAGGGAAACGATGAACCAGCTCGACCTGCACGGCGCGTTCCACGTCTACGACACGACGCTGCGTGACGGCATGCAGCAGGAGGGTCTCAATCCCACCGTCGCGGACAAGCTCGCGATCGCCCGTCACCTCGATGGACTCGGCGTCGGCTTCATCGAGGGCGGCTGGCCCGGCGCGAACCCGAAGGACACCGAGTTCTTCCGGCGCGCCGCCGTCGAGCTCGACCTCAAGCACGCGCGGCTCACCGCGTTCGGTGCCACCCGCAAGGCCGGGATCCGGGCTGCCGACGACCCCCAGGTCGCCGGGTTGCGCGACAGCGGCGCCCGCGTGGTGACCCTCGTGGCGAAGTCCCACATCGGCCACGTCGAGAAGGCCCTGCGGACCACGCCGGAGGAGAACCTGGCGATGGTTCGCGACACCGTCAGCCACCTGCGTGCCGAGGGCCAGCAAGTGTTCCTCGATGCCGAGCACTTCTTCGACGGCTACCGGCTGGACCGCTCGTATGCGCTCGAGGTCCTGCGGACGGCGTACGACGCGGGCGCGGAGGTCATCGCGTTGTGCGACACCAACGGCGGCATGCTGCCCGGTTGGGTGTCCGACGTCGTCCACGACGTGGTGCAGTCCGCCGGAGTGCGCGTCGGCATCCATTGCCACAACGACACCGGCCTGGCCGTCGCGAACACACTCGCGGCCGTCGATGCGGGTGCCACGCACATCCAGGGCTGCATCAACGGCTACGGCGAGCGCACCGGCAACGCCGACCTCGTCAACGTGGTCGCCAACCTCGAGCTGAAGCTGGACCGCCAGGTGCTACCGCCCGGCCTGCTCCGTGAAGCCACCCGGATCGCGCACGCGGTCGCCGAGGTGACCAACGTGCCGCCGGCCGCGCGCCAGCCGTACGTCGGCACGTCGGCGTTCGCCCACAAGGCGGGTCTGCACGCCAGCGCGATCAAGGTCGACCCCGACCTCTACCAGCACATGGACCCGGCGGGCGTCGGCAACGACATGCGCCTGCTGGTGTCCGAGATGGCCGGTCGCGCGTCGATCGAGCTCAAGGGCAAGGAGCTCGGCTTCGACCTCTCCGGGTCGCCGGACACCGTCAACCGGGTGACGGCGCGAGTCAAGGAGATGGAGTCGCGCGGCTACACCTTCGAGGCGGCGGACGCGTCCTTCGAGCTGATGCTCGTGGAGGAGGCCGAGGGTCAGCGGCCGTCGTACTTCGAGGTCGAGAGCTGGCGCGTGATCACCGAGACGTTGACTCACGCGCAGCCGGGGGAGGAGGCGGTGTCGGAGGCGACGGTGAAGTTGAAGGCCGCCGGTGTCCGCTACGTCGTCACCGGTGAGGGCAACGGTCCGGTCAACGCGCTGGACCACGCGCTCCGGTCGGCGATCGGCCAGGCTTTCCCGGAGATCGCGAAGTTCGAGCTGATCGACTTCAAGGTCCGGATCCTCGACCAGGGTCACGGCACCGACGCGATCACCCGGGTGCTGATCGAGACCACCGACGGTGCCTCGTCGTGGGTCACCGTCGGGGTCGGCGCCAACATGATCGAGGCCTCGTTCGAGGCCCTCCGCGACGGTCTGACCTACGGTCTGTTGCGCCACCACCACTAGGTCGGTCGAGCTTGTCGAGACCTCAGCCGACGACCCGCCGTACCAACTCTCCCCAGCCGGCGAGCACCTGCTCCTCGGTCATGCCGGCCGGCCCGAACTGCTGGCGCAGCACCGGGAGCGACAGCGGCGCGACGAGTGCCGTGGCGAGGTAGGGCAGGTTGCCCTGGACGCCCAGCTCGGCGAGCAGGATGCGCACGTGCATCGTGGCGAAGCCGATGACGGCGTAGTTCTCGCCCCAGGTGCGGCCGGCCGCATCGATCAGCGCTCCCTGTTGGAGGTGCAGATGCATCCGGGACTCCCCGAACGCCAGCAGGCGCTCCATCGGGGGGCCGCCCGGGCCGAGGGGCGGCGGGCCGCCGATGACGGCCGCCTGCCACTCGCTCTCGGCGTGATCCAGGAGCGAGGCCATCAGTCCCTCGCGGCTGCCGAAGCGGCGAAAGACCGTGCCTTTGCCGACACCGGCCTTCGCGGCCACCGCCTCCATGGTCACGCCCTCCACGCTGCAGCCCCTGATCAGCTCGCTCGCTGCGCTCAGCAGGGCCTCGCGGTTGCGCGCCGCATCGCGCCGCTCGGTGGGCGGCGTCGTGAGGAGGGGAAGGGGATTCGACATGGTCTCTCACCCTAGTTGGCAGAAGTTTCACCCACAGCGGAATAGAAACGGACCGTGGTCCGTTTCGACTCACATGACTACTGCTGACACTTCTGGCCAGAGCACCCGCGTCGCCGTCCTCGTCGGAAGCCTTCGCGCCGACTCCGTGAACCGCAAGATCGCCGAGATCCTCCGCGACCAGGCCCCGGCCGGTGTCGAGGTCGACATCATCGACGGACTCGAGCAGGTTCCGTTCTACAACGAGGACCTCGACGCCGGGGACGCCCCCGCTGCCGCGGCCACCCTGCGCGAGCGTGTCTCCGCCGCCGACCGCGTCCTCGCCATCACGCCCGAGTACAACGGCACCATGCCGGCCGTCCTCAACAACGCCATCGACTGGCTCTCGCGCCCCTACGGCGCCGGTGCCATCGTCGGCAAGCCCTTCGGTGTCGTCGGCGCCACCCCGACGCCGTACGGCGGCAAGTGGGCGCTCGCTGACACGGCTCGCTCCGCGGGCATCGCGGGGGCGGTCGTCGTCGAGGACGTCACCGTCTCGCAGTCCGCGATCGAGGTCGACCCGACCACCGACGCCGACGTGCAGGCCAAGCTCCTCGGTGCCCTCGGCACCCTCGTCGACTTCACCCCGGTCGTCACCGCAGCCTGATCGCTGAGCCCGGCTAGGGTCGGGGCGTGGCCGAACTCCACGACCTGACCGCCCTCGAGCAGGGGGAGCTGATCCGTTCCGGCGAGATCAGCCCCGTCGAGCTCACCGAGCACTACCTCGAACGCGCCGCGCGTCTCCCTCAGGAGTACGTCGACGGCGCGTTCGTGCATCGTGACCCGGACGCCGCGCGGCTGCGCGCCCGGGAGGTCGCCGCGGTCGGCCCGGTGGGCGACGGGGCCTCGCCGCTGGCCGGCGTACCGACGGCGATCAAGGACCTCAACCTGACCCGTGGCGTGCCGACCGCATTCGGCTCGCCCGCGTTCGCGGGCTACGTCCCCGAGGTGTCCGACGCGGTGACCCTGGCCATCGAGACGGCCGGCATGGTCAGCCTCGGCAAGACCAGCACGCCGGAGTTCGGTTCACCCTGCTACACCGAGCCGGAGGGTCGACCGCCCGCCGTGACCCCGTGGGACGTCACCCGGATGGCTGGCGGATCGTCCGGCGGCGCGGCCTCGGCCGTTGCGGCCGGGCTGGTGCCCGTCGCCCAGGGCTCCGACGGTGGCGGCTCGATCCGGATCCCGGCCTCGTGCTGCGGCCTGGTCGGACTGAAGCCCACGCGCGGCCGGATCAGCGGCTTCCCGATCTACGGCGACCCGATCGGGCTCGCCGTCTCCGGACCGATCGCGCGCACGGTGGGCGACGCGGCGGCGCTGCTCGACGTCCTCGCCGGTCGTCGAGCGGGTGACCCGACCTGGGCGCCGGAGCCGTCCGGCACCTTCCTGTCGGCCGTGGGCCGCGAGCCCGGCCGGTTGCGGATCGCCTGCTTCGACGAGCCGGTCATCGCCGACATCGAGGTCCACCCCGACGTGCGCCGTGCCTACGAGTCGGCCATCGACCTGTTGTCGTCGCTCGGCCACTCGGTGGAGGGCGTGCACGTGCCGCTCCCACGCGAGGCGGTGCCCGTGTTCGAGACCTGCTGGGCAGTGCTCACGGCCCTGTCGACGGCGCCGCTCGATGCCCAGCAGCGGGGCTCGCTGCGGCCGCTGACCCGGTGGCTCGGCGACCGCGGCGAGGCCGTGACCGCGCCGGAGTTCGGCTTGGCGATCGGCCAGCTCCGGCGCTACGCCGCCGAGGCCCTGGTCGCCCTGGCGCCGTACGACATCGTGCTGACGCCGACCCTCGCCACCCCGCCGCTGCCCGTCGGTGCGATTCGCAACGACGACGACCCGGCGGCGGACTTCGAGGCGCAGAAGCGCTTCACCCCGTGGACGTCGGCGTGGAACGTCACCGGCATGCCCGCGATCTCGCTGCCGCTGCACCACACTCCCGACGGCCTGCCCGTCGGCATCATGCTCGCCGCCCGTCCGGCCGAGGAGGAGCTCCTGCTCTCCCTCGCCGCCCAGGTCGAGGCCGCCGCTCCCTGGAAGGACCGTCACCCGCCGCTCTGGTGACGGAGCTCAGGCGAACCAGGTGGGGGCGTTCGCCAGGAAGTCGGGTTGGGGCAGGGTGCCGGATTTCTCGGGGATGACGGCGATGACGGGTACACCGGTGATGCGGGGCAGGTCGGTTCGGTTGCACTCCTCGGCGAGACCGGGAGTGGCGGGCCAGGAGCCGATGACCAGGCCGGCCGGTTCGACCTGGCAGGCGCGCAGGGCGGTGACGGTGAGCTCGGTGTGATTGAGGGTGCCGAGACCCGCACGGCACACCACGACCACCCCCACGGGCGAGGAGATGGTCTCGCCGACACGTCGGCGCAGCGCGAAGGTCAGGTCGCGGGCGATGTCGAGCAGGGTGCCACCTTCGGCATCCACACGCACGAGCAGTCCGCCGGCGCCCTCGACCAGCACGACGTCGTACGACGGCAGGAGCTCGCGGATCCGGGCGACGTGCTCCCGCACGGTCGGGATGGCCACGCCCTGACGGCGCGCGGCCGTGTCAGGGGCGAGCGGTTCGTCGAGGGCGACGAACTCGAGCACCTCCACGCCTGCGAGTCCTTCGATCGTCGCGATGTCGTGCGGGTCGGGATGGTCACCGCCCACGCCGGTCTGCACCGGCTTGACGACCAGTACCCGGTGGCCGGCAGCGACCTCGCGCGCGGCGAGCGCGGCCGTGGCGACCGTCTTGCCGACCCCGGTGTCGGTGCCGGTGACGACGACGACTCGGGTCACTGGTGTTCCTTGACGAGCGCGACCAGCAGGGCCACGGCCCGCGCCCAGTCGTCCTCGGGGATGCCCGCGCTGGCGGTGATCCGCAGTCGCGAGATCCCGTCCGGGACCGACGGCGGGCGGAAGCAGCCGACCCGCAGGCCGGCCTGCAGCGCGGCCGCCTGGGCCGCGACCGCGGCTTGCGGCGACGACATCGGGACCGACAGCACCGCTCCAGCGGGAGCGACGACGCCGAGGGCGTCGGCGAGGGCGTCGACCCGCGAGCGCACCGTCGTGGCCAGCTCGGGCCGGGCGCGCATCTCGCGCAGCGCCGCCAGTGCGCCGGCGGTCGATGCGGGAGCCAGGCCGGTGTCGAAGATGAACGGGCGGGCCCGGTTGACGAGATGTTCGCGCAGGGCGACGGATCCGAGGACCGCGCCACCCTGGCTGCCGAGCGCCTTCGACAGCGTGGCCGTCACCACGACATGGGGGAGCCCGGCCAGGCCGAGCGTCGCGACGAGTCCTGGGCCGTGCACACCCACGCCGTGGGCTTCGTCGACGACCAGGAGGGCGTCGTACTTCTCGCACAGGTCGGCCAGCTCGACCAGCGGCGCCGCGTCGCCGAGCACCGAGTAGACCGACTCGACGAGCACCATGGCGCGTTCGTCGGCGGCGTGCGCGGCGACGAGCCCGCGCCGAACGGCCTCGACGTCGCTGTGGGGTACGACGTCCAGTTGCGCTCGCGAGAGCCGGACGGCGTCGACGAGCGAGGCGTGGATGTGGGCGTCCGAGATCACCCGGGTGGTCCGGTCGGCCAGTGCGCTGACCACGGCCAGGTTGGCGTGGTAGCCGGTCGAGAACACCAGTGCGGCCGGTTGGCCGAGATGCTCGGCGAGCTCGTCCTCCAGCTCGGCGTGCAGGGCGAAGGTGCCGGTCACCAGGCGTGACGCGCTCGCGCCCGAGCCCCAGGTCAGGGCGGCATCGGCCGCGGCCCGGCGTACGGCGGGATCGCGGGCCAGGCCGAGGTAGTCGTTGCCGGCGAGGTCGATCGTCGCGTCGTCCGCCTCGCGGGCACGGAGTCGTCGCGTGAGCCCCGCGGCCTCACGACGCGCAGCCTCGGCATCCAGCCAGTCGCTCCACCTGGTCATCCGGCCCGCACCGCCGCTCCGATTCCTGCGACGAGCCGGTCGAGCTCGTCGGTTCCGATGACGTACGGCGGCATGGCGTAGACCAGGTCGCGGAACGGCCGCAGCCACACACCGGCTCCGATCGCCGCGTCCGTGGCGGCGGCGACGTCGACCGGGTGGTCGAGCTGGACGACCCCGACCGCGCCGATGGTGCGTACGTCGACGACGCCGGGCAGGTCGCGCAGCGGCGCCAGGCCGGCCTCGAGGTGGCTCCCGATGGAGGTGACCTTCGACTGCCAGTCCTGCGCGAGCAGCAGGTCGATGCTCGCGAGCGCGACCGCGCAGCCGAGCGGATTGCCCATGAAGGTCGGCCCGTGCATGACGACGCCGGACTCGCTCGCCGAGATGCCGCGTGCGACGGCATCGGTCGTCAGCACTGCTGCCATCGAGAGGTAACCGCCCGTGAGCGCCTTGCCGATGCAGAGGATGTCGGGACTGACCAGCTCGCTGACGAACAGGTGGCCGGTGCGGCCGAAGCCGGTCGCTATCTCGTCGAAGACCAGCAGGAGGTCGTGCTCGTCGGCAATGTCGCGCAACACCTGCAGGCACTCGACGGCGTACGGCCACATGCCGCCGGCGCCTTGCAACAGCGGCTCGACGATGATGCCCGCGAGCTCGTCGGTGTGCTTCGCGGCCAGGTCGCGCATGGCGTCGGCCCAGGTGCCTACGTCCTCGTCGAGGGCCGGTGGCTGCGGGCCGAACACCTGGGACGGCAACAGGTCGCGCCACATCGAGTGCATGCCGCCGACCGGGTCGGTGACGCTCATGCAGTCGAACGTGTCGCCGTGATAGCCGCCGAGGACGGTCAGCATCCGCGTCCGCTCGGGACGACCGACGCCGCGCTGGTACTGCAGCACCATCTTCAGTGCGACCTCGACCGAGACCGATCCGGAGTCGGCGAGGAAGACCCGCTCCAGCCGTTCGGGAGTGATCTCGACGAGTCGTCGGCCGAGTGCGATGGCCGGCTCGTGGGTGAGCCCGCCGAACATCACGTGGGCGAAGGAATCGATCTGGTCGACCACCGCGGCGTCGAGCACCGGGTGCCGGTAGCCGTGGATCGCCGCCCACCACGACGACATCCCGTCGACGACCTCGCTGCCGTCAGCCAAGGTCAGGACGGATCCCGATGCGCCCGTCACCAGGCGGACGGGCGTCGGCGCGGTCATCGACGTGTAGGGATGCCACAGGTGCTCGCGGTCGAACGCGAGCAGGTCCTGGGCAGCCACCACCGTCATGACGAGATCAGGCGTTCGCCGGGACCTCGGTGCCGGCGCCGCGCTGGCGGATCACCGGCTTGTGGTCCTCGGCCACGGCGTCGTCCGCGAGTCCGGCAGCGCAGCCACCGCAACTCGTGCCGCAGCCCGTGGTGGCCGAACCGCACGGCGTCGTCGCAGCGGCGTGCGCCGCGCCAGCCGACGGTGCGTTGAAGACGTCGTCGAAGGTGCCGTCGTTGAAGGCGTTCTCCTGGCCGAGGATGACGAAGCCGTTGTCGCGCATCATCTCCAGGTCGGCCTTCGCGTCCTGGCCCTCGGAGGTGAGGTAGTCGCCGAGGAAGATCGAGTTCGCCACGTGCAGCGCCGTCGCCTGCAGGGTGCGCAAGTGCATCTCGCGGCCACCGGCGATCCGGATCTCCTTGTCGGGGCACACGAAGCGCGCCATGGCGAGGATCTTCACGCAGCGGGTGGGCGAGAGCTCCCAGGTGTTCTCGTACGGCGTGCCGTCGAAGGGCATCAGGAAGTTGACCGGGATCGAGTCCGAGCCGAGCTCCTTCAGCGCGAAGAGCGCCTCCACGAGCTGCTCGTCGCTCTCGCCCAGTCCGGCGATCAGGCCCGAGCAGGGGGACAGGCCGGCGGACTTCGCCTTGCCGATGGTGTCCACGCGGTCGTCGTAGGTGTGGGTCTGCACGATGTTGTCGTGGTTGGACTCGGCGGTGTTGATGTTGTGGTTGTAGGCATCGACACCGGCCGCCTTGAGCCGCTCGGCCTGGCCGTCCTTGAGCAGGCCGAGGCAGGCGCAGACCTCGACACCTTCGTACTCGTCCTTGAGGGCCTCGGTCATCTCGACGACCTTGTCGATGTCGCGGTTGGAAGGACCGCGGCCGGAGGAGACCATGCACACGCGCGAGGCGCCGCCCTTGAGTCCGGCGCCCGCCTGCTTGATGGCGTCGTCCTTGGAGAGCCAGGAGTACTTCAGGATGGGGGCTTCGGAACCGATCGCCTGGCTGCAGTAGTTGCAGTTCTCCGGGCACAGGCCGGACTTCAGGTTGACGAGGTAGTTGACCTTGACCTTGTTGCCGAAGTGCTCGCGGCGCAGGCGTCCGGCGGCGGCGACGACCGACATCAGGTCGAAGTCGGGAGCCTGGAGTACGGCGAGCGCGTCGGCCTCGGTCGCGGCGCCACCCTCGAGGATCCGGGTGGCCAACTGGTCGAACTGCGCGCTCATGGGTCTCCTTGACACGGTAAGTTGAACACTGTTCAGGTAGACAGGATAAGCGAGAACGAGGGGAGGCGCCACATGGGCTATCGCCGTGGGCAGATCGTCGACCGGGCGATCGACGTCCTCGACGAGGTGGGGCTCGACTCCCTGTCGATGCGCAAGCTCGCCGCCGACCTCGGGGTGCAGCCGGGAGCCCTCTACCACCACTTCGAGAACAAGGCCGCCCTGCTTGCGGCGGTCTCCGACGAGATCCTGCGCCGCGGCCGCCGTCCGGCGGAGATCGTCACGTGGGACGCCGAGCTCCACCTGCTCTGCGTGGGACTGCGCGACGCGATGCGACGCCATCGCGACGGCGCTGCCCTGATCGCGCAGGTGCACCGGTTCGACGCCGAGGTGCTCGAGCAACCCCTGCGATCCGCCCTGGAGCGCGGCGGGGCGGACGAACATCTTGCACGGGTGGGGGCCCGAACGCTGGTGCGTTTCGTGCTGGCCCACGAGGGCGACCAGGATGACGACTTCAGCCTCGGACTCGCCCTGCTGCTCGACGGCCTGCGGCACCGGCTCGGGTCGCCCGCGTGATGGTTCGCTCGCGTTAAGGTCCTCGAAACATCTGGGAGGCACTGTGGACGACATGGCACTGAACCCACTCAAGCCGGTGACGGTGGTCCTGTTCGGCGCGACCGGCGACCTCGCCCGACGCAAGCTGATTCCCGGACTGCTGCACCTGTTCGAGACGGGACTGCTGCCCGACCTGCAGATCGTCGGCACCTCGCTCGACGAGCACACCACCGAGTCGTTCGTGACGTTCGCGCACGAGGCGTCGACCGAGTTCTCCGGCACCGACGGCGACATGGCCGCGTGGCCGGAGTTCTCCCAACGCCTGCACTGGGCCCCCGGTGCCGAGGGACCCGCCGGCCTTCGGGCGGCGGTCGACAAGGCCGAGGGCAGTGCGGCGGGAGAGCGCACCCGCCTGCACTACCTGAGCGTGCCGCCGAAGGCCGCGCTGGCGGTCGTGAAGACGCTCGAGGACGCTGACCTCGTGCAGGGCAGCCGGATCATCATGGAGAAGCCGTTCGGCGTCGACCTGGCCAGCGCGAAGACGCTCAACGGCGAGCTGCACAAGACCTTCGACGAGTCGCAGATCTACCGGATCGACCACTTCCTGGGGAAGGAAGCGGCCCAGAACATCCTCGCATTCCGGTTCGCGAACGGCCTGTTCGAGCCGATCTGGCACCGCAACAACATCGACCACATCCAGATCGACATTCCCGAGGAGCTGGGGCTCGACCAGAGGGCCAACTTCTACGAGTCGACCGGTGCCTACAAGGACATGGTCGTCACCCACCTGTTCCAGGTGCTGGCCTTCATCGCACTCGAGCCGCCGACCGCGCTCACGCCGCACGCGATCAACGAGGAGAAGAACAAGGTCTTCCGTTCGATGCTGCCGATCGACCCGGCCGACGTCGTCCGCGGGCAGTACCAGGGCTATCGCGACATCGCCGGTGTCGCGCCCGAGTCGGAGACCGAGACCTTCATCGCCCTCAAGTGCTACATCGACAACTGGCGCTGGGCGGGGGTGCCCTTCTACCTCCGCACCGGCAAGCGGCTGGCCGAGGGCGCGCGGATCATCTCGATCGCCTTCAAGGAACCCCCGAAGTCGATGTTCCCCAAGAACTCCGGCGTCGGCGAGCACGGACCCGATCACCTGACCTTCGACCTCGCCGACAAGGCCAAGATGTCGCTGTCGTTCTACGGCAAGCGGCCCGGCCCGGGCATGAAGCTCGACAAGCTGTCCATGCAGTTCGCCATGGGTGACACGACGTGGGCCGGGTCGGTCCTCGAGGCCTACGAGCGGCTCATCTACGACGCCGCCCGTGGCGACCAGACGTTGTTCACCTCTGCCGAGGGGATCGAGCGCCTGTGGGAGGTCTCCGCACCGCTGCTGGAGAGCCCGCCGATCGTGCGTCCCTACCGGCAGGGGAGCTGGGGTCCCAACCAGATCCACCAGCTCATTGCGCCGTACGCCTGGCGGCTGCCGTTCGAGCGGCAGTGGCGGGACCCGAACACCCTCGGGAGCTGAACCCCGGGGGTCCCAATTCCACCCGAACCTGCTGCGCGTCGCCGCCGACTGTGCAACGGTGTCCGCTCTGTCTCGGGGCTGGAGTGTGGTCCTGAGCGCCCCCCACCCCAGAAGAGGTCACCGGTGTCTCGACGCACCCTCCTGCCAGGACTCACCGCGGTCGCTGCCGCGCTGCTCACCACGATGGCCATCGCGCCGGTGGTGCAGGCCGACGACGACAAGGGCGGCTTCTCCGCCGGCTCGTCGCCGACGGTCACCGAACGGCGGGCCGTGGCGAACGCCGCGCTCGCGAAGGCCGAGGCGATCTTCGACGGCACCGCCCCCGCCGCCGACAAGCGGGCGGCCACGGTCGCGCTGCGCGACCTGCGGGTGGCGCGCGAGGACCTCGCGGCCGCCGACCAGGCCGCAGCCGAGGCGCTCCTCGCCCGTCCGGGGACCAACGAGGTCTCCTGCAGTGCCACGACCTGTGTCCACTGGGCCACGGGCGTCGCGACCCCGGAGTACGTCGCAACGGTGCTCGACACGGTGGACGACGTCCGCGCCAGCTACGTGGCCGCCGGCTACCGGTCCCCGCTGCCCGACGGCACGGCCGGCGGCGGCAGCAACCTGCTGGACATCTACCTCGAGGACTCCGGCGACGAGGGCCTGTACGGCTACTGCACCTCGGACGACCCGAAGCTCGACGACCCGACCCCGGTCGGCTACGACGTGTCGGCGTACTGCGGACTCGACAACGACTTCGACCCGAACCAGTTCGGCGGCGCCCCCGCACTCGACAGCCTGCAGGTGACCGTCGCGCACGAGTACTTCCACGCGGTCCAGTTCGCCTACGACTTCCTCGAGGACGGCTGGTTCATGGAGGCCACCGCTGCCTGGGTCGAGGACGAGGTCTTCGATGCGGTCAACGACAACTACCAGTACCTCTTCTCCAGCTCGCTGTCGAACCCCGCCCGCTCGCTCGATGAGTACGGCGACTCGTTCCACTACGGTGCCTGGATCTTCTTCCGCTTCCTCTCCGAGCGCTTCGCGCAGAAGACCGGTGAGCTCGGCACGATCGTCCGCGACATCTGGGAGTACGCCGACGGCAGCGCCGCCGGTCTGGACTACTACTCGACCGCGGCCGTCAACAAGGCGCTGGCCGATCGCGGCACGTCGATCCGCACCGAGTTCGCCCGCTTCGCCGTCGCCAACCGCGTGTCGCGGACGTTCTACGCCGAGGGCGATGCAGCGGGTCGCCTCTACCCGGTCGCGCCGGCCACCTCGGTCACCGTGAAGTCCTCGACGCGCAACCCGAGCACCTTCGCCCGAACGCTGGACCACCTGGAATCCTCGACGGTCCGCTACGTGCCGTCGTACCTCAGGACGAGCGACTGGAAGCTCCGCCTCGACCTCGACCTCGCCTCCAAGTCCAAGGGTTCGATGGCCGCGGTCAAGGTGTTCCGTCGCAACGGCACGACCACCACCAAGTACGTCACGCTGAACAGCAAGGGTGATGCCAGGGTGACGGTCGGCTTCTCGAGCACGACGGTCAAGGCGGTCGAGGTCACCCTGATCAACTCCAGCCCACGCTTCGGCGACTGCTGGGTCGACGTCACGGACTTCTCGTGCTCCGGCCGCTCGCTCGACGACAACCTGCGTCAGACGGTCAACCCGATCGCCTACCGAAGCTGATCAGTCGAGCAGCGGCGACGGGTCGGAGAGGCCGACCGACGACCACCCCAGCCGCTGCTCGCCTGAGAACCACTCGACGACGGCGCCGGTCTCGACCCGGGTGGTCGGGAACGAGCTCACCTCGGGCTGGAGCTCGACGGAGATCGCTCCGGCTTCGAGTACGTCCTCCACCGGCGGGCTGATCTCGGTGACCGGTTTGCCGTCGACGAGGCGGGTGACGACGTATCGAACGCGAACGTTCTGCTCGCCGGTACTCGCGGGGGAACGGCTGACTTCGATGAGCGGTGCGGCGGCCCAGGGCGTCGGCGACGTGAAGCTGCCGGGCCTGCCGTCGCGCGTGAGAGGCACGACCTTCTCCGGGGCGCTGAGGATGACGAAGACAGCGAACCCGACGGCGAGGAGGGCCGCCACAGCAAGTTGGATCCGTTCCCGGAGGGGGAGTTCGTCAGTGTCCACGAGCGCCATTGTGGCGCAGCCGGACCCCCGTGTCCCTGGATGAGCCCATGCTCATGCTGAGCGGTACTCGTAGTCGTCCAGCGGGAACCGCACCGCCTCGCGGTGGGCAGAAACGGTCGAGGTCGGGCGCAGCAGCACGGCCTCGCCGTGCGGGTTGAAGTAGTAGCTGCGCGCGGTCGAGCAGTCGCCGGCGTTGAACACCGAGTTGCCCATCAATCCGGTCATCCGGTCGAGGAACTCCTGGTTGGCCTTCTCGGAGACCTCGAACACGTCGGCGTCCCGCTTTTTCATGGCGCCCAGCAGTCGTGCCATGTGGGCCATCTGCGTCTCGATCGTCGTGAAGTACGACAGCCCGGAGTAGGAGTACGGGCTGTTGAGCGAGAAGAAGTTGGGGAAGCTCGGCACCGCAATGCCCTCGTAGGCGCTGAACCGGTTGTCCCGCCACCACTTGCCGAGGTTGCGCCCCTCCCGCCCGATGATCTCGATGGCCGGGAAGTTCACGTCCCACAGGTTGAAGCCGGTCGCCAGGACCAGCACGTCGAGGTCTGCTCGCGTGCCGTCGACCGTGACGATCCCGTCGGAGTCGACATGGTCGATGGTCGTGGTCTCGAGGTCGACGTGCGGCTGGGTGAACGTCGGGAAGTAGGTGTTGCTGAACGTCGGTCGCTTGCAGCCGAAGTCGTAGTCGGGCGTGAGCTTCGCGCGGAGCTCACGATCCTTGACCTGACTCCTGAGGTGGCGCTCGCACACCCGCTTCCCGATCCGGTTGGCCCACGGCAGGTCCTTGAAGTGCAGGACGCCGGCCACCATCAGAAGTTCGAGGATCGAGGCGCTGACGAGGCGGGTGGCCTTCTGGGTCAGCGGCACCGTGGCGAACGCGCCGCGCACCAGGCCCGGCACCGGCCCGTCCATCTTGGGGCTGACGTAGATCGGGGTGCGCTGGTAGACGGTGAGGTGGTCAGCGACCTTCGCGAGCTCGGGAATCAGCTGTACGGCGGTCGCACCGGTGCCGATGATGCCGATCCGCTTGCCCTGGAGGTCGATGTCGTCGTTCCAGCGGGTGGTGTGGATGACCTCGCCTGCGAAGTCCTCGATACCGGTGATGTCCGGGTTCTTCGGCTGCGAGAGGAACCCGGTCGCGGTCAGCAGGAAGCGGCCGCGGATGGTCTCGCCGCCCGCCAGGGTCACCGACCAGGCCGAGGTGTCCTCGTCCCAGCGGGCACCTTCGACGACCGTGTCGAAACGCATCAGCTCGCGCAGCCCGTACTTGTCGGCGACGGTCTCGGCGTAGCGCTTGAGCTCGGCGCCGGGCGCGAAGAGTCGGGTCCAGTGCGGGTTCGGCTCGAACGAGTAGGAGTAGGTCGATGACGGGATGTCGACGGCGAGCCCGGGGTAGCGGTTGACGTGCCAGGTGCCGCCGAGGTCGTCCTCGCGCTCGAGGATCACCAGGTCGTCGTACCCCTCGCGGCGGAGCTGGATGGCGGCGCCCATGCCGCCGAATCCGGCGCCGACGATCACTGCGTCGTGGACGTGGCCGGGGTTCTTTCGGGGTGTGCTCATCGGGGGCTCCGTTCGGTGGTGGTGCTGGCGGCGTCGAGGCGGGCTTGATAGGCCGCGCGGGCGGCCTCGTCGGGGCGCAGGGCGCGGTCGTCGCGGATCACCTTGCGGACCCGGTCCAGCACGCCCGTGGGCAGGAGCTGGGATCCGGCGGAGATGATGCCGACGTAGGACGGTACGGCGATCTCGGCCGCCTGGCTGTGCACGGAGTCGACGACGGCCTCGGCGATCCGCTCGGGGGAGACCTTCGGGATGGGCCTCATGTCGAAGCCCGAGGCGAGGTCGGTGTCGACGGCCGACGGCAGCACCGCGGTGATGCTGACGCCGTGGGGCGCGAGCTCCAGGCGGGTGGCGGCGGTGAGCCCGACGACGGCGTACTTGCTGGCGTTGTAGACCGCCAGGCCGGGGACCGGGAACTTGCCGGCGAGGGACGCGACATTCACGACGTGGCCGCGGCGACGCTCGGCCATGGCGGGCAGCACCCGGCGCATGCCGTTGAGGACGCCGTGGACGTTGACCTCCATGGTCAGCCGATCGACTGCGGGGTCCTGGTCGAGGAACGCGCCGGTCGGCATCACGCCGGCGTTGTTGACCAGCACGTCGACCGGACCGTGCTCTGCTTCTGCGGCCGTCACGAAGGCGTCGTACGACGCGGCGTCGGCGACGTCCAGGTGGTGGGCCGAGGCGCCGATCTCGGCAGCGGTGGCCCGGGCGAGCTCGAGATCGAGGTCGCCGATGGACACCTGGGCGCCGCGGGCGCGGAAGGCCTCGGCGGTGGCGCGGCCGATGCCACGGGCGCCGCCGGTGATGGCGACGTGGGCGCCCTCCAGGTCGATGCGGGTCGGTCGGGTCATCGGGCCACCTCCGTGGTGTGCAGGGAACGGGTGACGAGGCCGGGCGCCTGGGCGCGGGCGACCTCGCGGACCTGCTCGCGTCGCGAGCCGTCCATGAAGTTGGCGCCCATCGCGGCGAGGTCCGCGGCAGTGGGTTCGATCCGGCGCACGCGGGCGCCGGCATGGCGGAGCGCGTCGACCTCGTCGTCGACACGGTGGGTCATCGAGCGGCGTAGCGCGCGTTCGAGGCGCACGAGACCGCGACCGGGGGCGCCGCCGTGGCTCGACATCGGCGCGACGATGACGACCTCGTCGACGCGGCCGTCCTCGACCGCGGGAAGGAGCAGGTCGGCGGACGTGGGGGAGAGGGTGCCGCCATCGAGCAGGGGTCGGCCGTCGATGACGACGGGCGG
Source organism: Propionibacteriales bacterium (assembly GCA_026392415.1). Taxonomy (GTDB): domain Bacteria; phylum Actinomycetota; class Actinomycetes; order Propionibacteriales; family Nocardioidaceae; genus Nocardioides. The sequence goes on from JAPLCC010000055.1 coordinate 54,883, forward strand.
GAACCAGCCGGGGATCGCCCACGAGGCAGCGATCGCCTGGCCGAGGCGGGCGTGTGGCGCATCGGCGCGGCCGAGGGGAAAACGCGCGCCGGTTCGGGCGTCGGCGGCGACCAGCCAGGTGTCCGGGTGGTCGACCCAGCCCTCCGGCGCGAGGGCGTCGCCGAGGGAGACGAGCCACGACGCGTCGCCGTTGCCGCGGGGCAGGAGTCCGGCCAGCCCGGCCAGTGGATCGATCTTCCGTGTCAGCGCAGCCCGGGCGAGGCCGAGGCCGGGCAGTCCCAGCCGGGGGATGCCGGGGAGCGAGCCGGGTGCGGCGGGCGAGCGGAGGTGCGAGCGAACCCGATGGTCCGACTCGGAGGCGATGGCGTCGGCGGTGATGCCCGACCCGAGCAGCGCGACGATCTCGGCGCCGGCTGACGTACCGATGAGGATGTCGGCCGTGACCGGGTCCCAGCCCTGGCGTTCGAGCTCGGCCAGCACCTCGGCGGTCCAGACGAACCCCAGCGTGCCTCCGCATCCGATGACCAGTGCGCGCCCCATGCGACCCCCTCGAAGCAAAACGGAATGGAATGTCAGAACCGGAACGTATCGTCAGATTCGGGTTCAGGCAATAGGGTGTCCGTCATGACAGCAGGTGCGGAGGCGGGTGGATCGGCTCCGGTGCGCGCGCCTTCGCGACTCGAGCTGCGCAAGGCGCAGACGCGCCGCGAGATCATCGACGCCGCCTTCACGTGCTTTGCCGAGCAGGGTTATCACTCCACCGGCATCGCCGACATCGCCGCCCGGTTGGGCATCGGTCACGGCACCTTCTACCGCTACTTCGAGAACAAGCGCGACATCGTCGAGCACGTCATCAATGACCTGATCGAGCGGATCGTCGAGACACTGGGAGCCGAGAACGCGCCGGACGCCGCCGACACGCTCGACGACTACCGCGCGCAGTCGGCTCGGATCGGCGAGGGCCTCGCCCGCATCTTCAGCCAGGATCCCCGCGTCCCGCTGTTGCTGCTGTCAGCGGCCGGCATCGACGACGCGATGCGCGAGAAGATGCTCGACCTGTTCGAGCTCACGACCCCGCTGACCGCCGCGTACCTCGAGCACGGCGTCGACGTCGGCTACCTGCGCAGCGATCTCGACGTCGACTCCACGGCGCAGGCCATCAACGGCATGATCCTCGGCTCGGTCCTCGCCGCCCTGCGGGACCCGACCCCCGAACGCCAGGCGCGCCTGAGTGCCGCCATCCGGGCAGTCATGTACGACGGCATCGCCGCGCGCTGAGGTCAGACCGCGACGCCGGCGACTCTTCGGGTTCCGGTGTGGTCGACCAGGTAGTGGGCCCCGTGGGGATCTCGCCAGATGACGATCCCGGGGAAGGGTTGTCGGACTTCCCAACCGGCGTGGGTCTTGATCCGGTGGTGAGTTCGGGTGAGTGGGCCGAGGTTGCCCACGCGTGTCTCGCCGCCCTCGCTGTAGGGGATGGCGTGGTCGAGGTCCATGCGCCGTCCGGTGTTGGCGGCGAAGGGGAACACGTCGCCGGGGTGGATCAGGTGCACGGCTTCACGGAGCCGGGACGGGATTTCGTAGGCGTCGACCGGGGTCTGGTTGTTGAGGTCGATCACCGGCGTGATGCGGAAGCTGGCCTTCGGGCCGAGGACGTGGCGGACCCAGTCGGTGCTGACGGGTCCGTGACCCTCCAACCGTGCGATCTCCGAATCGCCGTAGAGGTGGAGGTAGGCCTTCACCTTCACC
>JAPLCC010000045.1 GCA_026392415.1 Propionibacteriales bacterium
AGCGGGGAGATCATCACCGAGCCGGTCTCGGTCTGCCACCAGGTGTCGACCACGGGGGTGCGGTCGCCGCCGATGACGTTGCGGTACCAGATGTAGGCCTCGGGGTTGATCGACTCACCGACCGAGCCGAGGATCCGCAGGCTCGACATGTCGAACTTGTCGGGGATCTCGCGGCCCTGCTTCATGAAGGAGCGGATCGCGGTGGGTGCGGTGTAGAAGAGCGTGACCTTGTAGTCCTGGATGATCTGCCACCAGCGGCCGCGCTCAGGGGCGTCGGGGGTTCCTTCGTAGACGACCTGGGTGACGCCGTTGGCGAGCGGTCCGTAGACGATGTAGGAGTGCCCGGTGACCCAGCCGATGTCGGCGGTGCACCAGTACACGTCGTCGGGCTTGAGGTCGAAGACCGCGTTGTGGGTGTACGACGCCCCGGTCAGGTAGCCGCCGGTGGTGTGCAGGATGCCCTTGGGCTTGCCCGTGGTGCCGGAGGTGTACATGACGTAGAGCGGGTGCTCGGCATCGAACGCCTGCGGCTCGTGGATCGTCGAGGACTCGTCGACCACCTCGTGCCACCAGTTGTCGATGGCGGAGTTGAACTCCACCTCCTGGCCGGTACGACGGACGACCAGGACGTTCTCGACGATGGCCGTGTTGTCGTTGTCGATCTTGACGAGCGCCTCGTCGACGGCCGGCTTCAACGCAGCAGCGGCTCCTCGGCGGTAGCCGCCGTCGGCAGTGATGACGAGCTTGGCGCCGCAGTCCTCGATGCGCGAGGCCAGTGCCTCGGCGGAGAATCCGCCGAACACGACCGTGTGCGGTGCGCCGACGCGGGCACAGGCCAGCATCGCGATGATCGCCTCGGGGATCATCGGCATGTAGATCGCGACCCGGTCACCGGCCTCGATGCCGAGCTCGGTGATCGCGTTGGCGGCCCTGGAGACCTCGTCCTTGAGTTCTGCGTAGGTGATGTCGCGGGTGTCGTCCTCGGGCTCGCCGACCCAGTGGATCGCGACCTTGTCCCCGCGCCCGGCCTCGACGTGCCGGTCGACGCAGTTGTACGACGCGTTGAGCGTGCCGCCCACGAACCACTTCGCAAACGGGGGGTTGGACCAGTCGAGCACCTGGTCCCACTTCGTGGCCCAGCTCAACCGGTCGGCCTGGGTGGCCCAGAAACCTTCACGGTCGGCCTTCGCCGCGTCGTACGCATCGGCCTTCACGTTCGCGGCAGCCGCGAGGTCGGCCGGCGGTTCGAAGCGGCGTTCCTCCCGCGACAAGTTGGCGAGGGTCTCTTCGTGGTCGGTCACTACCGGGCCTTTCGACGTTCAGGGGCACGTTGGGGGTGCGGCTCACATTGCCGCACCCCCAACTGTGCCCGCTAGGGGTTGCTTCGTGGTTGCAGGTCTCGAGACGGTTGCTGCGCAACCTCCTCGACCACCGGGTCTTTCAGTGGACGGTGGCCTGCTCGGCACCTGCGCCGGTGAGGGCGCGGACCTCGAGCTCGGTGAACCGTTCTTCGGCCTCCGGCTCCTTCGAGGTGACCGTCCCGAGCCAGCCGAAGAAGAAGCCGAGCGGGATCGAGATCAGGCCCGGGTTCTCCAGCGGGAACAGGTGGAAGTCCACGCCGAGCGGGAACAACGCCTTGCTGATCACGTCGCCGTCGGCGTTGAGCCCGGTCTTGCCCGAAACCACCGGCGAGAAGAACACCAGGGTGATGCAGGAGACCAGACCGCCGTAGATGCTCCACGTGGCGCCGCGGGTGTTGAAGCGCCTCCAGAACATGTTGTAGACGATCGCCGGCAGGTTCGCCGACGCCGCGACCGCGAAGGCCAGTCCGACGAGGAACGCGATGTTGAGGTTGCGGGCCGGGATGGCCAGCAGGATCGCGATGACACCGAGCCCGGCCGCAGCGAAGCGGGTCACCCGGATCTCCTCGGCCTCGGTGGCCTTGCCCTTGCGGATCACCGAGTTGTAGATGTCGTGTGCCACCGAGGTGGACGACGTCAGGGTGAGACCGGCGACGACCGCGAGGATCGTCGCGAAGGCGACCGCCGAGATGACGGCCAGCAGGATCGCGCCACCCGTGGATCCGGCGCCACCACCGACTGCTTCTGCCAGCAGGGGTGAGGCCAGGTTGCCGTCGCTGGTGGCGACATCGCTGCCGGCACCGGTGTTCAGCAGGGCCGCGGCACCGAAGCCGAGGACGAGCGTGAACAGGTAGAAGACGCCGATCAGGCCGATCGCCCAGAGCACCGACTTGCGGGCGTCACGTGAGGTCGGAACGGTGTAGAAGCGGACCAGGATGTGCGGCAGGCCGGCCGTTCCGAGCACCAGCGCGATGCCGAGGCTGAGGAAGTCGAGCTTGTGCAGTGTGTCGATGCCGTACTTCAGGCCCGGCTCCAGGAAGCCGGTCTTGCCGGAGTTCGACTGTGCGGCCCCGAGCAGCTCGGAGAGGTTGAAGTCGAACTTCGCCAGGACCAGGACGACGATCACCGCGGAGCCGATCATCAGCAGCACTGCCTTGACGATCTGCACCCAGGTGGTGCCCTTCATGCCACCGACCGTGACGTAGACGATCATCAGCGCACCGACACCGGCGATGACGGCGCTGACGGCGAGGGTGTTCGTCTTGTCGATGCCCAGGAGCAGGACCACGAGGCTGCCGGCGCCGACCATCTGCGCGAGCAGGTAGAAGATCGAGACGGTGACCGTCGAGGTCGCCGCCGCCGTACGCACGGGGCGCTGCTTCATCCGGTAGGCCAGCTGGTCGGCCATCGTGAAGCGCCCGGAGTTCCGGAGCATCTCGGCGACCAGCAGGAGCGCCACCAGCCAGGCGACGAGGAATCCGATCGAGTAGAGGAAGCCGTCGTACCCGGCCAGCGCGATGGCGCCGGAGATGCCGAGGAACGAGGCGGCCGACATGTAGTCGCCGCCGATGGCGAGACCGTTCTGGATGGGGGAGAAGGAGCGGCCGCCGGCGTAGAAGTCGTCGGTGCCGCTGCTGGAGCGGCTGGCCTTGATGGTGATGAAGAGCGTGAGGGCGACGACGCTGAGGAAGAGCCCCGCGGTGAGCACTTGGTGGTCCATCAGTGCTGGGTCCTTCCGTGCGACGACTTGCCGGCGAGGGCGATGAAGCGCTCGTCGAGCTCCCGGGCGAGCGGGTCGAGCCTGGCGGTGGAGTAGCGGCTGTAGAGCCAGGCGAGTCCGAACGTCGTCACGAACTGCAGGAGGCCGAAGATGAGCGCCACGTTGATGTTGCCGAGGACCTTGTGGTTCATGAACTCGCCACCCCAGTTGGAGAGGACGACGTAGAGCAGGTACCACGCGAGGAAGCCGATCGTGGCCGGGAAGACGAACGCCCGGTAGCGACGGCGCAACTCGGCGAACTCGGGCGACGCGTGCAGCTCGTCGTAGACGGGATCGTGGCGTGACGCCACCTCGTGCGGGTCGTGCGGGGCGACAGATGTCACGACGAACCTCCTGGGCTGGTGCAGTGGCCGCGATCGCGGCCGGACATCTGTGACGCTAGGAGTGATCGCAGTCACACCGGCAGGGGTGCGGTTCGGGCGCGCGCCGAGCGGGGTGGGGTTGTCGACGAGCGGTCGGTGGGGCGCGACGAACGGCAAGATCCGAAACTGTCCCGGGCCCATGGGTTCCCGTTCACCGGCATGTCGGCTGCTGGCCGCATGACGGCTGTTCGCTGAGGAGGTTGCCCACCCTCTCGGAAGGACCCTGACCATGACTGCTTCCCGTCGAACCATGCTGGCCGGCGGTGCGGCCGGTGCCGGCCTCGCCGTCGCCGGCGCGATGCCCTCGCTCGCCCACGCCACCCCGAACCGCCCCGTCCCGCAGCGCCCTGACCGGCCCGGTCGCGGGCTGGTCCCGTTCCCGCCGCTCGAGGACGACCCGGCCGGGCTCCTCGCTCTCCCGGCCGGCTTCTCGTACTCCGTCGTGACCCGCGCCGGCGTCACCCGCCTCGATGAAGGCGGCCTGACGCCCAACGCCCACGACGGCACGGCCGTCTTCTCGACCGGCCGCGGCCGCTACCAGCTCATCCAGAACCACGAGCTCAAGGCGGGCTCCCCGCTCGGTGTCCCGCACGTCGCGGGCACCGTCTACGACGAGGGCGCGATCGACGCGGGCGGCTGCACCGTGATCAGCACCGACCGGCACGGTCGCAACCTCGGAGAGTTCGTCGCCATCTCCGGTACGTCGACCAACTGCGCCGGCGGCCCGACCCCGTGGGGCACCTGGCTGACCTGCGAGGAGACCGAGGACCGCGCCGGGAAGTCGTGGAGCGGCAACGGCAAGAGCGGCACCTACGCCAAGGACCACGGCTACGTCTTCGAGGTCTTCCACGACGGGCGCACCAACCCGAAGCCGATCAAGGCGTTCGGTCGCTACGCACACGAGGCCTGCGCGATCGACAAGTCGCGCAAGCACGTCTTCCTGTCCGAGGACGCCTCGGGCCCCAATGGCCTGTTCTACCGCTGGACGGCGCCCCGGGGTCACACGCTCAAGTCCGGCATCGCCGACGCGCTCGCTGACAACGCAGGCGTCCTTGAGGCCATGCAGATCCTGATGCCCGACGGATCGGTGCTGTCCGACGTCGCCTACCTGACGTCGGCGCAGTTGGGGCGGCCGTTCCCGGTGCGCTGGATCCCGGTGCCGGACCGCGATGCGAGGACCGTCCCCACCCGCAAGCAGTTCACGGACGGCCAGGTCACGCGCGGCAAGAAGTTCGAGGGCGTCTGGGGCACCGACGAAGGGGTGTACGTCGTGAACTCGTACGCCTTCTCCGACGGCGACCTGCCCGCTGACGCGGTGCCGCACGACGGCATGGTCTGGTTCTACGACTACGGCGCGGAGACCATTCAGCTGGTCACCTACTTCCCGCACCAGGAGACGACCGAGACCGGCGGTGCCGCGAAGTACGACGACTTCACCTTCGACGGGCCCGACAACGTGACCGTGACGCCGTGGGGCTCCCTGGTGCTCGCCGAGGACGGCGTCGGCGCTTCGCACGTGCTGTCCGCGACGCCGTACGGACCGGCGCAGGCGATCGCGCGCAACCAGCTCAACGACTCGGAGTTCACCGGGCCGACCTTCTCCGACGACGGCAAGGTCCTGTTCGTCAACATCCAGACGCCCGGGCTGACCCTGGCGATCACGGGGCCCTGGGAGAAGTACCTCGGCTGAATGTGACGTGCCGCACCCGTCCCCGCGGTGACAAGATCTCCTGCGATCTGATTAGGTAAGGCTTACCTTCTCGGATCACAGGAGATCTCCGTGTCCCAGCTCCCTCTCCACCACCTGTTCCACCCTGCCCACGCAGACCACTACGCCGAGACCATCGGCGCCGGCCTCGAGCACCTGCTCGGCCAGCTCCGCCAGGTCACCGGACCGTCCACCGGCACCCAGCCCGCCGATGCCGCAGCCCGAGTGGCCGCGGTCGACCTGGCGCGTCCGCTGGGCGACGTCGGCTCGGTCCTGACCGAGATGTCGCAGCTGTGGCTCGACGACGCCGTGTGGTTCCACGAGCCGACCTACGCCGCGCACCTCAACTGCCCGGTGGTCGTCCCCGCGTTGCTCGCCGAGCTCTTCGTCGCCTCGGTCAACAGCTCGCTCGACACGTTCGACCAGAGCGTCGGCGGCACCTACATCGAGCGCCGGCTGATCGAATGGACCGCTGAGCGGATCGGCTTCGGTGCCGAGGCCGACGGTGTCTTCACCAGTGGCGGCAGCCAGTCGAACCTCCAGGGCCTGCTGCTCGCCCGGGGCCGACACGAACGGGTCCCGGCCGAGCGGCTCCGGATCCTGGCGTCGGCGGACAGTCACTTCTCGGTGCAGAAGTCGGCGCGACTGCTCGGCCTCGGCGACGACGCCGTCGTCAGCGTCCCGACCGACGCCCGGCACCGGATGGACCCGGCAGCGCTCGAACGCTCGCTCGCCGCGTGCACGGCACTCGGCCTGCGACCGATGGCGATCGTGGCCACCGCCGGCACGACCGACTTCGGCTCGATCGACCCGCTGCCGGCCATCGCCGACCTGGCGCTGGCCTACGACGCCTGGCTCCACGTCGACGCGGCGTACGGCGGAGGGCTGCTGATCTCGCCGACCCGACGCCACCTTCTCGAGGGCATCGACCGCGCCGACTCGGTGACCGTCGACTACCACAAGACGTTCTTCCAGCCGGTCTCCTCCAGCGCGATCATTGTGCGCAACCGGGCCACGATGAGTCCGGCCACCTGGCACGCCGACTACCTGAACCCGCGCGAGGCCACCGATCCCAACCAGGTCGACAAGAGCCTGCAGACCACGCGCCGCTTCGACGCTCTCAAGCTGTGGCTGACCCTGCGCACGATGGGTCCCGAGCTCCTCGGCGGATACGTCGACGCGGTGGTTGACCTCACCGCCGCGGTGTACGCCGTACTCCGGGACGAGGTGGACCTCCAGTTCGTCGGCGCACCCGAGCTGAGCACGCTGGTGTTCCGGTATCTCCCTCGCGACGTGGTGCTGGGGGAGGACGGCCTCGGTGCGCTGAACCGCGCCATCCGCGAGGACCTCTACGCCTCCGGTGCCGCCATGGTCGCGGCCACCCGCGTCGACGGCATCCAGTACCTCAAGGTCACCCTGCTCAACCCGATGGCGACCGCCGACGACATCGTCGGCGTGCTCGACCTGATCCGGGCCACGGGCGCGCGCCTCGCGCCCGAGCTGGGCGCGTTGGTCGAGGAGGTTGCGCAGCAACCGTCTCGAGACCTCCCGGTGGAGGTCGTCCGATGAGCCGGGTGCACGACTTCGTCGCCATCGGCCTCGGACCGTTCAACCTCGGCCTCGCCTGTCTCACCGAGCCGTTGCGCGAGTCCGACGGCCTTGACGGGATGTTCCTCGAAGCCCGCGACGGCTTCGACTGGCACCCGGGCATGCTGCTGGACGACGCGACGCTGCAGGTCCCGTTCCTCGCCGACCTGGTGACGATGGCTGACCCGACCTCACGCTGGTCGTTCCTCAACTACCTGAAGCAGAGCGGCAACCTCTACCAGTTCTACATCCGCGAGAGCTTCTACCCCCTGCGCCGCGAGTACGACGACTACTGCCGCTGGGCCGCCGAGCGGCTCGACAGCGTCCGGTTCGGCCAGCGGGTGACGGACGTCGAGCACGACGGGACGTCGTACGTCGTGCACAGCGGGAGCGGCGAGACCTTCCGTGCACGACGCCTCGTGCTCGGCATCGGAACGACGCCGCGGGTGCCCGACGCGTTGCGTGCCTTGGTCGGAGAGCCCGGCGTCACGCACTCGGCCGACTACCTCGCCCACAAGGCCGACCTGCAGCAGCAGGAGTCGATCACCATCGTCGGCAGCGGCCAGAGTGCGGCGGAGGTCTACCACGACCTGCTGTCCGAGGCCCCGGATCACGACTACACGTTGACCTGGCTGACGCGCAGCCCGCGGTTCTTCCCGATGGAGTACACCAAGCTCACCCTCGAGATGACCTCGCCGGAGTACGGCGCCTACCACCGGTCGTTGCCGATCGAGACCCGCGACCGACTGGCCCGCGAGCAGCGCCACCTCTTCAAGGGGATCAGCGCCGACCTGGTCGACGCGATCTTCGACCTGCACTACCAGCAGCGGGTGACCGGCGACGGACCGCGCACGACGCTGATCACCAACACCGAGGTGCGTGGTGCTCGACGCGACGGGGACGTCAGCGAGCTCGACCTGTTCCATGGGGAGTCCGGCGAGGCGTTCGGCCTGCGCACCCGGGGGCTGGTGCTGGCCACCGGCTACGCGTCCACTGCACCGTCGTTCCTCGACGGTGTACGCGACCGGATCCGGCTCGACGAGCGTGGCCGGTACGACGTCGCCGGGGACTACTCCGTCGACGTCTCCGGCGGCGAGATCTTCGTCCAGAACGCAGAGGAGCACACCCACTCCCTGCTCGCCCCCAACCTCGGCATGGGGCCGTACCGCAACTCGGTGATCATCGCCGCGCTGCTCGGCCGCGAGGTCCACCCCGTCGAGAAGCGGATCGCCGTCCAGACCTTCGGGGTCCCCGACCACCTGCGCTCGGTGGTCGAGGAGGTTGCGCAGCAACCGTCTCGAGACCAGGAGGCAGTGCGATGACGCACGACATCACCATCGAACCGCTCGACATCGCGCGTGACCTCGACCTGCTGCACGCGTGGGTCACCCACCCACGATCCGTCTACTGGATGATGCAGGACGCGTCAATCGACGACGTGCACGCGGAGTACGCCGCCATCGCCGCGAACCCGCACCACGACGCGTTCCTCGGCCGCGTCGGCGGTCGGCCGGCATTCCTCGTCGAGACCTACGACCCGGCGTACGTCGAAGGCCTCGCCGGTCTCCCCGAGCTGCAGGACGGCGACGGCGGGATGCATGTCCTGGTCGCGCCGCCGTCCGGCGCGCCGGTCCCCGGCCTGACCACGACGATCTTCGACGCGGTGCTCGCCTTCTGCTTCGCCGATCCGTCCGTACGGCGGATCGTGGTGGAGCCCGACGCCCGCAACGCCGCCATCCGGGCCAAGAACGTCGCGGCCGGCTTCACCGAGCTGCGCGAGATCCCGATGCCCGGCAAGACCTCGATGCTGTCCGTCTGCCCCCGCGAGGACTGGAACCACCCCGACCTGGTGCGCCTCGTTGGGATAGTCCCTGACAAAAAGCACCTGAGTTCGGCGGATTCCGGTGCTTTTCGTCAGGGACTACCGTCGGTCGACCACTTGACGCCCGAGCTGATGGACGGCGCTCAGCGTCACCTGGTGGCCAAGGCGCTGGGGGAGTTCAGCCACGAAAGGCTGCTGGCGCCCGAGTCGCTGGGCGAGGGTCGATTCCGCGTCGAGACCGACCGGTCGGCGTACTGTTTCGCGGCGCGGGTGCATGCACTGGAGCACTGGGTCGTCGATGCGGCGTCGATCGAACGGACCGTCGGCGGAGAGTCGACGCCGTCTGACGCGCAGGAGCTGATCGCAGAACTGGCGCCGATGCTGGGGATTCCGGACCACCTGCTGCCGACCTACCTCGAGGAGATCGCCTCCACGCTGGCCTCGGCGGCGTGGAAGCTCAAGCACCGGCACGTGCCGATCAACGAGCTCGTCGACGCGAGTTACCAGGAGCTGGAGTCGGCGATGACCGAGGGCCACCCGGCCTTCGTCGCCAACAACGGGCGGATCGGCTTCGGCCTCGACGACTACACCGCCTATGCGCCCGAGGCCGGAGCGGTGATCCGACTGCACTGGGTCGCTGCTCGCCGCGAGCTCAGCCACCTCTCGCTCGGCGAGGGCGAGACCGAGCAGGGCCTGTACGACGGGGAGCTGGCCCCCGAGGTCCGCGCGACCTTCGACCGTCGACTGCGCAACCTCGGCCTCGACCCGTCGGCGTACCTGTTCATCCCGGTGCACCCGTGGCAGTGGCGCAACAAGCTCGCCATCACCTTCGCCCCCGATGTCGCACGACGCGATCTCGTGGACCTGGGCCCGGGTGAGGACGACCATCGCGCGCAGCAGTCGATCCGCACGTTCTTCAACGCCAGCCGGCCCGAACGCCACTACGTGAAGACAGCGCTCGCGATCCAGAACATGGGCTTCGTACGCGGCCTGTCGCCGGCGTACATGGCAGCGACGCCGGCCATCAACGACTGGGTCGCGTCGGTCGTCCACAGCGATGGGGAGCTCCGCGCGTGTGGCTTCGAGGTGCTCCGCGAGGTCGCGGCGATCGGCTACACCGGCGATGCCTTCCACCGCACGGCCACGCCTTCGCCGTACCGCAAGATGATCGCGGCGCTGTGGCGCGAGAGCCCGGTGCCGCGGGCTGCCGAGGGCGAGCAGCTGTCGACGATGGCCGCGCTGCTGCATCGCGACGCCGACGGCGACGCACTGGTCACGGCATGGATCAAGGCCTCGCCGGTGGACGCGGCGACGTGGGTCCGCTCGTACCTGCGGGCCTATCTGCGCCCGCTGGTGCACTGTCTCCACGCCTACGATCTCGCCTTCATGCCGCACGGCGAGAACCTGCTGCTCCGGTTGCGGGACCACGTGCCGGTCGGCACGTTCATGAAGGACATCGGCGAGGAGGTCGCCGTGATGGGCGACCTGCCGCTGCCCGCTGAGGTGGAGCGGATCCGGGCCGACGTCCCCCTCGACATGCGGCCGCTCGCCGTACACACCGACGTCTTCGACGGCGTCCTGCGCTACGTCGCGGCGATCCTCGACGAGGACGGCATCCTTCCGGAGGACGAGTTCTGGGCGATTGCCCGAGACACGATCACCGAGCACGCCGCCGACCACCCCGAGCTCGCCGACGCGGCCGCCCGCTACGACCTGCTCTCGGCTCGGTTCCGCCACAGCTGCCTCAACCGGTTGCAACTGCGGAACACGTTGCAGATGGTCGACATCGCTGATCAGTCCCAGTCATTGATCTTCGCGGGAACCCTGGCGAATCCCGTGGCCGTGCCATGACCACCAGGGATGCGTGGGGCATCCCCGAGGTGCACGGCGGGACGATCCTCGAGGTGGCCCGGGCGCAGGGACGCGCGACGGCCACGGACCGTCCCTGGCAGCTCGAGGTCGAGCGACGCCGCGCCGAAGGCACCTGTGCTGAGCTGTTCGGCGCCGCAGCGCTCGAGTGGGACGTGCTGGTGCGCCGTGCACTCGTCGTCGACACTGCTCGCCGGGCGTACGCCGCCCTGACGGACGAGAGCTCCGCGTTCGTGGCGGCGTACGTCGACGGGATCAACGACGTCCTTTCCGTTGGTCGAGGAGGTTGCGAAGCAACCGTCTCGAGACCCTGGCAGCCCTGGATGCCGCTCGCCGTCTTCACAGTGCAGCACCTGCTCTTCTCGACCTTCCCCAGCAAGTTGTGGCGCCAGCACGTCCTCGCGACGGTCGGACCCGAGGCCGCCGACTGGATCGACCTGTTCCGTACGGAGGGTCTGCCCGGTGGCAGCAACGCCTTCGTTGTCGCGGGTGCGCTGACCGCGAGCGGCCGACCGATCGTCGCCGGTGATCCGCACCGGGTGATCGAGGCGCCCGGCTGCTACGCCCAGGTCCGCCTGGTCTGCACCGACCCGGACGACTCCTTCGACGTCAGCGGCCTCACCTTCGTCGGCGTCCCCGGCGTCCAGCACTTCGGCCACGCCGGCTCGGTCGCCTGGGGCGTGACGAACGCCGTCGCCGACACCGATGACGTGTACGACGAGGAGCTGGTCCGCCACGCCGGCGTCGTCCTCGCCCGCGGAGCCTCCGGCTGGGAGCCCGTCGCCCGCCGTACCGAAGTCATCCGCGTCCGCGAAGTGTGGAATTTGGTCACGCGAGGTGTGGAAAGTGGTCACGCGAAGTGTGGCGATTGGTCGGAGGAGTATGCCGCCCACGAGGTTGAGGTCCTGGTCACCGACCGCGGCCCGGTGATCATCGGTGGGCCCGACGAGGATCGCGCGATCAGCCTTCGTACGCCGGCGTTCGTGCTCGGCGACCTTGGCTTCGACGGCCTCGTGCCGCTGCTGCGCTCGCGTACGGCGGCCGACGTGACGGCCGCCTTCGACGGCTGGGTCGCACCGGTCAACAACCTGCTCGTCGCCGACACGACCGGCCACGTCGAGCACCGGGTCGTCGGCCGGGTGCCTCAACGACCGAGCCCCACACTTCGAACGACCAATCTCCACACCTCGCGTGACCAAACCCCACACCTCGGGCACGGATGGACGGGGTGGGTGAACGATCTGCCGTGCCGGACGGGGCCGGTCCTGGTCAGCGCCAACGATCGCGCCACCGCGGACTTCGCGCGGATCGGGGACGACTTCGCCCAGCGGTTCCGGGCCGACCGGATGCGCGAGCGCCTTGACGAACTGGTGGCTGAAGGCCCGATCACTCCCGAACAGGCAGGTGACGTGCTGGCCGATGTCCGGCAGACGTCCGGCTCGAGCCTTCTCGACACGATCGCGCTCCTGGTCGATCTCGACGGACCGGCCGCGGCCCTGCGGGACCGGCTCCTGGCGTGGGACCGCGAGATGGCGGCCGACCGTGTCGATGCCTCGTTGTTCGCGGCCGTCCGGGCCGCGGTGGTCGACGGTTTCGCCGCCACCCCCGTGCTCGCCGGCGTGGACACCAGCCCGTACGGCGAGCTCTTCGTCCCGTGGTTCGACCTGCGCGACCGGGTGCGACTGGCCCTGCCGACGCTGCTCGCCGCCGAGAAGCCGCTGGGCGTGGACACGTTGCAGCTGGTCGCTGCGGCCCTGGGCGTCGTTGCCGCGCGGCCCGAGCCGGCCCCGTGGGGGGACCGGCACTTCGGCGTACCCCTGACGCCCCACCAGCAGTTCGGCCTCGCCCCGCCGGACGGTACGGCGGCCCCGATGCCGCGGCTGGCCGGTGACGAGGACTGCGTGCTCGCCACCCGGGCGCTGGCCGGTACCGGTGTCTGTTTCCACGGACCGGTGGCGCGGTTCGTCTGGGACCTCGGCGGCGAGAGCCGCTGGGTCGTCCCGCTGGGCGCCTCGGACGACCCGAACTCACCCCATCACCACGACCAGACCGCCACCTGGGCGCTCGGCGGCACCGTGCCGCTGCCGCTCCGCCCGGACCTGCAAGAACCGCAAGGAGATCTCCGATGACCGTGACCGTGCGCCCCGTCGACCCCGTTGCCGACGCGGCACTGCTGCACGCCTGGGTGAGCGAGCCGCGTGCGGCGTTCTGGGGGATGGGGGACCTCGCCGAGGACGACGTCCGGGCGATCTACGCCCACATCCACGACCAGGAGCACCTGGCGGCGTACTTTTTGGATCTCGACGGCCACCCGGTCGGCCTGTTCCAGACCTATGACCCCGCGGTCGACGAGATCGGCGACTGGTACGACCGCAGGCCGGGCGATGTCGGCGTCCACCTCCTGTTGACCGCGGACCCGTCGCGCGCGGGCCGCACCCACGAGATCATCGCCGCGGGCATGGACTTCGTCGCGCACCTTCCCGGTTGCCGGCGGCTCGTGCTGGAGCCCGACGCCCGCAACACCGCGTCGATCGCATTCATGGAACGCCTCGGCGCCGAGCGTGGGCCACTGGTCGACATGAAGACCAGCATCAGTGAGAAGCCCGCCCAGTTCTACTTCCTGGACCGCGCCCGCGTGCTCGCGGTCGCCGCCGGACGCATGTAACTCGGTGTTCGTGCATCCACCACGGTGTTGTGACTGGTCATGAGTCCGTGGTGGATGCACGAACACCGAGTTACATGGAGTGACCTGGCCCACCTGTGAGTTCGGTGAGGCCGTGAGGATGAGTTGACGCAACGAAATCCGCAGGACCGTCGGGCGGAAACGAGCGGGGCACAGGATCAGCGTCAGTATCCGACCCCTGCCCACGTGCATGGCCGCCAGGAGCCCGACGATGACACTGACAACCAACAACGGCCCCGACGAATCTGTCGTCGTTGCGCCGAGTCCGAGCAAGAGCCACCGTTCGGGGCGGTGGATCGAGGAGTGGCGCCCCGAGGACCCCGAGTTCTGGGCGTCGACCGGCGCCCCGATCGCCAAACGCAACCTGATCTGGTCGATCTTCGCCGAGCACCTCGGCTTCTCGGTCTGGCTGATCTGGAGCGTCAGCTCCGCCTTCCTGCTCGCGCAGGGCTTCCAGTTCACCGTCGAGCAACTGTTCTTCCTCGTCGCCATCCCGAACCTCGTCGGTTCGCTGCTGCGGGTGCCCTACACCCTCGCGGTGCCGAAGTTCGGCGGTCGCAACTGGACGATGTGCAGCGCTGCGCTGCTGCTGATCCCGACGCTGGGCTTCGCCTTCGCCGTCACGAACCCGGACACGCCGTACTGGGTGTTCTGCGTGATCGCGGCGACGGCCGGCTTCGGTGGCGGCAACTTCGCCAGCTCGATGGCCAACATCAACTTCTTCTACCCCGCTGACAAGAAGGGTGCCGCGCTCGGCCTCAACGCCGCCGGCGGCAACCTGGGTGTCTCGCTCATCCAGTTCTTCCTGCCCGTGATCGTCGGCGGTGCCGGCATCTTCGGCATCGTGAAGGCCAGCGAGGGTGGCATCCACCTGGAGCGTGCGGCGTTCGTATACGCCGGTCTCGCCATCGCCGCCACCGTCGCGGCGTACTTCTTCATGGACAACCTCGAGGGTGCGAAGTCGAACCCGCGTGAGCAGCTCTCCGTGCTGAAGGAGAAGCAGACCTGGATCATGTCGTTCCTCTACATCGGCACCTTCGGCTCGTTCATCGGCTACTCCGCCGCGATGCCGCTGCTGATCAAGGTCAACTTCTGGCGCCAGCCGCTGCCGTCCATCGAGGGCATCGGCATCAACTTCGCTTTCTATGCGTTCCTCGGTGCCCTCGTCGGGTCGATGGCCCGCCCGTTCGGTGGCTGGCTCGCCGACAAGTACGGCGGTGCGCGGATCACGCTCGTTGCCTTCAGCGGAATGATCGCCTCGACGCTGCTGGTGCTGTTCACGCTCAGCAAGCTGACCACGCTGCCGCCGCCGCCGGACAAGGCCAAGCTCGCCGAGATCGCCAAGGACCCGGCCGCATTCCAGTTCCCGGAGCCCGTTCGTGCGGCGATCGAGTCCAACCAGGACATCTTCCCGTTCTTCCTCGGTGCCTTCCTGCTGGTCTTCGTCTTCAGCGGCATCGGCAACGGCTCGACGTACAAGATGATCCCGGCGATCTTCCGCAAGGACGCGATCCGCGACACCGCCGAGGGTTCGCCGGAGCGCGAGTTCTCGCTCGTCACCCAGGCCAAGAAGGCCTCGGCCGCGATCGGCATCATCGGAGCGGTCGGCGCGATCGGCGGCTTCCTGATCCCGATCACGTTCAACAGCCCGTGGGTCACCGAGCCGCTGGCGGCGACGAAGAACGCGTTCACGATCTTCGCGGCGTTCTACGTGGTCTGTGCCCTCGTCACCTGGGCGGTCTACCTGCGCAAGCGCACGGGTGCCAGGGCGGACACCGGGTACGTCGGAGTCTGATCCACCGATCGCACCTGACGGAAGTGTCGTCGAATCGAAGGATTCACGGCACTTTCGTCAGGTGCGTTGGCCGTTCGCCGAGCGCGACACTAGGAGCACCATGAGCGTCACGACCCACTGTCCCTACTGCAGCCTGCAGTGCGGGATGAAGGTCGCCCGGGCCTCGACAGGCTCGACCACCAGAAGACAGGGCATCGAGATCAGCGCCTGGGAGGAGTTCCCGGTCAACGAAGGCGCGATGTGTCGCAAGGGGTGGACGTCTGGTGAGCTGCGCGGCAACCGTGAGCGGCTGACCACGCCGCTGGTCCGCGACCGTGCCACCGGTGAGCTGCGCGCAGCCGGCTGGGACGAGGCGCTCGACATCGTCGCGGACAAGGTCCGCGCTCTCCAGACCGATCACGGCAAGGATGCCGTCGCCGTGTTCGGCGGCGGCGGTCTCACCAACGAGAAGGCCTACCAACTGGGCAAGTTCGCCCGGGTCGCGCTCGGCACCAGCCAGATCGACTACAACGGGCGCTGGTGCATGAGCTCTGCTGCCAGCGCCGGCAACCAGGCCTTCGGCGTCGACCGCGGCCTGCCCTTCCCTCTTGCTGACATCGAGCAGACCGACGTGGTCGTGCTGGTCGGTTCCAACCTGGCCGAGACCATGCCTCCGGCGGCGCGCCACCTCGACCGGCTGCGCGAACGTGGCGGCAGGGTCGTCGTGATCGACCCGCGGTTCACCGCGACCGCCGAGCGCGCCGACCTGTTCCTCCAGCCGGTGCCCGGCACGGACCTCGCACTCGCGCTGGGTGCCCTGCACCTGCTCGACGCCCAAGGGGCGATCGACGAGGAGTACGTCGCGGACCGCACCACTGGCTTCGACGACGTCCGTCGCTCGGTCGCCGCCTGGTGGCCCGAGCGGGTCGAGCGCACCACCGGCGTCGCGACGTCCGAACTGCGTGAGTTCGTCGACCTGCTGGCCGGCGCCCGACGGGTGATGGTCCTGACCGCGCGTGGCGCCGAACAGCACGCCCAGGGCACCGCGACGGTGCTCGGCTGGATGAACATCGCGCTCGCGCTCGGCATGCCCGGCAAGGAGTACGCCGGCTACGGCTGCCTCACCGGACAGGGCAACGGACAGGGTGGCCGCGAGCACGGCCAGAAGTCCGACCAGCTCCCCGGTTACCGGATGATCGACGACCCGGCGGCTCGTGCGCACGTCGCGAAGGTGTGGGGCGTGGAGCCCGAAACCCTGCCCGGCAAGGGGAAATCGGCCTACGAGCTGCTCGATTCACTCGGGGACGGCGGCGGTCCGAAGGCGCTCCTCGTCTTCGCGTCCAACATCGTGGTCTCGGCCCCCCGAGCCACTCATGTCACCCAGCGCCTGGAGTCCCTCGACCTCCTCGTCGTCTGCGACATCGTGATGTCCGAGACGGCGGCCCTGGCTGACGTCGTGCTCCCGATCACGCAGTGGGCCGAAGAGTCCGGCACCATGACGAACCTCGAGGGCCGGGTGATCCTTCGGCAGCGGGCGGTCGCGCCGCCAGAGGGCGTGCGCAGCGATCTCGACGTGATCGCCGGGCTCGCGGAGCGACTGGACTCGCCCGTCGAGTTCTCCGTCGAACCGGAGGAGATCTTCGCCGAGCTCGGCCGCGCTTCCGCCGGCGGCAAGGCCGACTACTCCGGCATCACCTACGAACGGATCCGCGACGAGCAGGGCGTGTTCTGGCCGTGCCCTGCCGTTTCGGAGGGCGAAGACCAGCACCCCGGCACACCCCGGATGTTCGCCGAGACCTTCGCGACGCCGGACGGCCGCGCGCGCTTCCTGGTGCAGGAGTTCGCCGGTGCTGCCGAGCAGCCCGACGCGGCGTACCCGATCCACCTCACGACTGGCCGGGTGCTCGCGCAGTACCAGTCCGGTGCCCAGACCCGTCGTATCCGCTCGCTCACCGATGAGGGCGCCTTCGTCGAGATGCACCCGATGCTCGCCGACCGGATCGGCGCGCACGACGGCGAGCCCGTGATCGTGCGCACCCGTCGCGGCGAGATGAAGGCGCCGGCGCGGGTCGTCACCACCATCCGACCCGACACCGTCTTCATCCCGTTCCACTGGGTCGGCGCCAACCGGCTGACCAATGACGCCCTCGACCCGTCCAGCCGGATGCCGGAGTTCAAGGTGTGTGCGGCCGAGGTCCTGGTCTGAGGCGGCGCGGCGAGGCGTCTCGATACGCCGCTCGTACCTCGCGGCCACTCGACGACCCTGGACCTGGGTAACACGGTCGTGACGCTGCTCACGCCGTGATGTCGTGAGCCCGGTGAGGTTGTGAGAAGTAGTTGACCTCGGGGTGCAACACGACGACCGCGCCGTGAAACCTCCTCGTCCGAGCATGGACACATGCCCGAGGACCGCCGCCCCGACGACGCGCGCAAGCGTCTCGTCGTGGTCGGTTCCGGCATGGCCACGACCCGCCTGATCGAAGAGTTGGTCGCGCGCGACGCCGCCGCCCGGTGGGACATCACCGTCCTCGGCGACGAGCCGGTGGCGCCGTACAACCGGATCCTGCTCTCGGCCGTCCTCGAGGGCACCCATCGTCCGGAGGCACTCACGCTGCGGTCGCCGGAGTGGTACGCCGACAACGGTATCGACCTCCGCCTCGGCGCCCGCGTCCTCGGTGTCGAGCGTGAGCTCAAGGACGTCATGCTCGTCGACGGCACCCTGATCGAGTACGACGTCCTGGTGCTGGCGACCGGCAGTATCCCCACGCTTCCCCCGATCCGCGGACTGGTGCGGATGGACGGCTCGCTCCACGACGCCGTGCACGCCTTCCGCTCGCTCGCCGACTGCGAGCGCCTGGTCGAGGCGATCGAGGCGACCGACGATCAAGGTCGCCTCGTCAACCGCCGTGCGGTCGTCGTCGGCGGCGGACTGCTCGGACTCCAGGTCGCGCGTGCTCTTGGCTCCCGCGGCCTCGACACCGAGATCGTCGAGGGCGGCGAGCACCTGCTCCACCAGCAGATCAACAGCGGCGCCGGCAAGGTCCTTGCCCGCGACCTGAAGAAGCTCGGCGTCGCCGTCTACACCGGCTCCCGTGCGATCCGGCTCAACTCGGGGGATGGTCCGCTCGGTCTCGGCGCCGTCCGCGTCCTCGACCCGCTTCCCCGCAACCCCGGCAAGGTCGCGCTGCGCCTCGACAACGGCTTCAACCTCGACACCGACCTGCTGGTCCTCACCGCCGGCGGCCGCCCCTCGACCGCGCTGGCTCGCGGCGCCGGCCTGGAGGTCCGTCGCGGGATCGTCGTCGACGACCGACTGGCCAGTGTCACCGACCCCTCCATCCACGCCCTGGGCGACTGCGTCGAGACGGTGTCCGCTGACGGGCAGGGCCGCACCACCGGCTTCGTGCCGCCCGCGTGGGAGCAGGCCGGCGTCCTCGCCGGCATCCTGACCGGCGAGGCCGTGAAGTACGACGGCAGCCGGATCGTCGCCCGACTCCGCGCCACCGACCTCGACGTCGCCGTCCTCGGTGAGGCCGAGCGGGAGATCGCTGCCGGCGGCGAGGTCGTCGAGGTCTCCAACCCGATCTCGGGCTCGCACCGCCGGCTCGTCGTCCGCGACGGACGGATCGTGGCCGCCACCCTGGTCGGCGACCTGTCGCGGGTCGGCCTGATCACTCAGCACTTCGACCGGCAGACGGTCCTGGGCCCGCACGAGCCCGGCAACCTGCTGATGCCCGAACGCACCGAGACCGAGAGCAGCGTCGCCCTCAGCCTCCCCGACGATGCGGAGGTCTGCGCCTGCGCGGGCGTCTCCGCCGGTCGGATCCGGGCCTGCTCGTCCTTCGAGCAGGCCCGTGACACCACCCGTGCGACCACCGGCTGCGGTGGTTGTGCCCCAACGGTCCGGCAGCTGCTCGGCAGCCGACCGGCCCTGGCAACCTCCCAGAAGGGATCTTGAGATGGCACCGCACCTCAGGAAGCAACTCGTCGTCGTCGGCCACGGAATGGTCGGCCACCGCTTCGTGCAGGCCGCGATCGAGCGCGGTCTCACCGAGACCTACGACATCATCGTGCTGGGCGAGGAGCCGCGGCCGGCGTACGACCGCGTGGCCCTGACCTCGTTCTTCGAGGTCGGCGCCGAGGCGCTGTCCTACCTCCCCGAGGGCGTGTACGACGACCCGCGCGTCTCGCTGCACCTCGAGTCCGAGGTCACCGCCATGGACGCGGATGCGCAGACGGTGACGCTCGCTGACGGCACGGCCTTCACCTACGACGAGCTGGTGCTCGCGACGGGTGCCGCGCCGTTCGTCCCGCCGGTGCCCGGCAAGGACCTCGGCAACGTCTTCGTCTACCGCACCATCGAGGACCTCGAGGCGATCCGCGAGGCCAGCAAGGGTGCGAAGGCGGGCGCTGTCATCGGCGGTGGCCTGCTCGGGCTGGAGGCCGCCAACGCGCTGCACCAGCTCGGCGTGAAGACCCACGTCGTCGAGATGGCGCCGCGGCTGATGGCCGTCCAGATCGACGAGGCGGGCGGTGCGACGCTGAAGCGCCACGTCGAGGACCTCGGCCTGACGATCCACACCGGCGTGATGACCGAGCTCATCGACGGCGATGCGGACGGGAACGTCAGCGGCATCACGTTCAAGGACGAGGAGAAGATCCCTCTCGACATCGTCATCTTCTCCGCCGGCATCCGGCCGCGCGACGCGATCGCCCGCGAGGCGGGCCTCGACCTGGCCGAGCGCGGCGGCGTCCTGGTCGATGAGCGATGCCGCAGCTCGGACGCCCACGTGTGGGCGATCGGTGAGTGCGCGGCCCCGGGCGGGCGGATGTACGGCCTGGTCGCGCCCGGCTACTCGATGGCCGAGGTCGTGGTCGACCAGCTGCTCGGTGGCGAGGGCACGTTCCTCGGCGCCGACATGTCCACCAAGCTCAAGCTCCTCGGCGTCGACGTCGCGTCGTTCGGCGACGCGTTCGCCACGACCGAGGACGCCCTCGAGCTGGTCTTCGCCGATGCCGTCGCCGGTGTCTACAAGAAGCTCGTCGTCGCGGAGACCGCCACCGGCGGCCATGAGCTGCTCGGCGGCATCCTCGTCGGCGACGCATCGGCGTACGGCTCGCTTCGGCCGATGGTCGGCAGCGGGCTGGAACTCCCGGCCAACCCGGAGGAGTTGATCCTCCCGGCCGGTCGCGGCGGCGGCATCGACCTGGGCCTGCCGGACACCGCGCAGATCTGCTCCTGCAACAACGTCACCAAGGGCGACATCGTGGCCGCCGTCTCCGACGAGGCCACGCTCAACGACGGCGGTCCGTGCAGCGACGCGGGCTGTGTCACCAAGTGCACGAAGGCCGGATCCACCTGTGGGTCCTGCAAGACGGTCGTGAAGAAGATCGTCGAGGACCACTTCGCGGCCACCGGCAAGGTCGTCGACAAGTCACTGTGCGAGCACTTCGCGATGACCCGCCAGGAGCTCTTCGACGTCGTCGCGGTCCACGGCTACAACCGGTTCGACGACATCATCGAGGGCCACGGTCGGGGCCGCGGGTGTGACATCTGCAAGCCTGCCGTCGCGTCCGTCCTGGCGAGCCTGCTCAACCACCACGTCCTCGAGGGCGCCAACGCGACCCTCCAGGACACCAACGACGCCTACCTCGCCAACCTGCAGAAGAACGGCACCTACTCGGTCGTGCCGCGCATCCCCGGCGGCGAGATCACGCCCGACAAGCTGATCGTGATCGGTCAGGTCGCCAAGGAGTTCGGCCTGTACACGAAGATCACCGGTGGTCAGCGGATCGACCTGTTCGGTGCCCGCCTGGAGGACCTGCCGGCGATCTGGAAGGTGCTCGTGGACGCTGGCATGGAGTCCGGCCATGCCTACGGGAAGTCGCTGCGGACCGTGAAGTCCTGCGTCGGCTCGACCTGGTGCCGCTACGGCGTGCAGGACTCGGTCGCCCTGGCCATCGAGCTCGAGCTGCGCTACCGGGGCCTGCGTTCGCCCCACAAGCTCAAGGGCGGTGTCTCCGGCTGCGCCCGCGAGTGCGCGGAGGCCCGGGGCAAGGACTTCGGCGTCATCGCGACCGAGAAGGGCTGGAACCTCTACGTCGGCGGCAACGGGGGCGCGATCCCCGCGCACGCCCAGCTGCTCGCCGGAGACCTCGACACCGCGACCTTGATCCAGTACCTCGACCGGTTCCTCATGTACTACATCCGCACGGCCGACCGCCTCCAGCGCACGGCACCCTGGATGGACGCCATCGGTGGCCTGGAGCGGGTCCGCGAGGTCGTCGTCGACGACGCGCTGGGCCTCGGTGTCGAGCTCGAGGACGCCATGTCGAAGCACGTCGACTCCTACTTCGACGAGTGGAAGGCCACCATCGAGGACCCGGAGAAGCTCGCCCGCTTCGTGTCGTTCGTCAACGCGCCCGGCACGCCTGACCCCAACATCACCTTCCGCGAGGAGCGTGGCCAGATCCAGGCCGACCTGACCGACGGCCCCGTGTCGCTGGGCAGCACGATCCCGGTCGGAGCGCCCTGATGAACGAGACCAGCATCGACACCGTCGTCTGTCGCCTCGACCAGATCCGCAAGGAGTCCGGCGTGACCGCGCTCGTCGCGGGCGAGGCCGTCGCCGTCTTCCGGACCTACGACGACGAGGTCTTCGCGCTGTCCAACTTCGACCCGTTCGGCAAGGCGTCGGTGCTGTCGCGCGGCATCGTCGGCACGAAGACGGTGCTCGTCGACGGGGTCGAGGAGCAGGTGCCCTTTGTCGCGAGTCCGTTGCTCAAGCAGCCGTTCGACCTCCGCACGGGGATCTGCCTGGACGACACCGAGGTCTCGGTGCCGACGTACGACGTCCGGGTCATCGATGGTGTTGTCGCTGTGGGGGCTCGACGGGAGACACTGTCACCATGACCGACCAGCCGCTCTCCGGATTCCGGATCGGCGTCACCGCCGCCCGGCGCGCCGAGGAGCAGATCACGCTGCTGGAGCGGCGTGGCGCGACGGTGGTGCACGCCCCGGCGCTGTCGGTCGACCCGAACCGGATCGATGAGGTCGGACTGCTCGCGGCCACCAAGGACGTGTTGTCCCAGCCGGTCGACATCTTCGTGGCGACGACCGGCATCGGTCTGAAGTCGTGGTTCGCCGCGTCCGAGCGCTGGGGCCTGCTCGAGGACCTCATCGCGCACCTCGACGGCGCCGAGATCCTCGCGCGCGGTCCGAAGAGCGTCGGCGCCCTGCGCCGCTCCGGCCTGCGCGAGTTGTGGGCGCCGGAGTCCGAGGCCTTCGAGGACGTGCTCGGGCACCTGCGGGGCCGGGACCTTAACGGGTTGCGGATCGTGGTGCAGGAGCATGGCCAGTCGCTGTCGATGGCCGCGCACGCGCTGCGTCGACTGGGCGCCGAGGTCACGACCGTCGCGGTCTACCGCGTCGAGGGGGCCGACGACCCGGAGCCCATGTTCGGCCTGATCGAGCAGATCGCCGAGCGTCGCGTGCACGCCGTCACGTTCACTGCCGCGCCCGCCATCGCTGCGCTGATGGATGCCGCGGGGACGACGGGTCACCGCGACGAGGTGGTCACCGCCTTCCAGGCCGACGTCATCGCCGCCTGCATCGGTCCCGTGACCGCCGCCGCGTTCGAGATGTGGGGCGTCCCGTCGATCTATCCGGAGCGCTTCCGCCTCGCGGCGATGGTCAAGCAGCTCGAGGTCGAGCTGCCGTCGCGCGCGACCGGCACGTCCCTCGAGGTCGCCGGCCACACGCTCCTGCTGCACGGTGACGACGTGCTCCTCGACGGTGTCGAGGTCAAGCTCTCCCCGGCCCCGTACGCCGTCCTGGCTGCGCTCCTGGTCAACCCGGGCACGGTCGTCTCCCGCCGTGACCTGCTCACGTCCCTGCCGTCCGGCACGGCCGGCTCCGAGCACGCCGTCGAGATGGCCGTCGCCCGTCTCCGTGCCGCCATCGGCACCCGCTGCATCCAGACCGTCGTCAAGCGCGGCTACCGGCTGGCCGTGACCTCATGAGGCTGGTCACCGTTGCCCACGGCACCCGGACCCCCGAGGGCAACCGCGTCGCCGCCGAGCTCACGGCAGCCGCAGGCGCTCGGCTCGGCTGGCACGCCACGACGTCGTACGTCGAGCTGTGCGCGCCGTTGTTCGCCGATGTCGTCGCGAGGACCGCCGAACCGACCGTCGTCGTACCGCTGCTGCTGAGCACCGGCTTCCACCTCCGGCAGGACCTGCCTGCTGCTGTGGATGCGAGCGAGCGGGCCGATCTCGTCCGGCTCGGCGACAGCCTCGGACCGGATCCGCTCCTGGCCGCTGCGCAGGTCGAGCGCCTCCGCGAGGGCGGTGCCACGCCTGACCAGCCCGTCGTGCTGATCGCGGCCGGATCGTCCGACCCGCTCGCCACGGCCGATCTCGAAGGTGCCGCCGCCCTGCTCGCCGAGGCGTGGGGTGCGCCCGTCCGGCTCGCAACGATGTCCGGCCTCGGAACGAGGCCCGAACACGTGGTCCGCAGCGGCGACGCCGTGTCGCCGTACCTCCTTGCGACGGGCCACTTCCACCGCAAGGCGCGGCACGTCGCGCTCGAGGCCGGCGCGAGCGTCGTCGCCGACGTCATCGGCCCGCACCCGCTGCTGGTCGACCTGATCTGCTCCCGGGCTCGCGCGCTGGCAAGGGCGATCGTCGTCTGACCGGCCCCAGCTGTCAGTCGGTGTGGACGACGATCGGGAGCTGGGCGCGCTCGATGGCTCCGGTCAGTCCCGAGAACTCCACCTTGAACTCGATGTTCCAGGTCAGTGAGGAGTGCACGGCCTCGGTCGTGGGGTCGATCCCGGCCGGCAGGGGCAGGACGAACGGAAGTTCCACGCGCTGTTCCGCGACGAGCTGCACGTCCTTCGCGATGTCGATCATCGGTCGTGGCGTGAAGGACTCACTCGGCTGGGCCGGGGGTTGCTTGTCGAGCGGGTGCGAGAGGTGGAGCTTCTGGAACCAGGCCGCGACCAGAGCCGTGCGGGTGACCGGCTCGCGTGCCGTGAGGCCCAGGACTCCACGCACCTGGTCGCCCGGTCGGTAGCAGGTGCGCTCGGTGGTGACGTCGAAGGCGATGCTGTTCGCCGAGGCGCGCTCACCCTGGACCAGAGGCAGGTCGTGTCGGTCCGGGGTGGGTTCGGGTGCGGCGACCAGCACCTCCAGGGGTACGTCGACCGCCACGTCGCGTCCACGGCGGTCCACCCGAAGCCGGACCTGCCAGCGCACCGCCCGTTCCGAGGACCCCGGCGACCAGGAGGGCAGCCGGAACGTGACGAGACGAGTTTCTGCGGCGAGCACTCCGGCTGTGACGGGCAACGGCTCCTCGAGCACCTGGACCCAGGCCTCGCCGTCCTTGGCAGTACCCGGGTTCGAGCCGCCCGCAGCACCCGTCCAGACGTAGCGGAACTCGTTGACGTAGCCCAGTTCGACCCGGGCGCTCACCACTGCGTCGAGAGCCTCGGGCAACGTCACCGCGACGCTGACCATGTCGGTGGCCCGGTAGGGCCCGGGCGGTTCCAGCCGGAGGTCGGCCCGGGGTGCCCGCCGCAGCAGGCCCATCAGCGTCGGCCGGAGAAAGCGGCCCGGACCGGCCAGAAGAGCACCCACAGGATGCCCTCGAGCACCTTGCCGATGACCCAGAGCGGCCAGTAGAGCAGCACGCAGAAGAGCCATGCCGGATAGACGAGGACCAGGCAGAACTGGAGGAACTGCTTGATCCCCACCGGGTAGCCGTCAGCCTGGGACAGGAGAAACCGTGGGTTGAGGGCCGCGATGGCGCGCGCGGTCCAGGTGGGTGCGGTCTCGACTGCCTGCTGCGCTTCGCTGACCTCGCGCGGTCGCTCGCCGGCCGTGCGTCCGCGCTCGGGTCGAGGCGGCTCCGGCGCTACTGGATGCACGAGGTCGCGCCTTCCATCACGCCTTGGCGAAAGGCCTTCACCCGGTCGTAGCCGGCTCCTTGCCGGTCGGCGTCGCCGTCGCCGCGGAAGACGAGCAGCGCCTTGATGCCTTCGTCGAGATCTCCCGGCGAGATGCTGTAGGTGCTCGTGGCGGCGCGGTTGTGCAGGATCACGCTCGCTGTGTAGCCGCCGGCGAAACAGTCGGTGACGCGGGTCGACTCCTTCTCGTCCAGCTCGACTCCCGCCCGGGACACCGCAGCCAAGCCCCACTGGGTCGCGAGCAGCGTCGCGACGGCGTAGTCGCCGCCCTGCTCGTAGATGCGGGGCATCGCGGTGACGTTGTCGAAGGCGACGAAGTCGTCGTCGATGCAGTAGAACAGCACGTAGGCGGAGGTGTCGATGCCGCCGCAGGGCGGAGCTTTCGCCGGGTCGAAGGGCTCGAAGCCGGAGAGCGGCTTCCAGGCCTGGCCGTCGGCCAGCTCGGGGTAGAGCTGCGACCAGAAGTCCTCGAGGTCATAGGGCACACCGTTGATGATCTGGTCGTACGGCGCATCGCCGCCCCGTGCCTCGTCCTCCACGTCGTTGAAGGGCAGTTCGAGCACGACCGGCGTGCCGTCGGCGTACCCCTTGCACTTCGAGGCGCCCAGGTCGAAGCCGTCCTGGAAGGCGCTCACGCGGTCGAAGCCGCTGCCGTGGGCTGAGGGGTCCATGCTGTTGGTGCCCGGGGTGTCGCGCAGGTCGAGGATGCCGGCGAGCGCGTTGTCGAGGTCCGCGGCCGACACGTCGAACGCGCCGGACTCCTGGGCGTGCTGGGCCCACGCTCCGGCGAAGCAGTCGGCCTGGAGCTCGGAGGAGACGGTCAGCTCGGTCTCGTCGAAGAAGCCTGAGCGCTGTTGCATGGCGTGCCCCCACTCGTGGGCGAGCACGACCGGGATGACGAAGTCGCCGTACTTGGCCTGCAGGTCGGGGAGCAGTCCGGCAGCGTCCCACGCGACCGAGTCGTCGAGCTTGCAGTAGAACGCGTTGCCCTGGACGTCGGAGTAGGCGTCTGCGCACTCGGGGCCCTCGGTGGACTCCGGCGTGAGTGCGTACAGGCCACCGTCGACCTCGGCGTAGTCGTCGCCGTACAGCGCGGGGTATTCGTCCTTCCAGAACTCCTGCAGGTCGGCGATGCCCCGGATCGCCAACGCGTTGACCGGCGCCGAGGCGTCGCCGCTGATCTCGACGTCCGGCGCGGCAGGGGTCGACGTGTCGGACGACTTCTTGTCATCGTCCGGGGAGGAGCTGTCACCACAGCCGGCGAGCACCAGTGCCGTGGTGACGAGGACGGCGAGGCCGGTCCTCATGGCGTGATGGTCGTCTGGGCGTCGATCGTCTCGAGTGCGGCGATGAGCGCGTCCACCTCGTCGCTGAGGGCGTAGGCGTTCAGCTGCAGCACGTAGAGCGCGTCGTCGCCGGGGATCACCACGGTCTTCTGCGCAATCAGCAGCTCCTGTCCGCCGTCGGTGTAGGTGCCCCCGATCTGGACCGCGTCGAAGCCGCCGAGGGTGCTGCTGTCCCCACCCATGTTGGTCGGCGTGAAGCCGTCGATCGCTTCGAGCTCGCCGGGTGCGTACTCGAGGATCTTGGCCGGGTCGGCGTCCCCGTCGAGGCGCGCGAGGATCCCCAGGATCCGCGGCGGGTTGGACGGATCGGCCGCAGCGTCGAGCACGATGGCGCCGTACGACGCGAGGTCGGCGTAGTCCTCGGTCGAGCTCCAGCCGTCAGGCACAGGCAGGTCCACCGTCAGCTCGTCGGTGTCGCGGGTCAGCTGCGTCTGCTCGATCCCTTCCTGTGCCAGGTACTCGGGAATCGTGGTCGGAGCGGCCTCCGTGGGCTCGCTGCTGCTGTCGCTGGAGGGCGAGGTGCTGGTCGGCGAGGCGCTGGGCGTCTCCTTCGACTTGTCCGAGTCCGGCTCGTCGGAGCCGCAGGCGACCAGTCCGAACGCGAGGAGCAGGGCTGCGGGCGCGGCGGCGAAACGGGAGAGGTGCTTCACGATGGCTCCTGGGAGATGGGGGGCGGAGCGCAGCACCCCCACGGCGCTGCGACGTCGGGAGAAAGGTAAACGGGCACGGTTGGAATCTGATTGGAACCGCCATCACAGCCGCTTTCGCGCCGGTATCGTCGCGATCTGGGGAGACCGGACGCGGCATGGATCGGGTGAGATGGTCGAGTACTGCTTGTCGGGCGCCGTCACGGCCCATGTCGACGGCACTCCGGTCGCCCTCGGCGGACCCAAACAGCGGTGTGTGCTCGCGGTCCTGATCGCCAGCCGGGGCTCGGTCGTCAGCGTCGACCGGATCATCGATGCGGTCTGGTCGGAGAACGCCCCGCCCAAGGCGCTGACCTCGGTCCGCTCCTACGTCGCCAACCTGCGCCGCATCCTCGACACCGATCCCGCCGCCGACGCCCGGCTGGTCTCGCGGCCGCGTGGCTATCAGCTGAACCTGCTCGCTGACGACGCGGTCGACCTGTTCGGTTTCGAGGACCTCGTCTCCTCGGGCCGTTCAGCCCTGGTGGGGGGTGACGCGCGTGCCGCCCACGAGCTCCTGGAGCGCGCCCTGGGACTGTGGCGGGGTGACCCGTTCGGTGAGTTCGCCGAGAAGGAGTTCGCCGCACCGGAGGCCGTCCGCTTCGCGGCTCTGCGAACGGCGGCGGTCGAAGCGTACTTCGACGCCGCGCTGCAGCTCGGCGGCGCCGACGAGCTGGTCCCCGAGATCGAGGCCGCGGTGGCCGAGCACCCCCTGCAGGAACGCCTGTGGGGTCACCTGATGCTGGCGCTGCACCGCGCCGGCCGGACGGCTGACGCGATCCGGGCGTTCGACCGCGCCGCTGCCGCGCTCGACCTCGAGATCGGGACGAGTCCCGGCGAGGGCCTTCAGTCCCTGCTCCAGCAGGTCCGCGAACCGGTGCCGGAGTCGGACCGGGGTGCCGTCAACGGCGACGCGGCGAGCCACCGTACGCCGGCGGCAGCGACGCCGTTCGTCGGTCGCGACGCCGAGCTGGATGCGATCGAGCTCGCGGTCGGACTGACCGCGGCGGGCGCCGGCGGACTGATGCTCGTGACGGGGGAGAGCGGCATCGGCAAGACCGCGTTGGCCCAGGTGGCTGCCGATCGGGCGCGATCCGCGGGCCTGGCAGTCGGTTGGGCGAGCCACCCGGGCGGGGTCCGGCTGCCTCTGATGTGGACCTGGATCCAGGTGTTGCGACAGCTCGGGGCCGAGGCCGGCGACGTCGCCCGCAAGGCTGTGCTGACCGAGGTGCCCGGTGTCGTGGATGCGCTGGTGCCGGAATGGAACGTCGACGGTGATCCGTCCGGCACGCACGCCGCCGCGACCGGCTTCGCCCTGGTCGAGGGCATTGCCACCGCCCTGCGGGTGCTCGCCGCGGACCGACCCCAGCTCGTGGTCATCGACGACCTGCAGTACGCCGACCAGGAGTCGATGGACGCCCTGATGCTGGTGGCGGCGCAGTTCCCGCGGCTCCCGGTCCAGATCATCGGGACCTGGACGTGGTTCGGAGCCGACAGACCGATGAACCGGACGGCATTCGACCGCCTCGTCCGCCAGTGCGAGCGCGGCGTCGTCCACCTCGAGGGCCTCGACCGGGTGCCTGCCTCGCAGATCGTGGAGGCCTTGGCCGGTGAGCCGGTCCCGGCCTCGGTTTCTGAAGCGGTGTGGCGCCGGGCCGGCGGCAACCCCTTCTACGTGAAGGAGATCGCCCGGAGCCTGTCCGGCGCCGACGACCCGAGCGAGTCCGGCACGGGAACCGCGGTGCCGAGCAGCGTCGTGGGTGTCGTCGGGCGGCGTCTCGACGAGCTGGACCCGGCTTGCCAGCGACTGCTCACCGCTGCGTCGGTGATCGGTCCGGAGTTCGCGGTGGCCGACCTGGCCGATGTCGTCGACCTGTCGATCTCCACCGTGCGGCCCCAGCTGTTGCCGGCCTGGCAGGCGGGCCTGCTCGACGAGCTCCCGCGGCGCCCCGGCTCCTACCGCTTCAGCCACGGGCTGCTCCGCGACGCTCTGTCGGCGCAGCTCACCGGCGCCGACCGGGCCCGCGTGCATGCCGCGATCGCGACCGCGTGGGCTGCCCGCATCGCGACGACGGCCTACGAGCACGCCATCTCGGCGGCCGACCATGCCTGGCGTGCCGGCGACGACCTGGCCCCGGAGGTGGCCGTCGCGATCGTAGAGGCCGTCATCCAGCGGGCGATGGACCGCTCGGCGTACGTCGACATCGTCGCCCTCACCGAACAGGCGCTCCAGATCTGCCAGCGGCTCCCCGTCGAGCCCGTCCACCTGGAGCGCCAGGTCACGCTGTGGCTCCACCTCGCCGGCGCGCAGACGATCGTCGGGGGCATGGCCGACGAGTCAGCCGCCGCAGCGGTGCGGAGGGCGTTCGAGATCGGGCAGTCCGTGAAGGGGCGCAACTTCTACAGCGCGATCGCCATGCAGTGCCAGGTGCTGTGCGCCCACGGGCGGCTCGACGAGGCGGCCGTGATCTCCCGTGGGTTGCGGGAGGAGTACGAGAAGAGCGGTGACCCGGACATCGGGCTGGTCAGCGACTTCGTGCGGATCATGAGCCACTCCCTGGTCGGTGACCTCGACGAGCTGATGGCCACGGGCGAGCACCTGCTCGTGACCTTCCCGCCGTCCGGGGCGCTGGCCGATCCGGCCCGCTTCTTCCACCCCCGGGTGCTGTGCTGGATGGCGATCGGTGAGGCGTGCCGAGGCAACGTGGAGGCGATGGAGGACTACAACCGTCGCGCCCTCGAGCTGTCCCGGGCCCAGGGCAGCCTCTTCGACATCCTCGTCGCGAGGATCTCCGTCGTGGAGTGCGCGGCGATCCTCGGCAGGACCGAGGGCACCGCCGAGCTGGCAGACGGGGTCGACCGCGACCTCGTGGCGGCGGGAGCCGAGCAGTGGGCGATGGTCGCGCGGATCGTGGCCCTCTGGGCGCGGGCGCACGACGCCGGACCGGAGGGTGCGGGCGACGTGGCGGACGCCCTGCATGCCCTGGCCGACTACACGTTCGACGGCACCAGCGCGATGACGCCGTTCCTGCTCTGCCTGATCGCCGACATCGCGACCTGTCACGGTCGGACCGACGACGCCCGCGAGCTGGTGGACCGTGCAGGCCAGGTGGCGGACGCCACGGGCGAGCACGCCTGGGACCGGTTCATCGAGGACCGACGGGCATGACTGCTCAGGTGCTCGGCCGGCCCGCATCCATGGTCTCGGGTGTGTGGAGACGGACGAGGAAGCGCCGGGCGTGCGCGGGGGCCCGGCCGGCGGTCAGCAGCGAGACAGCCACCATCGTCACGACCGCGAGCGGGACGCTCCAGGCGGCCGGCTGGCCGAGCAGGGCGCCGGCCCAACCGCCGGGGGCGTAGCCAGCGAGGGTGACCACGGCTGCGCCACCCGCGCCGACACCGCCGGCCGCGAGTCCGGCGAGCGCGCCCACATCGGTCAGTCCTCGCCACCAGATGCCGAGCACGAGCAGCGGGCAGAACGTCGAGGCCGCGACCGCGAAGGCGAGCCCGACGGACTGCGCGACGCCGACGTTGCGGACCATCAGGGCCACCACGAGCGGGATCACCACGGCCACCACTGCGGCGAGCCGGAACGCGGTGACGCCGCCGCGGTCACCGACCATGCGCGTGGTGACGTCCTGGGTCAGCACGCCCGCGACCGCGATCGCCAGTCCCGACGAGGTCGACAGGAACGCGGCGAAGGCACCAGCAGTCACCAGTCCGGTCAGCACGTCGCCGCCGACGCCCTCGAGCATGACGCGGGGCAGCTCGAGCACCAGCACGTCGGATCGACCGGACTCGACGATCCGGTCGCCATAGATGCGGCCGAGGGCGGCGTACACGGGCGGCAGCAGGTAGAAGAGGCCGAGGAAGCCCAGCACCACCACAGTCGTACGGCGCGCTGCGCGGCCGTCGGGGTTGGTGTAGAAGCGGACCACCACGTGGGGCAGTCCCATCGTGCCGAGGAACAGGGCGATGATCAGCGAGTACGTCGCGTACAGACCGAGTCCGCCGTCGCCCGCGTGGCCGGCGACCGGCACCGACCAGTCGCCGCCACCGAGACCGGTGGACGGGCGGCCGTCGCCCCACCAGACCGCGAGCAGGACGGCTGCAGGGATGAGCAGCGCGGTGAGCTTCAACCAGTACTGGAAGGCCTGGACGAAGGTGATCGAACGCATCCCGCCCGACGTCACGTTGGCGAGGACGACAGCGCCGACGACCACGGGACCGACCCAGGCCGGGGCCCCGATCGCAGCCCGCAGGGTGATCCCGGCTCCCTCGAACTGCGGGAGCAGGTACAGCCAGCCGACGCCCACGACCAGGAGGGAACAGGCCGCGCGCACGGTGCGCGAGCCGAGCCTGGCCTCGGCGAAGTCGGGCAGCGTGTAGGCGCCCGATCGTCGCAGTGGTGCCGCGACCAGGACCAGCAGGACGAGGTAGCCGGCGGTCCAGCCGACGGGGTACCAGAGCATGTCGGCGCCGCCGATGAGCAGCAGTCCGGCGATGCCGAGGAACGATGCGGCCGAGAGGTACTCGCCGCCGATGGCCGATGCGTTCAGGCGCGGCCGGACCGTGCGCGAGGCGACGAAGAAGTCGCTGGTGGTGCGGGAGAACCGCAGTCCCCACGTGCCGATGGCCAGGGTCACCAGCGAGACGAGGACGACGGCGACGAGTCCGGGTACGGCGGCGGCGTCCATCCTCAGTCCTCGTCCGCGTGTCCGCCGACGAGGTCGGCGAACACCCGCTCGTTGCGTTCGGCGCGGCGGACGTAGCGCCAGCCGAGGAACAGCAGGAACGGGTAGACGAGCACCCCGAGGGCCAGCCACGGCAGGGGAAGCCCGAGCAGGCGCCGGTCCGCGAGCCCGGGTGCGAGGTGGAACAGCAAGGGCACCAGGCCGAGAGTGAGGACGAGTACGCCGATCACCCGGAGCGCGAGTCGCAGCTGCTCGGTCAGCAGCGAGCGCAGGTAGAGGTCGCCCAGCGCGGTCTGCTCGGTGACGTCGCCGAGCCGGTTCGCCGTACGACTGGTGGCCATGTGTCGCGGCGGACCAGTGACCCGCACCCGCTCGGTCACGCTCAGTCGCCTGCCCGGGCTCGCCGGACCAGTACGTCGCGCAGGGCCCGGGTGTGCCGGCGACTGACGGGCAGCTCGATCTCGCCGACCATCACCGACGTCCGGCCGCTCTCCGAACGGACCTCTGTCACATGGGTCAGCGCGACGAGCATCGACCGGTGGATGCGGTGGAAACCGGCCTCGGCCCAGTCGTCGGCGAGCGTTGTCAGCGGCACCCGGACGAGGTACGCCTCTCCGGTCCGGGTGTGCAGGCGGGCGTAGTCGCCCTGCGCCTCGACATGGGTGATCTCTCGTCGATCGATGAAACGGGTGACGCCGCCGCGTTCGACCGTGACCTGGGTGTCAGCCACCGGAGCCGGTCCAGCGCTGTCGGCCAGGACGCGTCGTACGGCCTCGGCCAGGCGTTCGGGGCGCACCGGCTTGAGGACGTAGTCGACCGCGCGCAGGTCGAAGGCGTCGACCGCGTGCTGCTCGTGAGCGGTCACGAAGACGATCTGCGGCGGCCGCTTGAACTGGCGCAGCACCTCGGCGAGCTCCAGTCCGCTGAGTCCGGGCATCTGGATGTCGAGGAAGACACAGTCGACCTCGCGCTCGCGCAGGGTCCGCAGGCCCTCGGTCGCGGACTGGCAGGCGAGCACCTCGCCGATGCGGGGGTCGGCCTCGAGCAGGTAGGTCAGCTCGTCGAGGGCGGGCCGCTCGTCGTCAACGACCAGCACGCGCAGGCCACCCATCGGGGTCATGCCCGATCCACCGTGACCCCGGGCGCGAACTTCGGCACGCGCACGATCACCTTGGTGCCGGCGCCGGGTGCGGTCTCCACGACCAGACCGTAGTCGTCCCCGAAGGTCGCGCGCAGCCGTGCGTCGACGTTGCCGAGACCGATCGAGTCGAGTGCCTCGTCGCCCGCGAGGGCGCGGCGTACCTTCTCGGGATCCTCGCCGACCCCGTTGTCCTCGACCTCGATGACCGCTTCGTGCCCGCGGTCATGGGCGTTGATCGTGAGATGCCCCGTGTGGTCGACGCCTTCGAGACCGTGGCGTACGGCGTTCTCCACCAGGGGCTGGATGCACAGGAACGGTACGACGACCGGGAGCACCTCGGGCGCGACGTTGAGCGTGACCTGGAGCCGGTCGCCGAAGCGCGCCTGTTCGAGGAGGAGATAGCGCTCGATCGACCGCAGCTCCTCGGCAAGGGTCGTGAACTCGCCGTGCCGACGGAAGGAGTAACGGGTGAAGTCGGCGAACTCGAGCAGCAGTTCGCGCGCCCGGTCGGGGTCGGTGCGCACGAAGCTGGCGATCGCGTTGAGCGAGTTGTAGACGAAGTGCGGGCTGATCTGGGCCCGCAGGGCCCGGATCTCGGCCTCGATCATCCGGTTGCGGTGCGCGTCGAGCTCGGCGAGCTCGAGCTGCCCCGACACCCACTGGGCCACTTCCTCGGTGGCTCGCACCAGGCCCGCGGTCGTCGTCGGCGCAAACGCCTGGACCGTGCCGAGCACCCTGCCCTCCACGATCAACGGGCTGGCCACCCCGCTGCGCACCGGACAGCCGTTGGTGATGCAGCCGAGCTGCCCACGGTCCACCGTGCGGGTGCTGCCGCGCTCGATCGTCAGCAGCCCGACGACGGCGGCCTGGTCGAGGTGGTGGTTGCCGACCCCGTCCCACGCCAGCACCGACTCGGTGTCGGTGATCGCCATCGCCGGCGTGCCGAGCAGGTTGCGCAGGTGGCGGACCGCACGCTCGGCGCTCGCCGTGGTCAGTCCTTCACGCAGGGCGGGCGCAGCCAGTGACGCCTGGTGCAGTGCCCGGAACGCCGCGCGGTCCGCGTCACTGCCCAGGTGGCCCCGTCGCCACCGTCCCGCGTTCCGCATCCGCCCATCGTGCCCCACGAAGGGCGAGGTCAGCGGAAGTCGATGAGAAGCATCCCGGAATCGTCGTCGGCGGGCGGCTCGACGGCCGCGGCCATGGCACCGACGGACACTGACTCGTCGTCCGAGCGCTCGATCACGAGGTCGAGCGCGTCCGTCGTACCGCTCTCGGGGCGCGGGGTCTGCGGACGGATGCCGACGAGGGCGCGGAAGCACTCGGTGACGTAGGGCAGCTGCATGCCGTCCATGCCGCGGCCGAAGTCGTCGTAGAACGCGAGCACCTCGCGGATCCGCGACTCCTGGCCGGTGCGCTCCAGAGTGGCGACGTCGGACAGCGAGCGGACGAGGTCCTGCACCGACGCGCGCTGGATCACCTGCCACTGCTTGAACGCCTTCTCGTCGGCGGGGCCGAAGTAGGGCGAGGTCTCCAGCGCCTCGCCGAGGCCGGCGCCGGGTGCGTGGTGGCCGATCAGGTTGCCGAGCCGCTTGACCCACGGGATCCGCTCGTCGCGCAGGTTGCGGATGACGGCGAGCGAACCGCCACGGCGCAGGACGCGGGCGATCTCGGGCAGCGCCTTCTCGTGGTCGAACCACTCGTAGGCATTACCGGCGATGACCAGGTCGAAGGTCGCGTCCGCGGCCGGGATCTCCTCGGCACCGGTCTGCGAGACCCGCAGCTCGGGGATGCGGTCGGCGAGCCGTTCGAGCATGCGCGCGTCGGGGTCGGTGGCGTGGACGTCGTGGCCCAGGGCGACGAGGTGCTCGGTCAGCTTGCCGGTGCCGGCGCCGAGCTCGAGCACGGACAGCGGCTGGTCGCCGGTCAGCCACGCCACGGCATCGCGCGGGTAGCCGGGCTGGCCGCGGTCGTAGGCGTCGACCACGCTGCCGAAGCAGAGTGCGGCCGCTGCAGGGGGAGTGGAGTCGGTAGCCATCAGGGCGAGAGTACGGCGAGCGCGGGGCCGGATCGCGGAGCCACGCCTCGCAGCGCCGATGAAGGCGACTAGCCTTGCCCCGGTGAGCACGGATCCGCACGCCTGGCTGGTGTCCCTCGAAGGCGTTCCTTCGGGCTTCACGGCTGCCCGCGACGGCATCGACGTCGTCCTGCGCGACCGTGGGTTGCGCCGCACCAGCCCCGAGCTCACGGCCGAGTCCCTGTTGCGCGGCGCCCACGCGAGCGCGGTGCTCGAGGGGTCCACCTCGACGCTCGCCGAGGTGCGGGCGGGCACGGGTGACGAGACCGCGACGGTCGCCGTACGGCTGGCAACGGAGTTGCTCTCGCTGATGCCGGTCCTGCGGCGTCAGCCGTTGCAGGCGCTGGCCCGGATGCACACGGTGGTGGCGCGCGACGTACTCCCCGACGAGCTGCTGGGTCGCCCACGCGACGGCGATGCGGCGTTGAAGCTGCGAGCCGTGGCCGAGCTGATCACGGCGCCCACCGAAGCGCCGGCCCTGGCCGTGGCCGCGGTGGTGCACGCCTACCTCGTGTCCGCAGCGCCCTTCGGCTCCCACAACGGCATCGTGGCGCGGGCCACCGAGCGACTGCTGCTCGCGGTCAAGGGCGTCGACGAGAAGTCACTGATCGTCCCTGAGGCCGCGCACCTCGCGCTGCGCCCGCAGTACGAGTCGAACCTTCGGGGCTGGGCCGCCGGGGGTCAGGCCGGCCGGCATGCGTGGCTGATCTACGCGACCGAGGCGTACGCCGCCGCGGCCGAGGCGAGCCCGCTGGTGCGCGAGGCGGAGTAGAACCGTCCGGACATGCAGGTGGCACCCGAGTCAACGTATGTCTCGGGTGCCACCGCTGACACGTGGTCCATGGGCTACCAGGCGTGCACCATTTCAGCTGCCCCGGAAGTGTTCCGGGATGCAAGCGCCCAATTAGGAAGGGTAGATCGCCGCGTGGGTACCGGGATCACGTGTTGTCTGTGGAGTTGTTGAGTCCTTTGTACGCCGCTTCGGCGGCACCTTCAAGGCTTGTGTTTTGAGGCCGCAGAGAGAACTCTGGGGGGTTGGGACGTGTCATTGATTCCGTCCTCGATCTCAGGTGTCCGACACGGCGCCGCCTTGATGAACTTGCTCACTTGACATACATGTATGATCATACGAAACTGCCCTCCTGTCAGTCTCGGGAAGGGGCATGAAATGAATCGCACCATCGCTGGCCTTTCGGCCAGCCTCCTGCTGCTCGCGGCGCCCACCACGGCGTTCGCGGCGAACGTGTCGTCGCAGGACGGCAGCGGGTATCAATACATCGCCAAGTGGTACCCCTGCGGTGCGAAGACCTATGGGAATCTCAAGTCGAAGTCGGGCGACCGGGTGTACTACAGCGGGTTGGCCATGTTCGGCAGCCTCATTGCGGACGAGGACTACGGTCGCTACACCGCAGACACGTCCTCCCGAACGCTCGTCGGCCGGTCCGGCACCATCGGTCCGACCGGCAAATGTGCTTACAGGGCTCACTTCACCGGCATCAAGACCCGCGTCTGTCGAAATCGCCCCCATCTGCCGGACCCCTGCGGAAGTCGGGAGACCCTCCGGAAGTGATGCCATCACCAGCTCAGATCTCCGGAGACGGAGATCGAGAACCGTCGCTGCAGGTCACCGTCGACGCAATGGAGAAGAAGTACCGCAACACCGTGGCGCTCGACGGTGTCAGCATGTCGATTCCCGAGGGGGTCACCTGCCTGCTCGGGAGGAATGGTGCCGGGAAGTCCACGCTCGTACGTCTCCTGGTCGGCGTCGAGAAGCCATCGGCGGGCCGGGTGACGATCCTTCACGGCGAGACCGAAGTGAGGGGTGCGGACAAGTTTGCCCGCATCGGGTGGCTTCCCCAGTCCTTCGGCTTTCCTGCCCGGATGGGCGTTGAGGACTTCGTTTCCTACGCGGCCTGGTTGAAGAGAGTTCCCAGGGCGGGGCTGGCTGAGTCGGTCGGGTCCACTCTGGACCTGGTCGATCTACGGGACTCCCGACACAAGCGACTTGGCGAGCTGTCTGGCGGCATGTTGAGACGGGCTGGTCTGGCTGCGGCGATCGTGCACCGGCCGAGCCTCCTCGTGCTCGATGAACCCACCGCTGGCCTTGATCCGGTGCAGCGCACCGACTTCCATCGGCGAATCGCCGAGATCGCAAAGACGACTTCGGTCCTTCTCGCCACCCATTTGCTGGAGGACGTCCAGGCCCTGGGTCGGTTCGTGTCGATCCTCGACCAGGGTTCGTTGGTCTGGCGCGGCACGGCAGCGGAACTGGTCGAAACTGTCGATGCAACCGGGGTCACGGTCGACGCCCTCCGGCAGGCGCTTCTTCGCCAGATCGGTGTGGAGTTCCCGTGATGAGCCAACCCGACGGAGATCGTCAGCTCTGGTCAACGGGCAGCGCTGTCGCCCTTGCGACGGTCTGGTCGCTGGTGCCGCTCTACGGCGACTGGTTCGGGTCCTGGGGAGAAACCACCTATGCCATCGACAGCTCGACAACCCTGGCATACCCCCTCCTAGCGGGGATTGCGGCGTGGGTCGCTTCTGGTCCCCGCCGTCGCCGCTACGCCTGGCTGGAGGTCTCGGCCGCCCGGACGTCGTTCGAGAGCGCGCTGAGAGCCGCCGCACGCACGGCACTTCCCGCCATCCTGGGCTGCCTGATTGTCGTAGCCGTGGCCATGATGGCCACCGGTACAGAGGCCACCTACGGCAAACCGCAGTTCGTCGCGCTCGCGCCCGTGGTTGCCGGCTTCGGATCGGCGGCGTGTTTCGGCGTGCTGGTCGGGCGATTGCTTCCATCGGCCCTGTCGCCGGTCGCGGCTGTTGTTTCAGTCTTCGCGATCGAGGTCTTCGTGGACATCGGAAATCCCTCTCTGCAGGGGTTCGCTGGGCTGGCGGTCGCCGATGGGCGGGATCGAACCTTCCGATTCACCGAGACGTGGATGCTCGAGCTGCGCGCACTGTGGCTGGTCGCCCTGGGATGGCTCTTCCTCGCGCTGGCAAGCCGGGCGGCGTCCCGGTGGCTCGTACCTTTCGCGGCGGTCTGTCTGCTGGCCGTCCCGCTGCTCGTCGTCGGCCCCGCGGGCCTGAAGGTCGACGAAGCAGCCTACGAACCAGTCTGCCGCGAGGAGGCGGGCGACGTCACGGTGTGCCTCTCCGCGGCGCGCAGCCATGCCGCTGACGAAGTTGCGCGGGCCATTGGTCCGGTCGTGGTCCTCTTGAGGGGGCTCCAGGGTGATGGATGGGACTTCGTGGAGGAGGACATCGCCGATGACCCGTCCTTCGCCCTTCGAGACGATCGGCTATTGATCCCCTTCGGAGTTGTTCACGGGAACAGCAGCAATGCGCACGTCGTCGACGAGCGGATGTTCCAGGCCTCGCTGATCGAATCGATTCTCCCGCGGTGCGTCGACCTGTCGCAGAACTCTCAGGGCAAGGCATACGCCACCATCGCGGACGCGATCCAGCGCTGGGTGCTGACTGAGCTCGGTATCCCGACCGACGGGCAGACTGGCTATCAGTTCCCCAACCTCAGCGAGTACCTGTACGACTACTCCAAGGTGTCGGCCTTCGACGAGCGTTGGGTCGGGCTGACGAGTTCTGAACGGCAGGACTGGTTCTCGATCCATGGTCGCGCATTGCTGGGCTGCGGCCTCACGTTCCTCGACGGCGAGGAACGATGAGGTACCACTTCGGCTCTCGAGGCTGGAACACGGCGTCGGGAGCGGCGCTGGCGGTCGCGCTCGTCGGCGCCTGCATCTTGGCGAACATTTCAGTGCAACTGCGGACGACGGCCGACTACCAGCTTTCCCTCGACATCCTCGATCGACTGGTCCTCGTCGGCATCGCCCTGCCGGTGGCGGTGATGGCCCGCCAGTTCGAGGATCGCGCGGCGTGGATGTTTGTCACGGGTGCACGGAACCGGGTGCTGGTCCGTGCGCGCTACTTCGCCATGGCAATGGCGCCCATGCTGCTGTCGGCTGTGGTCCTGGGCTGGATCGCGGCGCAGCCGGGGTTTGCTCGTCTGGTGCTTGCCGACTTCGTACTCCTGCTCGGAGCCGCCGTGGTGAGCGCCGTTGTCCTGGGTGCGCAGTTGTCGTGGACCCTTCCGGTGGCAATCACGCTCGGCTGCTCGACGCCCGGCTTGGTGCCGCTGTCCGCCAACCTGCTCGTGCGACAGGACGCGTCGGGGCACCTCATGGTGGCTGGCTTCCTTCTGCTGGCGCTGTCAGCCGCGTCGTTCTGCCTGTTCGACGACTATGGATTGTCGCGCCGACGACTCCTGGTCCGGCAATCAGGCGTGACGGACGAGTAGCTCGATCCAGCGCTCAGGCGCTCAGCGCTCGTCGGCGCGCGCCCGCCCAGGCCAGTGCACCGACCGCGACGACGCCGCCGACAGCCAGTGCGGCCAGGGTCGGCTTCGGCGGTGGCAGGTGCAACCGCGACTGCAGTGCGACCGGGCGGGTGAACGCCAGCACCGGCCATCCCCGGCTCGCCGCGACCTTCCGCAGTTCCTTGTCGGGGTTGACGGCGTGCGGGTGTCCGACGATCTCGAGCATGGGCACGTCAGTGATCGAGTCGGAGTAGCCCCAGGAGTTCTCGAGGTCGTAGCCGACCTCTGCTGCCAGCTCGCGGATGGCGTTGGCCTTCTCCTCGGCGTAGGCGTAGTAGTCGATCTCGCCGGTGTAGCGGCCGTCCTCGACCTTGAGCCGCGTTGCGATGACGCGGTCGGCGCCGAGCAGCGTGCCGATCGGCTCGACCACCTCGCTGCCGGACGTGGAGACGATGACCACGTCGCGACCCGCGGCGTGGTGCTCCTCGATGAGCCGCACGGCTTCGTCGTAGACCAGGGGGTCGACGATGTTGTGGAGGGTGTCGGCGACGATCTCGCGCACGGTGGCGACGTCCCAGCCGGCGCACAGCTGCGACATGAACTGACGCATCTTCTCGACCTGGTCGTGGTCGGCGCCACCGACCATGAAGACGAACTGGGCGTACGCCGAGCGCAGGACGGCGCGGCGCGAAATCAGCCCGCCGGCCTGGAAGGGCTTGGAGAACGCCAGCACGCTCGACTTCGCAATGATCGTCTTGTCGAGGTCGAAGAAAGCCGCGGTGGGCGCCGTACCCGGAAGGGCCATGCCTCCATCGTAGGTCGCAGAGCTGTCCGAAATGGCCACCTCCCCTCCACAACACGCGCCCGGATCGGCACGTTCCACAGTGCCGCCGGGGCAACGCATGCCGGCGTCGGCCCGCGGCGAGAACCTCCACATGTCCCGAAACAAGCCCGATTTCCCTGCGACGTCCGCCCGCACCCGTGACGTCCCGCCCCTGGTGGTGACCGCCGATGAAGCCCTCCTGGCCGAGCTCCTCGCGCTCGCCGCCGCGGCCGACGTGACTCCGACCATCGCCCGTGACCCCCTCGAAGCGCTGGTGACGTGGAGCCGTGCGCCGGTCGTCCTGGTGGGCCCCGACCTGGCCGACGTTCTGGTCGCGATCGCTCCCGAGAAGCGCCCGCGCGTCCACGTCGTCACGATCCAGCGGCCGCCGGACGACCTGTTCCGCACGACCCTGAAGCTGGGCGCCGAACAGGTCGTCGAGCTGCCCGGCTCCGCCGGCTGGCTGGTCGAGCTGCTGGCCGACCTGACCGAGCACCACGCCGGCCGTGGCCGCGTGATCGGCGTGATCGGCGGCAGCGGCGGCGCGGGTGCGACGACGCTGGCGTGCGCGCTCGGGCAGTGGGCTGCGCACTCGGGGCCGTCCGTCGTGATCGATTGCGATCCTCTGGGGCCGGGCCTCGACCGGATGCTCGGCGTCGAGCGGTGCGACGGATTCCGGTGGGATGCCCTGTGCCAGACCACGGGCCGCCTCTCGGCGCGCGCGTTGCGCGAGGCACTGCCGCGCCGCGGAGGTGTCGGCGTCCTGTCCTGGTACGTCGACGGGCGGGTCCAGACGCTGCAGGCGTTCGCCGTTCGCGAGGCGCTGTCGGCAGCGAGGCGCGGACATCACGTGGTCGTCGTGGACCTTCCGCGCTCGCCCGATCCACTCATCGACGAGGTCGCGGCGCGGTGCGACGAGCTCCTGGTGGCGACGTCGGCCAGTGTCGTGGGGATCGCGGGGGCCGCCCGGATGCGCGCCCGGTTCGCCGACCATGCGGCGCCGGGGGTGGTGCTGCGGGGTGAGGCGTTCTCGACCTCCGACGTGCAGCGCGCGGTCGGCCTTCCGGTCGTGGCCCAGATGCGCAACCAGCGTGGGCTGGGCGAGGCCGTCGACCTCGGGTTCGGGCCGTTGCGCTCGACCCGCGGTCCGCTGGCCCGGGCCGCCGCCAGGATCCTTGGCGACCCGGTCGCTGAGGGCGACGCCGCCGATCTGGGCGTCGCCGGATGACCAGCGAGGAGGTCGCTGCGCTGGTCGAGGAGGTCCGCCGACGGCTGGCGGCCGACGGGGGCGCGCTCTCCCCGCACCGGGTTGCCGAGGCGCTCCGGTCCGCCGGTCGCCCGGTGGGCGATGCCGCGGTCCTCGCGGTCTACGAGGCGTTGCGGCGCGACGTCGTGGGAGCGGGTCCGCTGGACCCGCTGCTCCGACTGCCGGGTGTGACCGACGTGCTGGTCAACGGGCCGGGCCGGGTGCGGATCGATCGTGGGCAGGGACTGGAGCAGACCGAGGTCGTGCTGGCGTCGGAAGACGCGTGCCGGCGGCTCGCGCAGCGACTGGTGGCGACCGGCGGTCGCCGGATCGACGACGCGGCGCCGTACGCCGACGTGCGGTTGCCCGACGGCACCCGCTGTCACGCCGTGCTGGCCCCGCTCGCCCAGCCCGGGACCGCGATCTCGCTCCGGGTGCCCCGCCGCGGCGGGTTCACCCTCGACGAGTTGCGAACCGCGGGGGCGTTGAGTGCCGAGGGGCTGGACCTCGTCGAGCAGATCGTCACGGCGC
Source organism: Propionibacteriales bacterium (assembly GCA_026392415.1). Lineage (GTDB taxonomy): Bacteria > Actinomycetota > Actinomycetes > Propionibacteriales > Nocardioidaceae > Nocardioides. Next base: position 41,786 of record JAPLCC010000045.1, read on the forward strand.
ACCTGGCGTTCCTGGTGAGCGGCGGCACCGGCACCGGCAAGACGACGCTGCTGGCGGCGATGCTCGGGGCGGTCGATCCGGGGGAGCGGATCGTGGTCGTCGAGGACGCAGCGGAGCTGCGGCCGGTGCATCCGCAGGTCATCGGGCTGGAGGCACGTCCAGCCAACCTGGAGGGGACGGGCGCCGTGGTCCTCCGGGACCTGGTGCGGCAGGCGTTGCGGATGCGCCCGGACCGCCTGGTGGTCGGTGAGGTGCGTGATGCGGCTGTGGTCGACCTGCTGGCCGCGCTGAACACCGGCCATGAAGGTGGCTGCGGCACCCTGCACGCCAACTCCGCGGCCGACGTACCCGCGCGTGTCGAGGCACTCGCCCTCACCGCGGGCCTGGATCGAGCGGCGGCGCACAGCCAGTTCGCCTCCGCAATCGACCTGGTCCTGCACGTCGTCCGCGATCGGCGCGGGGGCCGACGGCGACTCGGGGAGATCGCCGTGCTGGAGCGGGATCCGGCCGGATGGGTGCGGACCGTCCCGGCCGTGGCGTTCTCCGACGACGGCACCCTCCGCCCGGGTCCGGCCTCGCGACGGCTGCTGGACCTGCTCGACCGGGGCGGCGACCGATGAGCGGTGCGGCCGTCGTGGCCCTGTCGAGCACGGCGCTCGCGATCGGGCTCCTGGTGACCTCCGGGCCGCGGGGAGCGGCGATCGCGCGACGCCCCGCGATCGGCGTCCGGGCGCTGCTCGCCTCCGCGACGGCAGGTGCGGTCGTCATGATCCTGACGGCCGGACCACGGCTCCTCGTGGTCGCGACGCTCGCGATCGGCCTGCTGGTCGGGATGGCGCGTCTGGTGGCGTCCCGACGTCGCGAACGGACGGCGCTGGCGACCCGGTCCCGGGTGGTCGAGCTCTGCGACGCGCTGCAGGCCGAGCTGGCGGCTGGCCAGACTGCCGGAGGTGCGCTCGAACGCGCCGCCGTGGAGTGGCCCGCGATCGCGCCCGCCGCCCGCGTCGCCACCTCGGGCGGCGACGTGCCGGACGCATTGCGATCGATCGCCGCCGATCCCGGTGCCGGAGCGCTCCGGGTGGTCGCTGCCGCCTGGCAGGTCGCCCACCGCACGGGCCACGGCCTGGCCGACACCCTCGGTCGCGTGGCCGACGACCTGCGTGCGGCGGAGCAGACCCGCCGCATCGTCGGGGCCGAACTGTCCTCGGCCCGCGCCACCGCTCGCCTGCTCGCGGCGCTTCCGCTCCTTGCGCTGGCCATGGGCTCGGGCGCCGGCGCCGACCCGTGGCGGTTCCTCCTGGGTCACCCGATCGGCCTCGCCTGCCTGGCTGGAGGCCTGGCCCTCGCCTACGCGGGCCTCGCGTGGATCGACGCCCTCGCCCGCGCCATCGAACGGGACGCCGGATGACTCTCCTCGTCGTCCTCCTTCTTTCGCTCGCCACCGCGCTCCTCACCCCACGAGGTGCGGGGCTTGGCGCCGCGAAGTGCGGGGGATGCACCTCCGGGGTGCGGGCTCTGGTCCCGCCCGGCGATCGCGACGGTCTGCTCCGGCGCGGTCGCTGGGCATGGTCGCTGCTGTCGGGGGCCGGGGCCGCGATCGTCCTCGGTGGTCCGCTCGCGCTGCCCGTCGGTGCCGGCGCCGCGGTGGGTGTCTGGGTGGTCGCCGGTCGGCTCGAGGCACCCGCCGCACGCCGTCGGCGCGAGGAGGTACGCCGCGACCTGCCGCATGTCGTCACGCTGCTGGCTGCCGCCCTGCGGTCCGGGCTCGCGCCGACCGAGGCCATCGTGCTCGTGTGCCGTGCGCTTCCCGGAGCTGCAGCCGATCGGTTGGCGCCGATAGCGGCCCGTCTCCAGTTGGGGAGCAATGCGGGCGATCTCTGGGCGGCCCTGGGAGCAGACCCCGAGCTGGGTCCGCTGGGTCGGACGCTGGCCCGCGCCCATCGCACCGGAGCCCCGGTGGTGGCAGCGGTGGAGCGCCTCGGTGACGAGCTCGCCCGCCGCGGCCGGTCGGCCGTCGAGGACCGGGCCCGCGCGGTCGGAGTGCGTGCGGCCGTACCTCTCGGGGTGTGCCTGCTGCCCTCCTTCCTCCTGCTGGGCATCGTCCCACTGGCTGTCTCACTGGCCGCGGGGATCGTCTGACGGGCACCACTGGCCCCGCCCTTGACCGGATGTGCGGAGCGGCTCTGTGGACGGCGAATCCCTGTCCACAGGCGGGTCCTGGGTGACGCCCCGCGGTCAGTCTCCTCGCGCATCCTCGGGATCGACAGCCACAACGGGTGGCTGCGACGAGGGGAGAAGACATGCCACAGATCCACGATCAGCGCGGGGTGACGACAGCCGAGTACGCCGTCGCCACCGCTGCCGGAGCAGGCTTCGCCGGGCTCCTCTACAAGATGCTCAGCGGTGGGTTCGGCAACCAGTTGCTGACCACGCTGTTCGGTCACGTCCTCGGACTGCTCGGTCTCCAGTGAACCGCCGCCCGGCCGATCAGCGCGGCGCCGTCACCGCCGAGCTCGCCGTCGGCCTGCCGCTGCTGCTCGCCGTCACCGCCGGTCTGGTGTGGCTGTTGGCGGTCGGCGTCGATCAGGTCCGCACGGTCGATGCCGCTCGCGAGACGGCGCGGGCGTTGGCGCGTGGTGAGGACGCCGCGGTGGCGCAGTCCCTCGGGCAACGCATCGCGCCGGCCGGGGTGCGGATCACCGTGCGTCACGAGGGTGACCGGGTGGTCGTACGAGCGCGGGGGAGGGTCGACGGTCCGGGTGGGTTGTTCCGAAATCTGCCCGGCGCCCACCTCGACGCCGAGGCGGTCGCCGTCGTGGAGGGCGACGAGGTCGCGGAATGAGACCCGATCAGCGTGGCGCCGCGTCGATCCTCGTGGTCGCGATGGCCGGTGTCCTGCTCCTCGTCGGCGCGGCGGCAGGCGTCGTCGTCGCCATCGTCGTCGCACACCGCGGGGCGCAGGCGGCCGCCGATCTGGCCGCGCTGGCCGGCGCGACCACGCTCGCCGACCACGCGCTCGACCAGGCGCGCGACCCTTGCGCCGCGGCTCGTGCCGTCGCGTCAGCGAACGACGCGACGTTGGCGTCCTGCGTCGTCGAAGGTGCGGAGGTCGTCGTCCAGGTCACCGTCCGTGGACCGCGCTGGCTGGGCCAGGACCACGACCTCGTCGGCTCCGCGCGCGCAGGCCCGGCGTGAGTGTGGGTGGGCTACTTGTCCTCGCGGCCGGACAGGTCGTCCCGGCGCCGCTCGAGCTCGACCTCATCGAGCTTGCTCGACAGCTCGGTGAGCCGCTTCTGCTCCTTGCGCCGCTTCCAGCCCTGCTTGGCACCGGCCTTCATCAGCCACAGGCCGAGCACCACGAGCAGGGCTGAGGCCACGCCGAGAAGGAAGATGACCTCGGGGCCGCAGTTGATGCCGAGGAACTCCGACGTCAGCTGGTTCTTGCCCTCCACGGTGTCGTAGTCGGTGCCGAAGATCCCGGCAAGGATGCCGAGCACGCCGAGAATGAGGAGCAGAAGTCCGAAGATCACCATGGGCGGCAGGCTACTCCGACCGCGCGGGGGCGTGGCGGAGCAAGGCGTCCAGCAGCGCGACCGCACCGGGTTTGTCGAGCGGGTCGTTGCCGTTGCCGCACTTCGGCGACTGGATGCACGAGGGACACCCGGCCGTGCACTCGCACGACTCGATCGTGGCCCGGGTGGCGCGCAGCCACTCCGCAGCGGTGCGGTAGCCGCGCTCCGCGAACCCCGCCCCGCCGGGATGTCCGTCGTGCACGAAGACGGTGAGCACCCCGGTGTCAGGGTGTCGCGCGGTGGAAACGCCGCCGATGTCCCAGCGGTCACAGGTCGCGAACAGCGGAAGCAGACCGATGGAGCAGTGCTCGGCCGCGTGCGCCGCCCCCGGCAGGTCCGCAGCGTCGATGCCGGACACGGCGAGCATCTCCTTCAGCACCTCGTCCGGCACGGTCCACCACACCGCCGTCGTGGACAGGGTCCGGGCCGGCAGGTCCAGCGGCGTCTCATCGATGACCTCGCCCGTGCGCGCCCGCCGGCGCAGGTACGACGTCACCTGGTTGGTGACCTCGACGGTGCCGAGTGCGATGCGGCACGGGCCCCAGTCGGTGTGTTCGCGTTCGGCGACGATGGTGATGTCGGTGACGTCGCGCGCCGAGGTGGTGTGGTCGACGTCGACCCGCCGAAGGGTGGCGAGGTGTTCCTCGAGGTCGAGCTCCTCGACCAGCCACGTCTCGCCGCGGTGCAGATAGATGGCACCGGTGTGGGCGGTGCCGTGCGCGCGGGCACCGTCGACGGTGCCGACGACGCGCCCGGTGTCGGACTCGACGAGCTGCACCTGCTGCCCGCCGGTCGAGCGGATGTCGGCGAGGTCGGCCGCGCGCGAACGGTCGGTCCAGAACCAACCGGGCGCGCGACGTCGCAGCAGTCCTTCCGCGACCAGGGAGGCCAGCACCTCGCGGGTCCGCGGGCCGAACAGCTCGAAGTCGTCGATGGTCACCGGCAGCTCCTGGGCAGCCGCGCACAGGTGCGGGCCCAGGACGTAGGGGTTGTCGGTGTCGAAGACAGTGCCCTCGACGGGGCGACCGAGCAGCGCTTCGGGGTGGTGGACGAGGTAGGTGTCGAGCGGGTCGTCGCGGGCGATCAGCATGCCGAGTGCCCCGCCGCCGTCGCGTCCGGCGCGGCCCACCTGTTGCCAGAAAGCCGCACGGGTCCCGGGATAGCCGGTGATCAGCACGGCGTCCAGGCCGCTCACGTCGATGCCGAGCTCGAGCGCGTTGGTGGCGGCCATGCCCAGCAGGCGGCCGCTGCGCAGGGCGTCCTCGAGCGCGCGCCGCTCCTCGGGGAGATAGCCGCCGCGATAGGAGTCGATCCGCTTCGCGAGGGACGGATCGACCTCTGCCACCAGCTCACCGGCCCGTTGCGCAACGGTTTCCACACCGCGCCGGGACCGCACGAAGGCGAGCGTCCGCACGTCCTGCACGACCAGGTCGGCCAGCAGGTCGGCCGTCTCCGCCGTGGCGGGACGTCGCACCGGAGCGCCGTGCTCGCCCGTGTACGTCGTCAGGGGAGGCTCCCAGAGCCCGACGGCCAGCTCTCCGCGCGGTGACCCGTCCGCGGTCACCGAGGTGACGTCGAGCCCGAGCATCCGGCGCGCCGTCACGTCGGGATCGGCGACCGTTGCCGAGGCCAGGATGAACGTCGGCGAGGCGCCGTACGACGCGCAGATGCGTCGCAATCTCCGCACGATCTGCGCGACGTGCGCTCCGAACACGCCCCGGTAGTGGTGGCACTCGTCGATGACGACGTACTGGAGGGACCGGAAGAAAGACGTCCAGCCCGCGTGCCCGGGCAGCAACGAGCGATGCAGCATGTCGGGGTTGGTGAGGACGTACTCCGCATGGTCGCGCGTCCACGCGCGCTCCTCGGTCGTGCTGTCGCCGTCGTGCGTGGCCACGCGTACGTCGAGCCCCAGCCCGCGGATCGCCGCCCACTGGTCGTGGGCCAGCGCCTTGGTCGGCGCGAGGTAGAGGACGGTTGCCCCTCGCTGCCCGCGCGCACCGCGCGCCGCACGCACGGCCGACAGCGCCGGGAGGAGGTAGGCGAGGGACTTGCCGGATGCCGTGCCCGTGGCCACCACGACGTGCTCGCCCCGGTGTGCGGCCTCGGCGACCTCGACCTGGTGGGACCACGGCCGGACCACTCCCTTCGAGGAGTACGCCGCCACGACGGTCGGGTCGGCCCAGGCCGGCCACGCGCCGGGGACCGCCGGTCGGGCCGGCACCATCTCGAGATGGGTCAGCCGGTCGGCCCGCCCCGGCCCGGCGGTGAGGCTCGCGACCAGCGCCGCGGGGTCACGTCGACCCGGGCCGGAACGGGCCTGCGTGTCGGGCTGCGCGGTCATCCGCCCAGTGTCGCAAGGCCGTCCGACATCGTCGCCCCCGCGTGCGGGCGGTTCCCCGGTCTTCGTGCGCGGTCATGGCAGGCATGGTTTGATTGGGTGCAACTGCCAGACGTAGAAAATATCCCGGGGTGAGGGTCGTGAATCTGACACTGTCGACGCGCGAGGTCGGTGCGCGCACCGTCATTGCCGTGGGTGGCGAGATCGACGTCTACACCGCCCCCAAGCTGCGCGACACGATCACCGAGCTCGTCGCCGGTGGCACCTACCACCTGGTCGTGGACATGGAGGCCGTCGAGTTCCTCGACTCCACCGGTCTCGGTGTGCTCGTCGGCGGTCTCAAGAAGGTGCGAGCCCACGACGGCTCCCTCGAGCTCGTCTGCAACGCCGACCGGCTGTTGAAGATCTTCAAGATCACCGGCCTGGCGAAGGTCTTCGTCATCCACGACTCCGCCACCTCAGCTCTGGCGTGATCGGGTTCGCCGGTTGGGCGAACCTTTTGTGACACGGGTCACACCCCTCCCCTTTTCCGCACCTTCGTCTGCGTAGACTCCGGCACGTTCTATGACCTGGGTCACATGGCCCGTACCTGAACTTCACCAGGAGGCAGTCGCATGCCCCGTCCGTTCGTCGTGGATGTCGAAGTAGCCGGAGGCGACCTCGCCCTGGTCGTCGGTGTCGCCGTCATCGCCCTTGGCTGTCTGGCCATGGCGGTCCTTTTCAGATCCGAAGTGCTCCGGGCAGGTGAGGGCACGCCGAAGATGCAGGAGATCGCTCTGGCCGTGCAGGAGGGGGCCAACGCCTATCTCGCCCGCCAGTTCCGGACCCTGGCGATCTTCGCGGCCATCGCCTTCTTCGTGCTGCTGGCGTTGCCGGCGCACGGAGACGGCGGCGAGGGACTCCAGTCGGAGTGGTCGATCCGGATCTTCCGATCGGTCTTCTTCCTCGTCGGCGCCGGATTCTCCGGGGCTGTGGGCTACCTCGGCATGTCGCTCGCCGTCCGCGCGAACCTGCGCGTGGCTGCGGCCGCCAACGAGCAGGGCCGCGACCCGGCGATGAACATCGGTTTCCGCACGGGTGCGTTCGTCGGCATGTTCACCGTCGGCCTGGGCTTGCTCGGCGCGAGCGTCGTGGTGATCGTCTTCCAGGACGTCGCCCCGACCGTGCTCGAGGGCTTCGGCTTCGGTGCCGCGCTGCTCGCCATGTTCATGCGGGTCGGCGGCGGCATCTTCACCAAGGCCGCCGACGTCGGTGCCGACCTGGTCGGCAAGGTCGAGCAGGGCATCCCCGAGGACGACCCGCGCAACGCCGCGACGATCGCGGACAACGTGGGCGACAACGTCGGTGACTGCGCCGGTATGGCGGCCGACCTCTTCGAGTCGTACGCCGTCACCCTGGTCGCCGCGCTGATCCTCGGTTCGCAGGCGTTCGGCGACAAGGGACTCGTCTTCCCGTTGATCGTGCCCGCGATCGGTGCCCTGTCGGCCATCGCCGGGGTCTACCTGATGAAGCCGCGGGCTGGCGAGAGCGGACTGACGACGATCAACCGTGCGTTCTACCTCTCGGCCGGGGTCGGCGCGGTCGGCAGTGCCATTGCTGCGTTCCTGTACCTGCCCAGCAAGTGGAGCGAGCTCAATGGTGGTGGCGTCGGTCTCGGCGGCTTCACCGGCGACGAGCTTCCTGGTGTCAGCCCGGCGGTCTTCGCGGCCGGCGCCGTGACCATCGGCATCGTCCTGGCCGCAGCGATCCTCGCGTTGACCGGCTACTTCACCGGCACCGAGTTCCGTCCGGTCAAGGACGTCGGAAAGACCTCGCTGACCGGCGCGGCCACGGTGATCCTGTCCGGCCTGTCGGTCGGCTTCGAGTCGGCGGTCTACACCGCACTCGTCATCGGCGCCGCGGTCTACGGCGCTGCGCTGCTGGCCGGTGGGTCCACCGCGCTGGCGCTCTTCGCTGTCGCGCTCGCGGGCTGCGGGCTGCTCACCACCGTCGGCGTCATCGTCGCGATGGACACCTTCGGACCGGTGTCCGACAACGCCCAGGGCATCGCGGAGATGTCGGGCGACGTCAGTGAGGACGGCGCGCAGATCCTCACCGAGCTCGACGCGGTGGGCAACACGACCAAGGCGATCACCAAGGGCATTGCCATTGCCACAGCGGTCCTTGCCGCGAGCGCGCTGTTCGCGTCGTACGTCCAGTCGGCGGTGGAGTCCCTCGCTGACGTCGAGGGGGTCGACCCCGGCGACGCCGAGCTGTTCGGCTTCGCCTTCCTGGTGTTCGACGCCAAGCTCATCGTCGGCACCCTGCTCGGTGCGGCGGTGGTGTTCCTGTTCTCGGGCCTGGCCATCAACGCCGTCGGCCGCGCGGCCGGGGCCGTCGTGATGGAGGTGCGCCGCCAGTTCCGCGACATCCCCGGGATCATGGAAGGGACGGCCCGTCCGGAGTACGGCAAGGTCGTCGACATCGTGACCCGCGACTCGTTGCGCGAGCTGGCCACGCCCGGCATCCTCGCGGTCCTGGCTCCGGTGGCCGTTGGCTTCGGTCTCGGCGTCGGTCCGCTGGCCGGCTTCCTGGTCGGTGCGATCGCAACGGGCACGCTGATGGCGGTCTTCCTCGCCAATGCCGGCGGTGCCTGGGACAACGCGAAGAAGCTGGTCGAGGACGGCAACCACGGTGGCAAGGGATCGCCGGCCCACGAGGCCACGATCATCGGTGACACGGTCGGTGACCCGTTCAAGGACACTGCGGGCCCGGCCATCAACCCGCTGCTCAAGGTGATGAACCTGGTGTCGCTGCTGATCGTCGGCGCGATCGTCAGCCTGTCCTACGGCAGCAGCGAGAACGACGTGGTCCGGATCCTCATCGCGGCAGCCGCTGCGACGGGCATCTTCGCCGCGGTCTACATCTCCAAGCAGCGCGTCTCCACCATCGGTGAGGAAGCACCGGCGGCGGCGGACTCTGCCTGAACCAGTCAGCCGCCCCGGTGTCGTGACCAGTCACGATGCCGGGGTGGCTGCATTTTTCGACGGACTAGGTTGCCTCGCGAAGAAGCTTCGCCAGCACGTCCGGGTCGATCGTCGTCAGGTCGACCTCGAACAGTTCGCGGTTGCGACGCAGACGTTCGTCGTCCCACAGCCACCAGTCGAAGCCGGCGAGAACGGCGATGACCGGCTCGGGATACCGCCAGCGGATGAACCGGGCCGGGTTGCCCGCCACGACGGCGTAGGCGGCGACGTCGCGGGTGACCACGCTTCCCGCGCCGATCACGGCTCCGTCGCCGATCTGGACGCCGGGGGCGATCACGACGGAGTCGCCGATCCACACGCCGTTCCCGATCGTCACGGGTTCACGCGGTCCGAGCACCGATGCGGCGCCGATCATGCGGCGCTGCAGGTCTTCCTCGATGTTGAGGAATTGCATGTGGTGGTTCGCACTCCGCACGACCAGGCGCCCGGCGATCGCGCAGTAGCGCCCGATCGTGCAGGGCTCGAGGTAGGAGGGCTCGTTGATCCGTGTCCCCCGCCCGATCACGACGTCGGGCCCGATGTAGGACCCGGGTGCGACCATCACGTCGTCGCGGTAGAAAGCGAGCTGGTGTCGCACGTTGTCGACACGGCGTCGGGCCCGGTTCCGGACAGACCGCAGCAGCAGCAGAGTCGCACGCTCCAGCGCGGGAGCGTTCGCGCGTGTAGGCGCGATCACGCAGGTACCCGTCCCATGCTCGGACGCTAGCAGGCCGACGCCCCGGCCGCCGCGTGATGACAACACCCACGCCCTAACGTTGGTGCCGTGCTTCCCTCCTCCCTCGCAGCCCCCCTCCGTGAAGCCCTGCTCGCCGCCGACTTCACCTACGACGCGATCAGCGAGCTTCTCGGCGCCGAGGCCCACCAGGCGCTGTCACGCAACGAGACGACTCCGGGCGTGCGTCGTACGACGGGCGAGGAACCGCTCGCGACACTGGTCCGGCTGTTCCTGCTGCAGACCGCCGTTGCGACGTCGGCCGCCGAGCGAGCCCTTCCCGGACTGGTGGACCGGCTCGTCAACGCGGGTGTGCTGAACCAGAGCGTCGGCCAGGTCGCGGCCCGGCTCGACGTACGGCCCTATGCCTCCGAGGAGGGCGACCTGTGGGTGGTCAGCGACCTGACCCCCGGCCTGAACGGCACGGCGACCGCGGTGACCGGTGACTACGTCCTCGGCATCAGCCCGGCCTCCTCGAGCCTCGCGCAGCTGACGGTGCGCCACGACGTCGGCACCGCGCTCGACCTCGGCACCGGATGTGGCGTCCAGGCCCTGCACCTGGCGACCCACAGCGATCGCGTCGTCGCCACCGACGTCAACCAGCGGGCTCTCGCCATCGCCCGGTTCAACGCTGCCCTCAACGACGTCGACGACGTCGTCGAGGTGCGCGACGGCTCCTTCTTCGCGCCGGTCGCGGGCGAGCGGTTCGACCTGATCGCCACCAACCCGCCGTTCGTGATCTCGCCTGCCAGTGGCGAACGCCTCGTCTACCGCGACTCGGGCCTGCCGGGTGACCAGGTCGTCGAGCACATCGTGCGCCGCGCGCCCGAGCACCTCAACGACGGCGGCTGGTGCCAGGTCCTCGCCAACTGGGTGATCGAGAGCGACCGTCCGTGGGACGAGCGTCTCGCGACCTGGCTGCCTGAGGAGTGCGACGCACTGGTGGTCCAGCGCGAGGTGCTCGATCCGGCGTCGTACGTCGAGCTGTGGCTCAAGGACGCGGGCCATCACCCCTCGACGGGCGGCGATCCGGCGTCGTACGCCGAGCGCTACGACACCTGGCTGTCCTGGCTCGAGCAGCAGGGCGTCGGTGGGATCGGCTTCGGCTGGATCAATCTCCGCCGCCGCGCCGAGGTGGCGCCGGGCAGCCTGGTCCGCGACCTCCTCGAGTGGCCCTACGACGTCGAGCAGCCCATTGCGCCGGCCATTGCCTCGTGGGCGGACGCCGCTCTCGCCGCGCAGGCGGTCGGTCCGGACACGCAGCTCGTGCTGCGCTCCGACGTACTGCAGGAGACGAGTGGGCCGGCCGGGGTCGAGGATCCCTCGACCATCGTGCTCCGCCAGCAGCGCGGATTCCGGCGCGCCCGACAGGTCGACACCGTCACTGCCGCGGTCGCGGGGGCCTGCGACGGCGACCTGGCCGTCGGGCCGCTCGTCGACGCCGTCGGCCAGCTCCTGGACCGGGACCCCGCCAGTCTCCGCGAGGTCTATCTCCCCGAGCTCGCGGAGCTCGTCGCCGAGGGTTTCCTCGCCCCGGTCGAGGGCTCCGCGGACTAGACCACTCCGGCGCGTGATGCACACTTGACCCCGTGACGAACGCAGGCTGGTACCCCGACCCCGCTGGTGCGCCCGACACCTACCGCTACTGGGACGGTCAGTCGTGGAGCCAGATGACCACGAGCCAACCGCCGTCTGCGGCGGAACAACCGGCCGCGCAACAGCCGACCCCGCAGCAGCCCAGCCAGCCCGGGTACGGCGCCGTACCCTCACCGCCGCCGGCGCCCGTTCCCTACGGCGGCTACGGCCAGCAGCAGTGGAGCCCCCAGCCCAACGGCGGTGGTGGCAACGGCAAGACGATCGGCATCGTGATCGCGGCGGTGCTGGTGCTCGTCCTGCTCGGCGTCGGCGGTTTCTTCGGCGTTCGCGCCCTCAGTGGCGACGACGGCGACGACAAGGCGAACGACGACCCCTCGCGGAGCGAGGCGACCGACAGCACCGAGGGTTCGGACCCCACCGAGGGTTCGTCCAGCACGGTCAAGCCGACCGGCATCCAGTGCACCGGCGGCACGGGCGACGCCGAGGAGGAGCCGGACCCCGACGCGAAGGAGCTCAAGGGCGGCGGACTGTCCCTCCCGCACCGCGACGGCTACACCATCGCCACCGGTGACGACGTCGCGTTCTCCTTCCCTGACGCCTTCGTGCTGCAGTACGTCGATGTCGAGGAGTACTGGATCAGCCTCACGGGCGTCGGCGGACTGTCGAAGGCCAACGGATTCAGCAGCATCGACACGGCCGCCGAGGTGATCGTGCAGTGCCTCACGTCGAGCGACCAGGTCTACAGCGGCTTCACCGACCGGACCGATCTGAAGAACGAGTCGATCGACATCGACGGCAAGCCCGCCCACCGGATCACCACCGAGGTCCGGGTCAAGGACTCACGGGTGACGGTCGAGGGCGACGTGCTCGACGTGATCGTCGTCGACACCGGTGACCCGGAAACCTTCGGCCTCTACATCGCCATGGCAGCCATCGGCAACGACGCGTTGATCGCGAAGAACGAGGACTCCACCGCGAGCCTCAGCGTCGACTGAATCAGCCGCTGCCGGCACGTCCTGGCCGGTCGTCCCCGGGCCACCTGAAGATCAGGGCCAGGATCAGCCCCGGCAGCCACAGTGCTACCGCTGTTCGCCAGTACGAGGTGGTGCTGTCAGTGGGTCCGAACAGGTCGCTGACCATGGCCCCAGGGATGATCATCGCTGCGATGAAGAGCAGGCGTAGTCCTGCCAGCAGCCATGTCCGCTCCCCCTTCTCGCGCTCTAGCGGCGCCTTGGTGCCGAACGCCAGCCCGGCACCGAGAACCGAGAGCGATACCAGTAGGTAGTCCATGTTTGCTCCTCCTGGGCTGCCAACCGGTCAGATGACCTCGCGGAAAGCACCATACTCGTATGAGTGTGCAGATGCCATGGTTGGAGGTTCCCGGGGCGGCTTTCGGGGAGCTCTTGTGACACTCGCGCGGCATGTCGGAGGCCGAGGTCTGCACCGGGGGAGGCGCGGGGGACTGGACAGCACGCGCTACCGTGATCGGCCGTAGAGCCCGTTACGGGTAACCAGTCGCCGCTTCGGCGGCACTGAAAAGCAGCGGAGAAGGTCCACGTGGCACACAAGTTGGTGATCGTCGAGTCGCCGGCCAAGGCCCGCACCATCGGCGGGTACCTCGGCGACGGCTATGTCGTCGAGTCCTCCATCGGCCACATCCGTGACCTCCCGAACAACGCCGCCGACACCCCGGCGAAGATCAAGGACAAGCCCTGGGGCCGTCTGGCGATCGACGTCGAGAACGGCTTCGTGCCCTACTACGTCGTCCCCCGGGACAAGAAGAGCCACATCTCCAAGCTCAAGGCGCTGCTCAAGGACGCCGACGAGCTCTACCTCGCCACCGATGAGGACCGCGAGGGAGAGGCGATCGCCTGGCACCTCCTCGACGAGCTGAAGCCGAAGAACATCCCGGTCCGCCGGATGGTCTTCCACGAGATCACCAAGGCAGCGATCCAGGAAGCCGCAGCCAACCCGCGCGAGCTCGACATGGACCTGGTCGAGGCGCAGGAGACCCGTCGCCTCCTCGACCGTCTCTACGGCTACGAGGTCTCGCCCGTCCTGTGGCGCAAGATCATGTCCGGGCTGTCCGCCGGTCGCGTGCAGTCCGTGGCGACGCGCCTCGTGGTCGACCGCGAGAAGGAGCGGATGGCCTTCAAGCTGGCCTCCTACTGGGACCTCGAGGGCACCTTCGACGCCGGTTCGAAGCACGACCAGCGGATGTTCCCCGCGAAGCTCTACACGGTCGACGGCACCCGCGTCGCCAGCGGCAGCAACTTCGGCCAGGACGGCCAGCTCAAGGGCAAGGCCGAGGTCGTCCACCTCGACCGGCCGCGCGCCGAGGCCCTTGTCGCCGCGCTCGCCGACAGCTCCTTCGACGTCCGTTCGGTCGAGGCCAAGCCCTACCGCCGCTCGCCGTACGCGCCGTTCCGCACCACGACGTTGCAGCAGGAAGCCAGCCGCAAGCTCGGGATGAGCGCCAGCGTGACGATGTCGGTCGCGCAGCGTCTCTACGAGAACGGCCACATCACCTACATGCGTACCGACTCGACGACGCTGTCCGGCGGTGCGATCGGCGCCGCCCGGGCCCAGGTCGCCGAGCTGTACGGCGCTGAGTACGTCCCCGACGAGCCGCGGACCTACACGAGCAAGGTCAAGAACGCCCAGGAGGCGCACGAGGCGATCCGTCCGGCGGGCGACACCTTCCGTACGCCGGCCGAGGTCGGCCTGACCGGCGATCAGTTCCGCCTCTACGAGCTGATCTGGATGCGCACCGTCGCGTCGCAGATGAAGGACGCCGTCGGCCAGTCGGTGAGCATCCGGCTCGGCGGCGGTGCCGCCACCGGTGAGGACGTCGTCTTCTCCGCGACCGGTCGCGTCATCACCTTCCACGGCTTCCTCAAGGCCTACGTCGAGGGCACCGACGACACGGCCGCCACGAAGGACGACCAGGAGACCCGGCTGCCGAACCTGCAGCAGGGTGACTCCGTCAGTGCCGCATCGCTGTCCGCCAACGGCCACGAGACCAAGCCGCCGTCGCGCTTCACCGAGGCCACCTTGATCAAGGAGCTGGAAGAGCGCGAGATCGGCCGCCCGTCGACGTACGCCTCGATCATCGGCACGATCCTCAACCGTGGCTACGTCTACAAGAAGGGCACGGCCCTGGTGCCGGCCTGGATCGCGTTCTCGGTCGTTCGGCTCCTGCAGGAGCACTTCGGCCGGCTCGTGGACTACGAGTTCACGGCCGGGATGGAAGAGGTCCTCGACGAGATCGCCCGGGGCCAGAAGGACCGGGTCACCGAGCTCACCGAGTTCTACTACGGCTCCGAGGCCCGCAAGGGCCTCCTGCCGCTGGTGCAGGGCCTGGGCGACATCGATGCCAAGGAGCTGGCGACGTTCCCCGTCGGCACCGCTGAGGACGGCATCAACCTGCGCGTCGGCAAGTACGGCCCGTACCTCGAGGGCCCCGGCCCGGATGGTTCTGCCGGCGCCTCCGTTCGCGCGAACGTCCCCGACGACCTGCCGCCCGACGAGCTCACCGTCGCCAAGGCGATCGAGCTGCTCGCCAACCCCGCGGGCGAGGAGATCGAGCTCGGCGTGCACCCCGAGACGGGCCTGCAGGTCGTGGCGAAGAACGGCCGCTACGGCCCCTACGTCACCGAGCTGATTCCGGAGCCTGCCGAGGGTGCGAAGAAGTCGAAGGACAAGCCGCGCACCGGCTCGCTCTTCAAGTCGATGTCGCTCGACACCGTCACGCTCGAGGACGCCGTCAAGCTGCTCGCCCTGCCCCGCGTCGTCGGCGCCGGTGAGGACGGCGAGGAGATCACCGCGCAGAACGGCCGCTACGGCCCGTACCTCAAGCGCGGCACCGACTCCCGATCGCTCACCAGCGAGGACCAGATCTTCGGGATCACCCTCGACGAGGCGCTCAAGATCTACGCCCAGCCCAAGCAGCGCGGTCGCGCCGCGGCAGCCCCGCCGCTCAAGGAGCTCGGCAACGACCCCGTGTCGGGCCAGCCGATCGTGGTGAAGGCCGGCCGCTTCGGCGAGTACGTCACCGACGGCGAGTACAACGCCACCCTGCGCAAGGACGACTCGGTCGAGTCGATCACGCCCGAGCGCGCGGCCGAGCTGCTCGCCGAGCGTCGCGAGAAGGGCCCGGCGAAGAAGACCGCCAAGAAGACGGCCAAGAAGACGACGAAGAAGGCCGCCGCCAAGAAGACCACCAAGAAGGCGCCGGCGAAGAAGACGGCGGCGAAGAAGGCCTGACGTCTCGATACGCCCTCGCCCAGCGGCTCGGGCTACTCGACGAACCTTCGTCGCGCAGGGTCGTCGAGTGGCCGCGAGGTACGAGCGGCGTATCGAGACGTCTGAAACCACTGACGGACCGGCCTTGTAGGTTCACCTCGTGACCTCGTACCCCGGCCGTTACGCCGCTTCCGGCGTCTTCGTCTGCTTCGAGGGCGGTGAGGGCGGCGGCAAGTCGACCCAGTCGCGGTTGCTGCGCGACCGCCTGGAGGCAGCGGGCTATCGGGTGCTGCTCACCTTCGAGCCCGGGGACACCCCCGTGGGCAAGGAGATGCGCCGGATCGTGCTGAGCCCCGAGACCGGCGTCCTCGCCCACAAGACCGAGGTCCTGCTGTACGCCGCCGACAAGGCCGAGCACATCGAGACCCTCGTGCAGCCGGCCCTCGACCGGGGCGAGGTGGTCATCACCGACCGCTACGTCGACTCGACGCTGGCCTACCAGGGCGCCGGGCGCGCCCTCGACGTCGACGAGGTCGAGGAGGTGGCCCGCTGGGCGACCGGCGACCTCCGGCCGCACCTGACGGTCGTCCTGGACGTGGAGCCGGAGACCGGGCTCGGCCGCTTCGAGGGCCGCGACCGGATCGAGGGGGAGTCCCTGGAGTTCCACCAGCGGGTGCGGCAGTCGTTCCTCGACCTCGCCGCCCGCGACCCCGCGCACTACGCCGTCCTCGACGCCCGCTCGCCGATCGACGAGATCGCCGCGACCATCGCAGCTCGGGTCGACCCGCTCCTGACGCAGGCGCACCGGGCGACGCCATGACGATCTGGTCGACCCTGGTCGGACAGGGGCCCACCGTCACGGCGCTGCAGCAGGCCGTCGCCGGGCAGGGGATGACGCACGCCTGGCTGTTCACCGGCCCGCCCGGCTCGGGGCGCTCCAACGCCGCGATCGCCTTCGCGGCCGCGCTTGAGTGCCCGCAGGACGGGGTCGGTCCCGACTGCCCGAACACGTGCCACGCGTGCCACACCGTGCTGAACGGATCCCACGCCGACGTGTCGGTCATCCGCACCCAGAAGCTCTCGATCGGCGTCGACGAGGTCCGTGACCTGGTCCGCCGCGCCGCGCTGAGCCCGATGGGCGACAGCTGGCAGATCCTGATCGTCGAGGACGCCGACCGGCTCACCGAGCAGGCGTGCAACGCGCTGCTCAAGGCGATCGAGGAGCCCAACGGCCGGACCCTGTGGATGCTCTGCGCGCCCACGGTCGAGGACGTGTTGCCCACCATCCGTTCGCGCTGCCGGCTGGTGACCCTGTCCACGCCGACCGTCGCCGAGGTCGCCGGCTTCCTGGGCGCCAAGGGCGTCGCCGAGCCGCTGGCGACGTACGCCGCCCGGGCCAGCCAGGGCCACATCGGCCGGGCCCGCGCGCTGGCATTCGACGAGGCTGTGCGCAACCGGCGCCAGGAGGTCGTGTCGATGCCGGCGCGGCTCTCCAACCTTGGCCGCTGCATGGACGCAGCCACCCGGCTGGCGACCACGGCCAAGGAAGAGGCCGACGCGATCACCACGGACCTGGATGCCCGGGAGAAGACCGACCTCGACGCGGCGTACGGCGTCGTGGAGCGGGGACGGCGTCCACGGGAGTATGGTCCGGCGCTCGCCGCGCTCGAGAAGGCCCAGAAGACACGCGCGAAGCGGCGTCACCTCGACATGGTCGACCGCGGGCTCACCGACATCATCTCGGTCTACCGTGACGCGATCGCGCTGGCCACGGGAGCGCCCGGCGGACTGGTCAACGAGGACATCCGTGACCAGGTCGAGACGATCGTGGCGACGTCCAGTCCGGAGCTCAACCTGCGCCGGATCGGCTGGATCTTCGCGGCGCGCGAACAGATGCTGGAGTTCAATGTTCCGGTCGCTTTGGCACTGGAGTCGATGATGGTGGCGTTGAAGACGCCGCAACGATGAGGAGCACCCCGTCATGGCAGTGAAGAAGAACCTGGTCATCGCAGTGATTGCGATCTGGGCCCTCGTGCTCGCCGGAGGGGCCGGGATCGGCGTCCTGCTCCTCACTGGTGACGACGGCGACGACAAGCCCGCCGACAAGGAGGCCGACGACAAGTCGAGCCAGCCGGTCAGCGGGAAGTCCCTCGACGAGTTCTACGACCAGGACATCTCCTGGAAGGCGTGCGGCGCCAACGAGTGCGGCACCATCGAGGTCCCCATCAGCTACGAGGAGCCCGAGGGCGGCACGATCCTGCTCGCGCTGGAGAAGGCGAAGGCCACCGGCGAGCGGATCGGCTCGCTGGTCGTGAACCCGGGCGGACCGGGTGCCCCCGGCACCTCGACCGTCGAGGACGCCGAGTTCTACTTCGGCGACAAGTTGCGCGCGGCCTACGACATCGTCGGCTTCGACCCGCGCGGCACGGGCGAGTCCGAGCCGGTCGACTGCATCACCGACGACGAGCTCGACGTCCAGCTCGCCACCGACCCCGACCCCGACACCGATGACGAGATCGAGCAGGGCACCGAGAACTCCCAGGAGTTCTGGGCCGGTTGCAAGGCCAAGTCCGGCGACGTCGCCGCCCATGTCAGCACCGTCGAGGCGGCCCGCGACATGGACGTCCTGCGCCAGGCGCTCGGCGAGGACAAGCTCGACTACCTCGGCTTCTCCTACGGCACCCGCCTCGGCGCGAC
The DNA here is from genome assembly GCA_026392415.1 of Propionibacteriales bacterium. Taxonomy (GTDB): domain Bacteria; phylum Actinomycetota; class Actinomycetes; order Propionibacteriales; family Nocardioidaceae; genus Nocardioides. The sequence goes on from JAPLCC010000045.1 coordinate 59,975, forward strand.
CTACGCCGAGCTCTACCCGGACAAGACCGGCCGACTCGTCCTCGACGGCGCGATCGACCCGTCCATCTCCTCGCGCGACGGCTCGCTGAGCCAGGCGAAGGGTTTCGAGACCGCGCTGCGGTCCTACATCAAGGACTGTGTCGACGGCGGCGACTGCTTCCTCGGCGACAGCGTCGACGCCGGCCTGAAGACGATCAAGGACCTGATCGCCTCGATCGACCAGGAGCCGCTGGAAGCCGGCGACGCGGAGGGCCGCAAGCTCACCGTCGGGCTGGCGTTCTACGGCCTGATCACGCCGCTCTACAGCCAGGACAACTGGACCTACCTCGACGACGCGCTCCAGAAGGCGCTCAAGGGTGACGGCTCCACGCTGCTCCTGCTGGCCGACTTCTACGGCTCCCGCGAGGGTGGCACGTTCACCGACAACAGCCTCGAGGCGATCTCGGTGATCAACTGCCTCGACGACCCGTACTCCATCACCGCCGACGAGGTGCCCGCCCAGTTCGCTGACTTCGAGAAGGCGTCGCCGACCTTCGGCCGGGTCTTCGCGTGGGGCCTGACGGCCTGCAACGGCATTCCGTTCGAGGCGACCGACGAGCCCGACCTGGTGATTGACGGCTCCGGCGCCGCCCCGATCGTGGTCCTCGGTACGACGCGCGACCCCGCGACGCCGTACGAGGAAGCGGTGGCGATGGCCGACCAGCTCGAGTCGGGCGTCCTGGTCAGCCGCGACGGCGACGGCCACACGGCGTACAACAAGGACAACGCGTGCATCGACGACGCGGTCCACGCTTACCTCATCGACGGAAAGGTGCCCGAGGACGGGCTCAAGTGCTGACCGTCCGGAGGTCGAGGAGGTCGCGCAGCGACCGTCTCGAGACCCGGTGACCTGATGCTCGGTGACCGCTGGGGCACGACCGACGACGAGGTCGCCCGTCGCTACCCGTGCGACGACCTCGTCGCCGCGCCGACGCTCGAGGCGTGGCGCGCGGTGTCGGTCGGAGCGAGTCCCCAGCAGGTGTGGCCCTGGCTGGTCCAGGTGCGGCTGGCGCCGTACTCCTACGACTGGATCGACAACCTGGGCCAGCGTTCTCCTCAGGAGCTCCGCGATCTGCCGGACCCGCGGCCGGGGGACCCGTTCACCGCGTCCCGGGGGCGCCCCCTGGGACGGGTGCTCGCCGTCGAGCACCAGGTCCACCTCACCGCACGCATCATGGGCGCGACGATGACCTATCAGCTGTTCCCGACCGCTACGGCGGGCACCCGCCTGGTGCTCAAGATCGTCGCCGACGTGCACCGGGCCCTGGCTCCGGCGCTCTGTGTGGGCGATCTGGTCATGGCGCGGCGACAGCTGCTGAACCTCCAGCGTCTCGCCGAAGGACCCTGACCGCCCCCGGATTCCTCTCCCGGCCTCCGGCCTCGGTATGCTTCCGCACGTTGTTCTGCGCTCCGGCGTGGAGCACGCCGCCTTAGCTCAGTCGGTAGAGCGAGTCACTCGTAATGACTAGGTCGTCAGTTCGATTCTGACAGGCGGCTCGGACGAGAACGGCGCGGTTCGCATCAGCCAGGTTGATGCGAACCGCGCCGTTCGTCGTTCCGCGTCCGCCGTCGCGCGTGCCCGGGGGCTGAAATTGGTGGCGGTGGTTACCGTCACGAGCATGAAGCTCCAGCGCACCGTCCAGACCACCGCCGCTCCGGCGGCTGTGTTCGCCTACCTCAGCGACTTCACCACCACCACTGAGTGGGACCCGGGCACCGTGGTGACCGAGCGGATCTCCGGTGACGGCGGCGAGGGCACGAAGTACCGCAACGTGTCGGAGTTCAAGGGCCGCAAGACCGAGCTCGAGTACACCCTGGTCACCCGCAACGACCCGTCCCTGCTGGTGCTGCACGGCACCAACAAGACCGTCGACGCGACCGACCGGATGGAGATCGCGCCCCACGGCACGGGCACCCAGGTCACCTACACGGCCGACTTCGCCTTCAAGGGGCTGGCGAAGCTGGCGGTGCCCTTCCTGGGTGGAGCGTTCCGCAAGCTCGGCGACGAGGCCGAGGAAGGGCTACGGACCGCCCTCGCTCGGCTCTGACGCCGCTGGCGCCACGCTCTCGATCGCCGCGAGCGCGCCGCGGAGGTAGCGCTCGACGATGGCCAGCTCCTCGGGCGCGAAGCTCGCGTCCAGTTCGGCGAGCCGACTGAACATGGGCTGCAGGTGACCGCGCACCTCCGTGCTGCCGGAGCTGGTCAGTCGGAGCTGCGTACGGCGCCGGTCGTCGGGGTCGGGTTCGCGTTCGACATGGCCGCGGCCGCTGAGCCGGTCGACGATGCCGGTGGCGGCGGCGGTGGAGACCGACAGGTGTCGGGCGAGCGCGGCGGGGCCGATGGCGTGCCTGCTCAGCTCCTCGAGCGTCGACAGCTCGACCTCGCTCAGCCGGGCGGTGCGGCCGACCCGGTGCCGGACGTCGACGGCCGCTCGCATCACGTCGCGGAGGACCTGGAGCGTGGGCGACTCGTGCCACGCCCTTGCGCCGGTCGGCTGGGTCAATTCTCTCACCTACTTAACTATCAAGTATATTAGCGAACTCCCGTCCGTCGCACCCGGAGTTTCCCATGACCGATGTCTCCCGACGCTCGCCGTCGTCCATCATCACCGGCGCCCGGACCGCGTGGCTGGTCGCGCTCGTACCGCTGCTGATCGCCGTCCTCGGGCTCGGCCTCCTGGGTGAGGGTGATCGCGAACAGCGCCCGACCGACTCGCTTCCCGCGGGGCTCGACAGCACCCTGGCCACCGAGCTCGGTGAGCAGGTCGGGGCGGAGGACAGCGACGTCGCCATCGTTCTCTTCACCGCCGACAAGGGCCGACTCGACGAAGCGCAGCGGGGCGACATCGCCGATCTGGCAGGGTCCGTCGGCGCAGCCCCGGAAAGCCTGAGCGTCGCCGAGGACGGGACGGCCGCCTTCGTCGTCGTGCCGATCGACGCGGCGTCCGCGACCGCCACCATCGACGAGGTCAAGGATCTTCGAGACACCCTCGACAAAGAGGCGCCGGCCGGTACGACGACCGCCGTGACCGGGCCGGCGGGGATCCAGGCCGACCTGGCCGAGGTCTTCGCGGGGGCCAACTTCCGACTTCTCGCCGTGACGGCGGCCGTGGTGGCGATCTTGCTGATCATCACCTACCGCAGCCCCGTGCTCTGGGTGATCCCGCTGCTCGTGGTGGGTATCGCGGACCGCCTGGCCGGCGTGGTGGCCACGCACGTGATGGCTGCCCTCGACGTCGCGTGGAACGAGTCGACGATCGGGATCCTCTCGGTGCTGGTCTTCGGAGCCGGCACCAACTACGCACTGCTGCTGATCTCCCGCTACCGCGACGAGCTCGGCCACACCGAGTCACGCCACGAGGCGATGGGGATGGCGCTGCGGAGCAGCGTCGAGCCGATCCTGGCGAGCGCCACGACCGTGGTCGTCGGCCTGCTGACCCTGTTCCTCTCGCTGACGCCCACGACGCGCGGCCTCGGGCTCGCCTGCGCGATCGGCATCCTCGTCGCTGCCTTCTTCGTGCTCGTCGTCCTTCCCGCCGTGCTCGTCCTCTTCGGTCGGTGGATCTTCTGGCCACGCGCGCCGAAGCTCGGCGACGCCGCCCTGACGGAACGACCCTCACTGTGGCGCCGGGTCGGCAACGCCGTCGAACGGCGTCCCGTGACCCTCGCGGCCGGAGCGGTGGTGGCACTCGCCCTGCTGTCCATCGGTCTGGTGCGGGTCGACACCGGCCTCGACCAGGCGGACCAGTTCCTCGACAAGCCGGAGGCCATCGCCGCCGGGGAGCGCCTGGCCGAGTCCTTCCCGGCGGGTGTCTCCAGTCCCACCGAGATCCTGACCCGAGCCGACGTCGAGCGCGTCGTGGCCGCCGCGGAGGGCGTCGCCGGGGTCGCGTCCGTTCGGCCGACCCAGGAGGACGACGGCATCGCCCGGGTCCAGGTGGTGCTGGAGTCCGCCCCCGGCTCCGGCACGGCCAGAACCGCGGTCGAGGAACTTCGTGACGCCGTCGACGACCTCCCGGACACGCACGTCGGCGGAGCCGAGGCGGCTGCCCTCGACGAGGCCGACGCCGCTTCGCGTGACCGTCTCCTGATCCTGCCGCTCATCCTGCTCGTCGTCCTGCTCGCGCTCGTGACCCTGCTCCGGGCGGTGGTGGCTCCGGTCCTGCTGGTCGCCACGGTGCTGGCGACGTACTGCGCGAGTATGGGTGTCTCGTGGTGGCTCTTCAGTGGGCCGCTGGGCTTCGACGCCCTCGATGCGGACGTGCCCCTCTTCGCGTTCCTGTTCCTGGTGGCGCTCGGGGTGGACTACAACATCTTCCTCGTGACCCGCGCGCGACAGGAGGCACGTGCCCACGGCACCCGGGCCGGCATGCTCCGCGCTCTGGCCGCGACCGGCGGGGTCATCACCAGCGCCGGGATCCTGCTCGGCGCGGTGTTCGCCGTGCTCGGGGTGCTGCCGCTCGTCGTGCTCGCCCAGCTCGGCCTGATCGTGTGCATCGGGGTCCTTCTCGACACGCTGGTCGTGCGGACCGTCCTGGTGCCGGCCCTCGCCCTGCTGCTCGGCGACCGCTTCTGGTGGCCCGCGGCGCCCGACCGGATCCGGGGTGATTCAGCGGTGACTGTCAGCGCGTAGCTGCGTCCACCGCAGGACCGCCGCGGACAGGGCGAGCCCCGTGAGCAGGAGCAGTGGCGTGGCGGTGCCCACCGGGCCGCGCAACGACTCCAGCAGCACCGGCAGACCGAAGCCCAGATAGGTGCAGACGTAGTAGACGCCGATCGTGATGCCGCGATGCTCCGGTGGGGTCAGGGTCTCGACGTCCACCAGCCCCGCCCGCAGGCACAGGCCGTACGCCGAACCGAGCACGATCGCCACGACGACGAACAACGCGACGCCCTGTTGTTCGTCGACCACGACCGCCAATGCGAAACCGGCAGCAGCGAGGACGGCGCCGACGATGCCGGCTCGTGGTCCCCAGTCGGCGCGACGGGCGATCAGCTGCACTGCCACGCCCGTGCCCAGGGCCAGTGCTGACGCGACCCCGGGCACCCACGGGCCGCTGTGGTCGCCGCCGACCCGGCCCGCGAGGACGACCACCGGCACGGTGACCGCGGAGAACACCCACAGCGCCATCGGCACGGCGCGCACCAGGGCGCCGCCCACGCTCCGATCTGCTGAGGTCGGCAAGGGCGCCCGGCTTTCCTTCGGCGGAGCGGGGTGGGCGGGCGCACCGGTTGCCCGGAGCCCCAGCGTGACAGCGGCGAGCGACAGGGCGATGGTCAGCACGAACGGCGCCGTGAGCGCTGCTGAGTCCGGGCTGAACTGCGCGATCAGGCCGGACACGAGCGGTCCGCCGGCGAACCCGGCCGTCAGCGTGGCCCCGGCGATCGTCGTACCCCTGCGGCCGCCGGCGTCCGCGGCCCAGGCAGTGCCGGCACTCATCGCCAGCCCGACGCCGACGCCCACGACCAGGCGTCCGCAGTAGATGCCCGGTCCGGTGTGCCAGCAGAGCATCAGCAGGTTTCCCGCGGCAGCGATGGTGCTCCCGGTCAGGACGACCGGTCGGCGTCCGACGCGGTCCGAGATCCCGCCACCACCCAGCAGTCCGGGCAGGAGTCCGAGCGCGTAGACACCGAACGCGCCGGCCAGCACGGTGGCCGACAGGCCTTCCTGGTCGCGCAGCACCGGGATCATCGCGGCGAAGTGGTTGGTGGCCCAGCCGGCGACGAAGAGGAGCGTCACGACCACGGGCAGATGGCCGCGGCGAGGGGTCGAGGACACCTCCGGAGACTACGCGGGACTCCGGGAGTCAGGCTCAGGCGATGGAGTCGAGGATCTCCAGCTGTCGCTTCCACGCGGGTGACCCGGGGTCGATGACGGTGAAGTGGTCACCCGAGATCTCGACCAGCTCGGCCGTCGCGCCGGCCGCCACCGCCTTCTCGACGTACTCGCTGGACTGGCTGAGGGGCACGTTCGCGTCCGCATCGCCGTGCACGCACCAGATCGGTACGCCGAGCGGGAGTTGCTGCGCGGGGTCGTAGCGGGCGTCGGCGGCGGTCGGCGTGTGTCCGAGGAACGCCTCGACCGCTCCGTTGCCCAGGCCCGCTGCATCGGCTGCGCGCAGGTCGAGCACCCCTGCCTGACTGATCACGTGGGTCACCGGGACCTGCTCGGTCCAGCCGTGCTTGCCGCGGGCCGCCGCCCAGGCCGCGAGGTGGCCGCCGGCACTGTGGCCGAGGGTGACGACGGTGGACGTGTCGAGGTCGAGATCGGCGAGCTTGTCGATGCCCGCGGCCACGTCGTCGAAGGTGGCGGGCGCCCCGCCACCGCCTCCCGGTGCGCCGCCGATGCGGCGGTACTCGAGGTTCCACGCCGCCCAGCCCTGCTCGGCGAGCGCCGCGGCCAGGGGTGCGCCCAACGCCTGCGCGCTGTACTCGGAGCGCCAGAAGCCGCCGTGGATGACGACCACGATCCCGCGCGGCTTCGCGGCCGGCAGGTACAGCTCGCCGTACTGGCTCGGGTCCTCACCGTAGGTGTGACGAGCTCGTTCAACAGGTGCGGTGGGCTCGGGAGTGCTCACGGGCAGGTTCTCCTCGCTGCAGGCGGTCGTGGACAGCCCTGCCACGCCGAGGGTGCCGAGACCGGCGAGACGAAGGAGGGTTCGGCGTTCCACGGTGCCGAGTCTTGCACCTGACCTACAGCGCGAGGCCCAGTTCACGGTCGACGCGGGGCTCGAAGAACGCTGCGATGTCGTCGTCGCTGACCTGCGCGAGGGTCGCGGGCTCCCACTGCGGGTTCCGGTCCTTGTCGACGACCTGCGCGCGCACGCCCTCCACGAAGTCGTGGTGGGCGTGCAGGCCGAGCGCGAGTCGGTACTCCATGTCGAGCGCGGGCGGCAACGTCGACATCCGCGCGGCTTCCCGCAGGGCACGGAGCGTGAGCTTGACCGAGGTCGGTGACTTGGACTCGATCGTGGCGGCCGTCTTCGTGGCCTCCGCCGTGTCGAGGGCGCGGAGTCGGTCGAGGATGACCAGGACGTCCTCGCCGGCGTACGCCGCATCGATCCACGAACGTGCCGCAGCGAGGGGCGAATCCGGGGCCGGCGCCTCGGCTGCCGCGAGTGCGACGTGCGCCTCGCGGACGGTCAGGTCCTCGAGCAGGGCAGGGATGCGCTCGGTCGGGACGTAGTGGTCGGCGAACCCGATGGCGATCGCATCGCCGGCGCCGACCGAGCCCGCGGTCAGGCCGAGGTGGGTGCCGGTCTGGCCCGGTGCTCGGGAGAGCAGGAAGGTGCCGCCCACGTCGGGCAGGAAGCCGATGCCGGTCTCGGGCATGCCGATCGCGGACCGCTCGGTCACCACCCGGTCACCGGCATGCGCCGACAGGCCGATCCCGCCGCCCAGGACGATCCCGTCCATGATCGCGACGTATGGCTTCGGGTAGGCGGCGATCATCGCGTTGAGGCGGTACTCGTCGGCCCAGAACGCTGCGGCGTCGGTCCCGCCGACCCTGGCGTCCTGCCAGAGGGCGACGATGTCGCCGCCCGCGCACAGGCCGCGCTCCCCGGCGCCCGTGAGGACGACGGTCCGTACCGAGTCATCGTTCTCCCACTCCACGAGCGCGGCGGTGATGATGCCGACCATCTCGTGGGTCAGGGCGTTGATCGCGCGGGGCCGGTTCAGCACGATGTGTGCCGCGTGCCCCTTCCTGCGCAGGAGAACCGGTGGTTCGGGATCCGTCATGGGGATCATCCGACCACATCGGGTTCTCGGGTCAGAGGGTGAACCAGGTGATCTGCAGGCCGGCGCTGCAACGGTGGCAGCTGGCCACGGTGCCGCCCTGGTGGCGGATGTTCGCCAACAGGTGGGTCAGTTCCGCTTTGGTTGTGGTTGTGGTGTGCCAGGTCATGATCGCTTCTCCCATGAATGCGTGCTCCTCGTTGAGCACTTCTTCATCGTGCGCTTCCGATCACGTCGCGACGACGGCCGCGCGGCGGCACTTCACTAGTCCGTTGTGGCCAGCAGTCGCCGCAACTCACCGGCGGCAGGCGTCGGTCAGGCCTCGGCGTCGATCACGCGGATTCCCGCACTGTGCCGCTGTGCCAGCTCGCTGTAGTACGGCGCGTTCGTCTCGATCCAGAATGCCGCGCCCGTGCCCTCGATCGGCTTCTTCACCTGGGCGGGGGAGCCGGCGGCCAACACGCCTGCAGGGATCTCGGCGCCGGGCGTGACCAGCGATCCGGCGGCCACCAGGGTGCCGTCGCCGATGCTGGCGCCGTCGAGGACGGTGCTGTCGTTGCCGAGCAGGGCACGGGTGCCGAGCCGGTCGCCGTGGAAGACGCAGGAGTGCGCGACGGTCGAGTTCTCACCGAGCTCGACCACGACGCCGGGTGCACCGTGCACGACCGAGTTGTCCTGCACGTTGGCGCCCTCGCGGACGATGATCGTGCAGATGTCGGCACGCAGGACGGCGCCGTACCAGACGCTCGCGCCCTTCTCGATCGTCACGTCGCCGATCAGCGTGGCGGTCGGGGCGACGAACGCCTCGGGGTGAACGGTGGGGGACTTGCCCTCGAACTCGTATGCGAACACGCGAGAACGCTAGCGGTCGCCCTCGAGCCACCCGTCGGTCGCTGCCCGGAGCCGGGCGCGCAGGTCGAGGTCGCCGGCCAGCGGCGCCGGGTCTGCGTGGTGGGACTTGTGGAAGTAGCCGGAGGTGATTCCCGGATCGGTGGCCAGCCGAACCAGGTGTTCGGCGGAGGCAGCGGGCCGCATGAGGGTACGGCGCTCGAGCGGGCGTGCGAGGTTGCGCAGCCGCCGAAGCACGGGCCGGGTCTCGAGGCCGCGGTCGGCGATGTTCGTCGACACCGCGCCCGGATGCATGGAGATCGCGCGCAGGCCGCGGGCGCCGTACGTGTCGGCCAGGGCGGCCGCGTCGTGCACCAGTGCGAGCTTGGAGCTGCCGTAGGCCACCCACGAGTCGTAGTCCCAGTCCTCGCCGACCAGCGCGGCCGCGATGCCGCGTTCGTGCAGCTTCGACACGACGTGGAGGACGCCGGCGGTGCCGCGGCTCTCGCTCGCCGCGAGCAGCCGGGGCAGCAGGGCCCGGGTGAGGTCGACCGTGCCGAGGTAGTTGGTGCGCCAGTGGACCTCGTGGCCGTCGAGCAGCTGCGGTTCCTTCCAGCGCGACCCGAGGTCCAGGTGGATGCCCGCGCAGTTGACCAGCAGGTCGAGCTCGGCCGCCTGGTCGGCGTACCACCGCGCGAAGGCCGCCACCGATGAGCGATCGGCGAGGTCGAGCGGGTGCCAGCGGTGGGCCGCGACCTCCTGCTGCCGGGTCGTGACGGTGACGTCGAAGCCGGCTGCAGCCAGCTGCTCCGCCACCGCGGCCCCGATCGAGCCGGGGCCCGCGCCGGTCACCACTGCAGTGCGGGGTGTGATCACCCCCGGAGCGTAGAGGTAGGAGGTACTAGCACCATCGGACATCTCGCGCGGTCCGCCCGCCACGGGGAGGCTGGGAGCACCTACCCGAGGAGATCCCATGTTCATCACCCCCACCGCCCGCCGCACCTCCGCCCTGCTCGCCACGGCCGCCTGCGTTGCCGGCCTCAGCACCTCCCTCACCACGCCTGCCCACGCCAGCGGCGGCGATGACGGCCGTGTCATCAGGACCGGTTCCTGCAGCGGATCCGCTGACTGGAAGCTCAAGGTGAAGTCCGACGACGGCCGCCTCGAGGTCGAGGGCGAGATCGACAGCAATCGGCGCGGCCAGGAGTGGCGCTGGTCCATCGTGCACAACGGTTCGGTCTCCGCCCGCGGCACGGCGGTGACCCGCGGACCCAGCGGGTCCTTCTCGATCGAGCGCCGGATCGTGAACCTGGCCGGGACCGACCACGTCGTCTTCCGCGCCGTACGCGGCTCCCAGGTGTGCCGGGGTGTGGTCAACTACTGACCTCGATCGAGAGGGTCAACACCATGACGTGGGTCCGTAGTCCGGTCGTCCAGTTCCTGGCGGCCTGTCTGCTGACCCTCGTCGTCGTTGTGCTGGCAACGGGCGCCCTGAGCCGCAGCGCAGCCGACGGCGCCGCGATCGACCAGGCGCGCGGCCTGACGGCGGTCCTGGGTCGTTCGGTCGCCGAGCCGGAGATTCCGCGTGGCTTGGTGGACGGGAAGCCCGGTGCCATCGACCGGTTCGACCGACGTGCCCTCGACCGGCTCCTGGTCGAGGACGTGCTCAGGATCAAGATCTGGTCGGCGGACGGCACCATCCTCTACAGCGATCGCACCGAACTGATCGGGAGCTCCTACGCGCTGGGCGACGAGGAGCTCGACGTGCTCCGCGACGGTGGCGCCGATGCGGAGCTCTCGGACCTTGCTCGCCCCGAGAACCGCTTCGAACGCAGTCTCGGTGGCGACCTGCTCGAGGTCTACACCCGGATCGAGTCGCCCGAGGGGGATCCGCTCCTGTTCGAGGCCTACTTCTCCGTCGACCAGATCCAGGGGGAGCGGGAGGCGATCCTCGATCGCTTCCTGCCCATCACGCTCGGAGCCCTGGCGGCGCTCGTGCTCGCTGCCACTCCCTTGATCCTGCTCCTGAACCGCCGGGTGGGCGCGGCCGCCCGCGAGCGTGAGCGGTTGCTGCGCATCGCCGTACGGTCCTCTGACGCGGAGCGGTTGCGGATCGCCCGGGACCTGCACGACGGGGTGGTCCAGGACCTGGCCGGGTCGTCGTTCGCGCTCTCCACACTCTCGTCGCGCGCCGACTCGCCTGCCCTGGCAGATGAACTCGAGGACGTCAGTCGTTCACTGAGGACCAGCATGCGCGCATTGCGCTCACTCCTGGTCGAGATCTACCCGCCGGACCTTCACGCGGCGGGCCTGTCGGCTGCCCTGACCGACCTGGTGGCCCCGCTCGTCGCGACCGGACTGGAGGTCGACCTCGACGTGACCGGTGACGCGGACGCTTCGGAGGCGGCAGTGGCTCTGGTCTGGCGGGTTGCGCAGGAGGGAGTCCGCAACGTCGCCCGGCACGCCCACGCAAGCCGGATGTCGGTGACCGTGCATGCCGAGCAGAACCTGTTGGTGCTGGAGGTGGTCGACGACGGTCGCGGATTCGACCCGGGCGCGGAGATCTCGACCAGCCACCTCGGTCTCCGCGGCCTCGACAGCCTCGTGCGAGACGCTTCAGGCACGCTGGTGGTGCAGGCTGCGGCCGGGAGCGGCACGACCCTGCGGATGGAGGTGCCACGCCAGTGATCCGCATCGTGGTGGCCGACGACCATGGCGTCGTACGGCGGGGTCTGACCGGGTTGCTCGACAACGAGCCGGACCTCGATGTGGTGGGCGTGGCCGAGGACGGTGCCGTCGCGGTCCGGCTGGTGCGCGACCTGCGCCCCGACGTCGTGCTGATGGACCTCCAGATGCCGGTGCTCGACGGCGTCGAGGCGACGCGGACCATCGTTGCGGAGGGGCTCGGTGCCGACGTGCTCGTCCTGACGTCGTTCTCCGACATCGCCCGGATCACGGCGGCGCTCGATGCCGGGGCCGTCGGCTACCAGCTGAAGGACGCGGAACCAGCCGACCTCCTTGCCGCCGTACGTGCGGTCGCTCGGGGCGAGTCGCCGCTGGACCCCCGGGCAGCGCGGGTGCTGCTCCGGGGCCGATCAGAGGCTTCGACAGCGGCCGGCGAGCCGCACGTGGCCTTGTCGCCCAGGGAGGTCGAGGTGCTCCGGCTGGTCGTCGACGGGCTCCTCAACAAGCAGATCGCCCAGCGACTGGGCATCACCGAGCGCACGGTCAAGGCCCACCTGACGTCGGTGTTCCAGCGGATCGGTGTCAGTGATCGCACCCAGGCTGCGCTCTGGGCGCAGCGCCACGACCTCTGACCCAGCGACCTATGCGCGCGGCCGCAGCGTTCGGGTGAGCTGGTGGGCGGCGCGCAGGAGGAGGTCGCCGAGCTCACCGCGCCGGTCGTCGGAGAACCGCTGCTCGATGCCGGTGAGGCTCAGCGCCCAGAGTGGGCGGTCGTCGGTGTCGAAGACGGCTGCGCCCATGCCCCAGCTGCCCTCGACGATCAGGCCGGGGTTGACCGCGTAGCCCTGCGTGCGGGTGGCCCGCACCCGGTCCCGTACGGCGTAGCTCGCGTGCGCGTCGCCGTACGACGTCGTGAGGTCGGCGCGTGCGAGGTACTCCTCGAGCTCGGCGTCGCTGAGGTAGGCGAGGATCGCGAGGCCTGCCGAGGCCACCCCGAGCGGGAACCGGATGCCCTCGTGCAGCACGTGCGACCGGATCGGGAAGCTGCCGTCCTCGCGCAGCAGGCACACGGTCTCGTCACCGCGGCGGGCCGAGAAGAACGCGCTCTCGCCGGTGGCCAGGGCCAGGCGGCGTACGACGGGCTGGGCGAGTGCCGTGACGTCGTACCGCGGTGCGGCGGTGGTGCCGAGCAGGTAGAGCTCGGGGCCGAGCAGCCATCGTCCCGCGGGGTCGCGGTCGACCAGGCCCTCGCCGAGCAGCGAGCCGAGCAGCCGGTGCGCCGTCGGTCGGGCCAGCCCGGTGCGACGGGCGACCTCCGAGGTGGTGGCGCCGGCCGGTTCGTGCGCCGAGACCGCACGGAGCACGGCACCGGTCCGGCCGACCACGTCTGACGGGGTTTCCACTCAATGAACGGTAGCCCACCGCAGATCTCACTCAGCGGTTGATTCACGTCAGTTCAACGGTCAACCGTTGACGGGCGACCCGCGTCGGCCTTGGATCGGAGCATGGACAAGGTGGTGGCAACCGCGGCCGAGGCGCTCGCGGACATTCCCGACGGCGCCACGCTGGCGGTCGGTGGATTCGGACTGTGTGGCATACCGTCGGTGTTGATCCGGGCGCTTCTCGAGGCCGGCACGTCGGACCTCGAAGTGGTGTCCAACAACTGCGGCGTCGACGACTGGGGCCTGGGCCTGCTGCTGGAGAAGCGGCGGATCCGGCGGATGGTTTCGTCGTACGTCGGCGAGAACAAGGAGTTCGCGCGGCAGTACCTCTCCGGCGAGCTGGAGGTCGAGCTGACCCCGCAGGGCACGCTGGCTGAGCGGATGCGCGCGGGCGGCTCCGGCATCCCGGCGTTCTTCACGCCGACCGGCGTCGGCACCCAGGTCGCCGACGGCGGCCTGCCGTGGCGCTACGACGACGCGGGCAATGTCGTGGTCTCCTCGCCCGCCAAGCAGACGCAGGTCTTCGAGACCGCTGACGGGCCGCGCGAATACCTCCTCGAGCACGCGATCATTGCCGACTTCGGCCTGGTGCGTGCCTGGAAGGGCGACCGCCACGGCAATCTCGTCTTCCGCGACTCCGCGCGCAACTTCAACCCGCTCGCCGCGATGTGCGGCCGGGTCACCATCGCCGAGGTCGAGGAGCTGGTCGAACCCGGCGAGCTCGATCCCAACCTGATCCACACGCCGGGCGTCTTCGTGCACCGGGTGGTCGCGCTGACCCCCGATGAGGCCGCGGACAAGCGGATCGAGAAGAGGACGGTCCGACCGGAGGTCGAGGAGGTTGCGCAGCAACCGTCTCGAGACCACCGAAGCATCGAAGGAGAAGTCCGATGAGCTGGACGCGCGAGGAGATGGCCGCACGAGCGGCCTCTGAACTGACTGACGGGTCCTACGTCAACTTGGGCATTGGCCTGCCGACACTGGTGCCCAACTACGTCGCTGACGACGTCGAGCTGGTGCTCCAGAGCGAGAACGGCATCCTCGGCGTCGGCGCCTACCCGCTCGCCGGCGAGGAGGACGCCGATCTGATCAACGCGGGCAAGGAGACGGTCACGCTGCGCCGCGGTGCGTCGTTCTTCGACTCCGCCGCCAGCTTCGGGATGATCCGCGGCGGCAAGATCGACGCCGCGATCCTCGGCGCGATGCAGGTCTCGGCCGCCGGCGACATCGCCAACTGGATGATCCCCGGCAAGATGGTCAAGGGCATGGGCGGTGCGATGGACCTGGTCCACGGCGCCAAGCGCGTGATCGTGCTGATGGAGCACGTCGCCCGCGACGGCTCCTACAAGATCGTCAACGAGTGCTCGCTGCCCTACACCGGCCGCGGCGTGGTCGAGCGCATCATCACGGACCTCTGCGTCCTCGACGTGACCCCCGACGGGCTCAGGCTCGTCGAGCTCGCGCCGGGCGTCACCGAGGAAGAGATCCGCGACAAGACGGAGCCTGCCGTCAGCGTGTGACGGTCGTCAGGCGACGGCGTAGTTGCCGGCGAGCTTGATGGCGATGGCTCGAAGGGCGTGGAATTCGCCTGCGGTGATGGCGGTGGTGCCCTT
>JAPLCC010000052.1 GCA_026392415.1 Propionibacteriales bacterium
GGCAGCGTTAGCGTGGGACACGAGGGCCTCCGGTCAGTGAAGCGTTGAACTAGACAGCTCCACTTCACAACCGGGGGCCTTCACCTGTCAGGCCGACTCACCGCCGGAGGGCGGGACAACCTTCCCGGACATCACAACTAGCCGCTGGTAGGTTCCGGGGCGTGTTGGAGCGCTTCAAGGAGTTCTGGGGCGGGACCGTGCTGTACCCGTTCGTCCGTCTGTTCATCCGATGGGGGATCACCCCTGATGCGGTGACCCTCGTGGGCACCATCGGGGTCGCGGTCGGCGCGCTCGCCTTCTTCCCCCGTGGTGAGCTGCTGTACGGCGTCCTGTTCATCACGGCGTTCGTGTTCAGCGACCTGATTGACGGCCGGATGGCGCGGGAGATGGGCCGCCAGTCGAAGTTCGGCGCCTTCTGGGACTCCACCCTCGACCGGATTGGCGACGGCGCGATCTTCGGTGGACTGGCGCTCTACTTCGCCGGAACCGGAGCCGGCCAGGGCGACAGCTACCTCTACCTCTGCGTGACCATGTGGTGCCTGGTCATGGGGTCGGTGACCTCCTACGCCCGAGCCCGCGCCGAGTCGCTCGGCATGGATGCCAAGGGCGGCATCGCCGAGCGGGCAGACCGGCTGGTCGCGATCCTGGTCATGACCGGGCTGTCCGACATCTTCAACGCGCCGATCCTGATGTACGTGACGCTCTGGACGCTCGCGGTGGCCAGCACCTACACGGTCATCTTCCGGGTGCTGAAGGTACGACGACAGGCCATCGCCGAGCAGGAGTCCATCGACGCCCCCGAAGCGTGAGGTTCGAGCACGTCGCCGTAGAATCGGCGGCATGAGCGAGCAGCAGGAACAGGGCACCACCCGGGTCAAGCGCGGCATGGCCGAGATGCTGAAGGGTGGCGTCATCATGGACGTCGTCACGGCCGACCAGGCGAAGATCGCCGAGGACGCCGGCGCCGTCGCGGTGATGGCTCTGGAGCGCGTTCCCGCCGACATCCGCGCCCAGGGTGGCGTGTCCCGGATGAGCGACCCGGACATGATCGACTCGATCATCGAGGCCGTCTCGATCCCGGTGATGGCCAAGGCCCGCATCGGTCACTTCGCCGAGGCGCAGATCCTGCAGTCCCTCGGTGTCGACTACATCGACGAGTCCGAGGTGCTGACCCCGGCCGACTACGCCAACCACATCGACAAGTGGAACTTCACGGTCCCCTTCGTGTGCGGTGCCACCAACCTGGGTGAGGCGCTGCGCCGGATCACCGAGGGCGCGGCGATGATCCGTTCCAAGGGCGAGGCCGGCACCGGTGACGTCTCCAACGCCGTGACCCACATGCGCACCATCCGTGGCGAGCTGCGCCGCCTGTCCTCGCTGCCCGAGGACGAGCTGTTCGTCGCGGCCAAGGAGCTCCAGGCGCCCTACGAGCTGGTTGCCGAGGTTGCGCGCTCCGGCAAGCTGCCCGTCGTGCTGTTCACCGCTGGCGGCATCGCGACCCCGGCGGACGCGGCGATGATGATGCAGCTGGGCGCCGAGGGCGTGTTCGTCGGCTCGGGCATCTTCAAGTCCGGCAACCCTGCCGAGCGGGCCGAGGCGATCGTCAAGGCCACCACGTTCTACGACGACCCCGATGTCGTCGCGAAGGTTTCCCGCGGTCTGGGCGAGGCCATGGTCGGCATCAACGTGGAGGACATTCCGCAGCCGCACCGCCTCGCCGAACGCGGCTGGTGACACCCCGCCCGGCCCCGAAAGGCGGCCGGGAACCTCGGGCTCGAATGTCCCCGGAAGCGCGGGATTGACTTTTTTGCCACCCCTAGGCAAAAAACTTGGGACAAAGTCCCCATTCCCCGAACAGGGCGTGTCCGGCCGTGGTCCCCTTCGTTCTGAAGTACGAGGCGCAACGCCTCAATCCACCGGGACACCATCACAAGCCAGACCTGGCCATCCAGGTCGTGGGGACTGGAGTTTTTCAATGAAGAAGTCAACCAAGGGCGCACTCGCGGCCGGTTCCGCAGCCGTACTCCTCATGGGTGGCGCTGGCACGCTCGCGTTCTGGACCGCTGACGCCGAGGTCGACGGCATCTCGGTCACCGCCGGTGAGCTCAAGATCGTCAGTGACACGTGCGCCGACGCCGACTGGATCTTCGACAGTGGCGAAGACGAGGCCTCCAAGGTCTACGAGGCTGGCGACCTGATCGTGCCCGGCGACGTGCTGACCAAGAACTGCTCGTTCGAGGTCCAGGCCACCGGTGAGCACCTGCGGGCCAACCTCGACGCGACCGCCCCGGTCCGCGGCGGCACGCTGACCAACACCGACGTGACGATCGCCAGCTCGTTCCTGATCGGCGCCAACCCTGTCGTCGACGGCGTGATCACCGAGGCCAACGACGGCGACGTCGTCAACGCCTCGCTCACCGTCACGTTCCTGCCGGGCTCGCTCAACGCCTCGCAGACCGGCACCGTGAGCCTGACCGACTTCGGCTTCTCGCTCACCCAGATCCACAGCTGATCGCAGTTCCCGGCTGATCGGTGGCACTCTCGGTCCGAGCGACTCTCGGGTGGTTCGGACAGGTCATCGCCTGGCTCGTGATCCTTGGTGTGGTGGTCGTCCTGGCGATCGCGGTACTCGTACCGCGCATCGCCGGGGCGACCCCCTACACGGTGCTCACCGGCTCGATGCAACCGAAATATCCGCCGGGAACCCTGGTGGTCGTCAAGCCGGTCGAGTTCGACGAGATCTCGGTCGGCCAGGTGATCACCTACCAGTTGGAGTCCGGCAAAGCGACGGTCGTCACCCACCGGGTCGTGGGCGTTGTGAACCGATTCGACGGCACCACGACGCTGGTCACGCAGGGCGACGCCAACCAGGACCCGGATCCGGTCCCGGTCGAAGAAGTACAGGTCAGGGGGAAGCTGTGGTACTCGGTTCCCTACCTCGGACACGCCAACAGTGCGCTGAACGGAAGTCAGCGGCAGTGGGCGGTGCTAGGGGTCTCGGCTCTGCTGATCGGATACGCCGCCTTCATGTTCGTCGGTGCGATTCGGGACCGGCGCCGTCGAAAAGTTTCACCGGATCCAGAGATTGAGACAGGGATCGACATCCTCGAGGGCGAAACCTTCGACGAGGTCGTGACCGTGCCGATGGCAACATCGGCACCTGAGCAAGACCATCGCCGCCGAGAGGCGGCGGTCGGGGGAGCGGCGCTCCTCCTCGCAGTACTGGTCCTGGTAGCCATCAGGGCACATCGCAAGCACAAGCAAGAGAACGGGAGCTCTTCGTCGTGATTCGCCAGCTCGCATCGATCGGTGTCGCCGCAGCAGCGGTGATCGCCTTCGGTGCTGCCCCGGCGCACGCGGACGACGAGATCGGGTTGAGTCGCGACGGCGTGACCTGGACGACGGAGCTTGCCGCACCCTTGTTTGCCCCCGACTTCCGATTCGTCCCCGGCGACGTCGAGGTGCGCTCCTTCCGGGTTCGCAACGACGGACCGTCGGACGGCGTGCTGACGGTCGACGTCGTCGCCTCGGACCCCGACGCCCTTCTCGTCGCGGACGACTTCATCATCGAAGCCCGGGTCGGCGGCGGGCCGTGGCTCGATGTCGACACCGGCACCACCCGGGTGGTCACGGAGCTCAAGGTTCCCGAGAACGCCCAGAGCCAGGTCCAGGTCCGGGCCACCTTCGACTGGGACTCCACCGTCCAGCTCAAGTCGGTCCCGTTCCACGTCGAGCTGACGCTCTCCGAAGACGGTGACGTCGCCGGCGAGGAAGAGGGCAACGGCGAGGGCAACGGCGACGGCGAGGTCGGCGGTGAGTCGGGCGGACTGCCCGACACCGGCTCCGGCTTCGGCCCCGGCACCATCTGGCTCGCTGCCGCACTGATCGGTGCGGGTATCGCGTTGGTCCGCCCCCGTCGCGAGCGTCACAAGGCGGTGATCGGCCGTGGCTAGTCACCTCCCGCGTCCTCGGTCCGAGGGCAAGCGCTGGTTCGGTCGCGGCCGCACACGCGCGCTCCTGTCGGTGGGTGCCCTCCTCGGCGTCAGCGCCGTCGGCACCGCCGCTTTCTGGCAGGCAGGCACCACGGTGACGGGTGTCTCCGCACAGGCCGGTGCCATCCACATCGACCTGGCCACGAACAACAAGACCAAGCCGGAGTCCTACACCTGGACCGATCTCAACAGCAGCCTGCCGTCGGTGGCGGGCGGATCGGTGGCCAAGGTCCTCCGGGTCACGAACAACAGCACCGGCCGGCTGGTCTTCAACTACACGGTCTCCGCAACGGCCACCGGCACCCTCGGCGGAGCGCTGAAGGTGACCGTCCTCAAGGGCGGGACCGTGAGCGGCTCGACCTGCACGGGTGGCACGCCCGTCGGCACGGCCGGTGCCAACCTCAACGGGTTCACCGGATCGGGCGGCAGCCTCCAGGCGACCTCTGCGACGCCGTATCACGACCTCTGTGTGCAGGTGACCCTGCCGGCAGCCGCTGCCGGCGGCGGGTTGTCCTCGACCGTCGTCTTCACGTTCAACGCGACGCAGGTGATCTCGTGACCAGGACCGTTCGTTGGGGACGCGAAGCCGTGCTGTGGCTCGGGGGAGCGGTGGGCGTGCTGTGCATCGCCTCCTTCCTCGCCGGCTGGCTCTTCAGTGTCACGCCGCTCGTCTTCGCGTCCGGCTCGATGAGCCCTGCGTACGAGACCGGTGCCCTGGGCATTGCTCACGAGGTGCCCGCCGCCGACATCGAGGTGGGCGACGTCGTCAGCGTCGTCAACGCCGAGGGCAACCGGGTCACGCACCGTGTGGTCCAGGCAGCACCCGCCGGCGACACCGTCGCGTTGACGCTCCAGGGCGACACCAACAGCACGCCCGACGCCGAGACCTACTACGTGTCTGCTGCGGACCGGGTGTCCTTCGGCGTCCCGTTCGCCGGCTACGCACTCAGCGCAGCCTCCAGCCCGTTCGGCCTCCTGGTCATGGTGCTGCTGGTCCTTGCCTCCCTCTTCCTCGGCTTCGGTCGCCGCGAAGGTGACGCCCCGCGAGCCATCGGCAACCGGGTCCGTGTCCTGGTGCCCGCCGGGCTCGCTTCCGTCGTCGCCCTCGGTGGCGTCGTCGGTGTGACCGGCGGAGCGCCCTGGGCCTTCACCTCGGCGGTCTGGACCGACGTGTCGACAGCGACGGCGACGATTTCTACGCCCGTGGTTGACACAACCCCGCCGGCATTGTCGAACCCGTTGCCCGCCAATGCGGCGAGTGGTGCCACCTGGGCGGCCATCGACTGCGCATCTGCCGTCGACCAGATCTGTGTGACTGCGACCGATACCGGCGGATCCGGAGTGAACGCCGTAGCGGTCAAGCTCGTTCGTACCAATGGTGCGGATCAATGCTGGAACGGGACCGCCTTCGTCCCGGGCACCGCCTGTCCTGCTCAGCCGATGACCCTCGTGGCGGGCAACCAGTACCGGACTTCGGGTCTGACGTCCGCGGTGATGGTTCAGGGTGCTTACCAGGCAACCTTCAGCGCCACAGACGTGGCGGGCAACTCCGCAACCCCGCTAGTCACGACGTTCGGAGTCATTCCCGCGCCTGTCATCACCGTGTGCAACGGATCCAACGGCAACAATCCGTTCAACCTCACGTGGACCTGGCCCACCGGTGTCGGAGCACCCGACTCCTTCAAGCTCTACTACGGGAACGCGCAGGCACCTACGACGTTGCCCGATGTCACGTCGCCGTACACGGGCACCTCGGTCAACCTGAATGGTCCTTCCGGAACATTCCGTATCGTCGCGGTCATCGATGGCGTCGAGTCGCCGATGTCGAACGGGGCCAACTACACGAGCGGTGGCGGAAAGACCTGCGCGATCCAACCGACCTGAGGAAGGGGTGGGTCCGAGGTCGAGCCCTTGCCGTAGCCTCTCCGCGTGCCAGCCATCGGAGTCTTCGCCCTCCAGGGCGACGTCCGTGAACACCTGCAGACCCTGACCGCCCTCGGTGCCGACGCCTTTCCGGTACGCCGCCCGAGGGAGCTCGAGCAGTGCCAGGGCCTGGTGTTGCCGGGTGGGGAGTCGACCACCATGGCGAAGCTGGCCCGGACGTTCGACCTGCTCGACCCGCTGCGCGAGCGTGTGAAGGCCGGCATGCCGACCTTCGGCACGTGCGCGGGGATGATCCTGCTGGCCGACCGGATCGAGGGCGGGACGGCTGACCAGGAGACGATCGGCGGGCTCGACGTCACCGTGCGCCGCAACGCGTTCGGTCGCCAGGTCGACTCGTTCGAGGCCGACCTGGACTTCGCCGGACTGTCGGCGCCGGTGCACGCCGTCTTCATCCGCGCACCGTGGGTCGAGCAGACCGGCCCCGGGGTCGAGGTGCTCGCCGAAGCGAATGGCCACCCGGTCGCCGTACGGCAGGGACACCTGATGGCGACGTCCTTCCACCCGGAGGTCGACGGCGACGGACGGGTGCACCGCCTCTTCCTCGACCTGGTCGCCGGATAGACTTCACTGTTGTCGTCGGAACGTATTGAGCTGGAAGAGGGACGGAAATGTCGGGCCACTCCAAGTGGGCAACCACGAAGCACAAGAAGGCGGCCATCGACGCCAAGCGCGGCAAGCTGTTCGCCAAGCTGATCAAGAACATCGAGATCGCGGCCAAGATGGGCGGCCCTGACCTCACGGGCAACCCCACCCTCGTCGACGCGGTCCAGAAGGCCAAGAAGCAGTCTGTTCCGAACAAGAACATCGACTCCGCGGTCAAGCGCGGCGGCGGCCTCGACGGCGTCGGCGTCAACTACGAGACGATCATGTACGAGGTCTACGGGCCCCAGGGGGTGGCGCTCCTCGTCGAGTGCCTGACCGACAACCGCAACCGCGCCGCGATGGAGGTCCGCACCGCGGTCACCCGCAACGGCGGCACCATGGCCGATCCCGGCTCCGTCTCGCGCCTGTTCACCCGCAAGGGCGTCGTGGTCGTGTCGAAGGAGCAGGAGGCCAGGTCGGTCAGCGAGGACGACGTCCTCGAGGCGACGCTCGACGCCGGTGCCGAGGACGTCAACGACCACGGCGAGAGTTTCGAGATCCAGTCCGAGCCCGGCGACGTCGTCGCGGTCCGTTCGGCGCTCCAGGAGGCCGGCATCGACTACGAGTCGGCCGACGTCCTGTTCGTGGCCTCGATGGACATCCCGGTCGCCGACCCCGACGCGGCCGGCAAGGTCTTCAAGCTCGTCGACGTGCTCGACGACCTCGACGACGTGCAGAACGTCTTCTCCAACGCCGACATCCCCGACGACGTGCTCGAGGCCATCGACGCCTGATCGGAACCACGCCTTCGGGCGTGTCATCGCCGAATCTCCAGCGTCGTCCCGTTAGCGTTGGGTCCGAACACTTGTTCGGACGAGAGGTGACGACGTGCGCGTGCTCGGGATCGACCCGGGGCTGACCCGCTGCGGCATGGGCGTGGTCGAGGGCTCCGTGGGGCGGCCGTTGTCGCTGGTCGACGTCGGCGTCGTCCGCACGTCCTCGCAGCTGGCCGTTCCGGACCGGCTGGTCACGATCGAGCGCGGCGTGGATGCATGGCTCGACGAGCACGTCCCGGACGCCGTCGCGATCGAGCGGATCTTCGCGCGTTCCGACGTCAGCACCATCATGGGCACGGCCCAGGCCGCTGGCATCGCGATGGTCTGCGCCGCCCGCCGTGGTCTGCCGGTCGCACTGCACACCCCCAGCGAGGTCAAGGCGGCCGTCTCCGGCAACGGGCGCGCCGACAAGGCGCAGGTCGGTGCCATGGTGACCCGGATCCTTCGCCTCGACGCCATGCCCAAGCCGGCCGACGCCGCGGACGCGCTCGCCCTGGCCATCACCCACATCTGGCGCGGCGGCAGCCAGGCTCGACTGGAAGCCGCCGTGGTAGCCGCAAGGAGCACCCGATGATCGCGTTCGTGCGGGGCAATGTCGCTGCGATGACCCTCAACAGTGCCGTCGTCGAGGTGGGCGGGGTCGGCCTCGAGCTCATGTGCACGCCCGGCACGCTCGCCCAGCTGCGCACCGGCCGCCAGGCGCTGCTGCCGACGAGCATGATCGTGCGCGAGGACTCGCTGACCCTCTACGGCTTCGCCGACGAGGACGAGAAGACCATCTTCGAGCTCGTGCAGACCGCGTCGGGGGTGGGCCCGAAGGTGGCTCAGTCGATCATCGCCGTGCTGTCACCGGACGGCGTACGGACAGCCATCGCGACCGAGGACGTCAAGACGCTGACCAAGGTGCCCGGCATCGGCCAGAAGGGCGCCCAGCGCATCATCCTCGAGCTCAAGGACCGGATCGGCGCCCCGACCGGCTCCGCCGGTGGCAGTACGCCGACCGGGTCGGCCCCGTGGCGCGACCAGGTCCACCAGGGCCTGATCGGTCTGGGTTACAACACGCGGGATGCTGAGAAGGCGGTCGACGCCGTGGCCGACCAGGCCGGGGCCGACCTGAGCCCCGACGTGGGCGCGCTGCTCCGCGCGGCCCTCCGCTCGCTGTCGAAGGCGTGACCCGATGCCCTTCCATGAAGACGAGCTCGAAGCCGCCGAGGACGTCCACCTCCGGTCGCTGACCGCGGCCGAGGCGGAGGGAGACGAGCGTGCCGTCGAGGCCGCCCTGCGTCCGCGCAGCCTTGACGAGGTCGTTGGCCAGGTGCGGGTCCGCGACCAGCTGGGTCTCGTGCTCGAAGCGGCACGGCAGCGGGGGAGAGCGCCCGACCACGTGCTCCTGTCCGGACCGCCCGGGCTCGGCAAGACCACGCTCGCGATGATCATCGCCCACGAGATGAACACGCCGCTGCGGATCACCAGCGGGCCCGCGATCACCCACGCCGGCGACCTGGCTGCGATCCTCTCGGGGCTCAATGAGGGCGACGTCCTCTTCGTCGACGAGATCCACCGGATGTCGCGGCCCGCCGAGGAGATGCTCTACCTCGCGATGGAGGACTTCCGGGTCGACGTCGTGATCGGCAAGGGCCCGGGCGCCACCGCGATCCCGCTGGAGATCCCGCCGTTCACCCTCGTCGGGGCGACCACGCGGGCCGGTCTGCTGCCGGGGCCGCTGCGCGACCGGTTCGGCTTCACGGCGCACCTGGAGTTCTACGAACCCCACGACCTCGACCTCATCGTCCACCGCTCGGCCGGCCTGCTCGGCGTCGACCTGACGTCGGAGGGGTCCTCGGAGATCGCCGGCCGGTCTCGCGGCACGCCCCGCATCGCCAACCGCCTGCTGCGCCGGGTGCGCGACTTCGCGCAGGTCCGGGCCGACGGTGTCGTGACGCACGGCGTGGCCCAGGCGGCGCTGGACCTCTACGAAGTCGATTCGCTTGGCCTCGACCGGCTCGACCGAGGCGTCCTCGACGTGCTGTGCCGCCGCTTCGGTGGCGGGCCGGTGGGCGTCTCGACGCTTGCCGTGGCCGTGGGTGAGGAGCGTGAGACGGTCGAAGAGGTCGCCGAGCCGTTCCTCGTGCGCAACGGCTTCCTGGCGCGCACCCCGCGCGGACGGATCGCGACCCCGGCGGCGTGGGTGCACCTGGGCCTGACACCGCCGGCGAGCACGCCCGACAGCGCGGTGCCGACGCTCTTCGAGGACTGACGCCCACGCGGACGCGACGCGCGGTCGCCGCGAGCCCTGCCGATCCTCGACGGGCAAGGTTCCGTGGCTACACTTGCCCGTCGGCCCGCCTCCACTCGTCCCGAGCGGTGCCATACCCGCGTTTGCTGGAGAGGTTTGTCGGTGAAGGAGCTCTACCCCTGGCTGTGGATTGCCGCGATTGCGGTGGTCTTCTGGCTACTGATCATCCGTCCGGCCGCGCGACGTCAACGTGAGGTCAGCGCGCTCCATGCGGCGCTGGCCGTCGGCGACGACGTCCTCCTGACGTCTGGCGTGTTCGCGACCATCGTGGGCGCCGAAGAGGACCACCTCGAGGTCGAGATCGCGCCCGGCGTGGTCATCCACGTCGTGCGGGGCGCGGTCGCCTCGATCCGCGTCGACCACGCCGCTGATGCAGCCGACGACGCCAGCGAGGCTGACTCCTCCGACGACGCCGTTCCCACCGACACCGAGGAGCGCTGACATGGCGGCCCGCCGTCCGCGCCCCGGGCGCACCCTTGTGATCTTCTTCCTCGGCCTGGCCGTGATCTACGGCCTGGCCGGCATCGCCCAGGGCTCCTCCGAGACCCCCTGGAAGCCGGCCCTGGGCCTCGACCTCCAGGGCGGGACCAGGATCACGCTGACCGCCGAGAAGGCGCCCAGCAAGGAGAACCTCGAAGAGGCCCGCCGGATCATTGACCAGCGCGTCAACGGCTCTGGTGTCGCCGAAGCCGCCGTGACCACCCAGGGTGGCCGCAACATCGTGGTCGAGGTCCCCGGCAAGACGACGAACCGGGCCCAGCTCGAGGAGACCGTCAAGCGCCAGGCGCAGCTGCGGTTCCGCCTCGTGGCCTGCTCCGACCGCAACCAGGGCGGTCCCTGCGCCGCAAGCACCGGCCTGCCCGAGGGCCTGGGCCGTGCGCCGCTCTCGCTCGCCGCCGAGACGGACCCGACGGATCCGGCCGCGACCGACACGGCGAGCGCGGACCCGTCCGCCGACCCGACGGTCGACCCGTCCGCCGACCCGAACGCCACGGAGACGCCCGCTGAGCCCACCGAGGAGGACCCCGGTGGCGACGGCAAGAAGTGGACCGTCCAGGACGACATCGCCTGGTCGCGTGCCCCTGATGCGGCCGCGATCGCGGAGTTCAACAAGTACACCTGTGACACCAAGGGCGTCCTGCTCACGCTCGAGGGTGAGCCCGCCGATCTCCCGGACGTCTGGGACGAGCCGCTGGTGGCCTGCTCGCAGCCCGAGGACGGTCAGTCCCTCAAGTACCTCCTCGGTCGCTCCGTGGTCGAGGGCACCGAGCTCGACGACGCCAGCGCCCAGACGCCCCAGAACGGTGTCGGCTGGGTCGTTGCGATCGAGATGGGCAACGACAAGAACAAGGCCCTGCCGAAGGGTTCTGACGGTGCCTCGTCGGACTTCGAAGCCGTCTCGCGTGCCTTCGCCGGCACCGACGAGCAGTTTGCCGTCGTCCTGGACAGCCTCGTGCTGACCGACCCGGTGATGAACAGCGTCATCACCGACGGCCGTTCGCAGATCGAGGGCAACTTCAGCGAGCAGAGCGCGCTCGACCTGGCCAACAGCCTCAAGTTCGGTGCCCTGCCGATCCTCTTCGACGACGAGCAGACGTCGGTCGAGGAGATCGGGCCCTCGCTCGCGGGCAACCAGTTGCAGGCGGGCATCCTCGCCGGCGCCATCGGCCTCGCCCTCGTGATGCTCTACTGCCTCTTCTACTACCGGGGCCTCGGGCTGGTGGTCGTGAGCTCGCTGTTCGTCGCGGCTGGTGTCACCTACGCACTGGTGCTGCTGCTCAGCGAGACGGCCGGCTTCACGCTGACCCTGCCCGGCATCGCCGGTCTGATCATCGCTGTCGGCATCACGGCGGACTCGTTCGTCATCTTCTTCGAACGTATCCGTGACGAGATGCGCGAGGGCAAGTCGATGCGGGTCGCCGTCGAGACCGGTTGGGCGCGTGCCCGCGTCACCCGCGTTGCGGCCAACACGGTGCAGTTGCTGTCCGCATTCGTGCTCTACGTGTTCGCCACCGGCGCCGTGAAGGGCTTCGGATTCGCGCTCGGTCTGACGACCCTGATCGACCTCGCCGTGCTCTTCTGGTTCACCAAGCCGCTGGTGTCCTGGCTCGCCCAGTTCAAGCTCTTCAACTCCGGACACAAGCTGTCGGGTCTCAGCAAGGAGACGCTCGGTATGGATGTCGCGCCTGACCGCAAGGTCGCGACCGTGGGAGGCAAGGCCTGATGGGCAAGATGTCCCGACTGGGCAACGACCTCTACCAGGGTCGCAAGTCCTTCAACTTCGTCGCCAAGCCGTGGCTCTGGTACGCCGTCTCCGCCGTGTTGGTGGGCGTCGCTGTCTCGGTCCTGTTCCTCAAGCCGCTCAACATGGGTGTCGAGTTCACCGGGGGTACGACGCTGTCGGTGCCCGTCGGTTCGGGCAACGCGACCCAGGACAACGCCGATGACCTGCGCGAAGCCGTGGCCAACTCTGGCATCGGGAACGCCGAGAACCCACAGGTCACCACCGAAGGCGATTCCTCGCTCACCGTGCAGGTCGAGAACCTCAGCGAAGAGCAGCGCACTGCTGTCTCGGACCTGATCCACGACGAGTATCCCGCTGTCACCGAGGGTGACATCTCCATCCAGGACATCGGTCCGAGCTGGGGTCAGGAGGTCGCCAAGCGCGCCGCGATCGGCGTCCTGATCTTCCTGATCCTCGTGGTGCTCTTCATCTGGGCCTACTTCCGCGAGTGGCGGATGTCCGTGGCGGCCTTCGTCGCTCTGGTCCACGACGTCGTGCTGACGGTCGGCGTCTACGCGCTGTCCGGGTTCCAGGTGACGCCGGCGGCGGTCACCGGCGTGCTCGCCATCCTCGGCTTCTCGCTCTACGACACGGTCGTGGTGTTCGACAAGATCAAGGAGAACACCCACCAGCTCCGCAAGAAGACCGAGTCGTACGCCGACGCGGCGAACCTCGCCGTCAACCAGACCCTGGTGCGGTCGATCAACACCTCGATCGTCGCGCTCATCCCGATCGGCGCGATCCTCTACGTCAGCGCGGTCCAGCTCGGTGCCAGCTCGCTCCAGGACCTCGCGCTCGCGCAGTTCGTCGGCATGGCGATCGGCGTCTACTCCTCGGTGATGCTCGCGCCGCGCGTGCTGGTCCACCTGAAGATGCAGGAGACCGAGGTCCAGCTCCAGGCCCGTCGCGCGAAGGCCAAGCAGCGTGCCCTGGCCGACAAGTACGCCGCGGTTCCCGTGTTCAAGGACGAGACCGCCGTCGTCGGTGGTCGCGCCGTGAGCGATGCGGAGGGCGTCGAGCCCGACGAGCTCCGTGACGTCGAGGACGACGAGCCGGGCAGCGCCCAGACGCCGAAGGCCTCGCGGCCGCAGACCCAGGGCGCCGTGGGCAAGGGCCGGATCGTTCCGACCGCCACCCGTCCGGTCAGTGACACCGGTGCCTCCGGTCGCAAGCAGCCGGTCCGCCAGCCGCGTTCCAAGCGCGGCAAGAAGTAGCGGCTTCGGTGGGGGAGAGTGCAGCAGTGCGCGCGACGGAGGCGTTGACGCGGCTGGTGCGTGACGTCCCGGACTTCCCCGAACCGGGGATCCTGTTCAAGGACATCTCCCCGCTGCTGGCGGACCCCGACGGGTTCGCCGCAGTGGTAGAAGCCCTGGCCGCGGCTGGTCGGGGAGCCGACGGCGCGCCCGCTGTCGACAAGGTCGTCGGCATGGAGGCGCGCGGTTTCATCTTCGCCGCCCCGGTCGCGTTGGCGCTCGGCGTCGGCTTCGTCCCCATCCGCAAGGCGGGCAAGCTGCCGGCTGCCACGCACCGGGTCTCCTACGACCTCGAGTACGGCGCCGCCGTACTCGAGGTGCACCAGGACGCGCTCGCGCCGGGTGACCGCGTGCTGCTCGTGGACGACGTGCTCGCCACCGGTGGCACCGCCCGCGCCACCGTTGACCTCGTTGCGGCCTGCGGCGCCGAGGCCGTGGGCTTCGCCGTCCTCATGGAGCTGGGTTTCCTGCCCGGTCGAGCAGAGCTGGGGAGCCTTCCGCTCACGGCACTGCTGACTGTCTGAGACCCATACACTGGACGTATGACCGAGGAGCGCACACCCGCACGCGTGGAACCGCGTGACGATGCTGCTCCCACGACGCCGGTCGTGTCGACTCCGGCCACCCCCGAACCCGCCACGGCACGGAGCATGCGCGCGCGCCTGGCGCGGATGGGCAACCGCAGCCAGGGTTCGAATCCGGTCCTGGAGCCGCTGTTCCGCGCCGTACGAACGAACCACCCGAAGGCTGACCTCGCTCTCCTCGAGCGGGCCTACGTCACCGCTGAGCGGCTGCACGCCGAGCAGAAGCGCAAGAGCGGCGACCCCTACATCACCCACCCGCTCGCGGTGACGACGATCCTCGCCGGCATCGGCATGACCGAGCCGACGCTCGTCGCCGCGCTGCTGCACGACACCGTCGAGGACACGCCGTACACGCTGGAGGAGTGTCGACGCGACTTCGGCGACGAGGTGGCCGTGCTCGTCGACGGCGTCACGAAGCTCGACAAGGTCGTCTACGGCGACAGCGCCCAGGCGGAGACCATCCGCAAGATGATCGTGGCGATGTCACGCGACATCCGGGTGCTCGTCATCAAGCTCGCCGACCGCCTGCACAACATGAGGACCCTGCGGTTCGTGCCGCAGAAGAGCCAGGAACGCACGGCGCGCGAGACGCTCGACATCTATGCGCCGCTGGCCCACCGGCTCGGCATGAACACCATCAAGTGGGAGTTGGAGGACCTCGCGTTCTCGACGCTCCATCCCAAGATCTACGACGAGATCGTCCGGCTGGTCGCCGAACGCGCGCCGTCGCGCGACTCGTTCCTCGCCGAGGTGATCACCCAGGTCGAGAAGGACCTGCGGGAGGCGAAGATCAAGGCGACCGTCACCGGTCGACCCAAGCACTACTACTCGATCTACCAGAAGATGATCGTCGGCGGCCGGGACTTCTCCGACATCTACGACCTGGTCGGCATCCGGATCCTCGTCGAGGAGGACCGCGACTGCTACGGCGTCCTCGGTGTCCTGCACTCGCGCTGGAACCCCGTGCTCGGGCGGTTCAAGGACTACGTCGCGATGCCGAAGTTCAACATGTACCAGTCACTCCACACGACGGTGATCGGCCCGGCCGGCAAGCCCGTCGAGATGCAGATCCGCACGTTCGCCCAGCACCGCCGGGCGGAGTACGGCGTCGCGGCGCACTGGAAGTACAAGGAGGACGGCCGCACCGGCACGGACACTGACAAGCGCGGCGACATGGATGACATGTCCTGGGTCCGCCAGCTCCTCGACTGGCAGAGCGAGGTCGAGGACCCGGGCGAGTTCCTGGAGTCGCTGCGCTTCGAGATCAACCAGACCGAGACCTATGTCTTCACGCCGCGCGGTGACGTGATCGCGCTGCCGTCGGGCGCGACCCCTGTCGACTTCGCGTACGCCGTGCACACCGAGGTGGGCCATCGCACCATCGGTGCCCGCGTCAACGGGCGGCTGGTCCCGCTCGAGTCCACGCTGGAGAACGGTGACGTCATCGAGGTCTTCACGTCGAAGGCCGAGGGCGCTGCCCCCTCACGCGACTGGCTGAATTTCGTGCGCTCGCCGCGCGCCCGCTCCAAGATCCGTCAGTGGTTCACCAAGGAACGCCGCGAAGAGGCGATCGAGCGCGGCAAGGACGAGATCGGCAAGCTGATGCGCAAGGAGGGGCTGCCCCTCAAGCGCCTGCTGACGCACGACTCTCTGTCGCTGGTCGCCAGCGCCTTCCGGATCGCCGACGTCACTGCGCTCTACGCAGCCGTGGGGGAGAACAACCTCAGCGCCCAGGCGGTCGTCCGCAAGGTCATCGAGCTCCACGGCGGCGACGAGGGTGCCCAGGAGGACCTCGCTGAAGCCGTCACGATCACGGGTCGCGGGCGGCGTACCCGCCGACCTGCCACGGGCGACGCCGGCGTCATCGTCACCGGGGCGCCCGACGTGTGGGTCAAGCTGGCCAAGTGCTGCACCCCGGTGCCGCCCGACTCGATCCTCGGGTTCGTCACCAAGGGCGGGGGAGTCTCGGTTCACCGCAAGGACTGCACCAACGCCGCCGACCTGCTCGGCCAGCCCGAGAAGGTCGTCGACGTCGAGTGGTCGCCGACCGGCCAGTCCACGTTCCTGGTCAACATCCAGGTCGAGGCCCTCGATCGCGCCCGGTTGCTCTCGGACATCACCATGGCGATCTCCGACGCCCACGTGAACATCCTCTCGGCGAACCTCAGCACCTCCCGCGACCGTGTCGCGAAGTCCCGGTTCACCTTCGAGATGGCTGACGCCAAGCACCTCGACACCGTTCTCAGTGCCGTCCGCACCGTGCCGGGCGTCTTCGACGCCTACCGCATCACGCAGTAGCGCCCGCGTCAGCGGTAGTCCGCCGACGCCTTCTTCGCCATGTCGAGGAACGACCGGCGACCTTCGAGGTTCTCCTCGAGGTCGCGGATCTTCTTGGCATCACCCTTGGCTCGCGCGGCCTCGAGCTTGGCCTCGGCCTCGGCGATGGCCGCCTCGAGCTTGGAGACCATGTCGTCGGCGCGGGCCGACTTCTCCGGGTCGGACTTGCTCCACTGTTCGTCCTCGGCCTTGCGGATGGTCTGCTCGACGGCGCGCATGCGTCCTTCGAGGTCCTTGATCCGGTCGCGCGGGACCTTGCCGGCTTCGTCCCAGCGGTCGGCGACGAGACGGAACGCGGCCTTGGCCGCGGCGATGTCGCCGGTGTCCGCCAGCGGGCCCAGGACGGCCTCGGCCTCGACGAGCAGCTTCTCCTTGACCTCGGCGTTCGCTGCGAACTCGGTGTCCAGTGCGGCGTTGGCCGCGTCGCGGGCGCCGAAGAACGAGTCCTGGGCGCCGCGGAACCGCTGCCAGAGCTGGTCGTCGACGTTCTTCGGCGCGGGCCCGGCCGCCTTCCAGTCACGCATCAGGTCGCGGTACTTGCCCGACGTCGGGCCCCAGTCGGTGGAGGCCGACAGCGCCTCGGCCTCGGCGACCAGGCGCTCCTTGACGATTCGGGCGCCCTCGCGCTTCTCGTCCTGCTCGGCGAAGTGACCCTTCCGGGCCTTCGTGTACGCCGACCGGGCGGTCGAGAAGCGCTTCCACAGCGCGTCGTCGGCAGCCTTGTCGATACGGGGGAGCTGCTTCCACTGGTCGAGCAGCTCGCGCAGGCGGTTGGCGCCGTTGCGCCAGTCGCGGCCGTTGGCGATCTTCTCCGCCTCGAGCGCGAGCAATTCCTTCTGTTCGCGGGCCTCGGTGGCCTTCTGCGCCTTGACGGCCTTGCGGGCGTCGCGCTGGATGGCGATCACGGGCCCCAGCTCGTCGAGCTTGCGCCCGAGGAGCGCGAGGTCGCCGACGGCGTGGACGTCGGCCAGCGTGTCCCGCACCAGCTTGATCGAGGACACGGCCTCCTCGGGGGACAGCACCCCCGACACGACCCTTCGGTGGAGCAGGTCCACCTCGAGGGCGAGGTTGTCGTAGCGCTTGGTGTAGAACGCCAGGGCTTCCTCGGGAGGCACGTCGGGAACCTGCCCAACCGCGCGTTCGCCATCGGATGTCTTCACATAGACGGTGCCGTCGTCAGCAACGCGGCCCCAGTCGGAGGTAGTCACAGTGGGCCATGCTAGTGCCGAACCCTCAGGCCGATAGGCTGGGTCGGTGCTGATTGCCGCCTTCCCCGCTGGACCATGGGGCACCAACTGCTATGTCGCGGCTACTGGAGCGGGCGCAGAGTGTGTGGTCATCGACCCCGGCAAGGACGCCGCGAGCGGTGTCGCCGACGTGGTGCGTGAGCACAACCTCAAGCCTGTCGCCGTGCTGCTGACCCATGGACACGTCGACCACATGTGGTCGGTCACCCCGGTCGCGGGCGCCTACGACGCAACGGCCTGGATCCACCCGGGTGACCGGCACCTGCTGGCCGACCCGATGGCCGGCATGTCTGCCGAGACCGTCTCCATGATGCTGGGCGGGAAGTACACCTTCACCGAGCCCGACAAGGTCGAGGAGCTCGTCGACGGCGCCACCCTCGACCTGGCCGGCCTCCAGTTCGTCGTCGACCACACGCCGGGCCACACGGCCGGATCGGTGGTCTTCCGGACGCCGTACGGCGACCAGGACATCTCCGAGCTGATGTTCTCCGGCGACCTGCTGTTCCAGGGCTCGATCGGCCGCACCGACCTTCCGGGCGGCGACCACGCCGCCATGCTCCGCTCGCTGACCGAGAAGGTCCTTCCACTCGCCGACGACATCGTTGTCCTGCCGGGCCACGGTGACCAGACGTCGATCGGCCGCGAGCGTGTGACCAACCCGTTCCTGCTGGACCTGGTCGACTCGGGCTCCGCGGGCCGCGTCACGCGGGGCCTGTAGGCCCATGGCCAAGCCGACCCCGCTCAGCGGGTTTCCCGAGTTCCTGCCTGCACAGCGTCACGTCGAGCTGGAGGTGGTCGCGACCCTGGCGCGCACCTTCGAGCTGCACGGTTTCGCCAACGTCGAGACCCGCGCCGTCGAACCCCTCGACCAGTTGCTGCGCAAGGGCGACACGTCCAAGGAGGTCTACGTCCTGCGGCGCCTCCACGAGGAGTCGGGCAAGGACGCAGGCATCGGCCTGCACTTCGACCTGACGGTGCCGTTCGCGCGCTACGTCCTGGAGAACGCCGGCAAGCTGGAGTTCCCGTTCCGTCGCTACCAGATCCAGAAGGTGTGGCGAGGAGAGCGGCCGCAGGAGGGGCGCTTCCGCGAGTTCACGCAGGCCGACATCGACATCGTCGGTCGCGACGACCTGCCCTTCCATCACGACGTCGAGGTCGCCCGGGTGATGCTGGAGGCTCTCTCTCGCCTCGCCTTCCTGCCCGGGTTCCGGCTCCAGGTCAACAACCGGAAGCTGATCCAGGGCTTCTACGCCGGCCTCGGGATCTCGGCCGAGGGGATCGACGAGGTCATGCGCCTGGTCGACAAGCTCGACAAGCTCGACCCCGCAAAGGTCCGGGCGCTGCTGCTCGATGAAGCCGGCGTCAGCGAGGAGCAGGCCGACAAGTGCCTCGCGCTGGCGACGATTCGCACGACTGACGACAGCTTCGTCGACGAGGTGCGCGCGCTCGGAGTCAAGGATGACCTTCTCGACGAGGGTCTCGACGAGCTCGCGACACTGGTCCGCGCCTGCGCTCCACTGGCCACGGCGTCGGTCCGGATCGTTGCGGACCTGTCGATCGCACGTGGCCTCGACTACTACACCGGCACGGTCTTCGAGACCCGCCTCGACGGTTTCGAGTCGCTCGGGTCGATCTGTTCGGGCGGTCGATACGACGCGCTCGCCAGCGACGGACGTACGACGTACCCCGGCGTGGGCATCTCGCTCGGCGTCAGCCGCGTCCTGGTGCCGCTGGTCCAGCGCGGCATCCTCACCTCGGACCGTTCGGTGCCGAGCGTGGTGCTGGTGGCTCTCACCAACGAGGACGCTCGTGCCGCGGCCGACGCGACCGCGACGGCGCTGCGTGCGCGCGACATCCCGTGCGAGGTCGCGCCGACGGCAGCGAAGTTCGGCAAGCAGATCCGGCACGCCGAGCGGCGCGGGATCCCGTACGTCTGGTTCTCCTCGGCAGCCGAGGACGGCACGATCACGCACGAGGTCAAGGACATCCGCAGCGGAAACCAGGTCGCCGCCGACCCGGCGACGTGGCAGCCTCCCCATCAGGACCTGCGCCCGCAGGTCGTGACCCTCTCCACCGACTCCACCACCGAAAAGGAAATCTTGTGATCCGCACCCTCCCCATGAGGACGCACAGTGCCGGCGCCCTGCGCACCGAGCACATCGGCCAGGTAGTCAACCTTGCCGGGTGGGTGGCCAATCGGCGCGATCACGGCGGTGTGGCCTTCATCGACCTGCGCGAGGCCAGCGGCGTCGTCCAGGTGGTGATCCGCGACGAGGCCGTCGCGCACAGCCTGCGTGCGGAGTTCTGCTTGAAGGTCACCGGTGAGGTGGTCGCCCGGATCGAGGGCAACGAGAACCCGAACCTGCCCACCGGGGCCATCGAGGTCGTGGCGAGCGACGTCGAGGTGCTCAACGCAGCAGCCCCGCTGCCGTTCCCGATCAGCGACCACGTGGAGGTCGGTGAGGAGGTCCGGCTCAAGCACCGCTACCTCGACCTGCGCCGGAGCGGTCCGGCACACGCGTTGCGCCTGCGCAGCAAGGTCAACAAGGCGGCGCGCGACGTCCTCGACGAGCACGGCTTCGTGGAGGTCGAGACGCCCACCCTGACCCGCTCCACGCCCGAAGGTGCGCGCGACTTCCTGGTGCCTGCGCGTCTTGCGCCCGGCAGTTGGTACGCCCTGCCACAGAGCCCGCAGCTGTTCAAGCAGCTGCTGATGGTCGGCGGCCTCGAGCGCTACTACCAGATCGCGCGCTGTTACCGCGACGAGGACTTCCGGGCCGACCGGCAGCCGGAGTTCACCCAGCTCGACATCGAGATGAGCTTCGTCGACCAGGAGGACGTCATCGCCCTCATGGAGGACGTCCTCGCGGCGATGTGGGCCCAGATCGGCCATGACATCCCGCGGCCGATCCAGCGCATCACCTACGCCGACGCGATGGCCCGCTACGGCTCCGACAAGCCCGACCTGCGGATGGGCAACGAGCTCGTCGACTGCACGGCGTACTTCAAGGACACGACCTTCCGTGTCTTCCAGGCCGACTACGTCGGCGCGGTCGTGATGCCCGGGGGAGCGAGCCAGCCGCGCAAGAAGCTGGACGCGTGGCAGGAGTGGGCCAAGCAACGCGGCGCCAAGGGCCTCGCGTACGTCCTCGTCACCGAGGACGGCACCCTGGGGGGCCCCGTGGCCAAGAACCTCTCCGAGGCCGAGCAGGCCGGTCTGGCGGCCCATGTGGGCGCACAGCCCGGCGACTGCATCTTCTTCGGCGCCGGTGCCACCAAGTCGAGCCGTGCCCTGCTGGGTGCGGCCCGCCTGGAGATCGGTCGTCGCTGCGAGCTGATCGACGAGGACGCCTTCGCCTTCACCTGGGTCGTCGACGCCCCGATGTTCGAGCCGGCTTCTGATGCCGTCGCCTCGGGTGACGTCGCGGTCGGTGCCGGGGCATGGACGGCCGTGCACCACGCCTTCACCGGCCCGAAGCCGGAGTTCGCCGACACCTTCGACACCGAACCCGGCAGTGCCCTTGCCTACGCCTACGACATCGTCTGCAACGGCAGCGAGCTCGGCGGCGGTTCGATCCGGATCCACCGCGAGGACGTGCAGAAGCGCGTCTTCGCCGTGATGGGCATCGGCGAGGACGAGGCGCAGGAGAAGTTCGGCTTCCTCCTGGACGCCTTCAAGTTCGGTGCACCGCCGCACGGCGGCATCGCCGTCGGCATGGACCGGATCGTCGCGATGCTCGCCAAGGTGGACTCGATCCGCGACGTGATCGCCTTCCCGAAGTCGGGTGGCGGCTACGACCCGCTGACCGCTGCTCCTGCGCCGATCACCCCCGAACAGCGCAAGGAAGCCGGTGTCGACGCCCGTCCGGAGGACGAAACCAAGTCCTGACTGCTCAGGTCGGAAGGATTTTCCGGTCGGTCGAGACCAAACCGTTACCGCGTCGCTATCGCTTTGGCGCAACGTCAGCACCTAATGTCGCTCGCGGTGCCGGGATCGCCCGGTGCTTGGGCGGGGACAGGGTTCCTGCTCGCGCCGAGCAACAGGACCTGAGGTGACATGACCGCCACGGCGAGCAACCTCGAGAGCGAGAGCCTGCCCGATCCGACCGGTCACCCGGACGAACTGGATCGCGCAAAGATCGCCGGAAAGTCGCCCACCAAGCTGGCGATGGAGCGGTTCCGCAAGGACAAGCTCTCGATGGTGTCCTTCATCATCGTGGTGCTCTACCTGGTCGGAGGCATCCTCGCTCCGTTCCTGGTGTCCTTCGGGTTCCTCGACCCGCGCGGTTACAACCAGGACCTGCTCAACAAGTTCACGCTGCCGGAGGGCTCCTTCGGTGGCATGAGCTGGAGCCACCCGTTGGGTGTCGAACCCGGCACCGGTCGCGACGTGATGTCCCGCGTGTGGCTGGGCACGACGCTCTCGCTGACCATCGCCCTCATCGCCAGCCTGCTCGCCATGGCGATCGGCACGGTCCTGGGCATCATCGCCGGCTTCACCGGCGGCATGACCGACAGTGTGATCGGGCGCCTCATCGACCTCACGCTGTCGTTCCCCTCGACGCTGATGCTGCTGGCTCTCTCGGCTCCGATGTACGAGGTGCTCACGAAGAACGTGCACGTGCCCGAGGGTGACGTGGCCTGGGCGACGTACGTCGTGGTCTTCCTGGCGATCTTCGGCTGGCCCCCCATCGCTCGTCTGATCCGTGGTCAGGTCCTGTCGATCCGTGAACGGGAGTTCGTGCACGCGGCGACCCTTTTCGGTGCCTCGCGCCGGCGGATGTACTTCAAGGAGATCCTGCCGAACCTGTGGGCGCCGCTGCTGGTGTCCTTCACCTTGCTGCTCCCGGCCTACATCTCCGCCGAAGCTGCACTGAGCTATCTCGGGGTCAGCATCAAGCCGCCGACCCCGACCCTGGGCAACGTCCTGCGCGACTCGCTCAACTACGCGGAGTTCGACTTCGTGTACTTCTTCTCTCCCGCATTCGTGATCGCGTTGATCGTCGTGTGCTTCAACCTGCTGGGCGACGGTCTGCGCGATGCGCTGGACCCCAAGTCCGGTCGCTGAACAACAACAACAAACCCATTGCTTCGACGGCAGGTCGCCGTCGAATGTGCCGCCGCCAGGCGCGTACACACCGAAGGAGAATTCATGGCCAACACTCGAAAGCGGCTGCTCGCGGCTTCCGCTGCGACTGCCTTGGTGGTCTCTCTCGCTGCCTGCGGTAACGGCAGCAATGACGACGACAGCTCGTCCAATGCGGACGGCGAGAAGGGCGGGACCCTGACGTACCTGCTCGCCAGCCCGGTCGGTCACACCGACCCGCACCGCGTCTACGTCGGTCGTGACATCAGCAACTTCAGTCGCACCGTGTACCGCCAGCTCGTCACGTTCCCCACGGCGACCGACCTCGAGACGGCCAACACGCCTGTTCCCGACCTCGCGACCGACACCGGTACGTCGAGCGACGGCGGCAAGGTCTGGCAGTTCACGGTCAAGGACGGCGTGAAGTGGCAGGACGGCAAGGAGATCACGTGTGAGGACTTCAAGTACGGAGCCTCGCGTGCCTTCGCCAACGACGTCATCACCGGTGGCCCGAACTACCTCCTGAGCTACCTCGACATCCCGACCGACGCCGATGGCGCCCCGGTCTACAAGGGCCCCTACACCGACAAGGGCCAGGCGGACTTCGACAAGGCCGTCACCTGCGAAGACAAGACCATCACGTACAACTTCAAGAAGGCGTGGCCGGACTTCCCGCTCGCCATCGCGGCGCTGCACATGCTGGACCCGTACCGCGCGGACCTCGACAAGGGTGAGGGCTCCAACTTCGAGATCTTCTCGAACGGCCCCTACATGCTCGAGGGCAAGTGGGAAGAGAACAAGGGCGGCACGCTCATCCGCAACCCTGAGTACGACCCCGACACGGACACGACGGACAACCGCAACGCGTTCCCGGACAAGATCGTCTTCGAGATCGGCAAGACCCCCGAGACGATCAACCAGCTGCTGATCGAGGACAACGCAGAGGTGCAGGCTGCCGTCACCGGTACCCGCGTCCTTCCGCAGTTCATCGCCAAGGCTTCCGGCCTCGGTGACCGTTACCTCAACGTCGAGTCGCCGTACGTCGACTACCTCGTCCCGAACACCAAGCGGCTCTCGCTCGAGGTTCGCGAGGCGCTCGCCGTGTCGACCAACGTCAAGGCATGGATCACCGCTGGTGGTGGCGAGCTGTTCTACAAGCCCGCCGACTCCATCGTGAACCCGGTCGTCCCGGGCTACCAGCCGGTCGAGCAGTTCAAGGACCTGGGCGAGGGTGACCCGGAGGCGGCCAAGGCGATTCTTGAGGAGGCCGGCGTGAAGATGCCGTACAAGCTCAAGTTCACCTACGACGGTGCCTCGGAGACCGCCGACAAGCAGTCTGCTGCGCTGAAGGAGACGTGGGACAAGGCTGGCTTCGACGTCACGCTCAACCCGCTGACCGACGCGTACTACCCGACCATCCAGGACCCCAACGCTGACTCCGACGTCACGTGGGCCGGTTGGGGAGCTGACTGGCCGTCGGCACTGACGGTCACCGCGCCGCTGTTCGACAGCCGCATCAACCTCACGCCCTCGTCCAACAACCAGGACTACGGCAACTACAAGAGCGACGAGTTCAACAGCCTCGTCGACGAGGCGCAGGCTGCCGGCACGCTCGAGGAGCAGACCGCAGCGCTCCAGAAGGCGGACGCAGTCCTCGGTAAGGACTACGCCTACGTCCCGCTCGAGATCTCGCTGTTCAACTGGGTGCACGGGTCGAAGGTCAACTTCGCCACCACCCCGGCGTCCAACGGGTTCCCGGACCTGGGTCTGATCAGCGTCACCAAGTGACCCAGTAGTTCAAAGCACCACCATCCCGGCTGGGTGGGGGCGACTCGCCCCCACCCAGCCGCGGAACGGCCCGCCTGGGCCCCTCTTTCCCATGCCAAAGACCTCTTGAGGTGAGTCCTGTGCTGGCCTACGTCATCCGTCGCGTCGTCGTCGGCATCGTCATGCTCCTGGCGATGAGCCTGGTCACGTTCGTCCTGTTCTTCGCTTCGCCGGCCGACCCCGCGCAGTACGCGTGCGGAAAGAACTGCTCGCCGGTCCAGCGCGAACAGGCCCGCAAGGCCCTGGGGTACGACAAGCCGACTCTCGAGCAGTGGACCAGCTTCATGAAGGGCCTTGCCGTCGGACGCCAGTTCCCGGCCGACGAGGAGCTTCGCAAGGCAGCCCCGGACAACGTCGTCGACTGCGACGCTCCGTGCTTCGGCTACTCGACCTACAGCATCAAGACCGTCAACGAGATGGTCAGCGAGGCCCTGCCGGTCACCTTCTCGATCGCGCTCGCCGCGGTGATCCTCTGGATCTTCTTCGGAGTGCTGATCGGCGTCCTGGCCGCGATCACCAAGGGATCGTTCCTTGATCGCGGCATCGTGGGCACCTCGCTCTTCCTCTATGCCTTTCCTTCCTTCTTCATCGGCACGTTCCTGCTGACCTACATCTCGATCAAGTGGGACGTGTACCCGTTGCCGGTCTACACCTCGATCGCCGACGGCGGCATCGGTGCCTGGGCCTCCAACCTGTTGCTGCCCGCCGTCACCCTGGCCATGCTCTACATGGCCGGCTACGTCCGGATGACGCGCGCCTTCGTCCTGGAGTCGCAGGCCGAGGACTACGTCCGGACGGCCAAGGCCAAGGGACTCGCCACGCGGAAGGTGCTGGTCAAGCACGCACTTCGTGCGGCCCTGACCCCGCTGGTCACCATGGCCGGACTCGACTTCGCCAGCGTCCTGGGCGGCGCGATCATCACCGAGTCGATCTTCAACTTCAACGGGTTGGGCAAGCTCGCGGTCTCCGCGAGCACCAACTACGACCTGCCCGTGTTGATCGGGATCGTGCTGATCGCGGGTGCTTTCGTGATCACCGCGAACATCATCGTCGACATCCTGTACGCCTTCATCGACCCGCGGGTTCGGGTCGGCTAGGAGATGCCTCCCTTGAGCAACGCGCCCACATCCGAGGCCTACCTCTCGGTCCAGGACCTCAAGGTCCACTTCCCGACGTCCGACGGCATCGTCAAGGCAACCGACGGCCTCTCGTTCGATCTCGAGCGGGGCAAGACCCTCGGCATCGTGGGCGAATCGGGTTCCGGCAAGTCCGTCTCGAGCTCGACCATCCTCGGCCTGCACCGGGGCAGCAGCGCGAAGGTCAGCGGCCACATCCTCCTCGACGGCGTCGACCTGCTGGAGCTGAGCAACGAGGACATGCGCAAGATGCGTGGCCGCGACGTCTCGATGATCTTCCAGGACCCGCTGTCGGCGATGCACCCCTACTACACGGTCGGCAACCAGCTCATCGAGGCGTACCGGGTGCACCACAAGGTCTCCAAGAAGGTCGCGAAGGCGCGTGCCATCGAGATGCTCGACCGGGTGGGCATCCCGAATCCTGACAAGCGGATCGGCGACTTCCCCCACCAGTTCTCCGGCGGCATGCGCCAGCGCGCCATGATCGCGATGGGCCTGATCAACGACCCCGGACTGCTCATCGCCGACGAGCCGACCACGGCGCTCGACGTGACCGTGCAGGCCCAGATCCTCGATCTGCTCCAGGACCTCCAGCGCGAGTTCAACTCCGCGGTCATCATCATCACCCACGACCTCGGGGTGGTGGCCGAGATGGCCGACGACGTCCTGGTCATGTACGCCGGCCGAGCGGTCGAGTACGGCCCCTGCAAGGAAATCCTGACCCACCCGGAGATGCCCTACACCTGGGGTCTGCTGTCCAGCGTCCCGGACGTCTCCGGTGACACCGATGCTCGGCTCGTGCCGATCCCCGGCAACCCGCCCAGCCTGCTCAACCCGCCCACGGGCTGCGCCTTCCACCCGCGATGCCTGCACCGCGACAAGGTGCCGGGAGACCTGTGCTCCACCGAGCTGCCGCCCCTGGTGCCCGGCGTGCGTGGTGGCTTCCACACCAAGCGCTGCCACCTGGCGGATCCCGACCGGATCTACGAGACCGAGGTGCTGCCGGAGATCGCGCCGGACCTGGTGGACGAGATCATTGCCGACAGTGCAGACAATGCAGAAGGTGCCCGATGACCAACCACGTGCCGCCGACCGCAGCCTCCGTGCTCGCCGCCGAAGGCAACGCCGCCGCCGTTGCGCCTGAAGGCGCCGAGCCGATCCTGGAGGTCGACAAGCTGCGGATGTACTTCCCGGTGCGCTCGGCCGGTCTTCTCCGCCGCACGGTCGGCCACGTCCAGGCCGTCGACGGGGTGTCGTTCCAGGTGCTCGCCGGTGGATCCCTCGGTCTCGTCGGTGAGTCCGGGTGCGGCAAGTCGACCACCGGTCGCCTGATCACGCGCCTGTACGACCCGACCTCGGGTGCGATCCGCTTCGAGGGTCAGGACATCGCGAAGGCGAAGGCCCGCGAGCTCAAGCCGCTGCGGCGTGACATCCAGATGATCTTCCAGGATCCCTACACCTCGCTGAACCCCCGCCACACGGTCGGCTCGATCATCGGCGCACCCCTGGCGATCCACAAGATCGTGCCGAAGAAGCAGATCCTGCCCAAGGTGCAGGAGCTGCTCGAGATCGTGGGTCTCAACCCGGAGCACTACAACCGCTACCCGCACGAGTTCTCGGGCGGACAGCGCCAACGCATCGGTATCGCCCGGGCCCTGACCCTCCAGCCCAAGCTGCTCGTCGCCGACGAGCATCTCGGCGCTCGACGTGTCGATCCAGGCGCAGGTGGTGAACCTGCTCCAGGACATCCAGCGCGAGTTCGGCGTCGCGTTCCTTTTCATCGCCCACGACCTCGCCGTGGTGCGGCACTTCTGCCCCGAGATCGCGGTCATGTACCTCGGCAAGATCGTCGAGATCGGCGACCGGGACTCGATCTACAGCAATGCCCACCACCCGTACACCCAGGCACTGCTGTCGGCCGTGCCGGACGTGCGCCAGGCGGCGACCGGCGGTCGTCGCGAGCGGATCCGTCTCCAGGGCGACGTGCCGAGCCCGATCGACCCGCCGTCGGGCTGCCGGTTCCGGACGCGCTGCCCGATCGCCCAGGAGATCTGCGCCCGGCACGAGCCGCCGTTGCTTCAGATCGGCCAGCGCCACAAGGTCGCCTGCCACTTCCCGGGCCGCCTCGGCGAGGCGCCGCGCGAGCCGCTGACCTCGGGCCTGCTGGGCGTCGACGGTGAGGGTCGCCCCGACCCGGGCGCCAGTCCGAGCACGGACCTGGTCGACCAGCCCGGCTACGCCGATACCTGGTTCGACCTCGACAAGAAGACGATCGGTCGAGCCTGAAGCCTTGGCTGTCGGTACGCCGCCGTAGGCTGACGCCGTGAGCGAGCCGGGTCTGTTCGACGTGCCCGGACGAGTCACGACGTCCGGCGGTTCCTTGTCCGACGCGGGCCATGCAGCCGCGCCTCTGGCGGTGCGGATGCGCCCGCGCGACCTGGACGAACTCGTCGGTCAGGCGCACCTGAGGGCTCCCGGGTCGCCGCTGCGTCAGCTGGTCGAGGGAGACCAGTCCCTGTCGTTGCTGCTCTGGGGTCCGCCCGGCACGGGCAAGACCACGATCGCCTCGATCATCAGCCAGCAGACCGGTCGGCGCTTCGTCGAGGTCTCGGCCGTGTCGGCCGGCGTCAAGGACGTGCGTGAGGCGATCGCCGCCGCTCGATCGAGCCTGGTCGCGACGGGGGAGGAGACCGTGCTCTTCGTCGACGAGGTGCACCGCTTCAGCAAGGCCCAGCAGGACGCCCTGTTGCCCGGCGTCGAGAACCGCTGGGTGACCCTGGTCGCGGCGACGACCGAGAATCCTTCGTTCAGCGTGATCTCGCCGCTGCTCTCGCGAAGCCTCCTGCTGAGACTCCAGCCCTTGACGGACGACGACATCGTGGCGGTGATCGATGCCGCGGTGACCGACGAGCGTGGCCTCCGCGGCCGGTTCGTGCTCGACGAGGACGCGCGCGCCCACATCGTCCGGCTGGCCGGTGGGGATGCCCGCCGGTCTCTGACCTATCTCGAGGCGGCAGCCGGAGCAGCCGTGGCGAAGGGGATCGAGACGATCGACGTGGCGACGGCCGAGACGGCGGCCGACCAGGCAGCCGTTCGCTATGACCGCGACGGCGACCAGCACTACGACGTCATCAGCGCCTTCATCAAGTCGATCCGCGGCTCCGACGTCGACGCCTCCCTGCACTACCTCGCCCGGATGATGGAGGCCGGTGAGGATCCGCGCTTCATCGCCCGACGACTGATCATCTTGGCCAGTGAGGACATCGGTCTCGCCGATCCCACCGCCCTGCCGACTGCTGTCGCGGCCGCGCAGGCCGTCCAGCTGATCGGGATGCCTGAGGCCCGGCTCAACCTCGGTCAGGCGGTGATCGCGCTCGCTGCCGCGCCGAAGTCGAACGCCGTGATCGTGGCGGTGGACGAGGCGATCAGCGACGTACGCCGCGGCAAGATCGGGGCCGTCCCCCCGCATCTGCGCGACGCGCACTACGCAGGAGCGGAGAAGCTCGGACACGGCAAGGGCTACCGCTACAGCCACGATGCCCCGTTCGGGGTCGCCGAGCAGCAGTACGCACCGGACGTGATCGGCGACGCCCGTTACTACCGCCCGACCGAGCTCGGCGCCGAAGCCGCGGTCAAACAACGGTGGGAGCGGGTCCGGCGGATCATCCGCGGCAAGTAGGCTTGTCCGTCGTGACCAACGAGCTCGCCGTACCCGCCTGGCTGGCTGTGGCGACTCTCGTCGCCCTGGGAGTCCTGATCTGGGCTGTGATCAGCCTGAACCAGAGCCTGCGCCGGGTCCGCGAGGAGACCGACGAGCTGCTCGCGGCGACCGCCGTCGACGCCGAGGAGCTTCGTGTCCAGTTGGCGGATCTCGACGAGGCGCTGAAGCGCCAGGCCGCGATGGCCGCGCGGCCCAACCTTCCCGATGTGGTCCCGGTCGCGGTCGTCGACGACCGCGAGTACCTCATCACCGACCTGCACCGCAGCCGCGGCCCGCAGGTCCCGGCCCGGATCGTGCCGGCCCCGATGTTCGCCGACATCCTGCTCCGCGAGAGCGTGATCAAGACCGCTGCGCTGGCCGCCGGACTTCGCCGGGCCCTCTCCCCGGAGATCCGCAACCGGATCCGGTTCGAGATGAAGCGTGAGGTGAAGCGCTCGCGCAAGGACCGCAAGCTGATGCTGAAGGCAGCGCGCCGCGACCACGAAACCCGCCAGCGCTCCGGCATCGAGGCCCCTTCGTGAAGAGCGGCGTCTGGTTCGCGGCCGGCGCGGCCGCCGGGGTCTACGGCATGGTGAAGGTACGCCGCATTGCGGAGGCCTTCACGCCTGACGGGATGCGCGACCGGATCGGCGCGGCCGTCGTCGGCGCCCGGCTCTTCCGCGAAGAGGTCGCACAGGGCCAGGTCGACGCCGAAACCCAATTGCGCGAGCACTTCCGCGCTGTGGAGGCTGGTCAGCGGCGGTCCGACCAGGCTCGCGAACTCCCACTCCGCACCACCACGACGGCCGTACCGGCCGCCCGCACCGAGGAAGGCCCATCATGACGGCGACGCCGGACGGCTACCTGACCAGCGCCGAGATCCGCAACCGGTTCCTCAGCCACTTCGAGGGCCGGGGCCACACCGTGGTGCCGTCTGCCTCGTTGCTGCTCGACGACCCGAACCTGCTGTTCGTCAACGCCGGCATGGTGCCGTTCAAGCCGTACTTCCTCGGCCAGGAGACGCCGCCGTACGCGCGCGCGGCGAGCGTCCAGAAGTGCATCCGGACGCCCGACATCGAAGAGGTCGGGAAGACGACCCGCCACGGCACGTTCTTCGAGATGTGCGGCAACTTCAGTTTCGGTGACTACTTCAAGGAAGGGGCCATCGAGCTCGCCTGGGAGCTGGTCACCAAGTCGCAGGCCGACGGCGGCTTCGGGCTCGACGAGTCCCTGCTCTACCCCTCGGTGCTCGACGGGGACGACGAGGCGATCGGTCTGTGGAAGAAGGTCACCGGCCTGCCCGACGACCGCATCGTCCGGCTGCCTCCGAAGGAGAACTACTGGTCCATGGGCATCCCCGGACCTGGCGGTC
The DNA here is from genome assembly GCA_026392415.1 of Propionibacteriales bacterium. Lineage (GTDB taxonomy): Bacteria > Actinomycetota > Actinomycetes > Propionibacteriales > Nocardioidaceae > Nocardioides. The sequence goes on from JAPLCC010000052.1 coordinate 30,477, forward strand.
CCTGCTCGGAGATCCTCATCGATCGCGGTCCCGAGTTCGGTGCTGATCGTGACTGGGACGCCGGCGACCGCTACCTGGAGTTCTGGAACCTCGTCTTCATGCAGGACGAGCTGTCCGCGGTCCGCAGCAAGTCGGACTTCGACATCGCCGGCCAGCTGCCCAACAAGAACATCGACACCGGCATGGGCCTCGAGCGGGTCGCCTACCTGCTCCAGGGCAAGAGCAACATGTACGAGATCGACGTCGTCTTCCCGGTGATCGAGAAGACGATGGCGCTGACCGGCAAGACCTACGGTTCGGCCTACGACGCCGACGTCCGGTTCCGGGTGGTCGCCGACCACATTCGTTCCTCGATGATGCTCATCAGTGACGGTGTCACGCCGGGCAACGAGGGCCGTGGCTACGTCCTGCGTCGGCTGCTTCGGCGTGCGGTCCGCAACGTCCGCCTGCTCGGCTTCGAGGATCCCGCGCTGCCCGAGCTGATGCCGGTGTCCCGCGACCGGATGGGGGAGAGCTATCCCGAGCTGGTCAGCGACTGGGGCCGGATCGCGCAGGTGGCGTTCGCCGAGGAGGAGGCGTTCCGCAAGACCCTCCAGGCGGGCACGCAGATCTTCGACCTCGCCGCCGGTCAGGTGAAGGTCGAAGGCGCGACGACCATTCCCGGCGACAAGGCGTTCGCGCTGCACGACACCTACGGCTTCCCGATCGACCTCACGCTCGAGATGGCGTCCGAGGCGGGCCTCGCTGTCGATGAGGACGGGTTCCGTCAGCTGATGGCCGAGCAGCGTGAGCGCGCCAAGGCCGACGCCCGGTCCAAGAAGGGCCAGCACGCCGACACCGGTGTCTACCGCGGGATCCTCGACGCCAACGGTCCCACCGACTGGCTCGCCTACGAGACGCTCGAGACCGAGTCGCGTGCCCTCGCCGTCCTCAAGGAGGGTGCCGCGGTCGCGTCGCTCGCCGAGGGCGAGGTGGGCGAGCTGGTCCTCGATCGCACGCCCTTCTACGCCGAGTCCGGTGGCCAGGTGGCCGACGCCGGCGTCATCGAGTTCGAGGGCGGCAAGCTGGAGGTGCTCGACGTCCAGCGTCCTGTCCGCGGTCTGGTCGTGCACCAGGTGCGCGTGCTCGAGGGCGAGCTGCCGTCCGGTGCCGCCACGCTGCACGCGAAGGTCGACCCCGACTGGCGCACGGGCGCACGTCAGGCGCACTCCGGCACCCACATCGTCCACGCAGCGCTGCGCGAGGTGCTCGGCCCCACGGCCCTGCAGTCCGGCTCCTACAACCGGCCCGGCTACCTCCGCCTCGACTTCGGCTGGTTGAACGCACTCTCGCCCGACCAGGTGCAGCAGATCGAACTGGTCTCCAACAACGCCCTGCGTGCCGATCTGCCGGTCGGCTGGGAGTACATGACCCTCGGCCAGGCCAAGGACTGGGGTGCCCTCGCGCTCTTCGGTGAGACCTACAACAACGAGAAGGTGCGCGTCGTCGAGATCGGCGGCCCGTGGTCGCGTGAGCTCTGCGGTGGCACGCACGTCGACCACTCCAGCCAGGTCGGCACCATCGTGGTGACCGGTGAGGCCAGCGTCGGCTCCGGCAATCGCCGGATCGAGGCGCTCACCGGTGTGGAGGGCTTCTCCTACCTCGCTCGTGAGCGCGACGTCGTCAGCCAGCTCTCCACCCTGCTCAAGATCCAGCCCGACGACATCGTCGGCCGGGTCGGTGACCTGCTCGAGCGGCTCAGGCAGTCCGAGAAGGAGATCGAGAAGGCGCGGCTCGCCCAGTTGTTGTCCGGTGGCTCCGCCCTCGCAGACGGCGCGGTGGAGGTCAATGGCGTACGCCTGGTCGTGCAGCGGCTCGACGGCGCCAGCGGCGGCGACGTACGCACGCTGGCGACGGACGTACGCGCGCGCCTCTCCGGCGACGTGCCGGCCGTCGTCGTGCTCATCGGTGCGGCCGACGGCAAGGCAGCGATCGTCGCTGCCCTCAACGACGCTGCGCAGGCCCGTGGCCTCGCAGCCGGCGAGCTGGTCAGGACCGCTGCGCCGCTGCTGGGCGGCAAGGGCGGCGGCAAGGCCGATCTCGCCCAGGGCGGCGGTACGGACGTTTCCCGCATCGACGAGGCGCTGGCGGCCGTGACCGCCACGGTGGCGCAGACCCCGTGAGGCATGGTGCCCGCCTCGGGATCGATCCGGGGGATGCCCGGATCGGAGTCGCGCGCAGCGACCCGTCGGGAGTGCTCGCCACGCCCGTCGAGACGGTACGCCGCGGCAAGGGCGACCTGCGTCGGATCCACCAGATCCTCGACGAGTTGGACGCGGTCGAGGTGATCGTCGGGCTGCCCCGTTCGCTGTCCGGTTCCGAGGGACCGGCAGCCGCCAAGGCGCGGGAGTTCGCCGTTCGCCTCGCTCGCCGAATCGCGCCGGTGCCGGTGCGGCTGGTCGACGAGCGTCTCACCACTGTCACGGCGACGGCTATGCTGCGCGACCAGCGCAAGGGTGCGAAGCAGCGCGCCGTGATCGACCAGGTCGCGGCCGTGGTGATTCTGCAACAAGCGCTCGAGGTCGAACGATCGACCGGACTGCCTCCGGGCGAGGTGGTGGACCCAGAGGTCACCGCCGAACCCGCGGAGGAACCCGCAGGAGAAGGAGACGCATGAGCGAGTCGGATCTGCCGGAGCGAGGCTTCGACACGGCCGTCCCCACGGACACCCACGCCGTGCAGGCTGCCGGCCGCCGTCGTGCGGGCAAGCGTCGCTCCGGGTGCCTGCCGATGGTGCTCGTGGTCATCTTGTTCTGTGCGATCGTCGCGTTCCTCGCTCGCGGTGCGATCAGTGACGTCAAGGACATGTTCGCCGGCCCCGAGGACTATCCCGGGCCGGGCAGCGGCGAGGTGACCGTCGTCGTCGATCCGGGCCAGAGCGTCCGCTCGATCGGCAACGAGCTGAAGGAGCTCGACGTCGTGGCGTCCTCGGACGCCTTCGTCGACGCTGCCTCGGCCGAGGGATCCCCGGTGATCCAGGCCGCGACCTACGTCCTGAAGAAGAAGATGAAGGCCGCTGACGCCGTCACCTTCCTGGCCGATCCCGCCAACGCCGGCTCGGGCAACACGGTGACGGTCCCCGAAGGTGCCCGCGTCGGCCAGATCGTCGAGACCATCGTGAAGAAGACCGACTTCACCGAGAAGCAGCTCACCGCCCTCCTCGACAAGCCGGCCCGGATCGGGCTTCCGGCCGAGGCCGGCGGCAACCCGGAGGGCTACCTCTACCCCGCGACGTACGAGATCACGGACCGGACCACGCCCAGGAGCCTGCTCAGCGAGATGGTCGCGCAGACTGCGGCCGCGGAGGCCGACCTCGGCATCGAGGCCGCTGCCCAGAGCCTCGGCCTGACGGCGCACGAGGTCATCACCGTCGCCAGCATCTTGGAGTACGAAGCGAACCGCGGTCCTGACTACCCGAAGGTCGCGCGGGTCATCTACAACCGGCTCGACGACGGGATGGCCCTCCAGTTGGACTCCACGGTCTCCTACGTCAGCAAGCGCAAGGGTGACGTGTGGACGACGGCCAGCGAGCGCGACAGCGACTCGCTCTACAACACCTACAAGCACACCGGCCTGCCACCGGGACCGATCGGCTCGCCCGGCGGGGAGACCATCGAGGCCGCGCTCAACCCGGCCGAAGGGAACTGGCTCTACTTCGTCCCGGACTTCGAGAAGGGCACCACGCTCTTCACGGCGGACTATGACGAGCACCTGCGCAACGCCGAGAAGGCCAAGGAGTACTGCCGGACCCATGAAGAGTGCTGATCCGGCCGGAGCGGGCCTGCACTGCGGCGTCCTCGGTGACCCGATCGCGCATTCGCTCTCGCCCGTCCTGCACCGGGCCGGCTATGACGCCCTGGGGCTCGGTTTCAGCTATGACGCCGTCCGGGTGCCGGCCGGCGGCCTGGCGGACTTCGTCGGCTCCCTCGGACCGGACTGGCGGGGCCTGTCGGTCACGGCGCCGCTGAAGCGCGAGGCACTCCAGTTCGCTGACGCCGTGAGTGATCGGGCGAGCCTCGCCGGTGGCGCCAACACCCTCGTCCGTACCGACGGGGGCTGGGCCGCGGACAACACGGACCTGCCCGGCGCCGTCGCTGCGCTCCGTGAGCGGTACGACGGCCCGATCACCGCAGCGACGATCCTCGGCGCCGGAGCAACGGCCGCGTCGACCGGCCTGGCACTCGCACAGCTCGGAGCGCACACGATCCGGCTGCTCGCGCGCGATCCGGGCCGGGCGCGCGAGACCGCGGCGGCCCTCGCCCGCCACCCCGGTCTGGAGGTCGACGTGATCGCGCTCGACGGGGGAGCGATGATCGGCGAAGTGGTGGTCTCGACCGTCCCGGCCGCTGCCCAGACCGACCTGCTCGTCGCCAGCGCCTCCGACGCAGCTGTCGTCTTCGAGGTCGTCTACGACCCGTGGCCGACGCCGCTGGCCGCTGCCGCCCGGGCGCGGGGACAGGCGCTCGTGTCGGGTCTCGACCTGCTGGCCCACCAGGCCGCGCTGCAGTTCGCGATGTTCACTGGTCACATCGGGCCACTCGACGCCATGCGTGCGGCGGGCGAAAGCGCTCTCGAGGAGCGATAGGTTCCGGGCATGGATCTGCTCCCTGCCCTGGTGGGGGCGCTCGTCGGCCTGCTCGGCGGACTCCTCGTCCCGCGTCTGATCGCGTGGTGCCCGGAGCCGGAGCACAACCCCGAGGAGAACCCCGAGGACTTCCCGGACCACGTCCCGTTCGCGGAGCTCGCCGCCCGTCCGCGACTCGGGCTGCGCTGTGCTGCGGCCGGCGCGGTCGCCGGTGGGCTCGTGGGCGCGTTCATCGGTTGGGGATGGGCGTTGCCCTGGCTGCTGTTCCTCGTGCCGATCTGCATCGCGCTGAGCGTGGTCGACTACGCGACCTGGTACCTCCCGAGCCGCCTGATCCTGCCGTCGTACGCCGTCGTGGTGGCTCTCGAGGTGCTGGCGGCGATCGTGCTGGAGGACCCCGCGGTGCTGCTCTGGGGCCTGATCGGTGGCGCCATCCTCGGCGTCTACTACGGGCTGGTGTGGTTCATCAGCCCCCGAACGATGGCGTTCGGTGACGTCCGGTTCGGTGCGCTGCTCGGCCTGGCCCTGGGGCCGCTGGGTCCCGGCACGGTGGTCGTGTCGATTGCCACGGCCGCGATCCTCGCCGTCCTCGCGCTCATTCCGCTGCGCCGCGGGGGGAACATGATCCGCCGCAAGGTGCCGTACGGCCCGTTCCTTGCAGGTGGGGCGCTGATGGCCGTCGTACTGGGACGGGTCCTGAGCACCCTCTGAGCCCATGGGAGACTGGTCCCATGTTGCGCTGGCTGACCGCGGGGGAGTCCCACGGCCCCTCATTGGTGGCGATCCTCGAGGGCCTTCCGGCCCACGTCGAGGTCACGACCGACGACATCTCCGATGCTCTCGCCCGTCGCCGCCTGGGCTACGGCCGCGGCGCGCGGATGAAGTTCGAGGCCGACGAGGTCACCATCACCGGTGGCATCCGGCACGGACTCTCGCAGGGCGGACCGGTGGCGATCCAGGTCGGCAACACCGAGTGGCCCAAGTGGGAGACCGTGATGGCGGCCGACCCTGTCGACGCCGAGGTGCTCGAGGCGCAGGCCCGCAACGCACCCCTGACCCGGCCCCGACCGGGCCACGCCGACCTCGCCGGCATGCAGAAGTACGACTTCGACGACGCCCGTCCGATCCTCGAACGTGCCTCGGCTCGCGAGACCGCGGCTCGCGTCGCCCTCGGCCGGGTGGCGAGCAACTTCATCGAGCAGGCCACCGGTGCCCGCATCGTCAGCCACGTGCTGGAGATCGGCGGGGTCCGCACCCCGTCGCGCGACGTACCCGCTCCTGACGACGTAGCCCGTCTCGACGAGGACCCGGTCCGTTGCCTGGACCCCGACGGCTCGAAGCTGATGATCGAGCGGATCGACCAGGCCCACAAGGACGGCGACACCCTCGGTGGCGTCGTCGAGGTGGTCGTCCACGGTCTGCCGCCGGGCCTGGGCTCGCACGTGCACTGGGACCGACGACTCGACTCGCGCCTCGCCGGCGCGCTCATGGGCATCCAGGCGATCAAGGGTGTCGAGGTGGGTGACGGCTTCGAGCTCGCCGCCACGCCCGGCTCGCTCGCTCACGACGAGATCGTGTCGACCGATGAAGGCTTGCGCCGTGTCTCCGGGCGCTCTGGTGGCACCGAGGGAGGCATGTCCACCGGCGAGATCCTGCGGGTGCGCGCGGCGATGAAGCCGATCGCGACCGTTCCGCGGGCCCTGCGCACCGTCGACCTGGCCACCGGCGAAGAAGCCGTGGCCCACCACCAGCGCTCCGACGTCTGCGCCGTGCCGGCTGCCGGCATCGTCGCGGAAGCGATGGTCGCGCTCGTGGTCGCCGACGCCATCCTCGAGAAGTTCGGTGGCGACGCCGTCAGTGAGACCCGCCGCAACGTCCAGACCTACCTCGATGCCCTGAGGTTCAAGTGACGCCTCGCGCCGTCCTGATCGGCACCATGGGTGCCGGCAAGACGACGGTCGGGGAGCTGGTGGCTTCCTCTCTGGGCGTCGCCTTCGCCGACAGTGACCACCTCGTCGAGGACCGCGTCGGCAAGTCGGTCCAGGACATCTTCGTCGAGGACGGCGAGCCCGCCTTCCGCGCGCAGGAGCGCGCCGCCGTCGCCTGGGCCCTGGAGAACCACGACGGCGTGCTGTCGCTCGGCGGCGGAGCCGTGCTCGACCCCGCCACCCAGGCGCTGCTCGCGCCCCACCAGGTGGTCTTCCTCCGCGTCGGCCTCGCCGACGCCGTGAAGCGGGTCGGCCTCGGCGTCGGCCGTCCCCTGTTGCTGGGCAACGTCCGGTCGCGGATCAAGCAGCTGCTCGACGAGCGCACGCCGGTCTACCAGGGTCTGGCCCGGATCACCGTCGAGACCGACGACCGCACACCTGAGGACGTCGCTGCCGAGATCGTGGCCGCCGTCGACGGGGGAGCCTCGTGACCACTCCCGCCGTCATCCACGTGGCCACCGCGTCGCCGTACGACGTCGTGGTCGGCCACGGTGTCCTCGATCGCCTGCGCGGGCTGCTGCCTGCGGGCGTGCAGCGGGTCGCGATCGTGTGCCCCGAGTCGCTCGAGGACCTGCTCGACCCGTTCGCCGAACTTCTCGACGGCCTCGATGTCGTGGTGCTGCAGGTGCCTGACGGCGAGGAAGCCAAGAACTGGGAAGTCGCCGCCGCGTGCTGGGAAGCGCTGGGCGAGGACGGCTTCACCCGCTCCGACGCCGTGGTCACCCTCGGCGGCGGCGCGACCACCGACCTGGGTGGCTTCGTGGCCGCGACCTGGCTGCGCGGCGTCGCCGTCATCCACGTCCCGACGACGCTGCTCGCGATGGTCGACGCCGCGGTCGGTGGCAAGACCGGCATCAACACCCCCGCCGGCAAGAACCTCGTCGGCTCGTTCCACGAGCCCGCCGGCGTGCTGTGCGATCTCGCCCTGCTCGAGACGCTGCCCCGCGAGGAGCTGGTCGCAGGCCTCGGCGAGGTCATCAAGTGCGGCTTCATCGCCGATCCGCGGATCCTGGAACTGGTCGAGCAGACCGATCCGGCGACCCTGACCGCCGACTCGCTGGTGCTGCGCGAGCTCGTCGAGCGCTCGATCGTGGTCAAGGCCGACGTCGTCGCCGGTGACCTCAAGGAGACCGGGGGAGTCGCCGGACACCCGGGGCGCGAGGCGCTCAACTACGGTCACACGCTCGCCCACGCGATCGAGAAGGCCACCGACTACGACATCCGCCACGGAGAGGCCGTGGCGATCGGCTGCGTCTTCGTCGCCGAGCTGGCAGGACGCGCGGCGGGTCTGTCCGCCGACCTCGTCGAGCGGCACCGGAGCACCTTCGGCCGCGTCGGGCTCCCCGTCACCTGGAGCGGCGCCGACTTCGAGAGCCTGCTCGCGACGATGCGGGTGGACAAGAAGTCCCGCGGCAACCAGCTCCGCTTCGTCGTCCTCGACGACCTGGCGAAGCCGGTCGTGCTGGCCGGCCCCTCCGAGGAACACCTGCGGGCGGCGTACGACGCGATCAGTGGCGGCGTCTCGTGAGTGCCTCGGTGCTCGTCCTCAATGGTCCGAACCTGGGGCGCCTGGGGCGCCGCCAGCAGGAGATCTACGGCCACACCACCCACGACCAGCTGGTCGAGCTCTGCGAGCAGTGGGCCGGGGCGGTCGGCCTGGAGGTGCAGGTCCGGCAGACGAACCACGAAGGCACGATGCTCGACTGGCTCAACGAGGCCGCCGACGCGGGATCGCCGGTCGTGCTCAATGCCGCTGCGTGGACGCACTACTCGCTCGCGATCTTCGATGCCTGCGCCCAGCTCACGGCTCCGCTCGTCGAGGTGCACATCTCGGACCCGAAACAGCGCCCCGAGGAGTTCCGGCACACGTCGTACGTCGAGCCGTACGCGACGCTGACCATCTCCGGCCAGGGCATCGACGGCTACCGGCAGGCGCTCGAATTCATCGCTGACCACTCGGCGCACTAGACTTCGCTGCCGGTCCCGAGCACCCCGGGGACCACTCGAACCGCTTTGACATCTGCATCGGAGAACACGCGCGCATGGCATCGACCAATGACCTCAAGAACGGCATGGTTCTCAACATCGACGGCCAGCTCTGGGCTGTGGTGGAGTTCCAGCACGTCAAGCCCGGCAAGGGCCCGGCGTTCGTCCGGACCAAGCTGAAGAACGTCGAGTCGGGCAAGAACGTCGACCGCACCTTCAACGCCGGGACCAAGGTCGAGACCGCTACGGTCGACCGCCGCACGATGCAGTACCTCTACAACGACGGCGTCAGCTACGTCTTCATGGACACCGGCACGTTCGAGCAGACCGAGGTCGCGCCCGAGATCGTCGGCAGCGCCTCGGGCTTCATGCTCGAGAACCAGGAGGCGATCGTCGCCACCAACGAGGGTCGGGTGCTCTTCATCGAGCTGCCTGCCTCCGTCGAGCTCGTGGTCAGCTACACCGAGCCCGGCGTGGTCGGCGACTCCGCGACCGGCCGCACCAAGCCGGCCACGCTGGAGACCGGGGCCGAGATCCAGGTGCCGCTGTTCATCGAGCAGGGCGAGAAGATCAAGGTGGACACCCGCGAGGGTGGTTCCTACCTCTCCCGCGTGAAGGGCTGACCAGCAGGTGGGAGCCCGGACCAAGGCGCGCAAGCGAGCCCTCGACGTCCTCTACGCCGCTGACATGCGGGGCGAGTCGGGACTCGAGGCGCTCGAGCGCGTCACGGCCGACGGCGAACAGCTGACCAACCCCTACACCGCGACGCTGGTGCGCGCAGTTTCGGAGCACCAGACCCGGATCGACGAGATCCTCGTCCAGTTCTCGACTGACTGGAGCCTGGCCCGGATGCCTGCCGTGGACCGGAACGTCCTGCGGATCGGGGTCTGGGAGCTGCTCTGGGCCGATGACGTGCCCGACACGGTCGCCGTGACCGAGGCGATGGGTCTCGTGCGTGAACTCTCGACCGATGAGTCGCCTTCGTTCGTCAACGGCGTCCTCGGCGCCATCCAGCGGAGCAAGTCCACTCTGGTTTGAGTTCACCCGGCGTGCCAGTGTGTTGGCATGCCGGATTCAACTGAAGTCGACGTCGTCGTCATCGGACTCGGACCGGGCGGCGAGCACGTCGCTGCGTCCCTGGCCAGGGCCGGACTCTCCGTGGTCGGGGTCGACCGCCGCCTCGTGGGCGGCGAATGTCCCTACTTCGGGTGTGTCCCCTCGAAGATGATGATCCGGGCGGCGGACGCCCTCCAGGAGGCCCGTCGGGTGTCGTCCCTCGGCGGCTCGGTGGACGTGCGCCCCGACTGGGGTCCGGTGGCCGACCGGATCCGTGACGAGGCCACCGACGACTGGGACGACACTGTCGCGGTCGAGCGACTGGAGAGCGCGGGAGCGGAGTTCGTCCCCGGCACCGGCCGGTTGGCCGGGCCGGGGCGCGTCCAGGTCGAGACCGCCGGCGGCACGCGTGACTTCGTCGTACGACGAGGAGTGGTGCTCAACACCGGCACCGAACCGGCCGTCCCTCCGATCGAAGGGCTGGCCGGGACGCCGTACTGGACCAACCGTGACGTCGTGAAGGTCCGCGACCTCCCCGCGAGCCTGGTCGTGCTCGGCGGGGGAGCCATCGGCTGCGAGCTCGCGCAGGCGTTCGCGCGGTTCGGCGTCGAGGTCACCGTCGTCGAGGCGGCCGAGCGCATCCTCGGGCCGGAGGAACCCGAGGCGAGCGCGGTCGTGGCGGAGGCGCTGGAGGCCGAGGGCATCGGTGTCCGCGCCGGCGTCGGCGTCACCGGCGTCACCCACGAGGGAGCGTTCACCATCGGCCTGGCCGACGGCACGTCGATCGGTGCCGAGGCGCTGCTGGTGGCCGCCGGGCGACGTAACAACCTCGGCGACATCGGGCTGGAGACGATCGGTCTCGACCCGTCCGTCCGGGTCCTGGAGACCGACGAGCGGATGCGGGTCGCCGAGGGACTCTGGGCGGTCGGTGACATCACCGGCAATGGTGCCTTCACGCACATGTCGATGTACCAGGCCAACGTCGCTGTGAGGGACCTGACGGGTGAGGACGGTCCGTGGGCGGACTACCGCGCGGTCGCCCGCGCCACCTTCACCGATCCCGAGGTCGGGTCGGTCGGCCTGACGGAGAAGCAGGCTCGTGACGCGGGGCTCGATGTCGGCGTCGGACTCTCGAAGCTGCCGGAGTCGAGCCGCGGGTGGTTGCACAAGGTGGGCAACGACGGCCTGATCAAGGTGGTCGCCGACCTCGACCGGGGCGTTCTCGTCGGAGCCACTGCCGTCGGCCCGTCCGGCGGCGAGATCATCGGCATGCTGGTGACGGCGGTGCACGCCGAGGTTCCGCTGGCGACGCTCAGGGGGATGCACTTCGCCTATCCCACCTTCCACCGTGCGATCGAGACGGCACTGTCCGACATTGGATAGGTTGGGCACGCCTTGAGGTGCCCTGACTGCCTATCTCGGAGGTTCTCGTGAGTCAGCCTCACGCCGACACATTCGGCGCCCCCCTCGTCGCCCCGATCGCGGAACACACGGTCAGTCGTTCCCTACAACCAGTTGTCAGAGGCGACGCAGCGTGCCTGGTTGCGGGCGTGCGCGGGCATGGCTTCGGCGCTGTAGACCGGGCTCAGTGCTTGAGCGAAGGGTCCCAGCGGTTGGCGATCAGCTTGAAGCTCGGGGTGTCGTCCAGGGAGGTCATCGCCTCGTAGATGCGCTCGTACTTCGTCGACGCGATCCGCCACGCGCCGTCGGCGTCCTTGCGGTAGGTGTCGACGTAGTAGCCGGCGCCGCGGATCTGCACCTTGAAGTCCGGCACGATCACGGTGTCCTCGAAGGCCCACGAGCCAGTGGCGGTGTCGCCGTCGACGTCGATCTCCGGATGGTTGGCGATGTGGACGGTCACGATCCCGGGGCCGAGGTTCTCCGACATGAACGCCACGACGTCGGCGCGGTTGTCGTAGTGCAACGGCTTGTCCATCGCCTGCGTGCCGTACCGGGCGGTGACGTCCTCGGCGAGGCAGTCGCCGAACTCGTCCCACAACTTCAGGTCGAGCGTGCGGAAGTAGCGGTGCTTGAGGCGCTTGATCTCTTCAACTGCGGCGAGGTCCATCGGGCCAGCCTAGAACGTGTTCTAGTTTCTGTCGACGGTGTCGTGCGGGTCTCGAGACGGTTGCTCGCAACTCCCGGCCACGGAGCGTGCCGGTTGGTCGCGGCGTCGCGCGGACCGGTAAGGTGACGCCTGATCGACATCCTTTAACGAGCCGTCCTGTGAGGCGGAGAAGGAAGGTCAACCCACCTTGCCTGCGCACCAGACGTCCACGCCCCACGATGGATCCACGGGCCGCGTCGTTCTCGACGCCGGCGACATCAACCGGGCAGTGACCCGCATTTCCCACGAGATCCTCGAGCGCAACAAGGGCGCCGAGGATCTTTTGCTTCTCGGCCTCCACACGCGCGGGGTGCCGCTGGCCGAGCGCATCGCCGCCAGCATCGCCAAGGTCGAAGGCACGACGGTCGCGACCGGCGCCCTCGACGTGACCATGTACCGCGACGACCTGCGCACGCACCCCACGAGGGTCGCGAGCCACACCCAGGTGCCCGCCGGCGGCATCGACGGCAAGACCGTGGTGCTCGTCGACGACGTGCTCTACAGCGGCCGCACCATCCGTGCCGCGCTCGACGCCCTGTCCGACCTCGGCCGACCGGCCGTCGTACGGCTGGCCGTGTTGGTCGACCGCGGTCATCGCGAGTTGCCGATCCGCGCCGACCACGTCGGCAAGAACCTTCCCACTGCACGCAGCGAACGGGTCAGCCTGCGCCTGGTGGAGACCGACGGCGAGGACGAGGTCCGCATTGTCGACAGCACCGGTCCGACGGATGGAGGTGAGGCATGACCCGCCACCTGCTCAGCATCGATGACCTCGAGGTCAGCGACATCGAGGACATCTTCACCACCGCCGCCGAGATGCATGACGTGCAGAAGCGCTCGGTCAAGAAGCTGCCGGCCCTGCGCGGGCGCACGGTCATCAACCTGTTCTTCGAGGACTCCACCCGGACCCGCTCGAGCTTCGAGATCGCCGGCAAGTGGCTCTCGGCCGACGTGATCAACCTGTCCGCCAAGGGCAGCAGTGCCAGCAAGGGCGAGTCGCTGCGCGACACCGTGCTGACCGTGACCGCCATGGGCATCGACGGGCTCGTCGTGCGCCATGGCGCCAGCGGCGCGGCCGAGCAGATCAGCCGCTGGGTCGACGTCCCGGTCATCAACGCCGGTGACGGTACCCACGAGCACCCCACCCAGGCGCTGCTCGACGGCTACACGCTGACCCGTCGGCTCGGCACCCTCGAGGGCAAGCACGTGGCCATCGTGGGCGACCTGACCCACAGCCGGGTGTTCCGCAGCAACGTCAAGAGCCTGATCAAGCTCGGCGCGACCGTCACGGTCGTCGCCCCGCCGACCCTGATGCCGTCCGGCGTCGCTGACTGGTCGAAGGAGGCCGGGTTCGCGACGTCGTACGACCTGGACACCGTGTTGCCCGAGGCCGACGCCGTCATGATGCTGCGTGTCCAGCGCGAGCGGATGAGTGGTGGGTTCTTCCCGACCGCACGTGAGTACACCGTCGGCTACGGACTGACCCGCGACCGGCTCTCGCTGCTCAAGCCCGGCACGCCGATCCTGCACCCCGGCCCGATGAACCGCGGACTGGAGATCTCCGCCGACGCCGCCGACGCGATCGACTCCGCCGTGCTCGACCAGGTCTCCGCGGGCGTCGCCGTCCGCATGTCCGTGCTCTACCACCTGCTGACTGGGGAACCCCAGGGCAACGAAGGAGTGGGCGAATGAGCTCGATCCTGATCAGGGGCGCTGCGCTGCCCGACGGTACGACGACCGATGTCCTCGTCGCGGACGGCGTGATCCAGGAGCTCGGGGTTTCGACGGGCTCAACCAACCTGGCTGGTGCGACGAAGGTGATCGACGCTGACGGGCTGGTCATCCTGCCCGGCCTGGTCGACCTGCACACGCACCTGCGCGAGCCGGGCCGTGAAGACGCGGAGACGGTGCTGACCGGATCGCGCGCCGCAGCGGTCGGTGGCTTCACCGCGGTCCTCGCGATGGCCAACACCAACCCCGTCACCGACACTGCCGAGGCCGCCGAGCGGGTCCTCGACCTGGGCCGAACCGCCGGACTCGTCGACGTCCAGCCCGTCGGCGCCGTGACCAAGGGTCTCGGCGGCGAGGAGCTCGCCGAACTGGGCCTGATGGCGCGCTCGCGCGCCAGGGTGCGGGTCTTCTCCGACGACGGCAAGTGTGTTGCCGACCCGCGGGTGATGCGGCGCGCACTGGAGTACGTCAAGGCGTTCGGCGGCGTCATCAGCCAGCACAGCCAGGACCCGTCGCTGGCGGGCGCGACCGCATGCTGCCACGAGGGCGAGCTCTCGGGCCGCCTCGGCCTGCCGGGCTGGCCCGGGGTGGCCGAGGAGATCATCGTCGCGCGCGACGTGATGCTGGCGCGCCACACGGGCAGCCGGGTGCACGTCGCCCACGTGTCGACCGCCGGAAGTGTGGAGGTAATCCGCTGGGCCAAGGCGCAGGGGATCGACGTCACCGCCGAGGTCACCCCGCACCACCTGCTGCTGACGACCGACCTGCTCGGCACCTACGACCCGACGTTCAAGGTCAACCCGCCGCTGCGTCCCGACGAGGACGTCCAGGCCCTGCGCGCAGCCCTGGCCGACGGCACGATCGACGCCGTCGCCACCGACCACGCCCCGCACGCCCGCCACGACAAGGAGCACGCCTTCGTCGATGCGGCGTTCGGCATGCTCGGGCTGGAGACCGCGCTGTCGGTCGTCAGCACCGTGATGGTCCAGGGCGGGCTGCTCGACTGGGCCGGCGTCGCCCGCGTGATGAGCGCCAACCCCGCACGGATCGCCGGTCTCGAAGGCCATGGCCGACCGATCGCTGTCGGCGAGCCCGCCAACCTGACCCTGATCGACCCGGCAGCGCAGGTCGTCGTCGACCGCGCCGCCAGCGTCTCGCTGAGCCGCAACAACCCCTGGCACGACCGCAAGCTGACGGGCTCCGTCGTCGCCACGCTCCTGCGTGGCACGGTGACGTACGGGCCCGCGCTGGAAGGAGCACTCCTGTGACCACCCCCGCCCTGCTCGTCCTCGAGGACGGCCGCACCTTCCACGGGGAGGCCTACGGCGCCGAGGGTGAGACCTTCGGCGAAGCCGTCTTCAACACCGGCATGACCGGCTACCAGGAGACCCTGACCGACCCGTCGTACCACCGCCAGGTCGTGGTGATGACCGCCCCGCACATCGGCAACACGGGCATGAACGACGAGGACCCGGAGTCCAGGCGGATCTGGGTCGCCGGGTACGTCGTCCGCGACCCCGCCCGGGTCCCCAGCAACTGGCGTTCGGTCCGGACGCTCGACGACGAGCTGCGCGCGCAGGGTGTCGTCGGCATCTCCGGCATCGACACCCGCGCGTTGACCCGTCACCTGCGCGAGCGCGGCGCGATGCGCGTCGGCATCTCCACCGTCGAGACCGACCCGGCCAGGCTGCTCGAGAAGGTCCAGGCGTCGTCCGCGATGAGCGGCGCCAACCTGTCCGAGGCCGTCTCGACCGGCGAGGCGTACGTCGTCCCGGCGGTCGGCGAGAAGCGTTTCACCGTGGCGGCCCTCGACCTCGGCATCAAGGACATGACGCCGCAGCGGATGAGCGAGCGCGGCATCGAGGTCCACGTGCTGCCGGCGACGTCGACGCTCGAGGACGTCCTCGCGGTCGGCGACAAGGGGCCCGACGGCCTCTTCTACTCCAACGGCCCGGGCGACCCGGCCGCGACCACCGGACAGGTCGAGCTGCTCCAGGAGGCGCTGGCTCGCGACCTGCCGTACTTCGGGATCTGCTTCGGCAACCAGCTCTTCGGGCGCGCCCTCGGCTTCGGCACCTACAAGTTGAAGTACGGCCACCGCGGCATCAACCAGCCGGTGATGGACCTGACGACCCGCAAGGTCGAGGTCACCGCGCACAACCACGGGTTCGCCGTGGACGCCCCGCGCGACACGGCCACCGAGACGCCCTACGGCGTTGCCACGGTGAGCCACGTCTGCCTCAACGACGACGTGGTCGAAGGCCTCGAGCTCCGCGATGCCGCGGGCAGTCTCAAGTCCTTCTCCGTCCAGTACCACCCCGAGGCCGCCGCCGGCCCGCACGACGCGGCGTACCTCTTCGACCGATTCGTAGATCTGCTGGAGGGCAACGCCTGATGCCGAAGCGTGAAGACATCAAGTCCGTCCTGGTCATCGGGTCCGGCCCGATCGTGATCGGGCAGGCCTGCGAGTTCGACTACTCCGGCACCCAGGCGTGCCGGGTGCTCAAGGATGAGGGCCTGCGCGTCGTCCTGGTGAACTCCAACCCGGCCACGATCATGACGGACCCCGAGTTCGCCGACGCGACGTACGTCGAGCCGATCACACCGGAGTTCGTCGAGAAGGTCATTGCCCGTGAGGCCGAGCGCGGCTTCCCGATCGACTCGGTGCTGCCGACGCTGGGCGGCCAGACCGCCCTCAACGCCGGCATCGCCCTGCACGAGAACGGCGTCCTGGAGAAGTACGGCATCGAGATGATCGGCGCCAACTTCGACGCGATCCACCGCGGCGAGAACCGCGAGCTGTTCAACGCGATCGTCGCCAAGGTCGGCGGCGAGACCGCCCGCAGCTATGTGTGCCACTCGATGGACGAGGTCCACGAGGCCGTCGGCGAGCTGGGCTTCCCGATCGTCGTCCGCCCCTCGTTCACGATGGGCGGCCTCGGCTCCGGCATCGCCTACGACGAGACGGACCTGCTCCGCATCGCCGGCGCCGGACTCTCCGCCAGCCCGACGACCGAGGTCCTCATCGAGGAGTCGATCATCGGCTGGAAGGAGTACGAGCTGGAGGTGATGCGCGACAAGGCCGACAACGTCGTGATCATCTGCTCCATCGAGAACTTCGACCCGATGGGTGTGCACACCGGCGACTCGATCACCGTCGCCCCTACGCCGTCAACCCCGCCGACGGCCGCGTCATCGTGATCGAGATGAACCCCCGTGTCTCCCGCTCGAGCGCGCTCGCCTCGAAGGCCACCGGCTACCCGATCGCGAAGATCGCCGCGAAGGTGGCCATCGGCTACACCCTCGACGAGATCGACAACGACATCACCGCTGGCCCCAACGGCTCCACCGCGGCGAGCTTCGAGCCGGCGCTCGACTACGTGGTCGTGAAGGTCCCTCGCTTCGCGTTCGAGAAGTTCCCGACCGCCGACACGACCCTCACCACCCACATGAAGTCGGTGGGGGAGGCGATGTCGATCGGTCGCAACTTCACCGAGGCGTTCAACAAGGCGCTGCGGTCACTGGAGGACAAGAAGGCTCCCTTCGAGTGGGCCTCCCCGGTGGGTGACAAGGCCGCGCTGCTCGAGGCCATCAAGGTGCCCCACGACGGCCGGGTCCAGAAGCTGATGCAGGCGATCCGCGCCGGTGCCACCCAGGACGAGGTCTTCGACGCGACGAAGATCGACCCGTGGTTCGTCGACCAGGTGTTCCTGATCGACGAGATCGCGCAGAAGGTCGCTGCGGCCGTGGAACTCACCCCGGCCGTGCTGCGGCTGGCCAAGCGCCACGGCTTCTCCGACGTCCAGATCGCAGGCATCCGCGGGTTGTCGGAGGCAGAGGTCCGTCAGGCCCGCTACACCGCCGGGGTGCGGCCGGTCTACAAGACCGTCGACACCTGTGCGGCCGAGTTCGCGGCCGCGACGCCGTACTACTACTCGTCCTACGACGAGGAGACCGAGGTGCAGCCGCGCGCCGAGGGCAAGCAGGCCGTGATCATCCTCGGTTCGGGGCCGAACCGGATCGGCCAGGGCATCGAGTTCGACTACTCCTGTGTCCACGCGTCGCTCGCGCTGAGCGAGGCCGGCTACGAGACGATCATGGTCAACTGCAACCCCGAGACCGTGTCGACCGACTACGACACCTCGGACCGGCTCTACTTCGAGCCGCTCACGCTCGAGGACGTCCTGGAGATCTACGAGGCCGAGAAGGCTGCTGGTCCGATCGCGGGCGTCATCGCGACGCTCGGCGGACAGACGCCGCTCGGGCTCGCGCAGGGACTCCAGGACGCCGGGGTCCCGATCGTCGGCACCAGCCCCGCGGCCATCGATCTCGCGGAGGAGCGGGGCGCGTTCGGTCGTGTGCTCGCCGAGGCCGGCCTGGTCGCGCCCAAGCACGGCACCGCCGTGTCCTTCGAGGACGCGCAGGCCATCGCCCACGAGATCGGCTACCCGGTGCTGGTCCGGCCGTCGTACGTCCTCGGTGGCCGGGGCATGCAGATCGTCTACAGCGACGCCGCGCTCGACGCCTACATCAAGGCGGCGACCGAGATCAGCCCCGACCGGCCGGCGCTGGTGGACCGGTTCATCGATGACGCCGTCGAGATCGACGTCGACGCGTTGTACGACGGCACGGAGCTCTTCCTCGGCGGCGTGATGGAGCACATCGAGGAGGCCGGCATCCACTCCGGCGACTCCTCCTGCGCGCTGCCCCCGATCACGCTCGGCGCGGCCGAGATCACCCGGATCCGTGAAGCCACCGAGGCGATCGCCCGCGGCGTCGGCGTCCAGGGCCTGATCAACATCCAGTTCGCCCTCGGCTCCGACGTGCTCTACGTGCTCGAGGCCAACCCGCGGGCGTCGCGCACCGTGCCGTTCGTCTCCAAGGCGACCGGCACCCAGCTGGCGAAGGCTGCCGCGCGCCTGATGCTCGGGGAGTCCATCGCCGAGCTGCGCGCAGCCGGTGCGCTGCCTGCCGAGGGCGACGGCGGGACCCTGCCGGCCGACGCTCCGATCGCCGTGAAGGAAGCGGTGCTGCCGTTCAACCGGTTCCGCACCAAGGAGGGCAACTTCGTCGACACGGTCCTCGGGCCGGAGATGAAGTCGACCGGCGAGGTGATGGGCTTCGACGCCGACTTCGGGACCGCTTTCAGCAAGTCCCAGGCTGCTGCCTACGGCTCCCTGCCGACCGAGGGCAAGGTCTTCATCTCGATCGCCAACCGCGACAAGCGGACGATGGTCTTCCCGGCCCGGGTGCTCGTGGACTACGGCTTCGAGATCCTCGCCACGCAGGGCACGGCCGAGGTGCTGCGCCGCAACGGCATCCAGGCCACCGTCGTGCGCAAGCACTTCGAGGGAACGGGTCCGCACGGCGAGAAGACCACGGTCCAGATGATCCTGGACGGCGAGATCGACCTGATCGTCAACACGCCCCACGGCGCCACCGGCGGTGGCGATTCGCGCATCGACGGCTACGAGATCCGCTCGGCGGCCGTCATCACGGGTACGCCGTGCATCACCACGGTCCAGGGTCTGGCCGCAGCGGTGCAGGGCATCGCCGCGATCCGATCAGGCACGGTCGGTGTCCGCTCCCTGCAGGAGTGGCACGCCGCGGGCGAGGCCGCTCGTTGATGGGCCCTCGGGTGTACGACCGGGTCTTCGAGAAGTGCTTGGTCCGGATGGACGCCGAGAAGGCGCACCACCTGACCTACGACGCGCTGAAGGCCGGGGGAGTCGCCCTGAACCGGGCGCGGATCCCGGGTCGCGCGCCGGTCGAGGTCATGGGCCTGACGTTCCCCAACAGGCTTGGGATGGCCGCTGGCTTCGACAAGACCGGTGAGGTCTTCGACCAGCTCGCTGCCTTCGGATTCGGCCACGTGGAGATCGGCACGGTCACGGCGATCGCGCAGCCGGGGAACCCGCAGCCGCGGTTGTTCCGGCTGCCGGAGGACCGCGCGATCATCAACCGGATGGGCTTCAACAACGACGGCGCCGCGACGGTGGCCGCCCGGCTCGCGAAACGCGGCCTCGGCAAGCCCGATTCGCGCCGGACCCGGCGCGGCCTCGTGCTCGGCGTCAACATCGGCAAGTCGAAGATCGTCCCCGACGACGACCAGTCGGCGGTGGAGACGGACTACGAGACCTCCACCCGGCTGCTGTCGCCGTACGCCGACTACCTCGTGGTGAACGTCAGCTCCCCGAACACTCCCGGCCTCCGCAACCTGCAGGCGGTCGAGAAGCTCGCCCCGCTCCTGGCCCACGTACGCCGTACCGCTGACGAGGCGACCGACGCCGTCGGCCGCGACCAGGTGCCGCTGCTGGTGAAGATCGCGCCGGACCTCGATGACGACGACGTCCTCGGTGTCGCCGACATGGCGCTGTCCCTCGGCCTCGCCGGGATCATCGCCACCAACACGACCATCACCCGCGACGGTCTGGCCACACCGGCCGACACCGTCGCTGCGGCCGGTGCCGGAGGACTCTCGGGAGCTCCACTCACGAAGCGATCGACCGAGGTCGTGCGGCTGCTGCGCGGTCGTGTCGGTGACCAGCTGACCCTGATCGGCGTCGGCGGGATCAGCACGCCCGAGGACGCCCGGGAGCGGGTCGCGGCCGGTGCCGACCTCGTGCAGGTCTACAGCGGCCTCATCTACGGTGGCCCGATGTGGCCGCGCCGGATCCTGAAGGGCCTGACCGAGAGGGGAATGTCCTGATGACCACCTTCGGCACCCGCCTGTCCGCAGCGATGGCGGAGCGCGGACAGTTCTGCGTCGGCATCGACCCGCACAGCGCGCTCCTGCACGAATGGGGCTACGACGACGACGTGTCCGGGCTCGAGCGGTTCGCCCTCGGTGCGGTGGAGGCCGTGGCGCCGTACTGCAGCATCGTGAAGCCGCAGTCGGCCTTCTACGAGCGCTTCGGCAGCCGCGGCGTCGCCGTCCTCGAACGGGTCATCACCGAGTCCCGGGCTGCCGGTGCGCTGGTGCTGCTCGACGTGAAGCGCGGCGACATCGGTTCCACGTCCCAGGCCTACGCCGACGCCTACCTCGACCCGGCATCGCCGCTGGCGAGTGACGCGATCACGATCAGTCCGTATCTCGGCTTCGGCTCCCTGCTGCCGTTCGTCGACACTGCCCGCCGTTTCGACGCCGGCCTGTTCGTCCTTGCGGCCACCTCCAACAAGGAGGGCCCCGAGGTCCAGGAGGCGGTGACCAGCGACGAGTTCGGCGGCCGCACCGTTGCCGCAGCGATGCTCGACCACCTCCGTGAGCTCAACGCCGGCGCGACCCCGATGGGCTCCTTCGGTGCTGTCGTCGGCGCCACCATCGACGGCTCCGGTCTCGACTTCGCCCTGAATGGTCCGATCCTCGCGCCCGGCTACGGCGAGCAGGGCGGCACCAGCGCCGACATCCTGCGGATCTTCGGGGCGAGCGCCGCCCACGTGCTCGCGTCCTCGTCGCGCGGTGTCCTGCGACTCGGCCCCGACCCGATCGCGATGCGCGACGCCGTGCACCGGGCCAACGACGAGCTCCGGGGACTCGTCGGGTGAGTCAGTTCACTCAGCGCGTCGTGGCCCTGCTGGCCGTCGTCGCTCTCGCCGCGGGGGCTGGGGCGTTGTTGGTGAGCTCGTCGGGAGACGACGACCCTTTCGCCGCCTACTGTTCCGAGGTCGAGGACCGGCGTGGCGAGCTCGGTGTCGCGCTCGCGGCCGGTCCGAGGATCGGGTTGATCCGCGCCCTGCCGACGTTCGAGCTGCTCGCCGACAAGGCACCCGAGGACCTCAAGGACGAGTGGGCGACCGTGCTCGCGAGTGTGACCGAGGTCCGCGACTCGTTCGCCGATGCCGACGTCGATCCGGCGACGTACGACCCCGAGAAGCCGCCGAAGGACCTCGCGGTCGCGGACCGGGAAGCGATCGAGGCGGCTGCGGTTCGGTTGGGCTCGACCGAGACCAAGCTCGCCTTCGCCGGTGTCAGCCAGCACGCGCGCGATGTCTGCAAGACACCACTGAGCCTCTGAGGGGCTTCTCCACGGCCTGACCGTGCACTTGTGGCCATACATAGATGACCCTAGGGTGTTGGTCGCGGGTTGATCTCGCGACCATTCCTCGGGAAAGGCCATCTCCCATGCATCGCTTCTTCCCGCTACGGCATCGGGTGCGGTGACCTGCAGTGACCTGGGTGCGGGGCCTGATGGTGTTTGCCCTGACGATCACGCTTGCGGGCTGCACCGCTGCGCGCGTCGACGGGCCTGACCATGAGGGCACCGCGGGTGCCGACGGGCACCTGGCGACCCTCTGGGAGGGGCCAGCGCCATCGCTCGTCGGCACGCTCTACGTGCTTGCCGGGCCCGACGAGTACTCCGCCAATGTCCTGGAGGTGGACCTCGCTGACGGCACCGTGCGGCGGTTGACGGAGAACCCCGAGGGATACGGCGTGTCCTCCTTTGCGGCGTCGCCCGGCGGCGTGGCCCTCGCGACCGCTGAGAACGGCTCGGACCAGCTCCGCGTCATCGCCCTCGGTGAGTCGGCGATGTGGGGCCGCGCGTCTGCATCGGAGCCGTCCATCGACCGTCGGGGCCGGGTTCTCGTTGCGCGTGGCACCGACACCGGCTCTGCGATCGATCTCTACGAGCCGGGGGAGCCACGTCGCATGATGCTTCCCAATGATCCCCGAGATCCCGGTGCGGTATGGGGGCCTCGCGGATCCGTCCTCGTTGCCGGGCCCACCGACCCGGCCGCCGCTGCCCCGACCTTGCTGCAGGTCTACGACGACCGCGGACGACTGGTGCGGAACGCGGGCCGCCCGGGCGGCCACTTCGGGCTCCTGGCCAATCCTTATCCCGATCGCCAACCGGTCACGGGTGTTCGGTCGGACAAACGGATGTCAGGGTTCGTGTTCAGCGACGACCTGACCCGGGTGACTCCGGTCCCGCGGGCCTGGCGGATCGGTTGCTGGGACCCCGATGGAAATCGTCTGCTCGTGCTGCGAGGGAAGACGATCGGGATCTGGGACCCCTCGCACACCCAGGAAGTGGAAATCACTGCCACCTCGACTGTGGATGTTCTCGCCTGCTCCTGGCTGCGTCGCCCGGCAGGTGGGGTGAGATCACTGTCTCGATGACGATCGCGGTGGTGGCCTCGCGTTGCCCCGCCGGGAGGCCTATGGCTAGATTGACCGCGGCGGTGCTCCCGCCGCGATCTCGAATGCGAACCGAAGGACATCAGCCCCGTGGCTCTGCCCCCCCTCACTCCCGAACAGCGGGCGGCCGCCCTGGAGAAGGCGGCGGCTGCTCGTCGAGAGCGGGCCGAGGTCAAGAACCGGCTCAAGAACTCCGGCGGTTCGATCAGCGAGGTGCTCCAGCAGGGCCAGGTCAACGACGTCGTGGGCAAGATGAAGGTCCTCGACCTGCTCCAGTCCGTGCCCGGCCTCGGCAAGGTGCGTGCGCGGCAGATGATGGAGCGCATCGGCATCGCTGAGTCCCGGCGCGTCCGGGGTCTCGGTACGAAGCAGATCGCCGCTCTGGAGCGCGAGTTCGCTCCCGGTGAGTAGTCGACTCTTCGTCCTTGCCGGACCCACTGCGGTCGGCAAGGGCACGGTCGCTGCCGCCATGCGCGAGCAGCACCCCGAGGTCTTCCTGTCCGTCTCGGCGACGACCCGAAGCCCGCGCCCCGGCGAGGTGGACGGTGTCCACTACCACTTCGTCGACGACGCGACCTTCGACGCGATGGTGGCCGAGGGTCAGCTCCTGGAGTGGGCCGTGGTCCACGGCGTCCACCGGTACGGCACCCCCCGCGGCCCTGTCGACGAGGCGCTGGCGGCCAACCGACCGGCCATGCTGGAGATCGATCTTCAAGGCGCACGCCAGGTCCGCAAGACCATGCCGGAGGCCGTTTTCGTCTTCCTCAAGCCGCCGTCGTGGGACGAGCTGGTCCGTCGCCTGGTCGGCCGGGGGACCGAGGGCGAGGAGGAACGCGAGCGCCGGCTCGCCACCGCGCGCCTCGAACTTGCGGCCGAAGAAGAGTTCGACGTCAGCATCGAGAACGTGGAAGTTAACGCTGCGGTCCAGGAGTTGGTAGCCTTAATGGTTGATTCCACCCACGAACTGTGAGGCTCTAACACGTGTCTGCCCCGAACATCGCCGCCGAGGGTGTCACCAACCCCCCGATCGACGACCTGCTGTCCAAGACCGACAGCAAGTACAAGCTGGTTCTCTACAGTGCCAAGCGCGCCCGGCAGATCAACGCCTACTACTCCCAGCTCGGCGAAGGCCTGCTCGAGTACGTCGGCCCGCTCGTGGAGACCCACGTGCAGGAGAAGCCGCTCTCGATCGCGCTGCGCGAGATCAGCCAGGACCTGCTGACCTGCGAAGACATCGACCCGGCCGAGCTCGCCGCTGCTGAGGCTGCTGCTCCGAAGTCGCCGGCCGCTGCCTCCGAGTGAGCTGACCCCTCCCATGCCCAGGGTGGTGCTCGGTGTCTCGGGTGGCATCGCGGCCTACAAGGCATGCGAGTTGCTTCGCCGGTTCACCGAGTCCGGCCACGACGTGACGGTCGTTCCGACCGCCGCGGCGCTGGAGTTCGTCGGTGCGCCCACGTGGGCTGCGCTGTCGGGCAAGCCGGTGTCCGCCGACGTCTGGTCCGGCGTGCACGAGGTGCCGCACGTGCGCCTCGGGCAGACCGCCGACCTGGTCGTGGTCGCTCCGGCGACGGCCGACCTGATGGCGAAGGCGGCGCACGGTCTGGCGGACGACCTGCTGACCAACACCCTGCTGACCGCACGCTGCCCGGTGGTCCTTGCTCCGGCGATGCACACCGAGATGTGGGAGCACCCGGCAACGACCGCCAACGTCGCGACGCTCCGTTCGCGTGGCGTCGTGGTGATCGAGCCCGCCGAAGGTCGCTTGACCGGCGCCGACACGGGCAAGGGCCGGCTCCCCGAGCCAGAGGAGATCTTCGAGATCGCCCGCGACGTCCTCGCCAGGGTCTCGACCGGTGCTTCCGTCGGCGCTGCACTGACCGACCTGGCCGGACGACACGTGGTCGTCTCTGCCGGTGGCACTCGCGAACGTCTCGACCCGGTGCGTTTCCTCGGCAATCGTTCGTCGGGTCTGCAGGGCTATGCCCTCGCCCGGGCGGCCGCGGCTCGTGGCGCCGAGGTCACGCTCATCGCTGCCAACGTCTCGTTGCCCGACCCCGCCGGGGTCAAGGTCGTGCGGGTGGAGTCGACCGCAGAGCTGCGCGACGCTGTCCTCGCGTCTGCGGCCGGGGCCGACGCCGTCGTGATGGCAGCGGCACCCGCCGACTTCCGCCCCGTGAGCCAGTCGGACGTCAAGATCAAGAAGTCGGACGACGGATCGGCCCCGGCGATCACGCTGCAACAGAACCCCGACATCCTCAAGGAGATCGCGACCCACCGGGCCCGCCCGGACGCCGTGATCGTCGGATTCGCCGCCGAGACGGGCGATGCCACCGGCAGCGTCCTCGACCTCGCGCGCGCCAAGCTCGCTCGCAAGGGCTGTGACCTGCTCGTCGTCAATGACGTGAGCGGCGGAGCGGTCTTCGGGAGCGCGGACAACGAGGCGGTGATCCTCGGTTCGGACGGTACGTCTGTCGACGTGCCGCACGGGTCCAAGTCCGCCCTCGCGCACCTCATCTGGGACAGTGTCGTCTCCCGTTTCACGCCACACTCGTGAGACGGTCAACCATCACCTCAGTCGGTCCGTATCGTTGGATCGACAGCACATCACCCGTCACACCGTCATCGACCGAGCGGCCCCCAGGATTTCCGCCTCGGCCTGAGCACCAGGAGTTCTCACCACTATGACTGGACGTCTGTTCACGTCGGAGTCCGTGACCGAGGGTCACCCCGACAAGATTTCGGACCAGATCAGCGACACGATCCTTGATGCCTTCCTCGCGGAGGACCCCGCTTCGCGCGTGGCCGTCGAGACGCTGTGCACCACGGGCCTCGTGGTCGTTGCCGGTGAGGTCACGACCAGTGCCAAGCCTGACCTCGTCAAGCTGATCCGCGCCAAGATCGTCGAGATCGGCTACGACGCCTCGGAGAAGGGCTTCGACGGCAACTCCTGTGGCGTGCAGATCGCCATCGGTGCGCAGTCGGCCGACATCGCCCAGGGCGTCGACGACGCCTTCGAGGAGCGCGTCGACGGCTCCGGCGACGAGCTCGACCGCCAGGGTGCGGGCGACCAGGGCCTGATGTTCGGCTTCGCCTGCGACGACACCCCCGAGCTCTTCCCGCTGCCGATCAAGATCGCGCAGACGCTGGCCGAGAAGCTCACCGCGGTGCGCAAGGACGGCACGCTGCCCTACCTCCGTGCCGACGGCAAGACCCAGGTCACCATCGAGTACGACGAGGACGACCGCCCGGTGCGCATCGACACCGTCGTGCTGTCGACCCAGCACGCCGAGGAGGTCGACCAGGAGCAGCTGTCCAAGGACATCCTGGTCAACGTCATCGAGCCCGTGCTCGAGCAGTTCAAGGGCGTCGTCCCCTCCGAGGGCTACAGCCTCTTCATCAACCCGACCGGCCGCTTCGTCATCGGTGGCCCGATGGGTGACGCCGGTCTGACCGGCCGCAAGATCATCGTCGACACCTACGGCGGCATGGCCCGTCACGGTGGCGGCGCGTTCTCCGGCAAGGACCCGTCGAAGGTCGACCGCTCGGCTGCCTACGCCATGCGCTGGGTGGCGAAGAACATCGTCGCCGCGGGCCTCGCCCGTCGCGCCGAGGTCCAGGTCGCCTACGCGATCGGCGTTGCCAAGCCCGTGGGTGTCTTCGTCGAGACCTTCGGCACCGGCGTCGTCCCGGACGAGAAGATCCAGGAAGCCGTTCTCGCGGTCTTCGACCTGCGTCCGGGCGCGATCCTTCGCGACCTCGACCTGAAGCGTCCGATCTACGCCAAGACCGCGGCCTACGGCCACTTCGGTCGCGAGCTGCCCGAGTTCACCTGGGAGCGCACCGACCGCGCCGAGGCGCTCAAGGCTGCTGCCGGGATCTGATCCCACCGAGCAACCAGGAGCCCGCCGTCCCCGCAAAGGGACGGCGGGCTTCCTGCATCCGTGGAACGATGCTGACGTTGCCTTTCTGACTGAAGGATTCTCATGCGTCGCGCCCTTGCACTCGTCTGCGCGGCTGCCGTCTCCACGACGCTGCTGGTCCAGACGCCCTCTGCCCGGTCGGCCCCCGACCCCGACGGTGCCGAAGCGACGCTGAAGGCAGACGCCGACGGACCGGTCCGGATCCGCCGCGAGGGCGGTGTCGCGACCTTCGTCGGCGCCCCGGCCGGCACCGACGTGGACAACCCGTCGGTGAACCGGGGTACGACGGTCTCGGCTTCCGCCCGCTCGCACCTGCGTCGGTATGGCGCCGTGATCGGAGCCGACCGCCCGGGAACGACGTTGAAGGAGACCCGCCGGGAGCGTTCCGTGGCGGGTGCCGACGTCGTCCGGTTCGAGCAGGAGGTCGACGGACTCCCCGTCATCGGTGGCGAGGTCGTGGTGACGCTGACCGGCGACCACGACCTGGGCTCGCTCAACGGCAACCTCTCCCCGACGCAGGACGTGCCGTCGGCGACCGTCACAGAGAAGGAAGCACGCGCAACAGCCGTCGCCCTCGTCGCCCGATCGGCTGCAGGCCAGCCCGTCGCCGACAGCCAGGGCCGCTGGCTCTTCGATCCCGAAGCCGTCTCGTGGCCCTCGGGCACCGGGTCGCGCGGGGTGTGGCGCTTCGAGGTCCGCGCCGGACACGACGTACGACGGATGGTGCTCGTCGACGACCGGACCGGTGGGGTCCTGCTCGACGTCGACCTGATCCAGCACGTCGACCGGGTGGTGTGCGACCGGGCGAATGCGTCGGCGGAAGATCCGGTGCCCTGCACGTCGGACCCCGCGCGTACGGAGACGTCCGGGCCCTCCGCGGTGATCGACGTCGAACAGGCCTTCGCGAACTCAGGTGCCGTTTCCGGTTTCTACGACCAGATCGGCGACCGTGATCTCACCGATCTGATCGGACTGGTCACCTCCACCGGGAAGAAGTTGTCGTCGTCGGTGCGCGTCTGTGTCGACGGCGAGGGTTGCCCGTACGGCAACGCCTACTGGAACGGCCAGGCGATGTTCTACGGCCAGGGCTACGCCGGCGCCGACGACGTCGTGGGCCACGAGATGACCCATGGCGTGATCGAACGGACGTCGGGCCTCCTGTACTGGGACCAGGCCGGTGCGATCAACGAGTCGCTCGCCGACATCATCGGCGAGATCATCGACCACCGGAACCCGAGCGCAGGTGACACCGCTGGTGACTGGCGCCTCGGCGAGGACCTGCCCGTCGGTGCGATCAGGGACCTGTCCGACCCCCCGGCCTTCAACCAGCCCGACCGGACCAACAGCCCCCTGTGGCGCGACGACACGTCGTACACGGACAGTGGTGGCGTGCACCGCAACTCCGGTGTGGGCAACAAGGCGTTCTACCTCATCTCCCAGGGATCCGACATCCCCGGTCAGGCGATCACGGGCATCGATGCCGGCGACCCGACGCTGGCCAAGTCGGCCGTGCTCTGGCTCCAGGTCATCGACACGATCACGGCCTTCACGGAGTACGCCGACCTTGCCGTGGTGCTCGGTCAGGCCTGTAGCGCACTGGTCGGGACCCACGGCTTCACGTCGGCGGACTGCACGAGCGTGAGCAAGGCGATCACCGCCACCGAGATGACGGTGGACCCCGTCTCGGACCCTGTGACGGACGCTGACCGCACCTGCCCGACCGGCTTCGCCAAGCAGGTCCTGTTCGACTCCGAGACCGGCGCCGATCAGGCGGGGAAGTTCACGGCCGGGGTGGGCTGGGGCCGACTTCCGGGCACGGCCGTGAACGAGGCGTACGGCGTCAACGCCTACTCCGGGTCGACGTCCTGGGTTGCCGAGGACCCGAGCTCCACCGCGACGCGTTCGCTGACCGGCGTGCCAGCGATCGCCCTGCCGTCGGGCCAGTCGGCGTACCTCGCCTTCCGGCACTGGTACCTCTTCGATTTCGAGACCGAGGACGCCACGCCCAACTACTACGACGGCGGCACCGTCGAGGTGGACGACGTCGATGACCCGGCCGGTCCCGTCAACGTCAGCGGACGACCGTGGGTCCACGGGCCGACCCGGACACTCCAGTCACCCAACGCAGGTCGCAAGGCGTTCTCCGGCAGCAGTCGCGGCTGGGTCGGGAGCCGGGTGGACCTCACCGGGCTCGCCGGCCACGACATCAGGCCCGTCTTCACCGTCCGCACGGACTCCACGGTCGGCTACGTCGGCTGGTACCTGGATGACATCGAGATCTACACGTGTGCGGAGATCCTCGTCCAGCAGCCGCCGACCATCATTGCGGGGCCCGGCGTCGGCGACCCGTTCGACGTGGTCTACCCCGGGACGTGGACGCCGGCCGGCCTCCAGTTCACCTACCAGTGGTTGCGCAACGGTTCGCCCATCGTCGGTGCCACGTCGGCGTCGTACCGGGCGGTCGTCGCCGACCTCGGCACCGTCCTCTCGGTCCAGGTGACCGGAGCAGGGGGTGGCGGGTCGGTGATGACCGAAGCCGTGTTCGACGGCCCGGTGGTCCCGGGCATCCTCGGGTCCACCCGTCCCTTCGCCCAGGGAGCAGCCCGCGTCGGGTACACGATGACAGCGACGAGGGGTTTCTGGACGCCCAGCGGGATCACCTTCAAGTACCAGTGGCTGCGGGACGGCAAGGCGATCAAGGGCGCGACCGGCAAGACGCGGAAGCTGACCCGGTGGGATCGCGGGCATCGGCTCCAGGTGCGGGTCACCGGCTCGAAGCCGGGCTACACGACGGTCGTCCGCACGTCGGCCCACACTCCCAAGATCCGCTGAGTCGCTGGGTCGGGCCTCGCTGGTAGAACTGCGGCCATGACTCCCACTCCCGACGACCCGGCGCTGGAGCTGCCCGGGCTCGTCCGGGACCGGGCTGCGGAGGGGCGGGCGAAGGCTGCGGCGACCCGGGCGCGCAAGGCGGCGGACGCGGAGTTGGCGACGGTCGACCCGATCGCCCGGGTCGTGCTCGATGTGCCGCTCGCCCACCTGGACCGCGTCTTCGACTACACCGTGCGCGCGGCGATGGCCGAGGATGCCGTGCCCGGCACACGGGTCAAGGTGCGTTTCGCGGGCAAGGACGTCGACGGTTTCGTGATTGAGCGGGCTGCCGCGTCCGACCACGGGGGAGTGCTGTCGCCGCTGCGACGACTGGTCAGTCCCGAGCCCGTGCTGAGCCCGGCCGTCGAGGCGCTCTGTCGCCGGGTCGCCGAGCGGTACGCCGGCGTCAGCACGGACGTACGACGCCTGGCCGTGCCGCCTCGGCACGCCACCACCGAGCGCCAACCGACGCCGGAGGCGCCCCCGTTGCCGGTGCTCACCGGCTGCGACGAGGCCTGGGCGCCGTACCCCGCTGCAGCAGCCTTCCTGGAGCACCTCCGGAGCGGCTCGTCGCCCCGGGCCGTGTGGGGCGCGGGCCCCGGTGAGGACTGGCCGGCCCTGCTGGCCCACCTCGCGGGAGCGGCGCTCGCTGCCGGACGGGGCACGATCATCTGTCTCCCGGACCACCGCGACGTCGCCCGTCTCGACGAGGCGTTGACGACGTTGCTCGGAGAGGGCCACCACGTCACCTTGCGTTCGGAGCCGGGCCCTGCGGCCCGCTATCGCGACTTCCTCGCGGTCAGCCGCGGCGCCCGCAAGATCGTGATCGGTCCGCGGTCGGCGGCGTTCGCTCCCGTCCAGGACCTCGGGCTCGTGGTCATCTGGGACGACGGCGACGACCTGCACGCCGAGCCGCGCGCGCCGTACCCGCACACCCGCGAGGTCCTGCTCATGCGCGCCGAGGAGGAAGACACGGCAGCCCTGGTCGGGAGCTTCTCCCGCACGGTCGAGGCCGATCAGTTGCTCGTGTCGGGCTGGGCAAGGGAGATCGCGTTGCCGCGTGCCGAGATCCGCAATCGGGCGCTCGTCGCCGTCTCCGGAGCGACCGACGTGGCCCTGGAGCGCGACCCGAGTGGTGCTGGAGCGAGGATCCCGCGGGAGGCGCACCAGGCCATGAAGTGGGGCCTGGAGCGTGGGCCGGTGCTCGTGCAGACTCCGCGCGCAGGCTATGCCCTCAAGCTGGCCTGCGAACGCTGCCGGACCCCGGCCCGCTGTGGATCGTGTGCGGGCCCCCTGGGCCTCACCGGTCCGACCAGTCCGCCGCGATGTCGCCTGTGCGGCACCGAGGCGGCCGGATGGGCCTGCGCGGAGTGTGGAGCGTCCGGGCTCCGGTCACCGATGCTCGGCGACGCCCGCACGGCTGACGAGCTCGGCAGGTCGTTCCCGACCACACCCGTCGTCGCCTCCTCCGGCGACCGGATCCGGGCGACGGTCGACGGGGCCCCTCGACTCGTGGTGGCCACGCCGGGTGCGGAGCCGGTCGCCGACGGCGGTTACGCGGTCGTCGTACTCCTCGACACGTGGTGGGCGCTCGGACGCGACAGCATGCGCGCGGCGGAGGAGGCGCTGCGGCGCTGGTGCAATGCCGTCGGGTTGCTGCAGCCCGGCGGTCGGGCGCTGGCGGTCGGCGATCCCGCCCAGCCGGCGTTGCAGGCGCTGGTGCGCTGGGACCCCGCCGGCTTCGCGAAGCGTGAGGCCGAGGACCGCCGTGAGGCCCGGCTTCCCCCGGCTGCACGGGTCGCCTCCCTGACGGGCGCGCCGGGCGCCCTCGACGACATGCGGGCCCTGCTGCACCTGCCGGAGGTGGCCGACGTCCTCGGTCCGATGCCGGTCGTCGGCAACCCCGACGAGGAGCGGCTGATCGTGCGGGTGCCGCGCAACCAGGGAGCCGCGCTCTCCCGCGCGCTCGTCGAAGCCCAGCGCCTGCGGTCGGCCCGCAAGCTCGATCCCGTGAGGATTCAGGTCGATCCCCCCGAACTCCTAGGATGAGCGGGTGGCCATTCGACCCATCCGCCTGTTCGGCGACCCGATCCTGCGCAAGCCCGCGATCGAGGTCGTCGAGTTCGACAACGACTTGCGGCAACTGGTCACCGACCTGACCGACACGATGCTGGAGGCCCCGGGCGCCGGCCTGGCTGCGCCACAGATCGGCGTCGGCCTGCGCGTGTTCACCTGGTACGTCGACGGCGAGGTCGGCCATCTGGTCAACCCCTCTCTCCAGCTGTCCGACGAGACCCAGGACGGCGCCGAGGGCTGCCTGTCGCTGCCGGAGCTCACCTACGACTGCCTGCGCGCGATGTCGGTCGTCGCCTCCGGCTTCAACATGTACGGCGACCCGGTGCGCGTCGAGGGATCCGAGCTCCTCGCTCGCGCGATCCAGCACGAGACCGACCACCTGGACGGCATCTTGTTCATCGACCGGCTCGACGAGGCGGCACGCAAGGCCGCGATGCGCGAGATCCGCGAGTCGGAGTGGTTCGGGCTCGAGAAGCCGACCGTCCGGCTCTCCCCGCACTCGACCGGCGGCTTCGGCCGATGAGGGTCGTGTTCGCCGGCACCCCCGAGGTGGCGGTGCCGGCCCTGGACGCCATTGCCGCGTCCCCGCACGACCTCGTCGGTGTGATCACCCGCCCGGACGCGCCGTCCGGGCGTGGACGCAAGCTCACCCCGAGTCCCGTGGCCGTGCGCGCCGAGGAGCTCGGCGTACCCGTGCTGAAGCCCGCGCACCCGCGCGACCCGGAGTTCCAGGAGGCGCTGCGCGCCCTGGAGCCCGACTGCTGCCCGGTCGTCGCCTACGGCGCGCTGATCCCGCGCAGTGCCCTCGACATCCCGAAGCACGGCTGGGTGAACCTGCACTTCTCGGTGCTGCCGGCGTGGCGCGGCGCCGCCCCGGTCCAGCACTCGCTCTGGGCCGGTGACGAGTACACCGGTGCCACCACCTTCCAGATCGTCGAGGCGCTCGACGCCGGACCGATGTTCGGCGTCATGACCGAGCGGGTGCGGCCCACCGACACGGCGGGCGACCTGCTCGCGCGACTGGCCGAGGGTGGTTCGAGCCTGCTCGTCGCCACGCTCGACGGGATCGCCGACGGTGCGCTCGAGGCGCGGACGCAGCCGCTCGAAGGCGTCAGCCTCGCTCCCAAGATCACCGTCGACGACGCCCGGATCAACTGGTCGGAGCCGGCCGTCGGCGTCGATCGGCTGATCCGTGCCTGCACGCCGGGTCCCGGCGCGTGGACGACGCTGGACGGCGAGCGGGTCAAGGTCGGACCGGTGACGATCGAACCGGCCACCGACGTCGAGCTCGCCCCCGGCGCGATCAGTGTGGGCAAGAACCACGTCCTGGTCGGCACCGCCACTGGGCCGGTGCGTCTGGGCGAGGTCAAGGCGTTCGGCAAGAAGCAGATGGCCGCCGCCGACTGGGCCCGCGGTGTGCGGCTGCCCGAGACCGCGACGTTCGAGTGAGCGGCGTCCAGGGCTCGCGAGACGGCGGCAGTCGGCGTCGCCCCAACGGCGGTGGCCGTGGTCGACCACAGCGTCCGGCCCCGCGTCCGAAGGGCGATCCGGTCCGCTCAGCCGCGCTGGACGTGTTGCGCGTCGTCCGTGTCGACGGCGGCTACACCAACCTCGTGCTGCCCTCGGTCATCGCGCACCACGGCCTCGTCGGTCGTGACGCCGCGTTCGTCACCGAGCTCGCCGCCGGCACCATCCGGCGCCAGGGCACCTACGACGCCATCCTGGCCACCTGCATCGACCGGCCCCTGCGCAAGGTCGAGTCCGCCGTGCTCGACGCGCTCCGGCTCGGTGCCCATCAGCTGCTCGCGATGCGGGTGCCTTCGCACGCCGCGATCAGTACCAGCGTCGACCTGGTGCGGGCGAAGGTCAGCGTCGGTGCGTCGGGCTTCGCCAATGCCGTGCTGCGCAAGGTCAGCACCCGCGACCTGGAGGCCTGGATCGCCGAGGTCGCCCCCGACGTGGCGACCGACCTGAACGGCCATCTGGCCATCGCCCACAGCCACCCCGTGTGGGTCGTCGAGGCGCTCGGCCGTGCTGTCGGCGCCGACGAGCTGCCCGCGCTGCTGGCGGCTGACAACCTCGCGCCGCGGGTGACCCTGGTGGCCCGCCCCGGGCGTTCGGTCCGCGAAGAGCTCCCCGGTACGCCGACGCCGTACTCACCGTTCGGGACGATCCTCGAGGGCGGCGGCGATCCGTCCACCGTGGCTGCGATCGTCGAGGGGCGAGCCGGCGTGCAGGACGAGGGCTCCCAGCTGGTTGCGCTGGCCCTGGCTGACGCGCCCGTGGAGGGCCGCGACCAGAGGTGGGTCGACCTGTGTGCAGGCCCGGGCGGGAAGGCCGCGCTGCTGGCCTCGATCGCCGCCCAACGTGGCGCGCTGCTGATCGGGACCGAGCTGCACCACCACCGTGCCGGCCTCGTCGCCAGGGCTGCCGGCCCCGAGATCGCTGCGGTGCTCCAGGCCGATGCAACGCGGTCGCCCTTCGCCGACGACAGCATCGACCGGATCCTGCTCGACGCGCCCTGCACCGGGCTCGGCGCCCTGCGTCGCCGTCCGGAAGCGCGCTGGCGGCGTACTCCGGCCGACCTGGCCGACCTCGTCGCGCTCCAGGCGGCCCTGCTCACCGAGGCCGTCCGGATCCTGCGGCCCGGGGGAGCGCTGCTCTACGCGACGTGTTCGCCGGTGCTCGCCGAGACGGCGGAGATCGTGGCGGGGGTGACCGCCGCCGTCGCGGGCGTCAGCGTCGACGACGTGCGTCCGCTGCTCCCCGGTGTCACCGATGCCGACGGTCCGCTGCCCGGCACGGCGCAGCTCTGGCCGCACCGACACGGCACGGACGCGATGTTCCTGGCGCTGCTGCGCAAGGAATGATCGAGACTGGTTGAAGGTTGAACGACCTGTGAAGAAGATCGGATTCCTTTCCTTCGGCCACTGGGCGGACAGCCCCGGTTCGCTGACCCGGACCGCGTCGGACACGTTGCTGCAGTCGATCGACCTCGCGGTCGCGGCCGAGGAGCTGGGTGCCGACGGTGCGTACTTCCGGGTCCACCACTTCGCGCGGCAGCTCGGGAGTCCATTCCCCTTGCTGGCTGCCATCGGTGCGAGGACGAGCCGGATCGAGATCGGCACCGGCGTGATCGACATGCGTTACGAGAACCCCCTGTACTTCGCCGAGGACGCCGGCGCCGCGGACCTGATCTCCGGCGGCCGACTGCAGCTCGGCATCTCCCGCGGCTCACCGGAGCAGGTCATCGACGGCTGGCGTCTCTTCGGTTACGCCCCGGCCGAGGGCGAGACTGAAGCCGACATGGCCCGACGCCACACCGAGGTCCTGCTGGAGGTGCTGCGCGGCGAGGGCTTCGCCCAGCCGAACCCGCGGCCGATGTTCGCCAACCCGCCGGGCCTGCTCCGGCTGGAGCCGTACTCCGAGGGCCTGCGCGACCGGATCTGGTGGGGCGCTGCCTCCAATGGTACGGCGCGGTGGGCCGCCGGCCTCGGCATGAACCTGATGAGCTCGACGCTCAAGGAGGACGAGGGCGGTCAGCCGTTCCACGTCCAGCAGGCCGAGCAGATCAGGCTGTTCCGCGAGGCGTGGGCCGAGGCCGGCCACGCCCACGAACCGCGCGTGTCGGTCAGCCGGTCGATCTTCCCCCTCGTCAACGACCAGGACCGGATGTATTTCGGTGGTCGTCCCGACAGCGACCAGGTCGGTCAGATCGACAACATGCGGGCGATCTTCGGTCGTTCGTACGCCGCCGAACCGGACGCGCTGATCGAGCAGCTGCGCGAGGACGAGGCTATCGCGGAGGCCGACACGCTCCTGCTCACGGTCCCGAACCAGCTGGGCGTTGACTACAACGCCCACGTGATCGAGTCGATCCTGACCGAGGTAGCGCCCGCGCTCGGCTGGCGCTGACTCGGCACCGCCACCTCAGTCGACCCAGGTGAGGGACTCGCCCAGCTCCTGGATCTCTGCGTTCGTGGTGCCCAGTCCGCCCTGGACGGAGATGAAGATGTCGCCGTGCGCCTCGGTCGTGAAGACCGCAGGGTCGGCACCCTTGTCGCTGTCGCTGATCCAGGCGGCGCGGTCGGCGGCGTCGCGGATGACGAGCCCGGCGACCCCGCCGTCAGCGGCCGTGCAGTCCGCCTTGTCATCGGCGAGGGACCATTCGCAGGTCCAGCCGGCGCCGACGGTGACCGGCACCTTGTCGGTCTTGCCGAGCATCCCGAGCTCGTCAGCCGTCGCCATGGACACAGCCACGGTGATGCCGGGCCAGTCCTCGGTGAGGAAGGTCCCGGTGTCACTGGGGAAGCCTGCGGACCACCAGTCCTCGATGTCGCCGGCGAGGCCGTCGACGACGAGCACGAAGCCGGTCCCGGAGCCGGGAAGCGTGCTGGAGCCCAGTTCGTAGAGTCCGGTCTTGTCCGTGCGGATGGTGCCGGTCAGGCCGTAGCCGACCTCGAGAACCTGCCCGGCCTCGAGGCCGGTGTCGACGGAGACCGACGGTGAGTCGGCGTACCCGGGGTCTTCGGCCGTGCGACCGCCGCCACCCAGCTGAGAGCTGGCGAGGGCGATGACGGCCACGCCAGCGACCGCGCCTGCCGTGGCGCCGACCCGGCGACGTCGGCGCATCCTGGTGCCGGCTGCCAGCGACGCGGTGGCCAGGTGCTCGAGGTCGGGGAGCTCGGACTTCACGCGGTCGCGGAGGGCGGCGCCCAGGTAGGGGTCGTGGTCGAGGTCGTTCATGACGAGGTCCTCTCGGGTTGTACGGCGGTCAGGGGGGTCGGCGGATCGATCAGGGGCCGCAGGCGCTGCAGCGCGCGCCTGGCCCGGGTCCTGATGACCGACTCCGAGAGCCCGAGGTCGATGGCGGTCTCCGCGACGCTGCGGTCCTCCCAGTAGCGCAGGACGACGATCGCGCGATCCAGGGGTGGCAGGCCTGCGAGCGCGGCGAGCAGGTCGACCCTGGTGCCGGGATCGGCATCGGGAGCGACCGGTGTCGCTGCGCTCGTACCGCTGTCGGCGCCTGGCGTGAGGTCGGTCGGACGCTCGGAGCTGCGGCGCAGACGGCGGTGGGACAGGAACGTGTTGAGCAGGGTGGTGCGTGCATAGGCAAGCGGGCTGTCGGTGGCGGCGACCCGCTTCCAGTGGACGAACACCTTGGCGTACGTCGCCTGGGTGAGGTCCTCCGCAAGGTGGTGGTCGCCGGTCAACAGCATCGCTGCGTGATGGAGTTGCGTGCCGGTCTCGCGGACGAAGGTCGTGAACTCCTCGGCCTGCCTGCCCGAGCTGGTTGCCTTCACACCCATCTGACGCTCCGATGCCCCGGGCGCGTGACACCCGAATGGTCACGCGTTGTCGTCGAGTGTCCTCGGTCGAGTCCGGTCGTGTCGGGGCTGTACGTTCGCTAGCGTCTGACAGGTGGATGCCTCAGTCAAGAACGCGTGTGCAACGGCCAGCCCCGCCCCGGGCCAAGAGCCCATCGACGGATCCCTGGCCCTGGACTCTCCGGATCTGGTTGGGGCCCGAGCAGCGTGACGGGCTCCCGCGGACGGGCCGTGACCGCTCGCTGCACCTCGTCACCGTCCGCACTGTGGAAGGTGGTCTCGGACGTCCCCGGCGTCGCGATGTGGTCCGAGGAGATCGAGCGGTCGCTCTGGAGGGCCCGCGCGTCTGCGGACGAGGTCGTCCGTGGCGACCGGTTCGAGTCTCACGTCCGCCTGGGGACGATGGCCTGGACGAGCCCGGGGATGGTCACCGGAGCCGTGCCAGGTCGCAGTCTGGAGCTGACCATCGGCGATCCGGGGAACCCGGTCGCCGTGTGGTCGTTCGACCTGACGCAAGTCGGCGAAGGCATCGACATCACCTATGCGGTCGATCTCGGCGCCGGGGACTCGATGCTTGCCCCGATGGCTGGAGGCGACGACCAGGTTCTGGAGGCCCTGGAGCAAGGACGCCTCGATTCACTGGCAGTCGGGATGGCTCGAACGCTCGACCGGATCGTGGAGGTTGCGGAGCGGGGGTAGGACTGGCGGCAGGCCGAACCAGTTGAAGAGTGACGGCTCGAATCGGTTCAGCTCGCTGATCCTGCTGCCGGTGAACGTGACGGTGATCAGTCCGCTGGCATGCCGTACGCCGTCGGGCGCGGTGATGTAGGCCCCGAAGGCCGGCTGGCCGTTGGCCCGCGTCGGGACCAGCGAGAACTGCCGCGCCCCGAAGAGCAGCTCGAGGAACTCCCCGACCGGTTTGCGACCGATGTACTCGAACGGGACTGGCGGCATCGACATGAAGACGTCGTCGGTCAGCAGCGCCACTACCCCGGCCACGTCGGCCGCCTCGTACGCCGTCACGAACCGAGCCACGAGCTCCTGTTCGGTCATCGTGCCCGGTGCCGGCTGATGGTCGACCAGCGCCGGTCGGGACTTCTCCAGTGTCGCCCGGGCCCGCTTGAGCGCACTTGTGACCGACTCGTCACTCCGGTCGATCATCTCGGCCACCTCGGCAGCGCGAAAGCCGAGCACGTCTCGCAGGACGAGGACGGCCAGCTGCAACGGCGGCAGCACCTGGAGTGCCGCGACGAATGCGAGAGAGATCGACTCGGTCTGCTCGTAGCGAGCCTCGGGCCCAAGCGGCAGGTCGTACGCTCCCTCGAGCAAGGTCTCGGGGAACGGTTCCAACCACGTGGCCTCACCGAACTGGGTCGGGTCGGGCGGCGCCATCCCGGGCACGGCCCACGCCGCGGCCGGGCGTCTCTTCGTCGTGCGTAGGGCGTTGAGGCAGCGGTTGGTGGCGATCCGGTAGAGCCAGGTCCGCATCGACGCGCGCTCCTGGAAGCTGCCGAGTCCCTGCCAGGCGGCGATGAGCGTGTCCTGCAGAGCGTCCTCGGCGTCCTGCAGCGCCCCGAGCATCCGGTAGCAGTGCACCAGCAGCTCGCGGCGATGCGGCTCGGTCAGCGCTCGAAACGCCTCCTCGTCGCCTGCCCGCGCCCGGGAGATCACGTCGCTCATGGGATCACTCTCTCGCTTGTGGTGGTCGATCTCCTCGTACAGACACCGCGCGAGCCGCGAACTGGGCGGTCCGGGCGCGACCACTTTCCCGACTGGCTGGTGTCTGTCCTGGTACCGAACATTCCGAGAGAAGGAGAAGGTCATGGGCACCATCCTGGTCAACACCAACATGACGCTGGACGGCGTCGTCGAGAACCCCACCGGCGAGGACGGCCCTGGTGGTGGATGGTTCAGCGCGATGTCCGCCGCCGACCAGGAGGCATGGGCGAAGTTCGAGTTCGAGGAAGCCCTCGACACCGAAGCGCTCCTGCTCGGCCGGAACACCGACGCCTGGTTCGGCACGCGCTGGAACGTCCGCGAGGGCGAGTGGGCCGACCGTCTCAACGGTCTCCCCAAGTACGTCGTTTCCTCCACGATCACCGAGACCGTGTGGGCGAACGGCACGGTGCTGCACGGAGACGTCGCCGAGAATGTCGCGCGGCTCAAGGGAGAGGTCGACGGAAAGATTGTCGTCTTCGGCAGCCGGACCCTGGTGCAGACGTTGCTCGAGCACCAGTTGGTCGATGAGCTGCGCTTGTTCGTGTTCGGGGCGATGGTCGGGCGCGGGGGTCGGATGCTCGAGGGTGGTGCGCCGGCGTCGCTGCGCCTGACCCGCACGGAGCGGATCGGGGACGGGTTGCTGTTCGTGGCCTACGACGTCGCAAACAACCGTGCCTGAGCCGCTTCCAGCCGTGGGCTGTGGAGAACTCGGGCCGTTTCGGGGTGATTGTCGGCGGTCGGTGATCCAATACTCGTATGGCAATCGGGTGCGTGCAGGACGAGTTGGTGGAGAAGTCCGCCGGCGACGTCTTGGCGTTCGCCGAGCAGCGCCACCGCGACCGGATCGATGCCGAACGCGACCTCTTGAAAGCCGCCTACCAATGGGCGGTGCTGCACAACCCGGACGCCCTGCCGCCCTCGGACAGGCGGGGTCGGGAGCGTGCGAAGCCAGCTGGCGGTTCCGGTACGCCGTTGATCACCGAGTACGCCGCGGCAGCGTTCGGTGCCCGGATCCAGACGAGCCCGTTCGGGGCGAAGAAGTTGATCGCGGACGCGGTCGACATCGCGCTGCGCCTGCCGCGAATCCAGGGCCTCGTTGACGCCGGGCTGGTCCGTCCCGGTCATGCCCGCCACGTCGCCGAGACCACCCGCGAACTGTCCGAGTCGGAGGCGGCATGGGTCGACGCCGAGGTCGCGGAGTCCTGCGACGGCCGCCTGGCGTGGTCCCGGTTCGAGGCCCTGGTCGAGGGAAAGGTCGCCGCCGCGGCCCCGGAGCTGGCCAGGTTGAAGGAACAAGCCGCAGCCCGTGAGACCTTCGCGCGGATGTCGCGCATCAACAAGCACGGCATGGCCACGTTCACGATCCGTGGCGACGCGGCCACGATAGCGGGCATCGATGCCGCGACGACCTTCACCGCGAAAGACCTCAAGGAATCGATGCCAGACGCGACGTCCAACGAACGGCGCGTCGCGGCTGTCGCTTTGCTTGCCAACCCGGCTGCACACGTTGACCCGAAGGTCGGCCCGGTCAAGGTCAAGGTGAAGGCCTACCTCCACTTCTACGGCGATTCGGAGATCGCTCGTCTGGAGGGTCACGGACCCGTCAGCACCGACTGGGTCCGCCACGTCCTAGGGCCGAACGCCAGCTTCCGCATCACCCCGGTGATCGACCTGAACAACCAGACCCCGGTCGACGCCTACGAAATCCCGTCCCGCCTGCGTGAAGCCGTGCACCTGATCCACCCCGGCGACGTGTTCCCCTTCGCCGCCAACACGGGTCGGCAGATGGACCTGGACCACGCCATCCCCTACAGCGAGGGCGGACCCACGAGCGTGGGCAACCTCGGCCCCATGACCAGGACCCACCACCGGATCAAGACCCACGCCGGGTGGGAAGTCCGACAACCCTTCCCCGGGATCGTCATCTGGCGAGATCCCCAAGGGGCCCACTACCTGGTCGACCAGACCGGAACCAGACGCATCACCGGCACCAAAGGCTCCGGGTAGGGTCGCTGCCATGGCGTCCCCGGCGATCGAGATCGAGGTCGAGAGCCGTGTCGTTCGGGTGAGCAACCCCGATCGCGTGTACTTCCCGGAGATCAACGCGACCAAGCTGGATCTCGTCGAGTACTACCTCGCCGTCGGTGACGGGATCGTCAACGCGCTGCGCGAGCGGCCGTGCATGCTGCACCGCTTCCCGAAGGGGCTGGCGGGGGAGAAGGTGCACCAGAAGCGGCTCCCGGCAGGTGCGCCGCCCTGGGTGGAGACCGTCGAGCTGTTCTTCCCACGCTGGAAGCGGACGGCCGACGAGCTGTGCGTGACCGAGCTGGCGTCGGTGATCTGGGCGGTCCAGATGTCGACGGTGGAGTTCCATCCGTGGAACAGCCGCCGCGGGGCCACCGAGCAGCCCGACGAGTGGCGGATCGATCTCGATCCCGGTCCGGAGTCGTCGTACGACAGCATCCGGAAGGTGGCCCACGTCGCCCGCGAGGTGCTCGACGAACTCGGCGCCGTGGGCTACCCGAAGACCAGCGGCGGCAAGGGTCTGCACATCTACGTGCGGATCCGCCCGGACCTCGACCACAAGGGCGTACGCCGCGCCGCGCTGGCGTTCGCGCGCGAGGTCGAGCGCCGCGCACCCGACCTGGTGACGACGACCTGGTGGACGAAGGACCGCGACCCGGCCGCCGTGTTCGTCGACTACAACCAGAACGCCCGCGATCACACGATCGCGGCGGCCTACTCGGTGCGCGGACTGCCCGATGCGCGCGTCTCGACGCCGATCAGGTGGGAGGAGATCGACGACGCCGACCCGCGCGACTTCACGATCCTCACCGTGCCGGGCCGGTTCGCCGAGATCGGCGACCTGCACCACGACATCGACGACCACGTCTTCGACATCGCGCCGCTGGTCGAATGGGCCGATCGCGACGAGGCCGAAGGCAAGGACGTGCCGGACGAGGAGGAGCCATCATGACGCTCGATGCTGCGGCCCTGGACGCCGCGGACCCGCTCGCTGCTCATCGAGAGGCGTTCGTCGGCACGGCAACCCCGCTGGTCTATCTCGACGGCAACTCCCTTGGCCGGCCGCTGCACGCGACCGCCGACCGGATCGCCACCTTCGTGACGGAGGAGTGGGGCGGGCGGCTGATCCGCGGCTGGGACGAACGCTGGTTCGAGTTGCCGATCACGCTCGGTGACCGGCTCGCCGCTGTGGCGCTCGGCGCTGCTGGCGGCCAGACAGCCATCGGCGACTCGACGACGGTGCTGCTCTACAAGCTGGTGCGCGCGGCGGTGGCGGCCCACCCCGACCGCCACGAGATCGTCGTGGACCGCGACAACTTCCCGACCGACCGTTACATCGTCGACGGTGTCGCCCGCGAGTGCGGGCTGACCGTGCGGTGGCTCGACGTGGACCCGGACGGCGGAGTCACCCCCGAAGGACTGGCCGCGGTGCTCGGCCCGGAGACCGCGCTGGTCGTGGTCAGCCACGTGGCCTACAAGTCCGGTTGGCTCGCCGACATCGAGACCCTCACCGGCCTCGCCCATGAAGCCGGTGCGTGGATCCTGGTCGACCTCTGCCACTCCTCGGCCGTCGTACCGGTGGAGCTCGACGCCTGGGACGTCGACCTCGCGGTCGGCTGCAGCTACAAGTACCTCAACGGTGGCCCGGGGGCGCCGGCTTTCGGCTACGTCGCGCACCGGCACCTCGAGACCAACACGTTCGCCCAGCCGATCCAGGGTTGGATGGGTGCGGCCGCACCGTTCGAGATGGGCCCTGCCTACGCGCCTGCAACGGGCATCCGCCGTCTCCTGAGCGGCACCCCGCCGATGGTCGGGATGCTCGGGCTGGAGGACATGGTCGACCTGCTCGAGGCGGTCGGCGTCCCGGCGATCCGCTCCAAGTCCGTCGCCCTGACGGAGTACGCCGCGGCACTCATCGACCGCGACCTCCCCGAGGTCCGGTTCGCGTCGCCCCGGGATCCCGCCGAACGCGGTGGTCACGTGACGATCGCGCACCCGGCCATGCGCGCGGTCACAGCCGAGCTGTGGGCGCACGACGTGCTGCCCGACTTCCGGGAGCCGGACGGCCTGCGCCTGGGCCTGTCTCCGCTGTCGACGTCCTTTGCGGAGGTCGAGGCGGGCATCGCCGCGATTGCGGCGGCGCTCAGGCGCTGAGCTGCTCCGACAGGGCAGCGCGGAGTTCGCGCGCCTGCGCGTGCAGGACGGCGGCGGCAAAACCGTTGCCGC
Source organism: Propionibacteriales bacterium (assembly GCA_026392415.1). Taxonomy (GTDB): domain Bacteria; phylum Actinomycetota; class Actinomycetes; order Propionibacteriales; family Nocardioidaceae; genus Nocardioides. Next base: position 73,269 of record JAPLCC010000052.1, read on the forward strand.
AGGCGTCCTCACGGTCGGCCTTCGCGTCCCAGACATCGGCGAGGTGGGCGACGGCAGCCAGCGGCTTGGCCGCGGCGTCGGCCTGGGCCCGCTTACGGGCCTCACTGTTCATCATCATGTGGGCCTCCTCTGGCCGGGCGATCATCGTAGGTTCAGGATCGGCCGCTTCGTGGCCGATCGGAGAAGTTCAGATTTCCCGAGGCCCGACCCTCGTCCCTAGACTGACCGCTCGTGGGCCACATCCAGATCACGCCGTCGATCCTCAACTCCGACTTCGCGAAGCTCGGGGAGGAAGTCGCGCGGATCCCCGGTGCCGACTGGGTGCACGTGGACGTGATGGACAACCACTTCGTGCCCAACCTGACCTTCGGTCCGACCATGGTCGAGGCGCTGGCCCGGTCGAGCTCGGTTCCGCTCGATGCGCACCTGATGATCGACGACGCCGACCGCAACGCCCTGGCCTACGTCGAGGCCGGCTGCGGCTCGGTGACCTTCCACGTCGAGGCCGCGAAGGCGCCGATTCGTCTGGCCCGCGAGATCCGCAAGGCTGGTGCCCGCGCGAGCATGGCGCTCAAGCCCGCGACGCCGATCGAGCCCTACGAGGACATGCTCGCCGAGCTCGACATGTTGCTGATCATGACCGTGGAGCCCGGCTTCGGCGGTCAGAAGTTCCTCGACATGTGCCTGCCCAAGATCCGCCGTGCCCGCGCGCTCATGGACAAGCACGGTGTCGAGACCTGGCTGCAGGTCGACGGGGGAGTCTCCCTCGAAACCATTGAGCGATGTGCCGAGGCGGGTGCCGACGTGTTCGTCGCCGGCTCGGCCGTCTACTCCGCCGACGACCCGGACAAGATGATCGCCTCGCTGCGCGAGGCGGCCACCGCCGCACAGGCCGGGTAGTCGCGCACCTCAGGCGTACTGTCGGTGGGGAAGCCGTTCAGGCTTCCACTCAAAGGAGCAGTCATGTCCGACAAGTCACCCCGTCAGAACCTGTCCAAGAAAGCGGGCAAGTCTCTGAAGGAGAAGCGCGCGGACAAGCACGCGAAGGCCGAAGCCAAGAACGCGTCGTCGATCGTTCCTCCGGGCAAGGGTCGCTGAGTCCTCCCGTCTGAACGATGATCGGTCGTGGTGGCGGACACCCCGCCACTACGATCGTCGCGTGGAGAGCACGACTCCGGCGGACGCCGTACCGACCGTCGAGTCCATCCACCTCGCGAAGGCGACCCGCCTGCCCATGCAGCCGAAGACCACCGTCGAGGTGGAGGCCGGCAAGGGCATCGTCGGCGATCGCTACCACGGCACGAGGCACCGGCACGTCACCGTGCAGAGCCGGGAGTCCCTCGACGAAGCTGCCCGCGCCCACGGCCGCGACGTGCCCTCGCACCTGACCCGGCGCAACTTCACCATCAGCCACGGCGTGGTCCCGCGTGAGCCCGGCTCCCGGCTGCGGATCGGCGACGTCCTGCTCGAGGCCGTCCGCGTGGCAGCACCGTGCAAACTGCTCGACGACACGATCGGCCCAGGAGCCCAGGAGGCCCTGCGCCGCCGGGCGGGCACCGTGTTCCGGGTGCTCGAGGGCGGGACGATCAACGTCGGCGACGCCGTCGAGGAGGTCAGGCTCAGGCCGTGACGACCACGCAGTCGGCCAGCACGGGGGAGCCGTCACGCTCGCCGCCGTCGATGGCAGCGGTGGCCACGATGGAGTCGCCCTCGCGCCAGCCCGTGACCTTGATCGTCTCGCCCGGGAACACGACGCCGGCGAACCGGCCCGAGAAACCGCGGACCGCAGCAGCGTCGCCGCCGAGGAGTCCGTCGGTCAGCTCGCGCAGCACGATGCCGTAGGAACACAGGCCGTGCAGGATCGGTGCCGGGAAGCCTGCCGACTTCGCGAAGTCGGGATCGGCGTGCAGCGGGTTGCGGTCGCCGCACAAGCGGTACAGCAAGGCTTGCTGAGGCGTCACGGCGTACGACGACACGTGGTCGGGCGCACGGTCGGGCACCACGACGGGCTCGGCCGTGCCCCGGTCGCCGCCCCAGCCGCCCTCGCCCTTGACGAAGATCGACGAGCGGACTCGCCACAGCTCCTCGCCGGTCCCGTCGGCGCCAGCAGTGGCGACGGCTTCCTGCCAGATCACCGCGGCCTTGCCCTTGTCCCAGATGTCGGTGAGCGTGGTGCGGATGGTCGCAGTGCCGGAGGTCGGCAGCGGTCCGGACACGGAGATCGACTGGGAACCGTGCACGACCTGGGCGAGGTTGATGTCGCAGCCCGGGAGGTCCAGCGGCGGCGGGTCGGTCTCGTGGAAGGTCGGTGCGACGACGCCGAAGGTCGGCAGGACCTGCAGCGCCGCGTTGTCGAGCGTGGATCGCAACGCGACGGGATTGACGTTGTCGCCCTCGCGGGAACCGGCGCCGATGCCGAGGTGGTAGAGCAGGACGTCGGACTCGGTCCACGAGAACGTCCGGGCGCCGAGGTCGGCGCCGATCGCGACGGACGGGTCGATGGGCATCAGGCGTTCTCCTTGGCGAGGTCCTCGACGGCGAGGTAGCCGAACACGAGCGCGGGGCCGATGGTGCCGCCCGGCCCGGGGTAGGTGTTGCCCATGACGGCGGACGACACGTTGCCGGCGGCGTACAGGCCGGGGATGACCGAACCGTCCTCGCGCAGCACGCGCGCGGACTCGTCGGTGACGAGGCCGCCCTTGGTGCCGAGGTCGCCGGCGACGATCTTGACGGCGTAGAACGGGCCCTTCTGGATCGGTGCCAGCGAGCAGTTCGGCTTCACGGTCGGGTCGGAGTAGTACTTGTCGTAGGCGCTCTCGCCGCGGTGGAAGTCCTCGTCCACACCGCTGCGGGCGAAGCCGTTGAAGCGCTCGACGGTCGCGTCGAGCGACCCCTCCGGGAACCCGACCTTCGCGGCCAGCTCGGCGAGCGAGTCGGCGCGCACCACGATGCCCTCCTTGTACCACCGGCCGGGGAACGGCTGGCGTCCGGCGAGCCCGGCGAAGAGGTAGCGGTTGCGGTAGGTCTGGTCGAAGACGAGGTACGACGGCACGTGGCCCACGCCGCTGGCTTCGCCCTTGTACATCTCGTGCGTGGCCTCGACGTACGGCAGCGCTTCGTTCATGTAGCGCTTGCCGGCCGCGTTGACCATGATCGATCCGGGCAGGTTGCGCTCGGCCAGGCAGAACCAGGCGCGGCCGGGGAGCGGGATGGTCGGGCCCCACCAGGCGTCGTCGAGCAGGTCGGTCGCCGCTCCGGCGGCGGTGCCGGCGAGAAGGCCGCCACCGGTGTTGGAGACCGCGCCGGTGGACCACTCGGTCGAGGTCGGCTGCGGGAGGAACTTCTCGCGAAGCTCCTGGCTGTGCTCGAAGCCTCCCGAGCCGAGGACCACGCCGCGGCGCGCACGGATCTCGCGCCGCTCGGTCGTCGAGCCCTTCGTCACCTCGACGACGACTCCGACGACCCGACCGTCCTCCACGAGGAGGTCGCTGAGGGCGGTCTCGTACTCGACCGGCACCCCGGCGTCGGCGAGACCCTTGCGAAGGCCGATCGCGATGGCGTTGCCCATCGCGTACATCTTCTTGCCGAGCGCCAGCGACAGCAGGCGCTGCAGCATCACGCGCAGCATCGTGAGCGGGCCCTTGATGGTGCGCAGGCCGAGGCTGATCTTGCGGTAGTCGCGCTGCATCACGATGAGGTTCGCGGGCGCCTTGGTGTAGGCGGGGTGCAGACGGTCGAGCTCGTCGCCGAGGAAGCGGGCGTCGAGAGGGACCGGTTCCACGCTGCGTCCACGTGGGCGGCCGCCGGGCTGCTCGGGCAGGTAGTCGGCGTACTCCGGAACCCAGGTGAAGGTCAGCGGGGTGTTCTGCCGGATGAAGTCCAGGACCTCGGGACCCCGGTCGAGATAGGTGTCCCGGCGTACCTTCGGGACCGTGTCGCCGACGATGGCGTCGAGGTACTCCTTGGCGCGTTCCCGGTCAGTGGGATCGACCTGTCCTGCGGCCTCCAGGGCGTAGTTGCCCGGGATCCAGACGCCGCCGCCGGACCGCGCGGTCGAACCACCGAAGTAGGCGCTCTTCTCGATCAGCACCGTGTCGAGCCCCTTGCGAGAGGCAGCGAGGGCAGCCGACATGCCGGCACCGCCAGCGCCGACCACGACGACGTCGTACGTGTCCTTCATGGCAAAACTGTAACAGGTTCTACCGGTGCGGAGGGGACCGGCAGAATGGGTCCGTGGTCAGACTTCACTCCCTCGAGCTGGTGCCGGACGAGGCCGGCAGGTCCGCCCTGATCGACGACTGGCGGGCACTGAGGGACGCAGGCCTCCCGTCGCAGCTCGACCACCGCGGCACGAGCAACACGCCGCACGTGACTCTCGTCGCCGCGCCGCTGCTGCCGCAGGAGGCTGTGGACGTCGCGGAGGCCCGGCTGGCGGGACTGCTGCCCGTCGCGGCCCGGTTGTCGGGGCTGCTGATCCTCGGCGGTGACCGGGTGACCATCGCCCGGGCAGTGGACGTCGGCGACCTGGTCCTGCGTCGCGTGCTCGCCGTCCGTGCCCAGGTGCCCGACCGGCATCCTGCCGGCTGGCTCCCGCACGTCACCCTGGCGCGGCGGGTCCTGCGCGCCGACGTGCCGCGCGCCCTCGCGGTGCTCGAGCACGGCGACGCGGAGCTGGTGCTGGCCGGGCTCCGGCGCTGGGACCCCGAGCTGGGCGCCGTCACGACACTCGTCCCCGCTCGGTAGCCATCCGCAGCGGGACGGACCGTGCGCGGACGTAGAACACGTTCTACTATGTCCCGGTGACCTCACCTGATGCCGTTGCCGCGGCAGTCGACCGGCTCGCCGCCGCACAGGCGACCCGGGTGCCCTGTGCGGCCGTCCGTGACCTGATCGGCACCGATGACCTCCCGGCGGCGTACGCCGTCCAGCAGGGGCTGCTGCAGGCCCGGATCGCCGGCGGTGCCACCGTCGTGGGCCGCAAGATCGGCGCGACCTCCGAGGCCGTGCAGCGCCAGCTCGGGGTCGACCAGCCCGACTTCGGCTACCTGCTCAGCGACATGGACGTCAGCTTCGGTGTCGACGGGCGCCCCATCTCCATGAGCACGCTCGTGCAGCCGCGCGTGGAGGCTGAGGTCGCCTTCATCCTGGCCGCCGACATCGATCCGGCCACCGAGGACGAGATCACCCTCGACCTGGTCCGCGCCGCCGTGGATGTGGCCATCCCTGCCCTGGAGATCATCGACTCCCGGATCGAGAACTGGGACATCGGGTTCACCGACACCGTGGCCGACAACGCCTCCTCCGGCCTCTACGTCGTCGGTCGCGAGGGTCGCCCCCTCGCCGAGGTCGAGCCACGTGACGTCGTCATGTCGCTCACGATCAATGGCGAGGAGCGCTCTGCCGGCACCGGTGCCGCGTGCCTGGGTGACCCGCTCGAGGCGCTGCGTTGGCTCGCCGTGCAGGCCTACCGCTTCGGAGACCCGTTGCGGGCCGGCCACCTCGTCCTGTCCGGGGCCCTGGGCCCCTTCGTGCCGTTCGCGCCGGGTGACCGCGTCGAGGCATCCATCAGCGGCTTCGCGCCGCTCACTGTCGAATTCGAGGAGTAGGAAATGGCAAGGAAGCTGACCGCCGCGATCGTGGGGCCGGGCAACATCGGCACGGATCTGTTGTTCAAGCTGCTCCGCAGTGACGTGGTCGAGCCGCGCTGGATGATCGGTGTGGATGCCGCCAGCGAGGGCCTGCGGATCGCCTCCGACAAGGGACTCGACGTCAGCCACGAGGGCGTCGACTGGCTGCTCAAGCAGGACGAGCTGCCGGACCTGCTCTTCGAAGCGACGTCTGCCTACGTGCACCGTGAGTACGCCCCCCGGTACGCCGAAGCCGGCATCCGGGCGATCGACCTGACGCCGGCTGCGGTCGGCCCGGCGGTGATTCCGCCGGTCAACGGCCTCGAGCACGTCGGCGCGTTGAACGTCAACATGATCACCTGCGGTGGCCAGGCCACGATCCCGATGGTCAACGCCGTCTCCCGGATCACGCCGGTGCCGTACGCCGAGATCGTCGCCTCCGTGTCCAGCGTCAGCGCCGGACCCGGCACCCGCGCCAACATCGACGAGTTCACCTCGACGACGTCGGCCGGTGTGGTGAGCATCGGGGGAGCGGAGCGGGGCAAGGCGATCATCATCCTGAACCCGGCCGAGCCGCCGATGATCATGCGCGACACGATCTTCTGCGCGGTCGACCCGGACGCTGACGAGGACGCGATCGCCGAGTCGGTGCACCGGATGGAGCGGGCCGTCCAGGAGTACGTCCCCGGCTACCGCCTGCTGCAGGAGCCGCAGTTCGACGGGCCCTCCGACGCGACGCAGGGTCGCAAGCGGGTCTCGATCTTCGTGGAGGTCGAAGGCGCGGGTGACTTCCTGCCGCCGTACTCGGGAAACCTGGACATCATGACCGCCGCCGCCGCTCAGGTCGGCGAGAACATCGCCCGTCACCTTCTCGAGAACGCCGGGAGCAACTGAAATGGCTGACCTCAACACCCTCCAGCGCACCTGGTCCGGCATCCACGGCGACGAGCCGTTCGGCAAGCTCGACCTGCGCCTGACCGACACGTGCCTGCGTGACGGCTCGCACCACAAGCGCCACCAGTTCACTGCGACCGAGGTCCACGACATCGTCGAGGCCCTCGACAACGCGGGCGTCCCGGTCATCGAGGTGACCCACGGCGACGGCCTCGGCGGCAGCAGCTTCAACTACGGCTTCTCGCGTACGCCGGAGCAGGAGCTCATCAAGATCGCGGCCGAGACGGCCAAGCGGGCCAAGATCGCCTTCCTGATGCTCCCCGGTCTCGGCACCAAGGACGACATCCGTGCCGCGCAGGACAACGGTGGCCAGATCTGCCGGGTGGCCACCCACTGCACCGAGGCCGACGTCTCGATCCAGCACTTCGGCCTGGCGCGCGACCTCGGTCTGGAGACGGTCGGCTTCCTGATGATGTCCCACACGCAGCCGCCGGAGGTGTTGGCGAAGCAGGCGCGGATCATGGTCGACGCCGGCTGCCAGTGCGTCTACGTCGTCGACTCCGCCGGCGCCCTGATCATGGAGCAGACGGCCGACCGGGTCTCCGCCGTCGTCGCCGAGATCGGCCATCAGGCCGACGTCGGTTTCCACGGTCACGAGAACCTCGGCCTCGGTGTCTCCAACACCGTGATCGCCGCGCGGGCCGGTGCCACCCAGATCGACGGCTCGGTCCGGCGCTTCGGCGCGGGCGCGGGCAACATGCCCCTCGAGGCGTTCGTCGGGGTCTCGGACAAGCTCGGCTGGACCACGGGGGTCGACTTCCTCAAGATCGTCGACGCCTCCGAGGACGTCATCAAGCCGGCCATGCCGGAGGAGTGCCAGCTCGACCGGATGACGCTGATGATGGGCTACGCCGGGGTCTACTCCTCCTTCCTCAAGCACGCCGGCAACGCGGCCGAGCGTTATGGCGTCTCCGGCGCCCAGATCCTCCTCGAGGCGGGCAACCGCAAGCTGATCGGCGGCCAGGAGGACCAGTTGATCGACATCGCACTGATGCTCAAGGCCCGCGACGCAGAAGCCGCCGGCGTGTAGGACTTGCCAAAACTAGAACGTGTTCTATTATTGACCTGACGAACTGTCGCAGAAACCAGGAGCTCCCCATGAATCAGGACTTCACCCCCGAGGTGAACGCAGTCGTTGCCGGCGTGCGTGACCTGCTCCCCACCATCCGTGAGCGGGCCGAGGAGGGCGAGCGACTGCGCGTCATCCCCGACGCCTCGATCAAGGAGATGGAGGAAACCGGGTTCTTCCGCCTCCTCCAGCCCAAGCGGTACGGCGGCTTCGAGGCCGACCCGATCGCCTTCTACACCTGCGTGCGCGACCTCGCGTCGGCCGACGGCGCCACGGGCTGGGTGTCCAGCGTCGTCGGCGTGCACCCCTGGCAGATCGGCCTGTTCGCCGACGAGGCGCAGCAGGCGGTGTGGGGCGAGGACCAGTCGGTGCGCGTCTCGTCGTCGTACGCGCCGACCGGCAAGGCAGTCCTGACCGAGGGCGGATTCACGCTCTCGGGCAAGTGGAGCTTCTCCTCGGGCAGCGACCACTGCTCCTGGGTCCTGCTCGGCGGCCTGGTCTTCAACGAGGACGGGCAGATCGTCGACTTCCGCACCTTCATGATCCCGCGAGACAAGTACCAGATCGTCGACGTCTGGAACGTCGTCGGCCTGCGCGGCACCGGTTCCAACGACATCGTCGTCGACGACGTCTTCGTCCCCGAGGCATTCACGCTGTCGATGGGGGAGACCGGCGCGTGCCGGGGTCCGGGCCAGGCCGTGAACACCAGCGACCTCTACAAGCTCCCGTTCCACTCGATCTTCACCTCGACCATCGCGACGCCGATCATCGGCATGGCCAAGGGTGCGTACGCCGACCACGTCGAGATGCAGCAGAAGCGCGTCCGCGCGGCGTACCTCGGTGAGAAGGCGTCGCTCGACCCGTTCGCCGCCGTCCGCATCGCGCGCTCCTCCTCGGAGATCGACGCGGCCTGGGCCCTGCTCGTCAGCAACATCCGCGAGGAGCAGGCCTACGTCGCGCGCGGCGAGCAGATCCCGCTCGAGCTGCGCCTGCGGGTGCGTCGCGACCAGGTGCTCGGCACGTCCCGCGCCATCGAGGCGATCGACTCGCTGTTCGAGGCATCGGGCGGCCGCGCGCTGGCCGAGGGCACCTATCTCCAGCGCGCCTGGCGCGACGCGCACGCCGGTCGCGTGCACGCGGCGAACGACCCCGAGCGGGCCCTCCAGATGTACGGCGCCCAGCAGTTCGGTCACAAGGTCGACCCGGGGATGTACTGACCGTGGACTTCTCCAAGGAAGCGACCCGCCGTTCGGCGAAGGCCGGCGACATCACGCTGAACTACTACGAGGCCGGCCCGGACGGCGGCTCGTCGGTCGGCGGTGGGCTGCCGTTCGTGCTCCTGCACGGCGGCGGTCCGGGGGCGTCCGCGTGGAGCAACTTCGGCTCCGCTCTGCCCCGGTTCGCGGCGAGCTTCCGCACCCTGCTGGTCGACCAGCCGGGCTTCGGCTCCTCCGACAAGCCCGAGGTGACGGCCAACTACTTCCGCCACTCGGCTTCCTACCTGCTCAAGCTGCTCGACGAGCTGCAGATCGAGCGGATCCACCTGCTCGGCAATTCGCTCGGCGGCGGCACCGCGATGCGGTTCGCCCTGGAGAACCCGGACCGGGTCGGCAGGCTCGTCCTGATGGGTCCCGGCGGCCTGTCGGTCAACCTCTTCCACGCCGACCCCACCGAGGGCGTCCAGCGGCTGATGGACTTCAGCATGAACCCGAGCCGCGAGGCGCTGCGGGCGTTCATCTCGACGATGGTCGTCAACCAGAAGCTGGTGACCGACGAGCTGGTCGAGGAGCGGTTCGCCGACGCCACCGCGCCGGGTTCGCTCGAGGCGATGCGGTCCATGGGCATGTCCTTCTGGAACCCGGAGTGGGCCGAGGACGGCATGCTCTGGCGTGAGGCACACCGCCTGCGCAAGCACACCTTGCTCACCTGGGGTCGCGAGGACCGGGTCAACCCGCTCGACGGCGCCCTGGTCGCCCTCAAGCAGATCCCCAAGGCGCAGCTGCACGTGTTCCCGAACTGCGGCCACTGGGCGCAGATCGAGGCCGCAGACGAGTTCGCCGAGATCTGCACCGCGTTCCTGTCCCGCCACACGGAGAGGTCACCCGCATGACGATCGACATCAAGTCCATGGGCTACATCCGGGTCGCCAGCACGGACCTCGCGGCGTGGTCGAAGTTCGCCGGCAAGGTGCTCGGCCTCGCCGAAGGCCGCGGCCCGAACCCGGAGCACCAGTACTGGCGGATCGACGAGGTCTCGGCTCGCATCGTGGTGTTCCCGTCCGACGTCGACCAGCTCGACTGCACCGGCTGGGAGCTCGCCGACCACCAGGCGCTGCAGGCTGCGAGGGAGCACCTGCAGAAGGCCGGTGTCGAGTTCGAGGAGGGCACCCGCGAGGAGCTCGCCGAGCGCCGCGTGCAGGAGCTCGTCCGGTTCCGCGACCCGTGGGACAACGTCTTCGAGCTCTATCACGGCATCACCTACGAATCGCGCCCCGTCGTGACGCCGTACGCCGCGAAGTTCGTCACCGGCGACCAGGGCCTCGGCCACATCGTGGTCCCGGTCCTGGACGACGTGGAAGCGCTGCGGTTCTACACCGAGGTCCTCGGTTTCCGCCTGCGTGACTCGATGAGCATGCCGGGGGAGTTCGTCGGCAAGGAGGCGGGCAGCAAGGTCTGGCTCCGGTTCCTCGGCGTGAACCCGAGGCACCACTCGCTGGCGTTCTTGCCGATGCCCAACCCGAGCAAGTGCGTGCACGTCATGCTCGAGGTCGACCAGCTCGACCATGTCGGCCGCGCGCTCGAGCGTGTCCGCAAGCACGGCGCGCCCTTGTCGGCGACGCTGGGGCGCCACATGAACGACGAGATGATCTCGTTCTACGTCAAGTCGCCCGGCGGCTTCGACATCGAGTTCGGTACCGATGGCATGACCGTCGACGACGGCCGCTGGGTGGCGCGTGAGTCGACTGCAGTTTCGTACTGGGGTCACGTCTTCGGTGGCGGACACTGAGCGCCGACGGGACCGGGATCGCTACCGTGGCAGCCGTGCCGGCATCGAACGAGACCCCCCGGGGGCATGGGATTCCTGAGGGAATCAGCCCCGACGCCCGCGCGACGTGGCCGCCTCCCGAGCTGATCCAGTCCTTCCTCGGTGATGCCGACGTCGACTTCGAGCTGCGTCCCGGCGAGGAAGTCCCCGTCCACGACGACCCGGAAGCACAGGCGGCCGCCCGACGCTTCCGCGACGTGCTCGGCTGCTTCGCCTCGGGCATCACCGTGATCACGACGATGAGCGGTGGCAAGCCGGTCGGCATGACCTGCCAGTCGTTCTCCAGCGTCTCGCTCGACCCGCCGTTGATCATGTTCGTGCCGGCGCGCTCCTCGCGTGCGTGGCCGCTGATCCAGCGGTCCGGCCGGTTCTGCGTCAACGTCCTCGCAGCCGACCAGGAACACGTCTCCGGGCAGATGGCGTCCAAGGGCGCGGACAAGTTCGCAGGCATCGGCTGGACCCCGGCGACCTCGACGGGCTCCCCGGTGATCGACGGAACGCTCGCCCACCTGGACTGCACCATCCACGCCGTCTACGAGGGCGGCGACCACTACGTCGTGATCGGCAAGGTCGAACACCTCGAGACGAACGCCGCCACGGAAGTGGTCGATGAGCCGCTTCTCTACTTCAAGGGCCGTTACCGCACGACCGACTCGTGACCTGAGCCACACCCGCGGCGTTAGTCCCCTGTGAGCCAGGGGGAACCGGGGGGAAACGGCGTGACGAGAAGTTCATGGGTGCGGTGGTGGGCTGCGGCCCTCGGATGCGTCCTTGCCATCGGGCTGGTGCTCGTGACTCCGGCCGAGGGGCGGGTGCGCACGGACGCCCGGGCCGCCGTCGTTCCGGCCACCGGTGCTGTCGCCCGGGTGCTCGACGCCACGGGCGTGGAGGACTACTGGACCGAGGACCGGATGGACTCGGCGGTCCCGCTCGGACTCGACGAGAACGGCGAGGTGATCACGTCGCCCCAGCCGGCAGCTCCTCGTAGCAGCCCGCGTGCCGCTGCCCTGACCGCTCCGCGGAGCGTCGGCCGGCTGTTCTTCACCAACGCGCGCAAGGACTACGCCTGTTCTGCGGCTGCGGTCAACACGGCCGAGAAGAACGTCATCATCACCGCTGCGCACTGCGTGCACGGCAAGCCCGACCCGTGTCCTCTGCTCCAGCCCTGCGTCGCGGCCTACTTCACCAACTTCCTCTTCGTCCCGCGCTTCGCGAACGGCAGCGCGCCGGACGGCCGCTGGGTCGGCACCCGCGCGATCACCCATCAGCAGTGGATCGCCAACGAGGACACCGAGTTCGACCAGGCGCTGATCGAGGTGGCACCGCGCAACGGCCGCAACCTGGTCCGGGTGGTCGGCGGCAATGGCCTGGCCTGGAACTATCCGGTGCGTCAGGAGGACATCCGCGTGTGGGGTTGGCCCGCCCAGGCGCCGTACGACGGCGAGACGGTGCGCCGCTGCACCGGGAACACCTCCGCGTTCGACGGGTCCGGAGACGCGAAGATCGCGTGTCCGATGACCGGCGGCGCGAGCGGCGGCCCGTGGTTCATCAGCATGGTGAACTCCGATGTCGGTCACATCTGGGCGGTCACCTCGCGCCGGACGCTGGACGGGCCGGCGAACGTCATCGCCCACCCGCTCGGCAACTCGATCCGCACCCTGCTCGACAACGCGCGGGCCAACCGCGCGGTCGCCCGGACGACGACCCGCGCCCTCTCGCGTGCCCGGATCACCCTCCGGGCAGTGCCGCAGCACGTCGGTCGCGGCCAGCTGCTCCGACTCCGCTCGCGCACATCGGCGAACACCAGGGTCGTCCTCGAGGTGCGATTCACCTCCGGCGGCGTCTGGCACCGGGTGACCGTGCGCCGTACCGGCAGCGACGGCATCGTGGAGATCAAGCAGCGCCCCGCTCGCGTCGGTCTCCGGTGGTACCGCGTGCGCACCGCCACGGCTCTGGAGACGGTCCGGGTGCGGGTCCACCCGTGTCCGCTCCCCGCCGAGCGGACGGCGGCTGTGCTCGACGCCACTGCCTGCACGCAGCCCGCCGGCTGAACAATTGGCCGGTGGGTGGGGCACCATCGTTGAGTCATGCACAGCCTTGATCCCACCGAAGACTTCGCGATCCGCCTCCTGCGGCGGTTCCTGCTGCTGTGCGAGCACCCGCGCACGCGTCAGCGGATGCTCGGCATGGTCCGGAACTCCACCCGGTACGGTCCCGGCGCGCCGAAGCTCTACGGCTGGATCAACCGAGCTGTCCTGAACCCGCGGTTCATGCCGATCTCGGAACGGCGCACGATGTCGGCGATGAAGGCCGAACTGGTGGCCGCGCAGCTGATCGGGCTGGCGATGGCGCGCTACATCCTGAAGCTCGAGCCGCTGGCCTCCGCGTCGGTCGACGAGGTGGTCCGTCTGGCGGCGCCCTCGATCCGTGCGGCCCTGCAGGGCGAGGACGGCTTCACCGCCGTCGTGCACCCGGAGAAGGACGCGGTGGCGTCCTCGAGCAGTCGCCGTGTGATCAGAGTACGGATTCCCGGTGTCGGTGCGGTGCGCCGTAGAGGTGACTCAGGGAGTGCGCGCGCTTGAAGACCAGGTGCGCGTCGTGCTCCCACGTGATCGCGATGCCGCCGTGCAGCTGGATGCACTCGCTCGCGGCCAGCTGAGCCGTTTCCAGCGCGTACGACGCGGCGGTGTGGGTGAGGAACGCGGCCTCCGCCGGATCGTCACCCTCGGCCAGCGCGTACGACGCCGCCCAGCTCGCTGAGCGCGCCAGTTCGGTGCGGGCGAACACGTCGGCGAGCCGGTGCTTGATGGCCTGGAAGGAGCCGATCGGGCGTCCGAACTGCACCCGCTCCAACGCGTAGGCGACCGTCATTGCGAGCGCCCGGTCACACAGCCCGACGGCCAGGGCGGCGGCCGCTGCAGCGCCGACCAGCTCGGCCCGTGCGCGGGCGGACGTGCCGTCACCGATGACGGTGGTCTCGGCGTTGGTGAGGTCGAGGTGCCCGAGCCGGACGGACTGGTCCATCGACTCGGCCCACGTGGCCGTGGCGCCGGTGACCTCGACGAGGTCGTCACCGACGACGGCCAGCACGAGGGCGGCCCGATCGGCATCGAGGACCGGACCATCGAGGTCGAGCGCGATGGTTGCGATCTCTCCGGCGGCGATGCGGGGGAGCAGGCGTTGCTTCGCTTCGTCGGTGGCGCCTGCGAGCAGCGCCTCCGCGGCCACCACGCTGGCGAGCAGGGGTGACGGCGCGAGCGACCGGCCGAGCTCCCCCAGGACCACGGCCGTCTCGAAGAACGTGGCCCCCGCTCCGTCGTACTCCTCGGGGACGTCGAGGGCGGCGACGCCGATCTGTTCGCAGAGCGTGGCCCAGAGCGCCTCGTCGTGTCCGGCGGCTGACGTCGACGCAGATCGAACGGCCGCCGAGTCGGCCCGCTTCTCGAGCAGGCTGCGGATCGTCGAGGCGAGCTCGGTCTGCTCCTCGCTGAGCGCGAACCTCATCGTGCCTCCAGCAGGGAGTCCAGGATGCGCGTGCGGTGGAAGGCCGGGGTGCCCCAGGCCGTGACCAGCGCGCGGATCTTCGTGATCCAGATGCTCAGGTCGAACTCCTGGGTGTAGCCGATCGCGCCATGGACCTGCAGGCCCACCCGGGACGCGAGGTACGCCGCGTCGGAGCAGGCGACCTTGGCTGCCGACACCGAGCGCGGGGTCGGATCCAGGGCCGCGCCGAAGACGAGCGGCCGCGCGAAGTCGAGCGCGATCCGGACGTCGGCCAGCTGGTGCTTGATGGCCTGGTAGGACCCGATCTCGCGGCCGAACTGCTTGCGCTGCTTGACGTAGGTGACCGAGTCGGCGAGCACCCGTTCGCCCGCCCCGAGGAGCTGCGCAGCAGTTGCCAGCGCCGCCAGGTCGTACGCCGTCTGCAAGTTCGTCGAGTAGTCCGAGCCGCCGGGCGAGGACATGTCGAGACGCACCTCGAACAACCTCCGCGTCCGGTCCACCGACACGTGGAGGTCACCAGCGGTGGCCGCGGCCAACCCGTCCGGCCCGGCGACGTACACCTCGTCGGCGACGTCGGCATCGAGTGCGTACGGCACATGGGGCGGCACACTGACGGTTCCCACGCCCTCGACCTCCCGACCGAGCGCCACGGGCAGGTAGGCCGCGGACTCGACCCAGGGACCGGGCACCGCATGGCGACCCAGCGCCTCGAACGCGACGCAGACCTCGACGGGAGACGCCTCGGTGGCGAGCATGGTGAGGCCCTGCTCGGCGAGCCGCTGCCAGAGCTTGAGCCCGGCTTCGTGGTTGCCCTCGGCCCACGCGCGGGCGACTCCGACGGTGTCGGAAGCGGCGAGCAGCGACTCGAGGGAGGACGCGAAGTCCTGCTGGTCGGTGGTGAGCTCGAATCTCACTTCTGGACTCCCTTCGGCTCGCGGGGCAGACCGAGGATCCGCTCGGCGATGATGTTGCGCTGGATCTCGTTGGTGCCGGCGTAGATCGGCCCGGACAGCGAGAACGTGTAGCCGTCGAGCCAGCGCGACTCGACCTCTGCGGCGTTGCCGAGCAGGTCCAGGGCGGTCTCGTGCAGGGCGATGTCCAGCTCGCTCCACCACACCTTGTTGACCGAACCGGCAGCGCCGATGTCGCCGCCGTCCTTCAGCTTCGTCACCGTGCCCCAGGTGTAGAGGCGGTAGGCCTCGGCCTTGAGCCACGCGTCGACAACGGCGTCTCGATACGTGCTGGCTCGTTCCTCACCGGCACTACTCGACGAACCTGCGTCCACGTACAGGCTCAGCAGCCGGTCGGCCGCGGCGGTGAACCGTCCGGGGGAGCGCAGCGAGAGGCCGCGCTCGTTGCCCGCCGTACTCATCGCCACACGCCAGCCGTCACCGGGTGCACCGAGCACGTCGGCATCGGGGACGAAGACGTCGTCGAAGAAGACCTCGGCGAAGCCTGCCTCACCGTCGAGCTGGGCGATCGGACGCACGGTGACGCCCTCGGCGTCGAGCGGGAACAGGAAGTAGGTCAGCCCGGAGTGCTTCTGGGCTTCGGGGTCGCTGCGGAACAGGCCGAAGCCCCAGTGGGCGAGGGCCGCGCGGGAGCACCAGATCTTCTGGCCGTTGAGCACCCAGCCACCGCGGTCGTCGTCGCGCCGGGCGCTCGAGCGCAGGGACGCGAGGTCGGAGCCCGCTTCCGGCTCGCTCCAGCACTGGGCCCAGACCTTCTCACCGGTGGCCATGGACGGCAGGAACCGGTCCTGCTGATCCTTCGTGCCGTGCTCGAACAGGATGGGGGACAGCAGGAAGATGCCGTTCTGGCCGACCCGCAAGGGCGCACCGGCGCGGTAGTACTCCTCCTCGAAGACGACCCACTCGACCAATGAGGCGCCGCGACCGTGGTACTCCTCGGGCCAGGACACGACCGACCAGCGGGCCTCGGACAGCTTCGCCTCCCACTGGCGGTGCAGCTCGAAGCCCTCGGCGGTGTCGAGGGACGGGAGGGGCTCGGCAGGCACGTTGGCGGCCAGCCAGGCCCGGGCCTCGGCCTGGAAGGCCAGCTCGGACTCGCTCAGTTCGAGATCCATCAGTTCCTGTTCCTCAGCTCGTTCTTCAGCACCTTGCCCCCGAGGTTTCGGGGGAGTGCGTCGATCTGCTCGACGAAGCGCGGCACCTTGAAGTTGGCGAGACGCTCCTTAGCGAACGCGACGACCTCCTCGGGTGCGGGTGTCCCGACGACGTACGCCTTGCCGACCTCGCCCATCCGCTCGTCCGGGACACCGATCACTGCGACGTCGGTGATGCCGTCCATCCGCATCAGGGCCTGCTCGACCTCGGCGGGATAGACGTTGAAGCCGCCGGAGATGTACATGTCCTTGATCCGGTCGGTGATCCGCAGGTTCCCCTGCTCGTCCAGGACGCCGATGTCGCCGGTGTGCAGCCAGCCCTCGGCGTCGATGGCCTCGGCCGTGGCTGCCGGGTCGTCGAGGTAGCCGAGCATCACGAAGTCACCGCGGACCAGGAGCTCGCCGCCCTGTGCCGGATCGTCGGCGGCGATGCGGGTCTCCATGCCGGGGATCGCGCGTCCGCACGTCGTGGCGACCAGCTCGGCCGGGTCGCCGTCGCGGGCCATCGTCACCACGACTGCCTCGGTCATGCCGAAGGCCGTGACCACGGTGTCGATGTCCAGCTCGGCGCGCATCCGCTCGATGAGGACGACGGGCACGACGGCAGCACCGGTCACGGCCAGTCGCAGCGAGGAGAGGTCGTGTTCGGCGCGGTTCGGCGCGGCCAGGATCGACTGGTAGATCGCGGGCGCTCCGGGAAGCACGGTGATCCGGGCTGACTCGATGAGCGCCATCGTCCGGTCGAGGTCGAAGGTGGCCAGGGGGTAGAGCGTTGCGCCGGTGGTGAGGCCGGTGATGATGCCGACCTTGTAGCCGAACGAGTGGAAGAACGGGTTGACCACCAGGTAGCGGTCGTCGGCTGTCACTCCGCCGAGCACGCCCCACGCCCGGGCGACGCCGACGGTCTGCCGGTGCGCGCTCATGGCGCCCTTCGGCTGACCGGTCGTGCCCGAGGTGAAGAGGATGTCGGCGACGTCGTCAGGCGTGACGGCGTCGGCGACGGTCTCGATGTCACCCGGTTCGGCGCTGACCGTTGCGAGCTCCGCGATGTCGATGATCTCGCGGACCGCTGTCAGGTCGCTCGCAGATCGGAGCTCCCCGATCTGGTCGCGGCCCAGGAAGCCGTCGGCGACGATCACCAGCGTGGCGCCGGAGCGCTCGACGATGTCGGCCGCTTCGTGACCGGTGTAGCGGGAGTTCAGCGGGACGAGGGTGCCGCCGGCGTGGGAGACGGCGAGCGCTGCGACGACCCAGTCGATGCTGTTCGGGGCCCAGATGGCGGCCCTTTCACCGGGCACGAACCCGCGGCCCCGGTAGCCGGCGGCGGTGCGGCGGACGAGGTCGAGAAGCCCACTGAAGGAGACGATGCGGTCACCGTCGACGTACGCCGGCTTCTCGCCGTACTGGTCCGCGGCCCTGCGCAAGACGGCGGGAATCGTGTCCATGGCTGCACCCTACCAAGCATTTGCTTGGTATGGTGGCGACGTGGACCTGACCGAGAGCGCCGAGGACCGTGCCTTCCGTGCCGAGATCCGCTCCTGGCTGAGCGAGCACCTGACCGGGGAGTGGGCCGATCTGCGTGGTCGCGGCGGTCCGGGACGCGAGCACGAGGCGCACGACGAGCGACTGGCCTGGAACCGGCTCCTGGCCGAGCACGGCTGGACGGCCGTCGGCTGGCCGAAGGAGTACGGCGGCCGCGGGTTGTCGTTGTGGCAGCAGGTGATCTTCCACGAGGAGTACGCCCGCGCCGACGCCCCGGCCGGCGTCAACCACCTGGGTGAGCAGCTGCTCGGTCCGACCCTCATCGCGTTCGGCACCGAGGAGCAGAAGCAGCGCTTCCTGACGGAGATCGTCGCCGTCCGCGAGCTGTGGTCGCAGGGCTACTCCGAGCCCGGCGCAGGCTCCGACCTGGCGAACGTACAGACCAAGGCGCGCCTCGACGACGCCACGGGCGAGTGGGTGATCGACGGCCAGAAGGTGTGGACCTCGCTGGCTCACCTCTCCGACTGGTGCTTCGTCGTGGCCCGCACCGAAGCCGGATCCGCCCGTCACCAGGGTCTGTCCTTCCTGCTGGTCCCGCTCGACCAGGCCGGCGTCGAGATCCGCCCGATCGAGCAGCTCACGAGCGGCTCGGAGTTCAACGAGGTCTTCTTCACCGGTGCCCGCACGGGTGCGGACATGATCGTCGCCGAGCCCGGCCGCGGCTGGGGTGTCGCCATGGGCCTGCTCGGCTTCGAGCGCGGTGTGTCGACGCTCGGCCAGACCGTCGGCTTCGCCCGCGAGCTGGAGACCGTCATCGACCGGGCGAAGCTCAACGGCTCCATCGACGACCCGATCGTGCGTGACCGGCTGGCCCGACTCAGGACCGAGCTCGCCGTGATCCGCAGCTTCGCGCTGCGCTCGCTCGCGCTGGTCGAGGGCGGCCAGGACTCGGCAGCCGGCGGCGGCGCCGGATCCATCTTCAAGCTCGCCTGGGCCACCTGGCACCGCACCCTCGGCGAGGTCGCCATGGACGTCGCCGGACGCGACGGGCTGCTGGTGCGCCCCTCGCCGGCAGGGTCCGCGGCCTATGACCTCGACGACCACCAGCGCCTCTACCTCTTCTCCCGTGCCGACACCATCTACGGCGGCAGCGACGAGATCCAGAAGAACATCCTGGCCGAGCGCGTGCTCGGACTACCGAAGGAGCCCCGCGGATGACGATCACCCGTCCCGAACAGCCCACCCCCGACTACGTGCCCGGCCACGACCTGCTGGCAGGGAAGGTGGTCGTGGTGACCGCGGCCGCCGGCGCCGGCATCGGGGCGGCCGTCGTACGACGGGCCTTGGAGGAGGGCGCGAAGGCGGTCGTCTTCAGCGACACCCACGAGCGTCGCCTCCAGGAGGCCGAGGCGGCTCTGGGTGCCGAGTTCGGTGCGGACCGGGTGCGCCAGCTGGTGTGCAACGTGACCAAGGAGGAGGACATCCAGGCCCTCCTCGACGCGGCCGAGGAGTTCGGGGGCGTCGACGTGCTGATCAACAACGCCGGTCTGGGCGGCACCGACTCCATCCTCGAGGTGACCGACGAGACCTGGAACCGGGTCATCGACATCACGCTCACCGGGACGATGCGCGCGACCCGCGCCGCCGGCCAGCGCTTCGTCGCGGCAGGCAAGAAGGGCATCATCATCAACAACGCGTCGGTCATCGGCTGGCGTGCGCAGGAGGGCCAGGCCCACTACGCCGCCGCGAAGGCGGGCGTGATGGCGCTGACCCGCTGCTCCGCGCTCGACCTGGCGCCGCACGGCATCCGGGTCAACGCGGTCTCGCCCAGCCTGGCGATGCACCCGTTCCTTGAGAAGGTGACCTCGCCGGAGCTGCTCCACGAGTTGAAGCAGCGCGAGGCCTTCGGGCGCGCCGCCGCCCCCTGGGAGGTGGCCAACGTGATGGTTTTCCTCGCGAGCGACTACTCGTCGTACCTGACCGGTGAGGTGATCAGTGTCAGCAGTCAGCACGCCTGAACCCAGCCGCCGCGAGCAGCTGCTCGCGATCGCGGCCGGCGTCTTCGCGGACAAGGGCTTCCGGGCCACGACGGTGCGCGACATCGCCGATGCTGCAGGCATCCAGAACGGCAGCCTCTATCACCACTTCGACTCCAAGGAGTCGATGGTCGACGAGATCCTGTCGACCTTCCAGGAAGAGCTCTTCGGCCAGTACGACGCCATCCTGGCCAGCAGCGACGACGCCCGCACCAAGCTCGAGGCCGCTGTCCGGGTCTCGTTCGAGGCGATCGACAAGCACCCGCACGAGGTGGCGATCTTCCAGAACGACGCCGACCACCTCGGCACGTTCGAGCGGTTCGGTTATCTCGCCGACCGCAACGCCCAGTCCCGCCAGGTCTGGGTCACGCTGATCGAGGAGGGCGTGCGCACCGGCGTCCTGCGCTCCGATCTCGACGTGACCCTCACCTACCGGTTCATCCGCGACACCGTGTGGGTCGCCGTGCGCTGGTATCGACCGGGCCGCGACCTGACCCACACCGACATCGCTGACCAGTACGTCCGGATCCTGCTCGACGGGATCACCACAGGATCGTCGAGTAGTCCGAGCCGCTAGGCGAGGACGTATCGAGACGCCTTCACCGATAGGAACACCCATGCCTGAGGCCTACATCGTCGATGCTGCCCGCACCGCGGTCGGCAAGCGCGGGGGAGCGCTCGCCGCGGTCCACTCCGCCGACCTCGCCGCCCACACGCTCGCCGCTCTCGTCGAGCGCACCGGCATCGACCCCGGGGCCGTCGACGACGTGATCCTCGGCTGCTGCGACACGATCGGCTCGCAGGCCGGCGACGTCGCCCGCACCGCCTGGCTCGTCGCGGGCCTCCCGGACCACGTGCCCGGCGTGACGATCGACCGCCAGTGCGGCTCGTCCCAGCAGGCCGTGCACTTCGCGGCCCAGGGCGTCATGTCCGGCACCCAGGACCTGGTCATCGCCGGCGGCGTGCAGAACATGAGCGCCATCCCGATCTCCGCCGCGATGCTCGTCGGCCAGCAGTACGGCTTCTCGACGCCGTTCGCCGAGTCGCCCGGCTGGGCGAAGCGCTACGGCGACGTCGAGGTCAGCCAGTTCAACTCGGCCGATATGATCGCCGAGAAGTGGGACATCTCGCGGCGGGACATGGAGGAGTACGCCCTCGCCTCCCACACCCGCGCGCGGACCGCGATCGCCGAGGGCCGCTTCGCCGGCGAGATCGTGCCTTTCACACTCGCGGACGGCACCGTCTTCGAGATCGACCAATGCCCCCGCGAGACCTCGCTGGAGAAGATGGCCGGTCTCGAACCGCTGGCTCCGGGCGGCCGGATCACCGCAGCCGTCGCCTCGCAGATCTGTGATGCGTCGTCCGCGATGCTGATTGCTTCTGCCCAGGCCGTGAAGGACCACGGTCTGACCCCGCGGGCCCGCGTCGTCCACCTCTCGGTGCGCGGCGACGACCCGGTCTGGATGCTGACGGGTCCGATCGAGGCCACGAAGCACGCGCTGGCGAAGTCCGGCCTGTCCATCGACGACATCGACCTGTTCGAGTGCAACGAGGCGTTCGCGTCGGTCGTGCTGGCCTGGATGAAGGAGACCGGAGCGCCGCACGAGAAGGTCAACGTCAACGGTGGCGGCATCGCGCTCGGCCACCCGATCGGGGCGACGGGCACCCGGCTCATGACGACGATGCTCAACGAGCTGGAGCGCACCGGCGGCCGCTATGCGCTGCAGACGATGTGCGAGGGCGGCGGTCAGGCCAACGTGACGATCATCGAGCGCCTCGGCTGACCTGCCGGCTCGACCGAAATCTCAGCGTTGCCTTTCCCTTGCCGATGAGTTGGGCAAGGGAAAGGGGGCAATCATGAGCCACCGTCGTACTGAGATTCCGGTCTACGTCCTCGCTACCTACGCGCTGGGCTGCATCGCCGGTCGTTCCATCGCCGTCCTCTGGACGCACGGTCGCGCCGACGAGCACGGCGTGCGCCGCCTCGCCAGTGGAGCGGCCGAGATCGTGCATCGCCATCCCCACGACGTTGCTGATGAGCAACGCGCTGCCTGACTCTCACCGGATGCGGCGGCGTCGTCGCTCGGACTCGAACACGAGCCTGCGGAAGCGGTCGCCGTGCACCGTCGGGTCCAGGAACGCGATCGCGACACCGGTGCCGCCGCTGGCGAACGAGACGTGGCGGACCACGCGCGCTGCCTGGGCGTAGTTCACGCCGTCCACCCGCACCGTGGCCTCGACGAGGGTGCCGGGTGCCGGCGGTTCGGTCCGTACGACGGCGAGCAGGCCGCCTTCGCCGAGGTCGACCGCGACCGCGGTCAGGTCGTGCCGCTCGGGCTCTCTGTCGTGGTCGGGCTCGACATCCTCGTCGGACTCGACCTGCCAGGCGAGCACGACGGGCACCGAGACCCGCGCTCGGAAGAATGCTCGCTCCTGGATCCGGGTGGCCGGCGCGGTCGGGCGCAGCAGCCAGACCCTGCCGTAGGCACGGCGGCCCGGCCGGGTGCTGACCGGACACTCCATCCGGCCGAGCGGATAGGTCCAGCTCACCGTCGCGTCGAAGTGGTGCTCGAGCGGGTCGTGCCCTTCGGGGCACGCGACGACCAGGGTGGTCCGGCCGTCGGGTTGCGGCTCCACGTCGAGCACCCGCGTCGCGAGGTCGACGGGTTCACCGGCGGTCGGGCGCAGCCTCAGCGCCACCGCCTGCAGGATCGCGGGGTGGACCTCCGGACCCGCTGGGTCCGCGTGCACCGACATGACCACCTCGTCGGCGTCCGGGTTGCCGATCTGAGCACTCCATCTGATCAGGGGTCGCTGTCGGTGGCTCCTGCTTCGATGAGGCCATGATCGATCACCTCGGAATCAACTGTGCCGACCTCGCCGCCTCGAAGGCCTTCTACGACGCCGTTCTCGCGCCACTGGGCTTCACGCGGATCATGGACTACGACGTCGCCTGCGGTTACGGCACCGAGAACGACCCCGCCTTCTGGCTCAGCCGCTACGACGACATGCCACCCAACCGCGAGGTGCACGTCGCCTTCACTGCAGCCGACGTCGCCGCGGTGCACGCGTTCCACGATGCCGCGGTCGCAGCTGGCGCGGAGGTGCTCCATGCACCGCGCCCGTGGCCGGAGTACCACCCCGGCTACTACGGCGCCTTCGTGCGCGACCTCGACGGCAACAACATCGAGGCGGTGACGCACCGGTACGCTCCGGCGCCATGACCGATTCCCCGGATCTCCCGGCCCTGCTCGTGCGCGGCGGGTGGGAGCTCCTCGATCCCCGACCGACGGCGACGGAGCACCCGGACACGTTCGCGATGCCGACCGAGGACGAGATCGCCGCGTTGCAGCCCGGCAGCATGGTGCGCGCCATGTTCGAGGTGGTCACGATCGCCGACGTCGTGCGCGACGGCCTGGCGCCGTACGACGAAGACGGTCGACCCCGGCTGGTCACGCAGGTGGAGCGGATGTGGGCCATCGTGTTGGGGGTCGACGGCGACCTCGTCGAATGCGCCCTCGACAACCTCCCCTTCGGCACGCACACGCGCCTCCTGCCCAACGACCGGTTGCAGATCCCTTCGTCCCACCTGATCGCCACCGGTGCTCCGATCGCGGACTTCGACGACTACCTGGCGTTCCTCGCAAGGTGGGAGGCGGACCCGGAGAACCCGGGCACCGACCCGACGTCTCCGATGGATCCGCTCGCGCCGCCCCGCATCCGCAGCGACCAGCAGGAGGTCTGCGAACGCGTCGGTGCGCGTGCGGAGCCGCCGTGGCCGCTCGGCAGCGGTCTGCTGGCCAAGAACGTCACGCCCGACTCGCTGTTGGTCTACGGCGCCCGGTTCCCGGCCGACGCGGAGCGTCGGGACACGGGCTGGGTGGTGTTCGCCGACAACGACGACTTCGACGAGGTCAGCCGGACGGTCGGGTTCACGGTAGCCACGCTCCAGGACATGTACCAGGCCCATCCTGCGATCTGGCCCTACATCACGTTGCCGACCGGGTGGGGGTTCACCCTCGCCGCCGGCACGGAGCACGACGTCTACCCCGTGGAGATCTCCGAGGACTGAACCTCAGAGAACGATCCACCAGAGGCCGACGAGACCGGGGATCAGCCCGAGCAGCAGCCAGGGTGAGAGCCAGCGCCGGTGGTTGACCACGAGGGTGGCGCCGATTCCGCCCGCCATGAAGATGGTCGCAATGGTGAGCAGGGTGAGCTGCGCATCGAGGCGGTCCTCGCCCACGTGCCCGGCGGCGAGCACGAGGCCGGCCGAGAGGTGCAGGACGGTGGTGATGGCCAGGACCGAGACCACCCGGCGCTGCACGCGGGCCAGCCGCTCGAGGTCCTTGGGGTCCGGCGCCTTGCGTGGGGCGTTGGGGTCCATCAGGTGTTTGCGACGCGGGGCGCCCGGGCTCGGGGTCGGCGTCGGTTGGCTCACCAGTTGACAATATCCAGTGGCGGCGCGGGGCCGACCACCGCATGCTGCTCGCATGGAGATTCATCCGTTCGGCCCCGACGACGTGGCCGAGGTCGATGCCTGGGTCGAGTTGACCAACGCGATCAGCAGCGCCGACACCCCCTGGAACAGGCCACAGACCCGAGCGATGGCGGTCGGCCGGTTCCGCCACGGTTGGGACGGCGAGGTCGACACGCCGTACCTCGCCCGTGTCGATGGCGTCGTGGTCGGGAGTGGCGCGATCGCAGCCAGTGAGTACGACAACCTCGATCTCGCCTGGATCCGGGTCGAGGTGCACCCGGAGCATCGACGCCGCGGTCACGGCACCGCCATCCTCGACGCGCTGCTCGACGAGGCCCGGAGCCGCGGCCGGACGATCGTCGCCGCGGAAGGCTGGGAGTCGGAAGCCGCCCACGCGTTCGCGGCCCGTCACGGTTTCGAGAAGAAGCTCGCATCGATCAACCGTCGCCAGACGCTGGCCGACATCGACTGGCCCGAGCTCGACAAGAGGTACGACGAAGCGCTGCCGCACGCGACCGACTACGTCCTCGAGCGTTGGAGCGTTCCGACGCCGGCCGACCGCCTGGACGACCTCGCCGAGATGGCCTCGGCCATCAACGATGCACCGACCGACGACCTCGACTACGAGGACGAGGTCTTCACCGCCGAGCGGATGGCGGCGTACGAGACGTCGATGGCGGGTCGCGGGGAGCGGCTGTACCGGGTGGTGGCTCGCCACGTGCCTTCAGGCGCGCTCGCGGCGCAGACCGTGATCGTGGTGTCCGAGGAGGACCCCGTCTGGGGCGACCAGCACGACACCTCGGTCACCCGTGCGCACCGTGGGCACCGGCTCGGCCTGCTGCTCAAAGCAGACATGCTGCGCTGGCTTCGCGAGGACGAGCCGCAGCTGCTGACCGTCGACACGTGGAATGCCGAGTCCAACGACCACATGATCGGCGTGAACGAGATCCTGGGCTACCAGGTCATGGGCCGTGAGTGGGCCTACCAACGCACCCTCGAGTGACGAGGCTGATCAGGAGTAGCGGTGGCTCTTTGCCGAGTGTCCGCGCTCGCGGGTGCAGGTGCGGCCGCTGATGTTGCGGTGGCCGCACAGCGCCTCGTCGGTCTCGGCGTCGGAAGCCGGCTCGGCGGCAGCCGTCGTCGGAGCCGCCTTCGCCACGGGCTTCTTGGGCGCGGCCTTGGCGGGCGTCCCGCTGCGGGCTGCGGCAGCTGCGTACTTGGCCTCGCGCATTGCGCGCAGGCCGTCCATCTTGCTCATCGGCACTTCACCTGCCTGACCCTAGGCGACCGCACCGACAGATCGGCGGCCGGTAGGGTCGGTGGGCCGAACACCCGAGGGGGACGACATGGTTGCGAGCCGATCTGCTCGTGAGAGGAAGGCCGCCGTACAGGCCGGTCCGCTCTCCAAGGTGAAGATCGACGTCGACGCCAACGACCAGTTCGTCTACAAGATCAACTGCAACGAGTGCACAGTCCGCGGCCACATCCACTGGTCGACGTTGCGCCCCGGCGAGGACAACGGCTTCATGGCCGCGATGGACCGCTGGATCTTCCACCTCCGCGAGAAGCACCCTGCCGCGGAGGCGCCGTGCCTGGAGTTTCTCGAGGCAGCGCAGCAGCGCCTGCAGGAGCGCCGCGACGCCCGCGACGAGTGACCAACGACCGTTGTTGGGGTGGATTGCTGTCACTGGGTGACAGCAATCCACCCCAATCACGAGGTCTTGTCAGGTCGCGGTGGTCGGTTCGGCGGTGTCGTCGAGGACGCGGAGGATGTTGCCGCCCATGAGCTTCGCGAGCTCGGGCGCGCTCCAACGGCGCTCGGCCAGGCGGTCGATGAGGACGGCGAAACCGCTGACGTCTCCCATGTCGTCGGGGAAGTCACCGCCGCCGTCGTAGTCGGATCCGAGGCCGACGTGGTCGAGCCCGGCGACCTCCCGGGCATGTTCGATGTGGTCGGCGACCTGGTCGACCGTCACCGGTGGACGGGCTCCGTGCTTGCCGTCGTCGTGCCAGTGCCAGTAGTCCTCGCTGACGAACTCCGGGACGAAAGCCACCATCAGGACGCCTCCGTTGGTGGAGAGCCGACCGAGGACGTCGTCGGGGACGTTCCGCGGATGCGGACAGACCTGATGACTCGACGAGTGGCTGAAGATCACGGGCGCGGAACTCACGTCGAGGGTCTGTCGCATGGTGTCGAACGAGGCATGCGAGAGGTCGGGCAGGACACCGAGCCGGTTCATCTCGGCCACCACTTCGCGACCGAAGCCGGTGAGCCCTCCGTGTGCCCGCACGTCCGTGGCCGAGTCGGCCCAGGTGGTGTTGTGGTTGTGGGTGAGCGTCAGGTACTTGACGTCCAGAGTGGCCAGGACCCGGAGGACCGCGAGGGACCCGCCGATGCTGTTCCCGCCCTCGGCGCCCAGCAGCGAGGCGATCTGTCCGCGGTCCCATGCGGTGCGAATGTCGGATCCGGTGCGCGCCAGGACGAAGGTGTCGGGGTAACGGCGGACCAGTCGATGGATGAAGTCGATCTGTTCCAGGGTGTACTGGACCGCCTCGGACGGCGGAAGTCCGCCCTGGGAGTACACGGACCAGAACTGTGCGCCGACCCCGCCGGCGCGCAGCAGGTTGATGTCGGTCTTGAACGGGTGCTCGGGGCCGTCGAGACCCTCGACGGTGTATCCGGCAACGGTCCGCGAGGACCAGGCCAGGTCGTTGTGCCCGTCGATGATCTGCGACAGGTCGTGTGCCTGAAGGGCGACGGGGTGGGTGTACGCCGGGCGCGGCGACCTCACGTCGGACCAGCGTCGTCCGGGTCGGGTGCGTTGATCAGGGCGTCCGGGTCCAGCCGCCGCGGGACGTTCGCGAGGGCCGTCTGGACGAGCAGGGTGCGCGCCTTGACGAGGACGGCGCGACGCAACTTGCCGAGCTCGTCGCCGACGAGGACGTCGACGGCGGCCGTGACCTCCGAGTTCGAGTACGACGGCCGCGTGCCCGGCTCCACGTCGACGTCGGGCAGCGCAACGAGCACGGGCAGGATCTGGGTGCCGAGCGCGTCGAGCACCTTGAACCGCTCGTAGCGATCCATCTCGTTCCACACGGTGTCGATGTCGACGCCGCGCTTGCGAACCTTGCGGTTCGACGCGACCACGGTCTTGGCCGCTCCGGTCAGCGCCGCGGTCAGCTCGTGCTCGGTGAATCGCATGGGTCAAGCATGGCGGATTCGGCCGCTGGCTCGACCTCCGGGCGCTCCCTGCGCTCCAACCTTGGGAAATCCGCATCGCCGGACGTGCTCGTTCGGCATTCTTGGCGCGTGCTCCCTCACGAAGACCTGCGCGCCCTCATTGAGCGGTTCGGCGTCGCTCTGCTCGACGATGCCGGGCACTTGCGGGCTGTGCTCGATGACGTGTGGGGTGACGAGGATGTGCCGCCCGGGCAACTCAACTCGCTGCTGGACGCGGTGCGCTTCGGCGCGGTGGAGCGATACCGGACCCTGACGGCTGCCGGCGGGCGTCCGATCGAGGTGGTGGAGCAGGTCGCGATCGGGCTGGCCGAGACGCGAGGTGCCGGCGACACCAGGTCGAGCAGGTGGGCGGTGCTGTGCTGGGCTCACGCCCTTGGCGCGGATCTGGAGCCTGCCGGTGACAGCTTCGGCGTTGCCAGTTCGTCGCCGACTGATCACCAGCATCAGGCGCCGGAGCCGGTCGTGGACACCACACCGCTGCCGGGTCCCGTTGCGGCCAGCCAGGCCGAGACGGTGCGCGATCCGCGGCATCGCCAGAGCCCGGGTGCGGCCGGTGACCACCCTGCCGACGGAGCCTGGAGTATGGAGACCCTTGCGCCCCGACGCAAGCGCAAGCTCTGGATCTGGGGCGCCGTCGCATCGCTGGTGACCGTGGCGACGGGGGTGGGCATCTGGTTTGTCGCGTACTCGCCCGCTGACGATCGGGCTGCAAAGCGGCCGAATGCAGGCACGGCCTACGTGATCAACTCCGGTTCGCAGACAGTTTCGGTGATCGAGCCGGGGAGTGATCGGGTGTCGGCGGCTCTCTCGGCCGACAGCGTCTTGACGTGGGTGGCGGTGGCGCCGACGGGCACTCCGAACGCCGGCACCGTCTACGTGACCGGCTTCGACCAGAACTCGGGCGACGGGTCGGTGTCGGTGTTCGAGCCGGGGAGTGATCGGGTGTCCGCGACCGTCAAGGTCGGCCTGACGCCGGTGCGGGTGGCGGTCGCGCCGAAGGGCACGCCCGACGCGGGCACCGTCTATGTGACCAACTACGCCTCAGGCTCCGGTGCGGGGTCAGTGTCGGTGATCGAGCCCGGGAGCGATCGGGTGTCAGCGACCATTGCCGTAGGCCCAGGCCCGCTCGCGATTGAGATTGCGCCCGGGGGCACCCCTAACGAGGGCACTGTCTACGTGGGCAACTTCGGGCTGGGCAGGACGACGGGCTCGGTGTCGGTGATCGAGCCCGGGAGTGACCGGGTGTCGACGACGATCACGGTTGGGCAGGGTCCGAGCGGGTTGGCGGTGGCGCCTCCGGGCACGCCGAACGCGGGCAGCGTCTATGTGAGCAACTTCGGTTCAGGCTCCAACACGGGGTCGGTGTCGGTGATCGAGCCCGGGAGTGATCGGGTGTCGGCGACGATCAAGACCGGCAAGTCCTCGGTCGACGTGGCGGTGGGTCCCACGGGTGCCCCCAACGCCGGCACCGTCTATGTCACCAATCACGGTCCACGCTCAGGCTCAGGCTCGGGTGTGGGGTCGGTGTCGGTGATCGAGCCCGGGAGTGATCGGGTGTCGGCGACCATCAAGGCCGGCGAGGCGCCGTCTGTCGTGGCGGCGCCGAAGGGTGCACCGAACGCCGGCACCGTCTATGTCACCAACAACGGCCCCGACTCAGGTTCGGTGCTGGTGATCAAGTCGGGGAGCGTTCGGGTGTCGGCGACCATCACGGTCGGCGAACATCCCTCCAAGTTGGCCGTGGCGCCCGAGGGTGCACCCAACGCAGGCACCGTCTTCGTGATGAACGTGTCAGACACAGGAACGGAGCCGGGTTCGGTGTCGGTGATCGACCCCGAGACCGATCAGGTGTCGGCGACCATCAAGGTCGGGTTCGAGCCGTCCGCCGCGGCCGTGGCGCCGTAGCAACTCAGACGAGGTACGACGACCCCCGCCGCAGCTCCTCTGCGGCCCGGGTGACGATCCGGTCGATGAGCTCCTCGCAGGTGGGCAGGTCGTCGATCACGCCGACGACCTGACCGCTGGCGAGGACGCCCGCGGAGGTGTCGCCCTCGACGAGGCCGGCGCGCAGCATGGTCGGCGTGTTCGCGGCGAGTGCCATCTGGCCGAGGGTGCGGCCCTGGGCCTTCTTCATGGCCCGGCCGTCCTTCAGCAGTTCGGTCCAGGACATGCCTGAGGTCTTCTTGAACTCGAGCGTACGACGGGCGGTCGGGCCGAGGCGGCGTACAGCGGAGGTCTCCTCGAGGGACTCGACGAGCTCGGTGCGCAGCATCCGGTGCGGCATGCCGTCGACCTTCGCGGTGACGACGGTGTCAGTCAGCCCCTTCTCGAGGTAGAGCCGCTTGACGGCGTCCGGCACGGCGCTGTCCTGGGTGAGCAGGAAGCGGGTGCCCATGCCGACGCCGGCTGCGCCGTACGACAGGGCGGCCGCGAGGCCGCGGCCGTCGAAGAAGCCACCGGCTGCGATCACGGGGATGTCCACGGCGTCGAGCACGGTCGGGAGCAGGAGGGTGGTCGGAATGGCGCCGGTGTGGCCGCCGCCCTCGCCGCCCTGCACCATCACGGCGTCCGCGCCCCACGCGGCGACCTTCTTCGCGTGCTTGGCGGCGCCGATCGACGGCATCACGACGATGTCGTGCTCCTTCAGCTTCGCGATCAGCTCCGGCTTCGGAGCGAGGGCGAACGAGGCGACCTTGACGCCGTACTCGATGAGCAGCTGGCAGCGCGCAGGTGCATCGCCGGCGTCGGCACGCAGGTTGACGCCGAACGGCTTGTCGGTGCGGTTCTTCGTCTCGACGATCGCCTTCTCGAGCTCCTCGAAGGTCATCGTCGCCGAGGCGAGGATGCCGAGACCGCCGGCCTCGGCGGTGCCCGAGACCAGACGCGGGCCGGAGACCCAGCCCATGCCGGTCTGCACGACGGGGTGCGGTACGCCGACCAGGTCGGTGAACGGTGTCCGGATCTGCTGCGCGATCACTTCGCCACCTCATCGGTCGTGACCGGCTCGGGGACCTCGCGGAAGCGCAGTCCCTTGGGGTCGAGCACCTCGCGGATGACGATCAGCTCCTCGAGAGTGGGCTCGCGCGTCGTCGGCACGTCGGTGGAGATGTCGAGCGCGAAACCCGTCGCCTCGACGACCTCCTCGACCGTCACGCCCGGGTGCACGGACAGCAGGCGGACGGTGTCGCCGTCTCCCTTGACGTCGAAGACGCCCAGGTTGGTGACGATCCGGTGGATGTCGTTGTACTTCGAGGCACCCGGTCCCGCGGCTTTCGCGCGGGCCGGTCCGACGCCGGAGACGATGTCGACGTTCTCGACGAAGACGCGCGTGTTGTGCTTCGGGACCCAGTACGACGTCCGGTTGTTGACGGTGTTGCCCGGTGCGCCGCGCGAGCCGAGCAGCTGGCGCTTCGGCTGCGCGAAGTCGCCGATGGCGGAGATGTTCTGGTTGCCCTGGCGGTCGATCTGGGTGGCGCCCATCATCACGTGCCGCTTGCCGTACGCGACCACATCGAAGACACGGCGGAACGGGATCCAGCCCTCGACGACGTCGGCCTTCGCGAACAGCGGGGGAGTGCCGCCCAGGAAGAGGGACTCGCCGTCGGAGATGACCAGGTCCGGGTTGGACGTGAGCCGGGCCAGCCGGACGCCCAGCATGGGAAGCATGCCCATGGGCGAGGCGAAGATCTCGCCGTCGTCCTTGAACGCGTCGGCGATGGCGGCGGCGCAGACGTGTGCGCGGGAGAACTCGGTCACTTGGTTGCCTCCTGCTCGGCACGGAACTCCGCGACGGCTGCCTGGTAGGCCTCTTCGTCGCCGGAGAGGAATCGCTGCTCGAACGCGGCCCAGTCCTCGTCGGACCCACCCGCTGCTGCCGCGTAGGCCTTCTGGAATTTCTCGTCGCGCTCGTAGTCCGGGGTGCAGACAGTGAAGTGCGCGCCGTTCGGCGTCTCCACGACGCCGTCGACCATCATGCGGTTGATCAGCAGGCGCTGGACCGGGGTGTCGACCGTGAGGCCCGCGGTGTCGACGATCTGCTCGACCGAGACGAACGCCTTGTCGGCGGCCTGCACGAACAGGTCGTCGAAGTACGGATCCGGACCGAGGTAGGTCGCGTTGCCGTGGACGTCGGCGCGGTTCAGGTGCACCAGGGCGACATCGAGCTTCAGCGCAGGGACGGCCGTCAGTTCCTCGAAGTCGCCGTTCTCGTCGGCGTAGGGGCTGGCGACCGTCTTGATCCAGGGATTGTTGACCAGCACGTCCGAACCGAGTCCGGCGCGCATGGGCAGGAAGGGCAGGCGCTGGGCCGCGGCGTACAGGCCGGTCTGGAACATGCCTTCGTCGAGCTCGACGATCTCGGGAATCGTGCCGTTCTGGCGCGCCCGCTGGAAGTTCGGCTCCAGCGGGATCGAGTCGAGTGAGACGAACGCATAGACGAGCTTGCGGATCTTGCCGGCGCGAGCCAGCAGGCCGACGTCGGCACCTCCCCAGCTCACGATCGTCAGGTCCTTGAGGTCGGAGCGGAGGATCGCCCGGACCAGGGCCATCGGCTTGCGCCGCGGACCCCATCCGCCGATGCCGATCGTCATACCGTCGGAGAGCTGGGCGACGACCTGGTCGATCGTCATCTGCTTGTCGCGGGGCTTGGTCACTTCTTTCCTGCCTTGTCGGTGCCCGCGAAGTCGTCGCGGAGTTCGTCGGACACACCGGCGAGGTTGAGCTCGAAGGTGAACCCCTGCTCGAACCGGTAGCTCTTGTTCACGTCGACCGGCTCGATCCCGTTCAGCGCCTCCTTGGCCGCCCGGATCACCCGGGTGTCCTTGTCGGCGATGCTGGCGGCCACCTCGAGCGCGACGGCGTCGAGCTGGTCGCGCGGGGCGAGCCGGTAGACCGAGCCGAGGCGGTGCAGGTCGGCAGCCGAGATCGTGGCGGCGGTGAAGTACAGCGCGCGCATCATCTGCTGGGGGACCATCCGGGCCATGTGGGTCGCTGCGCCGAGCGCGCCCTGCTTGACCTCGGGTACGCCGAAGTAGGCGTCGTCGCTGGCCACGACGATGTCGGCGTTGCCGACCAGGCCGACCCCGCCGCCGACGCAGAAGCCGTTGACGACCGCGATCACGGGCACGGAGCACTCGTAGACGGCCTTGAAGGCGGCGAAGCAGCCCTTGTTGGCGCCGATGAGGGCGTCGAAGCCGGTGGTGTTCTGCATCTCCTTGATGTCGACGCCGGCGTTGAAGCCCTTGCCCTCGGCGCGCAGGACCACGACCTTGGTCGCCATGTCTGCGCTGGCCTCGTCGAGCGCCGCCGCCACGTCGAACCAGCCCTGCACCGTGAGGGCGTTGACCGGGGGAGCGTTCATGGTGACGACGCGGATGCCGTCGTCGCGCAGCTCACTGGAAACCGTCATGCGAGCACCCTACCAAGCAAATGCTTGGTAGGGTGCCGTCATGCCACTGAATCTGGACCTGACGGGCCGCATCGCCCTCGTCACCGGCGGCGCCAAGGGCATTGGTCGCGGTATCACCGAGGTGCTGCTCGAGGCCGGGGCCACGGTCATCACCTGCGGCCGGTCCGACGCGACGCCGCCGGCCGGCGCGAGCCACCGGCTCTGCGACGTCCGCGACGCGGAGTCCGTCGCCGCGCTCGTGACCGGGATCGTCGAGGAGTTCGGCCAGCTCGACGTCGTCGTGAACAACGCCGGCGGGGCGCCGTACGCGCTCGCGGCCGAGGCGTCGCCGCGTTTCCACGACAAGATCATCGGCCTGAACCTGATGTCCGCGCTCCTGGTCAGCCAGGCGGCCAACCGGGTGATGCAGGACCAGTCGAGCGGCGGCTCGATCATCAACATCTCCTCCGTGTCCGCCCTGCGCCCCTCGCCGGGCACGGCGGCGTACGGCGCGGCCAAGGCAGGTCTGGACGCGCTGACCACCTCGTTGGCCCAGGAGTGGGGCCCGAAGGTCCGGGTGAACGCGATCGACGTTGGCCTGGTCCGGACCCCCGACACGGCTGACCACTACGGCGGCGATGCCACGGTGGCCACGATCGAACGCACCATTCCGCTGGGTCGGATGGCCGATGTCGCCGAGATCGGCCGCGTCGCTGCCTTCCTGGCCAGTGATCTGGCTTCCTATGTTTCCGGAGCCCACGTCGCCTGTCATGGCGGCGGCGAGCAGCCGGTGTTCCTCTACATCGCCCAAAACCAAGGAGAACCCACGTGAGCAGGTTGCTGGAGGGTCGCGTCGCGATCGTGACGGGTGCCGGACGCGGAATCGGCCGGGCCCACGCGCTGGAGCTGGCCCGTCACGGCGCGAAGGTCGTCGTCAACGACTACGGCGTGTCCAACGCCGGTGAGGACACCGGGGAGACCCCGGCGGACGAGGTCGTCGCCGAGATCGAGGCGATGGGAGGCGAGGCCGTCGTCAACCGTGCCGACGTCGCCGACTTCGCGGCCGCCGAGGCGATGGTCCGCCAGGCGATCGACACCTTCGGGGGCCTCGACATCCTGGTCAACAATGCCGGCTTCGTGCGCGACCGGATGCTGGTCAACACGACCGAGGAGGAGTGGGACGCCGTCGTGCGGGTCCACCTCAAGGGCCACTTCGCCCCGCTGCGCCACGCCGGCGCGTACTGGCGCGCCGAGGCGAAGGAGGGGCGTCAGCGCGCCGCCCGGGTGATCAACACGTCCTCCGGCGCCGGGCTCCAGGGCTCGCTCGGCCAGACGACGTACTCCGCGGCCAAGGCCGGCATTGCCGGCATGACCCTGGTCGCTGCTGTCGAGATGGGTCGGTACGGCGTCACGGTCAACGCGATCGCGCCGGTCGCCAAGACCCGGATGACCGAGGGCGCGTTCGACACCTCTGCGATGGCCCTTCCCGAGGACAACTCGCCGATCGTGGCCTGGCTCGCGTCCGAGGAGGCCGGCGACGTCACGGGTCGGGTGATCGAGATCGACGGCAGTGTCATCACCGTCGAGAACGGCTGGTCGCACGGACCGTCGCGCGACAACGGGACGCGCTGGGAAGCGACCGGTGTCGGACCCGCGCTCCGGGACCTGCTGGCCGCTGCGCCCGCACCCGAGCCTGTCTACGGAACGACCAGCTAGACACGTTAACGAATACCTTTCGTTCCCGGACGAAAGTGTGTACCGTCACGTCCATGACTGCTGTCGATTCCGCGCCGCTGACGAACTTCGACCCCACGGATCCCGACATCCTGCGCCAGCGGATGCCGCACGACGAGCTGCTCACGCTGCGGCGTACCGCGCCGGTCAGCTGGATCGAGCAGGCCGATCCCGAGGCGCGGGCAGGCTTCCTCGACACCGGCTACTGGGCGCTGAGCAAGCACGCGGACGTCGCGGCGGTCTCGAAGAACCAGGCCGACTTCTCGACCTACGAGAACGGCGTGATCATCCGCTTCGCGCCAGACATGACGCGCGACGGGCTCGAGCAGACCCGCTTCCTGTTGATCAACCATGACTCGCCCGAGCACACCAAGCTGCGCCAGATCATCTCGCGGGCCTTCACGCCGCGGGCGGTCAACGGCCTGCACGAATGGCTCAAGGACCGCGCCGAGAAGATCGTCGACGAGGCGCTCGCCAAGGAGTCGGGCGACTTCGTGACCGACATCGCGGCCGAGCTGCCGCTGCAGGCGATCGCCCAGCTGCTCGGAGTCCCGCAGGAGGACCGCGGCAAGCTGTTCGAGTGGTCCAACCAGATGCTGTCCTACGACGACCCGGAGGTCGCGGGCGACCAGGACGTCGCCTTCATGGAGATCCTCGCGTACTCCATGGCACTGGCCGACGACCGCCGCCGCAACCCGCAGGACGACATCGTCACCAAGCTGGTCACCGCTGACGTCGACGGCAACGGCCTGACCGACGACGAGTTCGGCTTCTTCGTGGTCCTGCTCGCCGTGGCCGGCAACGAGACCACGCGCAACGCGATCACGAACGGCATGAAGGCGTTCCTCGACAACCCGGACCAGTGGGAGCTCTACAAGCGCGAGCGTCCGGACACCGCCGTCGACGAGATCATCCGCTGGGCCACGCCCGTGACGGTGTTCCAGCGCACGGCGAAGCG
>JAPLCC010000056.1 GCA_026392415.1 Propionibacteriales bacterium
GACCGGCGACCACAACGACACCCCACTACGCAGACATCACCACCGCGCCAAGACCCACGCCGGCTACACCGTGGTCCAACTCGGACCCGACCAATGGATCTGGCGCACACCCCACGGCCTGCACCGCAGAGTCACCACCAACGGCACCACCACCATCACCGCAGGCGAATTCCACGCCCTGCGAGCCATCGCGATCAAGCTCGCCGGCAACTACGCCGTCGCCTGAACCAGCCACTGGCTAGTGTCGTCGCGTGAGTGAACTGCGCGATCCTGCCCACCGGGTCAGCCCACGGGCCCTCACGCTGTGGCACCTGACGGCGGCCATCGAGGCAGCCTTCACAGGGATCGCGGCTGGCGTGGCGATCGCGATCTGGGGACCGGACGCCGTGCGCTGGTGGCTGGCCGGAGTGCCGCTGCTCCTGCTGGCGCTGGCCGCGGCCGTCGTACCCCAGTGGCGGTATCGAGTGCATCGCTGGGAGGTCTCGGCCACGGCGGTCTACACGCAGCGTGGCTGGTGGGCGAGGGAGCGGCGGATCGCGCCGATGTCGCGGGTGCAGACCGTCGACTTCGCGCAGGGCCCGCTGGCGCGTCTGTTCGGTCTGGCCACGGTCACCGTGACCACGGCATCTGCCGCCGGCCCGCTGCAGATCGAGGGACTCGACAAGGATGTCGCCCTCGCGCTCATCGACGAGCTCACCCGGAAGGCCGACCTGGTGGCTGGCGACGCGACATGAGCGACGCCTGGGAACGCCTCGACCCACGGATGCTGCTGATCCACCCCGTCAGGGAGGTCGGCAAGTTCCTCCCGGTGCTGATCGGCCTGGTCGTGGCCGGTGGCGTGTCCGGGGCAGGACCCTGGGCCCTCCTGGGTGTCGTCGCGCCGGTGGCACTCGGTGTCGTGCGCTACCTGACCACCACCTACCGCGTGACCGACGGACGCGTCGAGCTGCGCCGCGGGCTGCTCCAGCGACACGCACTGTCGACGCCTGTCGATCGAGTCCGCACCGTCGACCTCACTGCCTCCCCCATCCACCGGATCCTCGGCCTGGCGACCGTCGTGATCGGCACTGGCGGCGTGGTCAGCGACGCCGACGAACGACTCGAGCTCGACGCGCTCCCCCGGGAACAGGCGACGACGTTGCGGGTGCACCTGCTGGGATCTCGTCAGGCTCCGGCAACAGATGGCGAACACGGCGCACCCATCGACGAGGTCGAGCAGGTCGTCGCCCGGTTCTCCCCACGCTGGCTCTGGTACGCCCCGTTCAGCGGTACGGCGCTCGTCGCCATGGCCGGCCTGATCGGTGCGGCCGCCCAGTTCTCCGAGATCTTCAGGATCAATCTCAGCGAGGAGGACTTCGCCGCCGTCGACGGCACCTTCGTCCTCGGTGTCGTCGCGGTCGTCGCAGCGCTCGGCGTCATCCTCGCTGTCGCCGGCTACCTGGTGACCAACGGCGGTTTCCTGCTGTCGCGCCACGGCGCCACCTGGCACGTACGCCGCGGCCTGCTGACCCGCCGCGAGACCAGCATCGACGTCCCCCGGCTCGCCGGCATCCGATTCGGCGAGCCGGCCCTGCTCCGCCTTGCTCGTGGCCGCCGGGTCAGCGCCATCGTGACCGGCCTGGACAGCAGCCAGGCCAGCTCTGCCGTCCTCCTGCCGCCCGCGCCCGCCGCCACGGCCTACGACGTCGCCCGGGCCGTGCTCGCCGACCCGGCCCCGATCACCGGCCCCCTGCTCCCCCACGGTCGAACCGCGACCACCCGCCGCTACACCCGCGCACTCATGGGTGCCACGCCGTTCGTCGTCCTCCTGGCACTGCTCGTCGTCGGCGGCGCATCTGCAGGGGTCCTGCTCGTCGCCGTCGTCCCGTTCGGTCTCGCCCTCGCCCTCGCGACCGACCGGGCCCGTTCCCTCGGCCATGCCCATCTCGCCGACCACGTGGTGATGCGCTCCGGCTCGGTCGTGCGCTCCCGCGCCGCGCTGGGCGACAGCCACGTCATCGGCTGGAACATGCGCGCGACCTGGTTCCAGCGCCGCGCCGGACTGGTCACCGTCGCGGCCACCACCGCTGGGGGCGGCGGACGCATCGAGGTGTACGACGTGCCGGAGCTCGCAGCGCTCGCCCTCGCCGATGCCGCCACACCCGGCCTGATCAGCCAGTTCCACGAGGAGGTCCGATGACGGACGGCACCTACGCTCCTGTCCTCGACGGCAAACCCGACCCGGGCGAGGTCGCCTGGGCATGGGTCCCCTACGAGGACGACCCACAGCAGGGCAAGGACCGCCCGGTGCTGGTGATCGGCACCGCCACCGAACCCGACGGCCGCACG
This sequence comes from Propionibacteriales bacterium, assembly GCA_026392415.1. Lineage (GTDB taxonomy): Bacteria > Actinomycetota > Actinomycetes > Propionibacteriales > Nocardioidaceae > Nocardioides. Next base: position 2,329 of record JAPLCC010000056.1, read on the forward strand.
TCGGTGCACTGCTTGGTGATGACCAGCAAGGACCACGACCGCGACGCCGACCAGGAGGCCGCGGCCGGCCGCCACTGGATGGACGTCGGCTCGGGCGCGTGGGACTCGAAGGGACGGCCCAGTGAGGTGAGGCTGAACCGCCTCGTCGTCCTCGACACCGCCGACGTACGCCGCGAGGGCTGCGCCCTCGACCCGAACATCTACGAGGCGGTGGTGGCGGCGCGCGCCGCTGTCCTCAGCGCATGAGGAACGACGCGCGCCACGTCTTGTGGTGGGCCTTGCCGACCATCCCCTGCTCCTCCAGGAACGGCATCACCTTCTCGCCCATCCAGGCGATGGTCTCCCGGTAGTTCTCGTTGCCCAACGCGGCCCGACGGCCCTCGGCCGGGTCGATCCCCACAGCGGCGTACACGTCGGGGTGCACCAGGGAACGCATCGTGATGAAGGCGACCTGGGCGGTGAGCCACTGGTGCCACAGCCGATCGGTACGACCCAGCGTGCGGACCGACTTCTCGAGCTCGTCGCGGGCGAAGGTGACGTGCCGCGCCTCCTCGGTGACGTGGATCCGCGACACCATCCGGGTCAGCGGCTGGATCCGCTCGTCGCGCATCGAATCGCGTTGCCAGCGGTCGACCGGCTCCTCGCCGATCAGGATCGACGCGTAGGCGCTGGGGCCGCGCAGGGCCAGCGGACCGAGCTTCGCGAACCGCTTCACCCGCGGTCGCGGGCCGTAGGCGGGCATCCCCATGCTGCCGATCGCGCGGCCGAACATCACCGTGTGCCGGGTCTCGTCTCCGACCTCGGTCAACGCAAACTGGGTGCGCAGGTCGCGCGGATCGGCGGAGTAGACATCGCGCAGGAGCAACTGCATGAGGACCACCTCGAACCAGATCCCGACGCTGACCATGCTCGCGACCTCGTGCTGCGCGAGCGTCATCTGCTCCTGTTCGCTCAGCCGGTCCCACAGCTTCGTGCCGTAGAGCGACGTCCGCTCGGGCTGCATCCACCACAGGCCGGGCACCGGCGGCGCATCCCAGTCGAGGTCGACGTCAGGGTCATACGATTGCCGCGCGGTCGAGCGCAGCAGACGGTCGGCGAGGGGGTCCACGATCGTCAAGGCCAGATCTCCGATGATTAGGTATTACCGCGGGTAACGTCTACCTGTACTGTTCTCCTCATGGCCGCCAACGTCAAGGGTGATGGACGCACGACTCGCTGGGACGAGCACCGGGTCGCGCGGCGCGCCGAGTTCGTGCAGGCCGCGATCCGGGCGATCGACACCCTCGGCCCGGACGCGTCGGTGGCCGACATCGCCGCCGAGGCCGGCGTGAGCAAGCCGGTCATCTACCGCTACTTCGCCGACAAGGACGAGCTGTACGCCGCGGTCGGCACCTGGGGCGCCGACCTGGTGCTGGAGCGGGTGATCACCGCCGTCCTCGCGCCCGCGACGGCCCGCGACCGGGTCACCGCCGGCGTGACGGCGTACCTCGACACGCTGGCCGAGCACCCCGCCGCCTTCCTCCTGCTGATCCGCCACCACGGGGCCGGCGCGGGCGCGGTCGCGGACGGCAAGACCGTGATCGCAGCCAAGCTCTCCCGGCTGCTCGGCGACGCGCTGCGGCATCTCGGCGGCGACGCCGGCGCGGCCGAGCCGTGGGCACACGCCATCGTCGGCGTCGGCAACTCGGTCGGGCAGTGGTGGCTGGAGCGGCGCACCATGTCCCGCGCGGCCGCGACGACGTACCTCAGCGACTTCATCTGGCACGCGCTCTCCGGCGCCGCCGCGGAGCACGGCGTCCAGCTCAGCGAGCTCGACCCGCAGCCCAACGTCACGCCGATCCGGAAGACGAGTCAGTGACGATCGAGCACGAGCCCCAGGAGGCCTACGACGGCCCGGCCACCGTCGTGGTCGACGGCGCTGAACAGGCTGTCACCGTCACCCTGCGCGGCGTCTTCCAGCCCCTCGACGGACACTTCCACTGGTACGGCCGGATCACTGCCTCCCCTGAGCTCGCCGACCTGCGCAGCGGGACCGACGTACGACTGCGCACCGGCCACGGCGAGTCCGCAGGCAGGGTGTCCGATCGCGACCCCTGGGGCCGCCTCCGCATCGCCGGCACCGGGACCCCGCCCTTCTGAACGAACCTCACTAGTCTCGTTCCGTGACTGAGGAGACCTCCCACGGACCGGTGATGGCCGGCGTCGTGACTGCGGTCGTGGGATTCAGCAGCTCGTTCGTGGTCGTGTTCGCCGGCCTCACCGCCGTCGGCGCCACCCCCGACCAGGCCGCCTCCGGACTGCTGACCCTGTGCGTGACCCAGGCGCTCGGGATGCTCTGGCTGTCCCTGCGCCACCGGATCCCGATCACCCTGGCCTGGTCGACGCCGGGCGCGGCGCTGCTCGCCTCCACCGCAGGTGTGACCGGCGGCTGGCCCGCGGTCGTCGGCGCCTTCGTCGCCACCGGGGTCCTGATCCTGCTGACCGCACTCGTGCCACGGATCGGCGATCTCGTCGCCGCCATCCCGCACAGCCTCGCCCGGGCCATGCTTGCCGGCGTCCTGCTGCCGTTGTGCCTGGCCCCGGTGACCGCCCTGGTCGACGCGCCCTGGGTGATCGCGCCGGTGATCCTCACCTGGCTGGCGCTGCTGCGCCTCGCTCCGCGCTGGGCAGTGCCCGGTGCCCTCGCCGTCGCGCTCGGCACCGTGCTGTTCACCGCACACGTCGGCGCCGGGGCCCTCGCGCCCACCCTCACGTGGACCACGCCCGCGTGGTCGCTGTCCGCACTGGTCGGCGTCGCCCTCCCCCTGTACGTCGTCACGATGGCGTCGCAGAACGTGCCCGGCGTGGCAGTGATGAACGGCTTCGGCTACCAGGTCCCGTGGCGCGAGTCGCTGACCGTCACCGGCATCGGCACCGTCGTCGGAGCGCCGACGGGCGGACACGCGATCAATCTCGCCGCCATCAGCGCGGCCCTGTCCGCCGGACCGGACGCCGGACCGGACCGCAGCCGCCGCTGGATCGCCGCCGTGAGCGCCGCGGTGACCTACCTGGTCCTCGCGGTCGCCAGCAGCGCCCTGGCCGCGATGGTGGTGGCCGCCGAGGACGGCCTGATGCAGGCGGCCGCCGGCCTGGCCCTGCTCGGCACCCTCGGCGCCGCGCTCGCCGAAGCCCTGGCCGACCCGAAGGAGCGGGAGGCCGCCGCAGCAACACTCGTGGTCGCAGCGTCCGGCGTCACCGTGCTCGGCATCGGCGCAGCGTTCTGGGCGCTGGTCGTCGGCCTGCTGCTGCGAGCCTTCCTGCGCCGCACGGGCATCAGCCCGGGCAGCTCGCAACCCCACCCGGACACACGAACATCGTCGACCTGAGCCCGAGGGCCGACCGGAACTGGTCTCCGGTCACCGTGCCCGACGACTTGGCGCCGACGATCCGGATCTGGGTCACCCGGCCACCCCAGCTGCCGCCGCCGTCGCGACTCAGCACCTGCAACTTCTGGAAGTCGCCGACGAGCGGGTAGGCCTTCTCGATCGCCGTTGCACTGACCACGACCTCCCACCGCTCGTTGGGGTTGCCCGCCCACAGATCTGCCTTGTCCTCGTTCGAGGTGAGGTACGGCTGCGAGCCCTTCGAGGCCCAGCCTCCGTTGCTGGAGGAGAACTGGGTGAAGGCCGGCCTGCCGTCGTACGTCCGGATCTGGCCGACCGTGGCCTTCACCGCCGCGTCCGACGCCTCGTGCTCCGAGCCGACCCCGCCGTAGACCTGCGACCGCGTGGTGTCCCACACGTCGAAGAAACGGCTGCCGGCATCGGCCCGCTCGCGGGCGGCGTAGCTGCGCGCGGCAATCGCCTGGGCGCGGACGGCGTTCGGGTGCCAGGTCGCCGGCATCTCACGTGGCACGACGCCGCGCAGGTAGTCCTCGATGTGCACGACGTTGACCGTGTGCCGCTGACCGGCGGAGTACGCCGAGCGCAGGCGGCCGCGGTAGACGGCGTACCCGCCCGGGACGTAGAGCCGCATCGGCTGGCCCCCGGCCCGGAACTCCGCCTCGCCCTTGACCGAGGTGAACGGGCGCCACTTGTCGGTGAGGACGTCGACCCGGCTTCCCGGGATGCTGGCGTCGGCCACGATCCGCCAGCGCTGGGCGCCGGCCTTTGTCAGGTTCGTGGCAGCTCCCGTGGCGACGCTCATCACGGTGAGCCCGGTGCGGTGCCGCACGACGACGTCGTCGGAGGTGTCGGCGGTGACCAGCACGTCCATCACTCCGTTGGTCGTGCCCGATGCGGTGCCCGGGTAGTAGAACGCAAGGATCTGGGCCGCCGTCTGCTCCAGGTTCTTCGCCCGGTTCTGGGCGCCGTACTGGGACATGCCGTGCCCGTGGCCCCAGCCACGCCCCACGAGGGTGACCGAGGTCGGGCTCGCCGCCTCCGCAGGGGGTACGACGACTGCCGGAATCAGGGTCGCCAGGACCGCCAGCAGGGTTCCCCGGATCAGGCGCATCGCTCGAGGGTAACCCGCCGGTTCCAGCCTCGGGGCCTGCGCAAACTAGGATCGTGGACCATGACCGAGCTCGACAGCACCCAGGCACCGGCCCCGTCCCTCGCCGTACCGGACCGCCCGGCGCTGGAGGGGCTCGAGCAGAAGTGGTCCGACCAGTGGAAGGCCGACAACACGTTCGGCTTCGACCGGACCCAGCCGCGCGAGAACGTCTACGCGATCGACACCCCGCCGCCCACCGTTAGCGGCAGCCTGCACGTGGGCCACGTCTTCTCCTACACGCACACCGACCTGATCGCCCGCTTCCAGCGGATGCAGGGCAAGTCCGTCTTCTACCCGATGGGCTGGGACGACAACGGCCTGCCGACCGAGCGCCGCGTGCAGAACTACTTCGGCGTCCGCTGCGACCCCTCGCTCCCCTTCGACGCGGACTTCACCCCGCCCGAGAAGCCGGACCCCAAGCGACAGGTCGCGATCAGTCGACCCAACTTCATCGCGCTCTGCGAGCAACTGGTCGCCCAGGACGAGTTGGTCTTCGAGACCCTCTGGCGCACCCTCGGCCTGAGCGTCGACTGGAACATCACCTACACGACCATCGGCGCCAAGGCGCAGACCGTCAGCCAACGCGCGTTCCTCCGCAACCTCGGTCGCGGCGAGGCGTACCTCCAGGAGGCGCCGACCCTCTGGGACGTCACCTTCCAGACCGCCGTCGCGCAGGCCGAGCTCGAGGCGCGTGACTACGCCGGCGCCTACCACCGCGTCGCCTTCCACCGCCCCGATGGCTCCCCGCTGCACATCGAGACCACCCGCCCCGAGCTGATCCCCTCGGTCGTCGCCCTGATCGCCCACCCCGACGACGAGCGCTACCAGGACCTTTTCGGCACGACGGTCACCTCGCCGGTCTTCGGCGTCGAGATCCCCGTCCTTGCGCACTCGGCAGCCGAGAAGGACAAGGGCGCCGGCATCGCGATGTGTTGCACCTTCGGTGACCTCACCGACGTCACCTGGTGGCGCGAGCTCCAGCTCCCCGTCCGCACCGTGATCGGCCGCGACGGCCGCTTCACCCGCGAGACGCCCGAGTGGCTCGCCAGCGAGCAGGCCTCCACGGCGTACGCCGACCTGATGGGCAAGACGGTCCACTCGGCCCGCGAGGCGATGGTCGCGAAGCTCCGCGAGAGCGGCGACCTCGACGGCGACCCGAAGCCCACGCAGCGGATGGCGAACTTCTACGAGAAGGGCGACAAGCCTCTCGAGATCGTCTCCACCCGCCAGTGGTATCTCCGCAACGGTGGCCGCGACGCCGACGTCCGCGACCAGATGTTGGCCCGGGGTGCCGAGATCCAGTGGCTCCCCCCGCACATGAAGCACCGCTTCGACAACTGGGTCGGCGGCCTCAACGGCGACTGGCTGATCTCGCGCCAGCGCTTCTTCGGCATCCCGTTCCCCGTCTGGTACCCCCTCGATGGCGAGGGCGAGCCTGACTACGCCCGCCTGCTGCTGCCGACCGAGGCCGAGCTGCCGATCGATCCCTCGACGCAGGCGCCCGCCGGCTACACCGAGGACCAGCGCGGCAAGCCGGGCGGCTTCATCGGCGACCCCGACGTGATGGACACCTGGGCCACCTCCTCGCTCACACCCCACATCGCTGGCGGCTGGGAGAGCGACCCGGACCTGTGGTCCCGCGTCTTCCCGATGGACCTGTGCACCCACGCGCACGACATCATCCGCACCTGGCTGTTCTCCCGCGTGGTCCGCGCGCAGCTCGAGAACGGCGCGGCGCCGTGGACGCACGCGATGATCTCCGGCTTCATCGTCGACCCCGACCGCAAGAAGATGTCGAAGTCCAAGGGCAACGTCGTCGTCCCGGACGAGATCCTCCAGAAGTACGGCGCCGACGCCGTGCGCTGGCGCGCCGCGATCGCCCGCCCCGGCCTGGACTCCCCGTTCGACGAGACGCAGATGAAGGTCGGTCGCCGTCTGGCGATGAAGGTGCTCAACGCCTCCAAGTTCGTCCTCGGCAGTGTCGGCGCCAGCGAGTTCAGCGCCTCCCGCGTCAGCGAGCCGGTCGACACCGCCCTGCTGGGGCGCCTCGGCGGCGTCGTCCGCAGGGCCACCGAAGCGTTCGAGGCCTACGACTACACGACGGCCCTCGAGGTCACGGAGAAGTTCTTCTGGGAGTTCTGCGACGACTACCTCGAGCTGGTCAAGGAGCGCGCCTATGCCGAAGCCGGCGACGCCTCCGACTCGGCCCGCGCGACCCTCGCCTTCGCCCTCCAGGTCCAGCTCCGGCTGCTCGCACCGTTCCTGCCCTACGTCACCGAAGAGGTGTGGTCGTGGTGGCAGGAGGGCTCGGTGCACCGCGCCCCGTGGCCCACGGTCAACGAGCTCGGCTCGCCGGCCGCCTCGGACGGCACCATCATCGACTCGGTTGCCGCTGCCCTGACGGGCATCCGTGGCGCCAAGTCGCAGGCCAAGGTGACGATGAAGACGCCACTGGCCCGCGTCGAGATCTCCGGCCCCGAGAAGGCGGTCCGCGCGGCCGAGCTCGCCACGCGCGACCTGGTTGCGGCCGGCAAGATCATCGGCGACCTGGTCTTCACGGTCGACGAATCGGCCAGCGAGCTGAAGGTCACCGCCGAGATCGCCGAGCAGCCCGCGGCTCCCGCTGAGTGATGTCGCTCCGGTTCGTGGCCGCTGCGGCAGCGTTCCTGGTCGCCGCAACGGGCTGTCGGGCCACCGAGTGGCCCTCGGACGCTGACCAGGCGGAGTTCTGCGCCCTGGTCACCAGCGACGCCGGGCCGGGCGACCAGCTCGTCGAGCTGCACCGCCTCGGGACACCGGAGGACCTGCCCTTCGAGGCGCGCCGCTACCTGCTCGACCTCGACGAGGGCAAGATCCCCGACGAGGTCGGCGAACAGGCCTTCACGACGTACGTCGCGGACCACTGCTGACCTGAGGTCAGGCGGACTTCTTCTTCTTCGTCTCGCGCAGGATCAGCGTCGGAGCCACGTCGTTGTCGACGACGTCGCGGGTGATGATGACCTTCTCCACGTCGCCACGGCTCGGGACGTCGTACATCACGTGGAGGAGGACCTCCTCGATGATCGCGCGCAGGCCGCGGGCACCCGTGCCGCGCTCGAGTGCCTTGTCGGCGATGCCCTGGATGGCGTCGTCGGAGAACTCCAGCTCGACGCCGTCGAGGTCGAAGAGCTTCTTGTACTGCTTGGTCAGCGCGTTGCGCGGCTCGGTGAGGATCTGTACCAGGGCCGCCTGGTCGAGCGGGCTGACGCTCGCGATCAGGGGCAGCCGGCCGATGAACTCGGGGATCAGGCCGAACTTGGTGAGGTCCTCGGGACGCACCTTGCTGAGCAGGTCGTCGGCGGCGCGCTCGGCCTCGCCACGCGGCTCGGCGGTGAAGCCCAGCGACTTCTTGCCGACGCGCTGCTCGATGATGTGCTCCAGGCCGGCGAAGGCACCGCCGACCACAAACAGGATGTTCGTGGTGTCGATCTGGATGAACTCCTGGTGCGGGTGCTTGCGGCCGCCCTGCGGCGGCACCGAGGCCGTGGTGCCCTCGATGATCTTCAGCAGCGCCTGCTGGACGCCCTCACCGGAGACGTCGCGCGTGATCGAGGGGTTCTCCGCCTTGCGGGCGACCTTGTCGATCTCGTCGATGTAGATGATGCCGGTCTCGGCCTTCTTGACGTCGTAGTCAGCGGCCTGGATCAGCTTGAGGAGGATGTTCTCGACGTCCTCGCCGACGTATCCGGCCTCGGTCAGCGCGGTGGCGTCAGCGATCGCGAACGGGACGTTGAGCATCCGGGCGAGGGTCTGGGCGAGATAGGTCTTGCCGCAGCCGGTCGGGCCGATCACGAGGATGTTGGACTTCGAGACCTCGACGACCTCGTCCTTGTGCTTGCCCTGGCCACCGGGGCCGACGCCGGGCGTGACGCCCGCCTGGACCCGCTTGTAGTGGTTGTAGACCGCGACCGCGAGGGACTTCTTGGCCTGCTCCTGCCCGATGACGTAGGAGTTCAGGAACTCGAAGATCTCCTTCGGCTTCGGCAGGTCAGCGAGCTCGACCTCGGAGCCCTCGGCGAGCTCCTCCTCGATGATCTCGTTGCACAGGTCGATGCACTCGTCACAGATGTAGACACCCGGACCAGCGATGAGCTTCTTGACCTGCTTCTGGCTCTTTCCACAGAACGAGCATTTCAGCAGGTCGCCACCGTCACCGATGCGTGCCACGGGTCCTCCTCAGATGTGAACTCCCCGACGGTACTCCTTGCGGCGCCCCGAAGGGGGCGTGACACGTGGAGTACGTCGAGCAGGTCATCGGGTCCTTCGAAATCAGACGAGTACGGGGGTCTTCAGGGACTCGAGGATCGAGTCGATCAAGCCGTACTCGATCGCACCCTGAGCGGTGAGGATCTTGTCGCGCTCGATGTCGCGGCTCACCTCGTCCATCGACCGGTTCGAGTGGTCGCTGATCATTTTCTCGAGCAGTTCGCGCATCCGCAGGATCTCGTTGGCCTGGATCTCGATGTCGGAGGTCTGGCCGAACGTGCCCTCAGTGTAGGGCTGGTGGATCAGGATCCGGCTGTTGGGCAGCGCCAGGCGCTTGCCCTTGGCGCCCGAGGCGAGCAGGATCGCCGCCGCCGAGGCCGCCTGGCCGATGCACACGGTCTGCACGTCGGGCTTGATGAACTGGATCGTGTCGTAGATCGCCGTCAGCGCGGTGAACGAGCCGCCCGGGCTGTTGATGTAGATGCTGATGTCCTGGTCGGGGTTCATCGACTGCAGGCACAGCAACTGGGCGATCACGGCGTTCGCGACGTCGTCGGAGATCGGGGAGCCGAGGTAGATGATCCGGTCCTCGAAGAGCTTGCCGTAGGGGTCGATGCGCCGGAACCCGTAGGAGGTGCGCTCTTCCCACTGGGGAATGTAGTAGTTCATCAGCTTCAGTCCTTCTTGTGGGCCGGGCGGCCCTCGTCGACGGCTTCCTTGGCGCTCTTGACCACCTTGTCGACCAGGCCGTACTCCTGCGCCTCGGCGGCCGTGAACCAGCGGTCACGGTCGGCGTCGTTGGTGACCTGCTCGACGCTCTGCCCGGTGTGCTCGGCAATGAGGTCGAGGAGGACCTTCTTGATGTGGAGCGACTGCTGCGCCTGGATCTTGATGTCCGAGGCCGAACCACCCATGCCGGAGGAGGGCTGGTGCATCATGATCCGCGCGTGGGGCAGGGCGTAGCGCTTGCCCTTGGCGCCGGCGCAGAGCAGGAACTGCCCCATCGAGGCGGCCAGGCCCATGCCCACCGTCGCGACGTCGTTGGGGATGTAGTTCATGGTGTCGTAGATCGCCATGCCGGCGTCCACGGAGCCACCGGGGCTGTTGATGTGGAGGAAGATGTCCGCCTCGGGGTCCTCCGCCGACAGCAACAGCAGCTGGGCACAGATCGCGTTGGCGTTCTGGTCGCGCACCTCGGATCCGAGGAACACGATCCGCTCGCGGAGCAACCGGCTGTAGATGTTGTCATCGAGGAAGCTGATCCCCCCAGCGCCGTTCATCTGGGGGCCGTCCATCTGAGGGCCGCGCTCGGGGCCTCCGGGAAACTGGGTCACGACGGTGACACTAGCCGTCCCGGGGGCCAGAACCACGCGATAACCGCTGCTGTTCGCCGACAGCAGATTTCAGCCCTCGACGGCCGCCTTGAGGCCGGCGACGGTGGTGGCCATCCCCGCTTCGAGCTCGTCGGCGTGTTCGACCGCGCCGCCCAGGAACGCCGCAGCGAAGACCTTGCTCATCAACGTGTTGCCCGAGGGCACCGGCCGGCGGTGCACCACGCGGGTTCCCTCCTCCGCCGCCTCGAGCTCCCAGACCCACTGCGCTCCGCTCGACCTGGTGTCCCAGACCAGCCGACGACCGGGATCCACGTCGGCCACGACCGAACGCGTGGGCCACACGACGGCCTTGCGTCGGTTGATGCCGAGGTACCACTGGCCCGCCCGCAGCCCGCCGCGCTTGAGCGGGAGCATCGAGATCGTCTCCGGGCTCCACTGGGCCATCTGCTTGAAGTCGGTGAGCGTGGCCCACACCTGGTCGGCGGGCGCGTTGATCAATGCCTCTGCGCGGAGCTCGCGCGCTGCACTTCCGGTCGTCATGGGGCCATCTTGGCAACAACGTCCGCTGAAGTCAGGTCAGCGTGCTGAAGCGTCACAAGGACGGGAAGGCGAAGGTCAGCACCATCGCCACGGGCCCGGCCGCCGCCAGGACCCCGAGGATGGACAGGACGAGGCCGGCAACCCTGTCGGCGAACCGCCACCCGAGCCCACCGAGGACGACGCCCACGACTCCCGGGGCACCAACGACGATGGCCACGAGATAGCCGAGAGAAACGAGCGGGTCGTCCGAGGGATCGGTCGCCGTGAGGTACCAGATGGCCCCGGCGCCGAGCAGCTCCAGCACCCCGAGGACGAGGGCGATCACACTCGCGACCACGGCCGGGCCACGGGTGTCGGAAGACGGCGAAACGGGGGCGACGGCACGGCTCTGGCTCATGCAAACCAGCCTCGCCGCACCGCGGCCCGTTGTCGTGAGTAGGGCGACTCAGCCCTGGGTCAGCCGATGCTCGGCGTGCACAACCAGCGGTCGAGCGCCGGATAGAGGTCGGGGTGGTTGAGCAGGCTGAAGTGGTCGGTGTTCGGCAGACGCAGCACCTCAGCACCCGGGAACAGGTTGGTCCCCTTGCGCTTGTCGCGACCCGTGGCCGACTGGGGCGTCACCAGCAGGTCGCCGATCGCTCGCGACAGGGGGTGCTGCGGGGTGCGCGCCAGGGTGGCCGACACCAGCCGGTAGCGGGCATGCGGCAGCGGCGGCACGTCCTCGGCGAGCCCTTCGATGAGGTCGCGGATCCCGGGGGCCTGGCGGTCGATGATCCGCCCGAAGGCGGCCACCTCGGGCGCCCGGGCGAGGGTCCGACTGGCGCGGTCGGCGCTGACGGCGAACCATGAACCGAGGTGCGGCGTCCCGAGGGTGATCACGTCGCTGACGAGGTCTGTCCAGGCGGCCGGTGCATCGCCGTCGGCGACCACGGCCGAGGAGGCCCGCATGATCAGGCCGCCGAGCGAGTGCCCGACCAGCGCGATCCGGGTGACCTCGGTGGGCCACGCGTCGACGAGGCGCTGGATCACGGCGGCCAGAGCGACGCCGTTCTCGCGCAAGGGCAGACCGGTGTTGGCCCGCAGGTAGACGGGGGTCCAGCCGTTCTCGGCCACCCGCTCGCCGTACGTCGTCCCGGTGCGGTCGCGGTGGTAGTTCCAGTAGGCCTCGTTCTCGCACAGGCCGTGGAGGAACACGACCAGCTGTCCCGTGGCATCGGGGAAGGCGCCGGCCACGCCGTCGGGCGTGAGGACGACGTCACGACCCTCGTGGCGCACACCCATCTCGATGGCGAGCTGCGGATGGTCGCGGGTGAGCTCCTCGCCGATCAGTCCGTTCACGGCAGCCCGCACGAAACGGCCGCGGGGGGTGGCGTCGAGCGCAGGACCGACGCCCGCCTCCCCCAGCTTGCCGAGACCCTTCGCCGCACCCTTGAGCGTGATGCCGAGAGAGCCGTAGACGAGCGCGGCGACACCGGTGTGCAACGTCTCGACCGGCGTGGCGGCCGAGCCGACGCCGACGCGGACCAGGCCGTGGGCACGGCGTGCGATCGCGGTGTGGGTGTCCCGCGCGGTCGCCACCAGGAGGTCGTCGACCGTGAGGACCGCCAGCGCGAGGGCGTCGACGACGCTCGGTTCCTGCTTCATGGGAAAAGACTACCGCCTTCAGTGCACAAGTGTGCACTGAAGGCGGTAGTGACGTTCGTCCAGCCGGAGGCTCAGGCCTCGGCGGGCTCCTCGGCGGCGTCCTCGGCGTCGACGACGACGTGGTCGGCGACCTCGGGCTCGTCCTCACCGATGGTGCCGTCGCCCCGCAGGTTCTTCAGCTCGACCGGGTTGCCCGAACCGTCGACGACGGTCGCGCCCTCGACGAGCAGCTGCAGCGCCTTGCCGCGGCGGATCTCCTGGACCAGGTCCGGCACGTGGTTGTGCTCGAACATGTGGTTCACGAACTCCTGCGGGTCCTGGCCGGACTGCTGCGCACGGCGGAGCATGTGCTGGGTCAGCTCGGCCTGGTCGACGCCCATCTCTTCCTTGTCGGCGATCTCGTCGAGCAGGAACTGGGCGGCCACGGCGTCGCGCACGCGACGGTCGAGGTCGGCCTCGAACTCCTCCTGGGTCTGGCCCTCCTCCTCGAGGTACTTCTCGAGGGTGAGGCCCGACATGACGAGCTGCTGCTCGAGGTTCTCGCGACGGGCGTTGAGCTCCTCGGTGACCATGGTCTCCGGAAGCGGGACCTCGACCTGCTCGAGCAGGGACTCGAGGACGGCGTCGCGGGCGGCGGCAGCCTGCTCGAGGCGCTTGCCGCGCGTCAGGCGCTCGCGGACGTCCTCGCGCAGCTCAGCCAGGGTGTCGAACTCCGAGGCCTCCTGGGCGAAGTCGTCGTCGAGCTCGGGGAGCTCCTGCTCCTGGACGCCGGTGACCTTGACCTTCACTTCGACGTCCTGGCCGACCAGGTCGCCGCTGACGAGCTGGGTGACGAAGGTCTTCTCCTCGTCGATGGCCGCACCCTCGAGGGCTGCGTCGAGGCCGTCGATCATGCCGCCGTTGCCGACCTTGTAGGAGAAGCCGGTGATCTCGGCGCCTTCGACGACCTCGCCGTCCTGGGTGGCCACGAGGTCGATGACGACGAAGTCGCCGTCCTTCGCGGGGCGCTCGACGTCGATCAGGGTCGCGAAGCGCTCACGCAGTGCGTCGACCTGCTCGGTGACGTCGTCGTCGGAGACGGACAGGTCCTCGACCTTGGCCGAGAGGCCGTCGTACGCCGGAAGGTTGATCTCGGGCTTGACGTCGACCTCGGCGGTGAACTCGAGGCCTTCGTTGTCCTCGAACTTCGTGACCTCGATGTCCGGCTGCGCCAGCGGCGTCAGGGAGTTCTCGGTCAGCGCCTCCATGTAGGCCTTCGGAAGCACGTCGTTGACGGCCTCGTCGAGGACCACGGCACGGCCGACCTGGCGGTCGATGACCTGCGGCGGAACCTTGCCGCGGCGGAAGCCGGGCACGTTGATCTGCTTGGCGATCTTCTGGTAGGCCGCGTCGAGGCTCGGCTTGAGCTCCTCGAAGGGCACCTCGACGGTCAGCTTGGCCCGGGTCGGGCTCAAGGTCTCGACGGCGCTCTTCACAGGTGTTCTCCTACTTGTCAGTGGGTGGTGCACGGGCAGGTGCCCGCTGGTGCGATCGGGATGATCAGTCGGGGCGACAGGACTCGAACCTGCGGTCTCCTGCTCCCAAAGCAGGCGCGCTAGCCACTACGCTACGCCCCGTCGGTGGCCCATCACGGCCGCACTTCGAGGGGATGACGGGAATCGAACCCGCGTAATCAGTTTGGAAGCATCTTCCGGACCGGATTCCGCATCCCCCTTGGAACAGGCCACGAAGAGCCTATCCGAGCGCAAACGCTAGCACTGGTTGCATTCGTTTCCATGTTCGGGTGGGGCCTCTGGCGGTCACCGTGGCCCTCCCCCCTCAGGGCACGCCAGGTCACGGACCGAGCGCCCGACAACACCCAGGGCCGGGGCACGGGCGATGGAACCGACAGGCGTACGCGCCTACCGTTGCAACCGCGCCGACAGCAGGGCACTCAGCCTGGAGGCTTCAACACAGTGGATCCGCCCCAGGCCTCGATCCTCGCCGCGAATTTCTTCGCGGCCCCAGCGTCGGCAAACAGCAAGGCGGATTCGCCCGCGCGGAATGCGCGCAAGCGCTCACCGTTAGCCTCTGGATCCGCCATTGCGTCCGGGTCAAGGTCCCACGTCACGAGACCGGCAACCCGCGCCGCGAAGGCCGCAGAACGGAGCCGACCCCGAGGTCCCGACGTCAGGTACACGGACCACTGATGATCAGTCACTCGACATTCACTTTCTCAACCCCACCGAACACCACTGCAGGGCGCGTCACACGAGGGGCTTTCGGCCGCGTTGCAGATTGTCGAGCGCAGCGAATGCCCTCTGCTCGTGCGCCATTGCCTCGCGGTGACGGACGCTCGCCTCAGACGCGATGGTGTTCAGGTTGGTTTGCAGGGAGTGCGACATACGGTTGACGGTCTGATCCAAGGACCCGATGGCAGACGTCACCTGGCTCGACATGTTGGCAATCGCTTGGCCAAGATTGTTGAAACCCGCGATCAGCACCTGCGTGGTCTTTCGTTGCTCGTAGATCGTGGCGAACTGGAAGTCGCGCTGAGCGCTACGAACCAGTGCGTCCAGGCGGGTACTGGACTCACGGAAGACTGACAAGTGGCCGGGCGTTATTCCCGCGACTGCAAAGGGCGACTCTGCGGGGTACTGCGTCGCCAGAAGGCCATACTGCTGACCGTTCCGCTCGATCGACTGCACACTGACCACGGCAGCGCCGATGTTCTCGGCCGCCCCCTGGATCGCATCCCAAAAGGGCGCAAATGCCCTGTCGGCCTGATCTCTCTGCGCTTGCTCCAGCCATCCCTTGGTCCACACTGCCAACTCGGGCAGGCGCTCGAGGTAGGCGAGAGACTCGTCGTTCAGACGTCGCATCGTCTGGATATCTGCCTCCACCCGAGCATGGGCGTCCCGTGCCTTCGCCTTGGATTTCGAGACCATGTCCCATAGAAGCATCGCTGGAAACCACCCGAGGCCGACCGCCCAAAGAACGATCGCGATCGGACCGGGTCCCGCAGTGTCCATGAAGGAGTCCAAGTACCAAGCAAGAAATCCGAGAACGACGCACCAAAAAGTGAAGACCATGGAACTCCAATGCTCGTTGTCTTGCGAGAAACCACGTCCACACCTATTCCGAAACCGGCGTGACTGTGAAGCCCGTGCGGCAGCCCGTTGCATGACCCTAACGACCTGCGTGCGCGGTCGATATGGGGCTGGCCGCGGCAATCTCCGACACTTGGCAACGAGGGCTACGAACGAGGCGGGCACCACAGACACGAAGGCACGGCGGCTTGTCTCGGCAACGGTGTCGGCGGCGGCCAACTGAGCGGCAAGGTCACAGGACACAACGTGACCGCAGCAGCAGCCATCAAGACCGAGCCGTTAACTCCGCGCTGATCTGCGGATTTGGTTTCAGAGGGGATGACGGGAATCGAACCCGCGTAATCAGTTTGGAAGACTGAGGCTCTACCATTGAGCTACATCCCCGCAGGCAGGAGAGCTCCCGCAAGCGGTAGTCATGGTGCCACATCGCCGGGTGCCAGCCCCAACCGAGGCGCCCTCGTGAAACGCGCTACTGGCGCCGGTGGACGACCAGGAGGGCACGGTCGTCGTCCGGGGAACCCACGGCGCCGACCAGCCGGTCGGCCAGGCCGTCCCACGTGTGGCGGAGCAGGGCTTCGGCTGCACCCATCATCCGGTCGATGCCGAGCTCGATGTCGCGACGCGGCTCCTCGACCATGCCGTCGGTGTAGAGCAGCAGGCTGTCCCCGGGGTCGAGCCGACCGGCGTACGCCGCATATTCGACGTCGTCGACGATGCCGAGGACCGGGCCCTCCGCGCGCAGGACCTCCCAGCGACCCGATCCGGCGTGCCGCTGGACCGCCGGCGGATGGCCGGCACAACGCAGCTCGAACCAGCCTGAGGACAGGTCGATCGACACGTGGATCGCCGTCGCGAAGCCTTCCTCCCACTCACGCTGCAGGAGGTAGTCGTTCGCAGCCGGCAGGAACCGGTGGGGAGCCAGCGCACCGACCAGTCCACCCATCGCCCCCGACAGCTGGAGCGCGCGGGTGCCGGCAGCCTCGCCCTTGCCCGACACGTCGACGACGACCAGCTCGATCTGTCGCCCGTGGTCCCGGGTCGTGGCGACCACGAAGTCGCCAGCGAACGGCGACCCGCCCGCCGAGGACAGCGCCGACTCGACGAGCCAGGACTCCGGGAGCGAGGGGATCTCGCCCTGGGCGAGGATCCGGTCGCGCAGGTCGACCAGCATCGTCTCGCCGCGCGTGGGAGCGACACCGAGCTGGCTGCGGCTGCGTGCGATCACGATCACCGCGACCGTGAGCACGTACATGACGACGAGCGACGTCACGATCCGGATGCTCCAGTCCTCCTGCAGGAATGCGGCACCGCTCAGTGTCAGGAGGATGAAGGCCGCGAACCACGGCAGGGTCCGGCTGCTCAGCAGCATCACGCCCAGGACCAGGGGCAGGAAGACGGCGGTCAGTGGGACGTCGACCGGATCGCGCGCCAGGCCGGCCAGCGCCGCGGACGAGACAACGGCCAGCAGGACCGCGATGCCCGTGTCGGACAGGACCCATCGACGGCCGGCGCCGATCATCGAGCCGCCCGGGAGCGGAACACCGGCTGGCAGCGGGCGCACCAGAAGACGTTGCGAGCAGCGAGGACGTCGGCGCGGACGGCGCTGCCGCACACGTGGCACGCCTGTCCCGCGCGGCGGTAGACGTAGACCTCGCCGCCGTGGTCGTCGACCCGCGGGGGCCGGCCCATGGCCTCGGGCAGGTGCTCGTCGCGGACGGTGTCAATCCGTCCGGTCGCCACGCCCTCCTCCATCAGCACCACCAGATCCTCCCAGATCGCCTGCCATTGCGAGGGGCGAAGTGTGCGACCGGGGCGAAGCGGATGGATCCGGTGCCGGAAGAGAACCTCGGCGCGATAGACGTTCCCGACGCCCGCGAGGACGGCCTGGTCCATGAGCAACGTGCCGATCGGTGCACTGCTCCGACTGATCCGGGCCCACGCCCGGTCCGGCTCCGCGTCGTCGCGCAGCGGATCGGGTCCGATCCGCGCCAGCACGGCGTCGCGTTCGGCCGGGGTCACCAGCGCGCAGGTGGTGGCACCGCGCAGGTCGCCGTAGGCCGGCGAACCACCGCGGCCCGCCGGGCGAACCAGTCGCAGGCGGACCTGACCGATCGGCTCGGGGACGGACTCCTCGGTGTCGACCACGTCGAAGGTGCCGTAGAGGCCGAGGTGGACCCGAACCAGTCGGTCGGCGTCGAACCGGATGAAAAGTTGCTTGCCCCAGGCATCGGCGTCGAGCAGCCTGCTGCCGTCGAGCTGCGCGGCGCCGTCGGCGAAGCGACCCTGCGGACTTCCCACCCGCACGAGGTGGCCCCCGAAGACCTCGGTGATGCGGTCAGCCAGACGGTGGAGGGTGTGGCCCTCAGGCATCGCCGGGCCCGAGGCCGCGAGCGGACTCGGGCAGGGGCGGCAGCTCGCCGGTGGTCTCGTACGACGCCAGCTGCCCGATGCGGCGTACGTGCCGCTCGTCGCCGGGGAACGGGGTGGACAGGAAGACCTCGACGAGTCGGGTCATCTCGTCCAGCGTGTGCATCCGGCCACCGACAGCGACGACCCAGGCGTCGTTGTGCTCACGGGCCAGGCTCGCGGTCTCCTCGGACCAGGCAAGCGCGGCCCGGATGCCCTCGACCTTGTTGGCGGCGATCTGTTCGCCGTTGCCCGAGCCGCCGATGACGACACCCAGGCTGTCGAGACCGGCCTCGCGGTCGGCGACGACCCCCTCAGCAGCTCGCAGGCAGAAGACCGGGTAGTCGTCGACAGCGTCGTAGACGAACGGACCATGGTCGACGGGCTCGTAGCCGTGCTCGACGAGCCAGCCGGTCAGGTGGGACTTGAGCTCGAGGCCGGCATGATCGCAGCCGAGGTGCACGCGCATGCCCGCATTCTCGCAGAGGTGAGAGCGAGGACGGCCACCGGTCGAGGGCGCTCAGGAGAGCGCAGCGAGAGCCCGATCGCAGAACTCGATCACGGCCGCTGCCTTCGCCTGCGCACGACCCAAGGCGTCAGCCGCGGTCGACTTCCCCACCTCCGCGCCGGTGCTCCACTTGCAGAACAGGCCGTCGGCGGTCCACATCGTCACCTCGGCGGACCGGGTCGGGATGCTCGTGCCAGCGAGGACACCGTCTCCGGACTGTCCCTCAGCAAGACCCCAGACCCACTCGCCGCTGGCCGGCAGCTCGGCGTAACGCTCGTTCTCGGTGTCCTCGTACGCGCCGAACTCCGTCGCCTCGGCCCAGCTGGTCGGCTGGTCCTGCCCAGCGCCCGACAGCAGGAGACTGGTCGGGCTGGAATCGAGGTGGTCGGAGCTGCTGTACATGAACCACTCGCAGGACGCGACGTCCTCGTTGGTCTGCAGCGTGCCCTGCACCACCACTTCGAACAGTGGTGTGGGGTCGAGGCCGGCGAACGCCTCACAGCCGAAGAAGTCTTTCCTGCCGGCCGCATCCGGAGTCTCAGCGCCTCCGTCGACCGACGGGTCAGTCGTGGGCTCCGCAGCAGCCGTCGTCTCGACCCGGGCCGCCTCTGGTGCGGACGGGTCGTCGTCACCACACCCCTGCACCAGGAGTGCCGGCACGAGGGCGAGGCTCACGACAGCGGAACGGGAAATGCGGGACACGACGGACTCCTGGTGCTCGGTCGACACGGACGACGTCACAGCGTGGCGGTCCAGGAGGCCGACCGAAAGGATCGTCCGGGCAATCCGAACAATCCCGAACAGGTCCCGCCGTTCAGGCCTGGTGGAGCCGCCGGGCAGCTTCGGCGATCGAGCCACTGATCGAGGGGTAGACCGTGAAGGTGTGGGCCAGCTGGTCGGCGGTGAGCCGCTCGGTCACGGCGAGCGCGACCGGGTGGATCAGCTCGGACGCCCGGGGACCGACGACCACGCCGCCGAGGAGGCTGCGCGAGCCCGGCGCGACGAACAGCTTGACGAAGCCGTCGGTGATGCCCTGCATCTTGGCGCGGGCGTTGGTCGCCAGCGGCTGCACCACGACCTCCGCCAGCACCTCGCCGGCATCGACCTGGCGCTGGGTCACACCGACCGTGGCGATCTCGGGCGCGGTGAACACGTTGGACGAGACCACCGAGAGGTCGAGGGGCTGCACGGCATCGCCCAGGAAGTGCGCCATCGCGATCCGCCCCTGCATGGCAGCGACCGAGGCCAGCATGAAGACCCCCGTGCAGTCGCCGGCGGCGTAGATGCCCCGGGCGGCCGTGCGGGAGACGCGGTCGACCTTGACGAAGCCGCCCTCGTCGAGCGCGACCCCGGCCTCTTCGAGCCCGAGTCCCGCCGTGTTGGGGACCGATCCGAGCGCGAGGATGCAGTGGGAACCCGTCACCTCCCGGCCGTCGGACAGGGTGACCGTGACGACATCGCCGGAGCGGGTCACCGACTGCATCCGCGACTGGCCGAGCACGGTCATGCCGCGCCGGGTGGAGACGTCCTCGAGCACCTGCGCCGCGTCGGCGTCCTCCCCCGGCAGCACCCGCTCGCGCGAGGACACGAGGGTCACCGGGATCCCGAGCGACTGGTAGGCGCTGGCGAACTCGGCGCCGGTGACGCCGGAGCCGACGACGATCATGTGCTCAGGCACCACGTCGAGGTCGTAGACCTGTTCCCAGGTCAGGACCCGCTCGCCATCGGGCTGGGCCGTGGGGAGTACGCGCGGCGCGGCTCCGGTCGCGATCAGGATCGCGTCGGCGTCGTACGCCTGCTCGGAGCCGTCGGCCAGCGTGGCCACCACCCGAGCGGGACCGTCGAGGCGCCCTCGTCCGTGGACGATCTTCACGCCCTCCCGGACCAGGCGTCCTTCGATGTCGGCCGACTGCGCTTGCGCGAGGGCCTTGACGCGTCCGTTGACCCGGCCCAGGTCGACCACCGGTCGCTCGACCTCGATCCCGAGCTCGCTCGCCTCGATGAAGTCAGTCATCACCTCGGCCGTCGCGATCAGCGTCTTGCTCGGCACGCAGTCGGTCAGCACCGCCGAACCACCGATGCCGTCGGAGTCGACGACCACCACGTCAGCGCCCAGCTGAGCCGCCACCAGGGCGGACTCGTAGCCACCGGGTCCTCCGCCAACGATCACCACGCGCGCCACGGCTGGACTCCGGACTCAGAGATGGATCATGTGGCCGGCGATCCCGTGGATCGCCTCCTTGACCGCCTCGGAGAGCGTCGGGTGGGCGAAGACGTTGCGGCCGACCTCGTCCGCGGTGAGGTCCCACTTCTGGGCGAGCGTGAGAGCAGGCAGCAGCTCGGTCACGTCGGGGCCGATCATGTGGGCACCGAGGATCTCGTTGTACTCCGCGTCGGCGACGATCTTCACGAAGCCGACCCCCTCGCCCAGGCCCTGGGCCTTGCCGTTGGCCGAGAACGGGAAGGTGGCGGTCTTGACGTCGTATCCCTTGTCCTTCGCCTGCTGCTCGCTGTAGCCGAAGGAGCCGATCTGTGGCTGGCAGTACGTCGCCCGCGGGATGAAGTCGTAGTCGACCGGCATCGTCTCGGCACCGGCGATCGTCTCGGCCGCCACCATCGCCATGGCGTCGGCGACGTGGGCGAGCATCATCTTCGCGGTGACGTCGCCGATGGCGTAGACGCCCTCGACGTTGGTCCGGCAGTACTCGTCGATCGCGATGGCACCACGCTCGGTGGTCTCGACGCCGGTGCTCTCCAGGCCGTAGCCCTCCAGCCGCGGGGCGAAGCCGAAGGCCGCGAGGAACTTGTCGGCCTCGATGACCGTCTCCTCGCCCCCTGCGGCGGGAGCGATGCGGACCTTGACGCCGGAACCGGTGTCCTCGACGCCCTTGACCGCGGTGGAGGTCAGCACCTTCACGCCGAGCTTCTTGTAGTGCTTGGCGAGCTCCTTGGACACGTCGGCGTCCTCGGTCGGCACCATCCGGTCGAGGTACTCGACGATGGTGACGTCGACGCCGAAGTTCTTCATCACGTAGGCGAACTCGACGCCGATGGCGCCCGAGCCACCGATGATCATCGAGGACGGAATGTTCTCGTCGAGGATCTGCTCCTCGTAGGTGACGATGTTCTTGCCGTTGACCTCGACGCCCGGGACCGTGCGCACGGTCGCACCGGTGGCGATGATGAGGTTGTCGCAGGTGTACTCGGCAGTCGAGCCGTCGTTGAGCGCCACGGAGACCGACTTCGGACCCGTGAGGGTGCCCCACCCGTCGATCTCGGTGACCTTGTTCTTCTTCATCAGGAAGTGGACGCCCTTGACGATCCCGGCGCTCACCTGGCGCGAGCGCGCATGGGTCGGGCCGTAGGCCATCGTCGCGTCGCCCTCGATGCCGTACTTGGCCTTCTCGTGGGTCAGCGTGTGGGCGAGCTCGGCGTTCTTGAGCAACGCCTTGGACGGGATGCAGCCGACGTTGAGGCACACACCGCCCCAGTACTGCTTCTCGATGACAGCAACGGACTTGCCGAGCTGCGACGCGCGGATTGCGGCGACGTAGCCCCCGGGGCCGGCACCAAGGACGAGGACATCGAAGTGGGTCACGGCGCCAGCCTAGTAGGGCCTCCCCCTGTCTCCGCCATCCCCTTCAGGGCAGCCACAGGCACTAGCCTGTCGCCCGTGACGTCGTACGCCGCCTACGGCACCAACCTCGACCCCGTCCGCATGGGCGAGCGGTGCCCGCACTCCCCCTTGCAGACCACGGGATGGCTGACGGGCTGGCGCCTGACGTTCGGTGGCGAGGAGCACGGGTGGGACGGGTCGCTCGCGACGATCGTCCAGGACCCGCTGGAGCAGGTCTTCGTCGCCGTCTACGACGTCAGCCCGCTCGACGAGCCGAACCTCGACCGGTGGGAGTCCGCCGACTCAGGCCTCTACCGCCGCACGAAGGTCCGGATCTCGACCATGGTCGGCGAGGTCGTGGCCTGGACCTATGTCCTCGACGCCTACGAGGGCGGCCTGCCCTCGGCGTCGTACCTCGGCGTGATCGCGAACGCCGCCGAGGCAGCCGACGCCCCCGCCGACTACGTCAACGCACTTCGCCGTCGCACCTGCCGCTCCACCGGGCTGTAGGAATCGCGGACTAGAGTCGCGTCCGTGACCGAGCCGACCACGCCGTACGCCCTGGCCGACGCGGCCGCCGCCCGCCTCGCCGAACTGACCGGGGTGGCCCGGCACGACGTGGCCCTGGTGCTGGGTTCGGGCTGGTTGCCCGCCGCCGACGCGCTCGACGGGTCCGGCGGCGCGAACACGACCGAGATCGACGTGACGGACCTGCCGGGCTTCGCCGCGTCAGCCGTCGCCGGTCACTCCGGGAAGGTCCGGTCGATCCGGGTGCCGGGCACCGACGGTGCCGCGGACCAGCACCTGCTGGTGTTCCTCAGCCGCACCCACTACTACGAGGGTCGCGGCGTCGCCGCGGTCGTGCACGGCGTTCGTACGGCGGCCGCCGCCGGCTGCCGCGCGATCGTGCTCACCAACGGATGCGGCGGTCTCAAGCCGACGTGGACACCGGGCACGCCGGTGCTGATCAGCGACCACATCAACCTGACCGGCCAGTCCCCCATCGTCGGCGCCAACTTCGTCGACCTGACCGACCTCTACTCCAGCCGGCTGCGCCAGATGTGTCGCGAGATCGAGCCGTCACTCGACGAGGGCGTCTACGTCCAGTTCCCCGGGCCGCACTACGAGACCCCCGCCGAGGTCCGGATGGCCGGCGTCATCGGCGGCCACCTCGTCGGCATGAGCACGACGCTCGAGGCGATCGCCGCCCGCGAGGCCGGGATGGAGATCCTGGGCATCAGCCTCGTCACCAACCTCGCGGCCGGCATGAGCGGCGAGCCGCTCAATCACGCCGAGGTGCTCGAAGCGGGACGCGCAGCGGCCACCCGGATGGGCGACCTGCTCACCCGGGTCGTGCCCCGGATCTGACGCTCTCGCGGTAGACGCGGTCCCGCTCGCCGCGCGACCACACCGGGTCGTCGGTGACCAGCCCGTCAGCGCGGAGCTCCCGCTTGAGCACCTTGTTCGTCGCCGTGCTCGGCAGGCGCTCGGCAACCCGGACGTGGCGCGGCCAGGCCTTCGGCGACAGGTCCGCCTGCTCACCGAGGAAGGCCACGAACTCGGTCGGCGTCAACGACGCACCGTCGCGCAGCACCAGGGCGCACATCACCTGGTCGCCCACCCGTTCGTCCGCAACGGCGTACACCGCCGCCTGCGAGATCGCTTCGTGGCGCAGGAGGAGCTGCTCGAGGGGCGCGGCCGCGAGGTTCTCGCCGTCGACGCGCAACCAGTCATCGGTCCTGCCGGCGAGGAACACGAACCCGTCGGCGTCCCGGTAGCCCAGGTCGCCGGACCAGTACATGCCGCCGTCGAGTCGCTGCGCCGTGGCCACCTCGTCGTTGTAGTAGCCCGCGAAGAAGCCAGCGCCCTGGGTGTTGACCAGTTCACCCACGGCTTCGTCGAGGTTGAGGACGCGACCGTCGGCGTCCTTCACCGCGCGGGGGCACTCCTGACCGGTCTCCCGGTCGTGGACGGCCACTCCGTCGAACGGGACGCCGATCGAGCCCGGCGGGGTGTCCTCGGTGCGGGTGATGATGATCGCCGTCTCGGTCGAACCGAACCCGTCCCACACCGAGCAGCCGAATCGCTCGGCGAACTCGCGGATGTCGCGGTCGGCGGCCTCGTTTCCGAAGGCGAACCGAAGCGGGTTGTCCGCGTCATCGGGTCGCGCCGGCGTCGCGAGCACGTAGGCGAGCGGCTTGCCGACGTAGTTGAGGTACGTCGCCCCGTGGCGCCGGATGTCGTGGAGGAAGCTCCGCGCGGAGAAGTCGGCCAGAGCCAGCGCCGCACCGGAGGCCACACTCACCGCGAACCCGGACATCACGGCGTTGCTGTGGAAGAGCGGCATCGAGCAGTAGACGACGTCGTCGGCACCCAGCGCGTACTTCTCGGCGAGGACGGTGCCGGCCATGACGACCATGAAGTTCGCGACCTGCACCGCCTTGGGGTCGCCGCTCGTGCCCGAGGTGAAGATGAGCATGAAGGTGTCCATGGTCGCGACCTCGGCGAACCCGTCCGTGGAGCTCGGGGCCGCAGCCACCAACGCGCGCCACTCGGCACTGCCGGTGTCGAGGACCGTCGCTCCGCCGAGGTCGAGGCCGTCGAGCAGGGCGCGGTGTGCGGCATCGGTCAGCACGACCTGGCAGTCGGACCGGCGGACGTCAGCAGCCAGGGCCGCGCCACGTCGGGTCAGGTTGAGCCCGACGGTCACGTGGCCGCCGATCGCCCCCGCCATGATCGCCAGCGCCATCTCGGGACTGTTGGGCATCAGCACGCCGACGTGGGCGGGCCGGTCCGCAGACATCCGGGCGCGCAACACGTGGGCACGAGCGGCGCTGGCCGCGACGACCTCGCGCCAGGTCCAGGTGCGGTCCTCGTGGCGCATCCCCACGCTGTCTCGGTCTGCGTGTGCCAGCAGGAGCTTCTGGATCGTGTCAGACACGGGCCGGCTCCACCTCGACGTCGCGCGCGGTCAGCGTCCGCTGCAGGAAGTGCAACGCGTGCCGGACAGCCGGCTCGTGCCACGGCTTTCCGGGGAACAGGTCGAAGTGGTCGCACGGGTAGTGCCGCACCTCGGCCCGGCCGGCGAACGCCGCCTTCGCCGCGGCGTACGGCGGAGCACTCCGGTCGAAGTCCGCGATCTGCACGAGCCACGGCACGCCGAGGTCCTTGGCGGCCTTCGCCGGCTCGCGTCCACCGAGCTCCATCACGACGTCCGCGGCGATCTCGTTGCGCCAGGTCGGGCCCGCGATCGCGAGGTAGTCCTCGAGGGCGCCGGGGAGGGTGAAGGCGCCGACCTCGCCCGGCCGCGCGACCACCGGGATCATGGTCGGGCCGCGGCCCGCCCGGCGCCGGGCCGCGCTCGCGATTCCACGACCGGTCGAGGCGAGCAGCTGGCCCGGGGTGTGGTGCCGGGTGGCGAGCCGTGCGGCAGCCAGGCCGTCGACGAGCGGCACCGCGGAGATCACGGCGACCACGTCCGTGCGCCGGGCCGCGACCCGCACCACGTGTCCGCCACCGAGCGAGATGCCCCAGAGCACCACCCGCGTCGGGTCGACGCCCGGCAGACGCTTCGCGGCGTCGATGACGGCATGCAGGTCGGCGATCTGGTCGGTGAGCGAGACGACCTGACGGGGCGTGCCCTCGCTGGCACCGAAGCCGCGGTAGTCGAACGTGACGGCCTCGAGGCCCGCACGGGCGAAGGCCTCGGCGAACGGGGCGAGGCCGGAGTCCTGGGTTCCGGCGAGACCGTGGGCGAGGACCACGACCGGGCGCAAGGAGTCGGCGGTGCCGGTCGCGGGGAAGTGGGTGGCGGCACAGGGCACGCCGGAGGAGGTGAAGCTGAAGGTCGTCACGAAGTGCTCCCGTAGATGCCGGTGATCCAGAGATGGGTGATGGCGTCGATGTGGTGCTCGCGGCCCGGTCCGGTGCCGCGGGCGTGCCGCTCGATCGAGTGGTCGTTCAGGTCGAGGAGTACGGCGGCGAGCGCCGCCGCGTCGGGACCGTCGACGGCATTCCCGCTGGCCCGCTCGCGGCGGATCATGTCCGCGACCATCGTCGCGAACTCGGCCCGCCCTGCGTCCCAGAGCTCCTGCACCGACGGGGTGCTGGCTCGCGCCTCGAGCAGCGCACGGTAGGTGTGCGGGGTCCGGTCCACCGAGTCGAACAAGGTGGCCACGACGTTGCGGACCCGTTCGCGCGGATCACCCTCCGCCTTGACCAGGAGGTCGGTGGCTTCCGACGCGTCGTCGTACAACTCCGCCATCAGGGCGAGTACGGCGACCGCCTTGCTCTCGAAGTAGAAGTAGAAGGCCGAACGGGTCACCCCGGCGCGACGTGAGATCTCGGCGACGTTGACCTGCTCGAGGGTCTGCTCCCGCAGGAGTCCGTCGAAGGCCTCGAGCAGCGCCGCCCGGCGAAGGTCGCCGCGGTTGACGCTGCGCCGGTCGACCATCCGCGCCCAGCTGCGCTCCTCCTCGCTCATCGGTGCGCTTCCGCACGCGCCACACCGGCGGGGATCTCCTTCACCCGCAGGTCGTGCTCGTAGTGGAAGTAGTCGAGCTGCTGGGTGTGCCGCGGACGCTGGACCATGTGGGCGGTGTAGCGGTGCGTGTCCTCGTCGATGACGCGCTCCATGACGTCCTCCGACGGCGGCTGGTAGCGGCCCGCGAGCCAAGCAGCGACCAGGCGCGTCTGGCACTCGACGAAGGGGAACAGCGTCGGGGTCGCCTGCGCGAAGCCGACGAATGCGAGGTCCTCGATGCCGGGCTTGAAGATCCGCTTGAAGAGACGGATCTGGTTCTCCGGAGCGCTGAGGAACTCCGGGTCGAAGAACGGGAAGGTGATGTTGTAGCCGGTCGCGTGGATGACGACGTCGAAGTCCTCGCTCGTGCCGTCCGCGAAGTGCACCGTCGAGCCGTCCCAGCGGTCGATGTCGCCCTTGGCACGCAGGTCGCCGGAGCCCAGCCGCAGCGGGAGCTCCACCGACTGGGTCGGGTGCGCCTCGAAGAACTTGTGGTTCGGCGTCGGCAGGCCGTAGTCCTCGGGACGTCCGGCGGTGAGCGGCTGCATCACCTGGACGAACTTGCGCTGCCAGGCCGTCGGGATGTGCGGCGAGGTCTTGTAGTACTTGTCGGCCGGAGTGCCGGCGAAGTACTTCGGCACGATCCAGGCGCCGGAGCGCGTCGAGATCACGACCTCGTTGTCGAGGGTCTTGCTCGAGAGCTCGACCGCGAGGTCGGCGGCACTGTTGCCGAGTCCGATGATCAGGATCCGCTTCCCCGTGAGGTCGTACGGCGTGTGCGGGTCGATGTAGGCGTGGGAGTGCATCGTCAGCCCGGTGAACTCACCCGGCTTGTCAGCGAAACGCGGGTCCCAGTGGTGGCCGTTGGCGACGAGCAGGACGTCGAAGTGGCGGGTGCCCGTGCGCTGCGTCTCCAGCTCCCAGCCGCCGCCCTCGTCGGCGGAGAGCCGGCGGGCGTGGACGACGCCGTTCTCGAACTCGATGTGCTTGCGGATGTCGAAGGCGTCCGCGTAGCTGTCGAGGTACTCCTTGATCTGGGTGTGGTGCGGGAAGTCCGGGTACTCGTCGGGCATCGGGAAGTCCTTGAAGGACAACTGGTGCTTCGAGGTGTCGATGTGCAGCGACTTGTAGGCGCTGCTGTGGCCGTTCGGGTTCCCGAAGGCCCAGTTGCCGCCGACCCGGTCGGACGACTCGAACGTCGCGAAGTCGAAGCCGTAGTCGGCGAGCATCTTGCTCATCGTCAGGCCGCTGATGCCCGCGCCGATCACGGCGACAGTCGAACGACGCATGCGTTCCTCCTCGCGCTCCGCTCCCGCGGCGCGCCCTTGACAACTCCGGTGACGGCCGTCACGTTATGACCAGCAGTTGACGCGTGTCAACTGAAACAGACGAATGTCAGGAGATGGGTTCATGCAGGTAACGGTCGTCATCGGAGGCGCCTCGGGAATCGGTGCGGCCACCGCCCACACCCTGACCGCCGCCGGCCATCGCGTCGTGGTCGCCGACCTGCCGGGCACGGGTGCCGACGTGGATGTCGACGTCACCGACGAGGCCTCGGTCGAAGCGCTCTTCGAGCGGGCGGTGGCGGACCACGGCAGCGTCACCGGCGTCGTCAACTGCGCCGGCGTCAGCACGCTGGCGCGCGTGGTCGACCACGATGCCGCCGAGTGGCGACGGGTCGTCGACGTCTGCCTGACCGGCTCCTTCCTCGTGCTCAAGCACGCCGGCCGACGGGTCGCCGACGGCGCGTCACTGGTCTCCCTCACCTCCCTCAACGCGCGCCAGCCCGGCACCGGGCTCGCGGCGTACTGTGCGTCGAAGGCCGGCCTGGTCTCTCTCACCGAGGTGACCGCCCTCGAGCTCGCCCACCGGCGCATCCGCGTGAACGCCGTCGCTCCGGGCCTGGTCGTCACCCCGCTCACCGCGCCGGCCATGGACATCGACGGCATCCGCGACGCCTACCTGGAGAACACTCCCCTGGGCCGCTCCGGCGAACCGACCGAGATCGCCGCCGCCATCAAGTTCCTGCTGTCCGACGACGCCGCCTGGATCACCGGCGAGACCCTCGACATCAACGGCGGTGCCCACCTGCAGCGCTACCCCGACCTGGTCGGCCTGATCGAGAAGGCCTTCGCATGAACCGCACCCACGACCTGATCGGCCAGACGGCGATCGTCACCGGCGGCGCCTCCGGCATCGGGGCGGCGCTCACCCGGGCGCTGGTCGCCGCGGGCGTGCACGTCACCTGCACCGACGTCGACCTCGCCGGCGCCGAAGCGGTCACCGCGGCCGCCCGCGGACGAGGCTCCGCGACAGCTCGACGGCTGGATGTCACCTCCGCCGCTGACGTGCAGCAGGCGGTCGACGCAGTGGTCGCCGAACACCGTCGGCTGGACCTGATGTTCAACAACGCCGGCATCACCTTCTTGGGCAACACCGAGGAGCTCACGCTCGAGCAGTGGAACGCCATCATCGACGTCAACGTCCGCGGCGTCGTGCACGGCGTGCACGCGGCGTACCCGCAGATGATCACGCAGGGCTCGGGGCACATCGTCAACACCGCATCGATGGGTGGACTGATGGCAGCCGGGCTGATGACGTCGTACGTCACCACGAAGCACGCCGTGGTCGGACTTTCCCTGGCTCTCCGGACCGAAGCAGCGGCCCACGGGGTCGGCGTGACCGTCGTCTGCCCGGCCGCGGTCGACACCCCCATCCTCGACAAGGGCGAGATCGGCAGTTACCGAGGACGCGACTTCTACCTGGAGGGCCAGGGCATCAAGCACCCCGTCGACCCTGCCCTGCTCGCGCAACGGATCCTCGAGGCCGTCGCCGCCGACCGCCCGTTCGTGGTGGAACCACGCCAGGCCCGGATCGCCTGGCGCTTCGGCCGCCTCGCCCCCGGGCTGGTCAACACGATGGCCACCCGGTTCGTCGCGAAACAGCGCGCGCTGTCGCGCTGAGGGAGCCCTCCGCGGTCACTCAGGCGAGCACGCGACGCGCCAGACCGTCCCGACAGCCCGCCATCATCCGGTCGTGGTTCCAGGTCAGCACCGGACGCGCGAACGCCGACAGCGCTCCCAGTACGCCGGTCACGGTGACCTCCTGCTCGAAGTCGAGCCGGGTGCCACCCGGCACCGACGACAGGGTGAACCGCGCGAACCCCTCGAGGTCGCCGCTGATCGCGACCTCGACGACGGGCGCCGTACGCATCACCGCATCGAGCACGAGGTCGAGCGTGTACGGCAGCGTCGATCGGCAGCGCACCCAGGCGGTGTCCGGGCCGATCTTCGCGACGGCGCGCACCTGCGGCCACCATTGCGGGTAGTGCTCGAGGTCGGTCAGCGTCGCGGCCACGACCTCGACCGGCGCACGGATCTCCCACGACTGGGCGAACGCGTAGGACCGGTGCACCGCTCCATCATGGACGACGCACGGCTTGACCTGGAGTGCACTCCAGGAGCGACACTCGGACCATGCCCGCCGCCGGACTCACCATCGCGGAAGCCGCCGCAACCCTCGGCCTGACCTCCGACACCTTGCGCTACTACGAGAAGGACGGCCTGTTGCTCCGGCCGGTCCCGCGCTCGTCCTCCGGCCATCGCCGGTACGACGAGAGCGACCTCCGCTGGATCGTTCTGGTCACCCGGTTGCGGGCAACGGGCATGCCCATCCGCGACGTGCGCCGGTACGCCGACCTCGTCCGTGCCGGCGACGGCAACGAGCTGCCGCGCCTCGAGCTCCTGCAGGCGCACCGCGAACAGGTCCTGCAACAACTCGCCGAGGTCACCTCCCACCTGGGCGCGATCGATCACAAGATCGGCATCTACGAGGACCGCCTGCGACGTCTGGAGATCTCCGCTTGACCTGGAGCGCGCTCCAAGGGGTTGGCTGGTGGACATGACCCTGACCACGCGCACTCTCGGCACCTCCTCTCCCCTCACCGTCTCTGCCCTGGGCCTCGGCTGCATGGGCATGTCGGAGTTCTACGGCTCGCCCGACGAAGCAGGCGGCATCGCGACCATCCATCGCGCCCTCGACCTCGGCGGCTCGTTCCTCGACACGGCCGACATGTACGGCCCGTTCACCAACGAGCGGCTCGTCGGCAAGGCCATCGCCGGCCGACGCGACGAGGTGCAGCTCGCGACCAAGTTCGGCAACGAACGGGCCGTCGACGGCACCCGGATCCGCATCAACGGAACGCCGGAGTACGTCCGCGCCGCCTGCGACGCGTCACTCGAACGGCTCGGCGTCGACCACATCGATCTCTACTACCAGCACCGGGTCGACAAGACCGTCCCCATCGAGGAGACCGTCGGCGCGATGAAGGAACTCGTCGACGCCGGCAAGGTGCGCCACCTCGGGTTGTCCGAGGCCTCAGCGGACACGATCCGTCGCGCCCATGCGGTCCACCCGATCACCGCCCTCCAGACCGAGTACTCCCTCTTCACCCGCGACATCGAGGACGAGATCCTGCCGACCCTCCGCGAGCTCGGCGTCGGCCTGGTGCCCTACTCGCCGCTCGGTCGCGGGATCCTCACCGGCGCTGTCGGCGCCGACGGGCTCGCCGCCGGCGACAGCCGCACCACCGCCTACTTCCCGCGATTCCAGGGCGACAACCTGGCGGCGAACCTCGTGCTCGTCGACCGGGTCACCGCCCTCGCAGCGCGGCTCGGGTGCACCCCGGGGCAGCTCGCCCTCACCTGGGTCCTCGCCCAGGGTGACGACGTCGTGCCGATCCCCGGGACCAAGCGGGTCCGCTACCTCGAGGAGAACATCGCGGCCACCGACGTCGTGCTCACCGAGGCCGACCTGGCTGACCTCGCGGACGCCGTACCGCGCGACGCCGTCGCCGGGGCCCGCTACGGCGACATGACCACCATCGACGCCTGACCCGAGCGCTAACGTGGCCCGGTGACCACCCCCGACACCGACATCCTGCTGGCCCGCGCACTGGCCTGGCGAGCCGAGGATCCTGACGAAGAGACCCGCATCGAGTTGTCGGGCATCATCTCCGCCGTCGAGGACGGGCTGGACGAGGAGGCCCTGACCGAGTTGGCCGACCGCTTCCGGGGGACGCTCGAGTTCGGCACCGCCGGTCTGCGCGGCGCGCTCGGCGCGGGGCCCAACCGGATGAACCGGGTCGTCGTGATCCGCGCGGCGGCCGGCCTGGCGGCGTACCTCCTCGAGGAGGGTGCGGAGGCCGGCTCCTCCGTCGTCATCGGGTACGACGCCCGCCACAACTCCGACGTGTTCGCCCAGGACACCGCCGAGGTGATGAGCGGAGCGGGCCTGCGTCCGCTGCTGCTCCCCCGCCCGCTCCCCACGCCGCTGGTCGCGTTCGCGATCCGTGAGCTCGGCTGCGTGGCCGGCGTGATGGTGACCGCGAGCCACAATCCCCCGCAGGACAACGGCTACAAGGTGTACCTCGGCGACGGGAGCCAGATCGTCCCGCCCGCTGACACCGGCATCGCAGCGAAGATCGCCGCCGTCGGCTCGCTCGAGTCGGTCCCACGGCGCTCGCTGAAGGCAGCCAAGGGTCGTGTGCTCGACGAGGGCATCATCGACGCCTATCTGGACCGGACTGCCGGCATTGCTGGTGACGGTCCGCGCGACCTCGCGATCGTCTACACACCCCTGCACGGCGTCGGCGCCAGCGCGCTGCCCGCCGTCCTCGAGACCGCAGGCTTCGACGCACCGGAGATCGTTCCCGCACAGGAGCACCCGGACCCGGACTTCCCGACCGTCGCCTTCCCGAACCCCGAGGAGCCGGGCGCCATCGACCTCGCCATCGAGCTCGCGACCGCCAACGGCGCCGACATCGTGATCGCCAACGACCCCGACGCCGACCGCGTCGCAGTGGCGGTCGAAGGCCCCGACGGGTGGCGGATGCTGCGCGGCGACGAGGTGGGCGCGCTGCTCGCCGACCACCTGCTCCGCTCGGGCACCGAAGGCGTCTACGCGACCTCGATCGTGTCCTCGTCACTGCTCGGGACGATGGCCGCCGCTCACGGCCAGCCGTACGTCGAGACGCTCACCGGCTTCAAGTGGATCGGCCGCCTGCCGAACCTGGTCTTCGGCTACGAGGAGGCGCTCGGCTACTGCGTCGACCCGACCCACGTCGCCGACAAGGACGGTGTCTCTGCAGCGCTGATGCTCTGCGAGATCGCAGCCGCCGCGAAGGCCAACGGTCGCACCCTGCTCGACCTGCTCGACGACATTGCCGTCACCTACGGGCTGCACGCCACCGACCAGCTCTCGGTCCGGGTCACCGACCTGTCCGAGATCGCGGATGCGATGGCCAGGCTTCGCGCGACCCCGCCCACCACACTCGGCGGGTCCGCCGTGGTGGCCACCGACGACCTGAGCGCCGGTTCGGCGGACCTGCCCCCGACCGACGGCCTGCGCTATCGCACCGCCGACGGTGGCCGGGTCGTCGTACGGCCGAGCGGGACGGAGCCGAAGCTGAAGTGCTACCTCGAGGTCGTCGTGCCCGTCCGGGACGGCGACGTCGCGGCGGCCCGCACCGAAGCAGCCACCGGCCTGGTGGCGCTCCGCACGGACATCGCCGCTGCGGCGGGGATCTAGCGGAGACCTAACTGACGTCGACCGCGTCGATCACGAACACCAGCGTCTCGTTGGGCGCGACGCCGTTGCCGCCAGCGCCGTAGCCGAGGTCCGGGGGCACGACCAGGAGGCGACGGGCGCCCTTCTCGATGCCGATCAGACCCTCGTTCCAGCCCTGGATGACCTGGGCCTGCCCCAGGTTCTCGACCGGGTAGGGCTCACCGCGGGCGAACGAGCTGTCGAGGACGGCCTTGTCCGACCAGGTCACGAGGTGATAGTTCGCCAGGACCGTGGCGCCGGCCTCCGCGCCCGGCCCGCTGCCGGCCACGAGGTCCTTCGCGATCAGGGTCGTCGGCGGGCTGCAGTCGTCAGGGATCGTGATGGTCGGCTCGGCACCGAAGTCACCCTCGACGGCGATGTCCTCGGCCTTGCACTCGGGCAGGGTCGCGGGCGCATCGCTCGCGGCCTCGCTCGTCGCCTCCGTCGTCGTCTCGGTCGTCGGCGAGTCCTTGGCGTCCTCGTCGCCGGAGTCGCCGCAGGCACTCACGGAGAGGGCGGCCAGGGAGAGGACGGCAGCGGCGACGAGCCGGGCTGGGGTCTGCATGGCGTGCAGCCTACGAGCACGGGGAAGTCGTCAGGCGAGGAGCACCGTCGCCAGCGTGGCGACGGTCGCCACGACCAGCGCCACGATCTCGGGCCAGGCCCAGGCGTGACGGATCTCCCCGACCTCACCGAGGGCGTACTGCGCGTCCTCGATCCTGCGCTGCAGTTTCTGCTCGACGAGCCAGCCCACCGACGGGTCCGCCGGACGTTCCTCCACCCGCTTGCTCTCGTCGCGTCGGATGTTGCGCCGGCTCCGTCCGAACCCGCTGGCGACATACTTCGCGTCGGCGGTCCGGATCGTCGTGACCTGCTTGACCGTCACCTCGGTGATCGCGACGTAGGGAACCCAGCGGCTGTGGAACATGTTGCGCAGCTCGACCTCGCGCTCACCGAGCACGAGCGTCGGGCGCATCAGGACGACCCAGATGATGGCGATGGCAAGGACTCCGGCGGGATAGCCCCACACCGGGAACGCACCCGATGATTCGAGAGCACCGATCATCAGTACGCCGGCCACGGTGACGATCCCGAGGACACCCCCGAACATGCCGCCCGTGCTGAACCGCTCTGGCTTCTTCACACCTTCGCTCTCCACACTCCGAACCCTATGCTGGGCAGATGCCGACCACCGCCCCCACCGATCCCCATCCGGGACTCGCGGCGTACTCCGAAGTGACGGCCAGCGAAGCGTCGTTGCGCCGGTTCCTCCACGGCCTGCCCGGCGTCGACCAGGTCGGCGCCGAGGCGCGAGCAGCAGGACTCGGGACCCGCTCGATCAAGACGACCTCGAAGGCGTGGGCGATCGACCTCGCCATCCGCATGGTCGACCTGACCACCCTCGAGGGCCAGGACACACCCGGGAAGGTCCGCGCACTCGCCGCCAAGGCGCTGCACCCGGATCCGGCCGACCCGTCCTGCCCGTCCACCGCCGCCGTCTGCGTCTACGGCGACCTGGTCGGCGACGTGAAGGCGATCGTCGGAGATCGGGTGAATGTCGCTGCCGTCGCGACCGCGTTCCCCAGCGGCCGCGCGTCGATGGCGATCAAGTTGGCCGACACCCGGGACGCGGTTGCGGCCGGTGCCGACGAGATCGACATGGTGATCGACCGCGGTGCGTTCCTCGCCGGCCACTACCTGCAGGTGTTCGAGGAGATCGTCGCCGTGCGCGAGGCGTGCGCCCGGCCGGACGGCACGCACGCCCACCTCAAGGTGATCTTCGAGACCGGCGAGCTGCAGACCTACGACAACGTGCGTCGGGTCTCGTGGCTGGCGATGCTGGCGGGCACCGACTTCATCAAGACCTCCACCGGCAAGGTGCAGCCGGCCGCGACCCTGCCGGTCACCCTCGTCATGCTCGAGGCGGTCCGCGACTTCCGCGAGGCCACCGGCATCCAGATCGGGGTGAAGCCGGCAGGCGGGATCCGCACGGCCAAGGACGCGATCAAGTACCTCGTCATGGTCAACGAGATCGCCGGTGAGGACTGGCTGGACCCGGACTGGTTCCGCTTCGGTGCATCGACGCTCCTCAACGACCTGCTGATGCAGCGGACCAAGCTGACGACCGGCCGCTACAGCGGTCCCGACTACTTCACCCTGGACTGACACATGCCTTTCGAATACGCCCCGGCGCCCGAGTCGCGCAGCATCGTCGACATCAAGGCGTCCTACGGCCTGTTCATCGACGGTGACTTCGTCGACGGTCGCGGCTCGTCGTTCAAGACGATCAACCCGGCCACCGAGGAGACCCTCGCCGAGATCGCGGAGGCCAGTGACGCCGACGTCGATCTGGCCGTGAAGGCCGCGCGCCGGGCGTTCCGCGGCTGGTCGCGGATGTCGGGCAAGGAGCGGGCCAAGTACCTCTTCCGGATCGCCCGGATCATCCAGGAGCGCGGTCGCGAGCTGGCCGTCCTGGAGTCGATCGACAACGGCAAGCCGATCAAGGAGAGCCGCGACGTCGACGTACCGATCGTCGCCGCGCACTTCTTCTACTACGCCGGCTGGGCCGACAAGCTCGAGCACGCCGGCCTCGGTCCGAACCCACAGCCGCTGGGTGTCGCCGGCCAGATCATCCCGTGGAACTTCCCGCAGCTGATGCTGGCGTGGAAGATCGCGCCGGCCCTCGCGTGCGGCAACACCGTCGTCCTCAAGCCGGCGGAGACCACGCCGCTGACGGCGCTGTTGTTCGCGGAGATCTGCCAGCAGGCCGATCTGCCACCGGGTGTCGTCAACATCGTCACCGGTGCCGGATCGACCGGCCAGGCCATCGTCAGCCACCCCGACGTCGACAAGGTCGCGTTCACCGGTTCGACCGACGTCGGCAAGGCCATCGCGCGTGCCATCGCCGGCACGGACAAGAAGGCCACCCTCGAGCTCGGCGGCAAGGCCGCCAACATCGTGTTCGACGACGCAGCCATCGACCAGGCGGTCGAAGGCATCGTCGGCGGCATCTTCTTCAACCAGGGCCACGTCTGCTGCGCCGGCTCCCGACTGCTGGTGCAGGAGTCGATCAGGGACGAGCTGCTCACCAAGCTGAAACGGCGGATGGGCACGCTGCGCGTCGGCGACCCGCTCGACAAGAACACCGACATCGGTGCGATCAACTCCTCCGAGCAACTGACCCGGATCCGCGAGCTCGCCGGCATCGGCGACGACGAAGGCGCCGAGCGGTGGTCGCCACCGTGCGACCTGCCGTCGTCCGGCTTCTGGTTCCCGCCGACGATCTTCACCGGCGTCACCCAGGCGCACCGGATCGCGCGCGAGGAGATCTTCGGCCCGGTGCTGTCGGTGCTGACCTTCCGTACGCCGGCCGAGGCCGTCGAGAAGGCCAACAACACGCCGTACGGCCTGTCCGCGGGGGTGTGGACCGAGAAGGGTTCACGGATCCTGCACATGGCGTCCGAGCTGCGGGCCGGGGTGGTGTGGGCCAACACGTTCAACAAGTTCGACCCGGCCAGTCCCTTCGGTGGCTACAAGGAATCGGGCTACGGCCGCGAGGGCGGCCGGCAGGGCCTGGCTGCCTACCTCAAGTCCGAGCACATTTCTGGGGTGAACCTCTGATGGCGCGCATCGACGTACGCAAGACCTACAAGCTCTACATCGGCGGCGCGTTCCCGCGCTCGGAGTCCGGCTACTCCTACGAGGTGGCCGACAGCAAGGGGAAGTTCGTGGCCAACGCGTCGCTCGCGTCGCGCAAGGACGTCCGGGACGCCGTCGTCGCGGCACGCAAGGCCTTCGGTGGCTGGTCGAGCCGCACGGCGTACAACCGCGGACAGATCGTCTACCGGATCGCCGAGGTGATGGAGGACCGGCGCCCGCAGTTCGAGGAGGCCGTGCGCCAGTCCGAGGGTGCGACGGCTGCTGCCGCGCGGAGCCAGGTGGACCAGGCGGTCGACCGTCTGGTCTGGTACGCCGGCTGGGCCGACAAGCTCGCGCAGGTCATCGGCAACGCCAACCCCGTCGCCGGCCCGTTCTTCAACCACACCGCACCCGAACCGACCGGCGTCGTGGGAGTGCTCGCGCCGCAGGGCTCCTCGCTGCTCGGCCTGGTGTCGGTCGTCGCCCCCGTCATCGTCACCGGTAACACCTCGGTCGTCGTGTCGTCCTACGCCCGGCCGCTGCCGGCCGTGACCTTCGCCGAGGTGCTGGCCACCTCCGATGTCCCCGGCGGCGTGATCAACATCCTCACCGGCGACGCGGCAACCCTCGGCCCGTGGCTGTCCGCCCACATGGACGTCAACGCCATCGACCTCGCTGGGGTTGCTGGTTCGGCGGAACTCGCGACCTCCCTCGAGGTCGCGGCGGCCGACAACCTCAAGCGCGTACGCCGTGCGCCCGACGCCGAGCCGGACTGGACCGCCGACCCGGGCCTGTCGGGCATGACCGCGTTCGTCGAGGCCAAGACCGTCTGGCACCCGATCGGCATCTGATCGGTGGCCGGCGAACGTCGGCCATCAATCGTTGGGCTGGTGGTAGGCGTAGCCGTTCTTGCCTGCCCGCTTCGCCAGGTACATCGCGGCGTCGGCCCGGCTCAGCATCTCGGCTGCGTCCACGCCCGTCTTCGGTAGGGCGACACCGATGCTGACCGACACCGTCATCGGTGTCGCCCCGGGGCCTTGGAACGGGGCCGCCAGAGAGCTGCATATCCGCTCTGCGATGGCCGCCGTCACCGCCGGTACGTCGTTGTCGGCTCCCGTGCGCACCAGTACGACGAACTCGTCACCGCCGAGTCGGCCGATGATGTCACCGGAGCGGGCAGCGGCGCTCAACCGTTCAGCAACGCCCCGCAACAGGCTGTCCCCGGCGTCGTGTCCGTGGACGTCGTTGACCGCCTTGAAGCCGTCGAGGTCGCAGAACAGCACAGCAACTCCGAGCTCGACGGCTCGGCGATCAGATGGCTCGAGCAGGTGGGAGAGCTGCTGCTCGATGAGGCGGCGGTTCGGCAACCCGGTGAGGTCGTCGTGCATCGCCGCGTGTTCGAGTCGGGCTGCGGCCGCCGCGTTCGCCTCGGCGATCGCATGCTCCCTCGCCTTCCGGTCGCTGATGTCCTGGATCTGGGCGATGAAGTACAGCGGAGCTCCGTCGTCGTCCTGCACCACGCTCGCCGTGAGCAGCACCCACACGAGGTCGCCACCTGCGGTGAGGTAGCGCTTCTCCATCGAGTAGTTCGCGATCTGGCCGTCGACCAGCTGGGCCACCTGCGCCAGGTCTGCTTCCAGGTCATCGGGGTGCGTGATCTCCTGGAACGTGAGAGTCCGCAGCTTCTCGGACGGGTAGCCGAGCAGCCTGCACAGGGCGGGGTTCACCTCGGTGAACGTCCCGTCCAGCCCGACGATGGCCTTCCCGATGGGTGCGTGCTCGAACGCCAGACGGAAGCGCTGCGTGGACTCGCGAAGCTGCTGCTCGCCCAGACGCGCCTCGGTGACGTCCTGCGTGAATCCCATCGCGGCGATGACCCGACCGCTGGGACCGAGGACAGGAGCCAGGCGCTGCGTGAAGATGCGCCCGCCGTACGGCACGTCGTAGGTGCTGGAGACGCCCGCCAGGGCCGCGCGATACAGCGGATCGATGAGTGCCGCAGTCTCGGGCGGGAAAGCCTCCCAGATGGTCTTGCCCTCGAGGAGTTCACGCGAGAGTCCGACGTCGGCCAGCCCGAGACCTCCCGCCGAGAGGTAGCGCAGCTCATGGTCGACGACGACGACCGCGCCGTGCGGGAAGGAGTGCACGATCGGATGATCCGAGGACCGCAGGAGTCGCAGCGCCTCGGCGTCGTCGTCCGCATCCTGGCTCTGCGGCTGCCGCGACGAGAGGTCCACAGAACTCCCCTCCTTGCCGAAGACGCCAGCCTACGTCGTCCTGGCCATGCTTCGGCTCCGAATGGACCCGGGCTTCGTCCCGGGTTTCCTGCTCAGCCTGTAGCGACCTTCGGCAACGCGCTGGACGTCCTCGGGTACGTCGCTGTGCGAGTCACCAGCGGACACGGCCCCCGACGTCACCCGCGCCAGCGGGACGTAGCCACCCCACACACCCGCGGCCACGTCGTCCGGCTCGTCGACCGGGTCGCCCGCGCGCGCCTTCATCGACGCCTCGGCGAGCGGGATCGCCAGCACCGCCGTCGCTGCGAGTTCCTTGCGGGTGCTCGGTCGCAGGGTGCCGGAGCGGCCGGGGATCATGTGATCGACGATCAGATCGAGAGCGTGCTGGCGCTCGTCCTCGTCGCTCACGACCCGAGCCGCACCGATGACGACTGCCGACCGGTAGTTCATCGAGTGGTGGAAGGCCGAACGTCCGGCGACCAGACCGTCGACCTCGGTCACCGTGACGCAGACGACCCCGCCCTGCGCCTGCCGCAGCCATCCGGCGGCGACGGAGCCGTGGACGTACAGGGTCCCGCACTCATCAGGCCCAGCGAGGTCGATCGCGTAGGCCGCCGGCAACACCAGCGGGTGGTCACCGACCGTCACTCCGAGGTGGGCCACGAGACCGTCCTGGAGGAACCGGTGCAGCTCGACGCGGTCGGACACCATCCGGTTGCGGCCGCGGGTGACGGTCGTTCGCGGTGTCGGCGAGAGGGGCGCTTCGGTGCTCATGGGTCCTAGACTGGTCGAGAAGTGGCCTGTCCACACGGGCCAATCGAGAGTCAATCAGACAGGACACTCAAATGGCCGCGATCCTCGCCGTCGTCCTGGACCGCAACGACCGCCGACCCCTCGGTGGCCAGCTCGCCGACCAGATCCGGCGCCAGGTGACCGACGGCCGCCTTGCCGCCGGTGACCGGTTGCCGAGCAGCCGGGCGCTGGCCACCGAGCTCGGCGTCGCCCGCGCCGTGACCGAGGTGGCCTACGGACAACTGGTCGCGGAGGGCTGGCTCGAGGGCCGCCACGGTTCCGGCACGTTCGTTTCCGCGAGCGCTCCGGCCACGACGCCACCGCGACCCACCCGTCGGCACTCCCCTGCCGAGCGCCCGCTGCTCCGCCTCGACGCGGGAACACCGTGGATCGACCCGCGGTACGCCGACCTGTGGCGACGCGCGTGGCGTGACGTCTCCACGGCCCGCCCGCCCTCGGGGTACGACGACCCGCGTGGACTGCCCGAGCTCCGCACCGAGATCGCCGCCCGACTGGGCCGGATCCGGGGTCTCGACTGCGATCCGGACGAGGTGCTCGTGACGGCCGGCACCACCGACGGCCTGCGGCACCTGCTCGGTGTCCTCCCGCCCGGCACGGTCACCGTCGACGACCCGGGCTACCGCGCCGCGGTCGCAACGGTCCGGTTGGCGGGCCGAGCGGTCGTCGACGTACCTGCGCTCGGACCGCCGCCGGACGCCCGGACGCTGACGGGCTGCGCGGCGGCCTACGTCACGCCGGCCCACCAACACCCTCTCGGCCCCACCATGTCCGGCAGCGCGCGCCTCGCCCTGCTGGAAGCGAGCCGCACGACCGGCGCACTGGTCGTGGAGGACGACTACGACTCCGAGTTCCGCTACGACGTCGCGCCGGTGCCGGCACTGGCGTCGCTCGACCGCGCGCGCGTCGCCTACCTCGGCACCGCCAGCAAGGCCGTCGCCCCGAGCATGCGGCTCGGCTGGCTGGTCCCGCCGCCCGCGCTGCTCGAACCGCTCAACCAGATGCGCGCGATCACCCACGACACCGCGTCGTGGCCGGTCCAGCGCGCCTACCTCTGCTTGCTCCGCGACGGCTACGTCGACAAGGTCGTCCGCTCCGCCCGCCGCGTGTACGCCGAACGCAGCGAACGCGTGGCCACCGCCCTGGCGCCGTATGCCCGGACCCACGGGCCGATCGCCGGCATGTACGCCACCGTCGAACTGCCGCGCGCCGCGTCGCTGGCAGCGCATCGTTCGGCCCGGACGGCCGGGTTCGACGTCCCGCTGCTCGCCGACTACTGCCGGTCGGACACCCGGCACGGCCTGGTGATCGGCTTCGGCGGTTGCACGGACGCGCAACTGGACGCAGCGCTCGCCGCGGTTGTGCGTGGACTGGGTGACGTGCGGCAGACTCGACTCCCATGACTGCGCGCGTGATCGTTCTCGCCGGCCCCTCGGGATCGGGCAAGTCGCGGCTGGCCGAACGCCTGGAGAAGGCACACGGCTGGCCGACACTGAGACTCGACGACTTCTACCGCGACGGCCACGAGGACGACCTTCCCCGGATCACCGACGGCGCGAATGCGGGCATCGTCGACTGGGACCACCCGGGCACGTGGCACCGCGACGACGCCCTCACGGCCCTGCGCGAGCTCTGCACCACCGGCGCCACCGAGATCCCGATCTACTCGATCTCCGAGAGCCGGCGAACCGGCACCCAGCGGCTCGACCTCCAGGGCGCGACCCGCTTCTGCGCGGAGGGCATCTTCGCGGCCGAGGTCGTCGAGGAGTGCCGCGCGACGGGACTGCTCGCGGCGGCGTACTGCATCACCCAGCACCCCGCCGTCACCTTCTGGCGGCGCCTGACCCGCGACCTGCGCGAGCACCGCAAGCCGCCGCTCGTCTTGGTCCGGCGCGGCTTCGCACTGGCCCGAGCCCAGCACCAGGTCGTACGCCGTGCGGTGGCCGTCGGCTGCCGCATCGCGACCGGCGACCGCGCCTTCGCCGACCTGGAGGGCGAGCATGCGCTGGCCAGCTGACCTCGACCCGTCCGA
The DNA here is from genome assembly GCA_026392415.1 of Propionibacteriales bacterium. GTDB lineage: Bacteria > Actinomycetota > Actinomycetes > Propionibacteriales > Nocardioidaceae > Nocardioides. The sequence continues at coordinate 44,090 of JAPLCC010000056.1, forward strand.
CCTCAAGCAGCCCGACCCGCGCAGCTGCGGCGCAGCGAGCGCGCTGGCCGCGAAGGCGATGCTGACCGACTGGCGCCCCACGCACGCCGCCACCGAGATCGCCGACGAGCACCGGCTGCTGACCTCGTCCACCAGCCCGCGCGACCGCTTCCAGATGCCGTGGCCGCGGGCACTCGGCACCCCTCCGTGGGCGATCGTGAACCTGCTGCGCGTGCTCACCGGGCAACACATCGCGACCGTCTTCGCCCGGCCGCGCGCGGCGGTCGCCTACGACGTCGTGCGCGAGCAGCTCGCCACCCGACCGGTGGCGGTCTACATCGGCAGTCGCTGGCTCCCCCGCCACGTCATCCTCGCCGTCGCCGCACTCGACGACGGAATCCAGGTGTTCGACCCGGCGCACGGACGCCTGGTCCGGGTGCCGGAGGACAACTGGACCGGCCACGAGATCGGCGTGGCCGGCTGGAGCCACGTGTGGTTCGTGGCCTGAGGCCACAGGGTCGTCGAGTAGCAGCGAGCCGCGTATCGAGACGCAGTGAGCCGGTTGCGGGCGTCTCGATACGCCGCTCGTTCCTCGCGGCTACTCGACGACCTTATTTGCCGCGTACCAGGGCTTGATGGTCTCGGTGATCAGCCGGTAGCGCTCGTCGTAGGGGATGAAGGCGGACTTCATCGCGTTGACCGTCAGCCACTCCATCTCGGCCAGCCCGTAGCCGAACTCCTGCGCCAGCAGGCCGAACTCCTGGCTCAGCGAGGTGCGGCTCATCAACCGGTTGTCGGTGTTGACCGTGACCCGGAACCGCAGCGACGCCAGCAGCTTGATCGGGTGCTCGGCCAGGGACGCCGTCGCTCCGGTCTGCACGTTCGAGGACGGGCACATCTCGAGCGGGATCCGCTTGTCCCGGACGTACGACGCCAGCCGGCCCAGCACGGGGGTGCCGTCGTCCTCGCAGGAGATGTCCTCGACGATCCGCACGCCGTGGCCGAGGCGATCGGCACCGCACCACTGCACCGCCTCCCAGATCGACGGCAGACCGAAGCCCTCACCCGCGTGGATGGTGAAGTGGGAGTTCTCGCGCTGGAGGTACTCGAACGCGTCGATGAACCGGGTGGGAGGAAAGCCCGCCTCGGGGCCGGCGATGTCGAAGCCGGCGACGCCCCGGTCGCGCCACTGGATCGCGAGCTCGGCGATCTCCATCGCGCGGGCCGCCTGGCGCATCGCGGTGAGCAGGTGGCGGACGATGATCGTGCCACCGGCGGCGGCCATGCCCTCCTCGAAGCCCTGCTGCACGGCGGCCACGACGTCGGGAAGGTCGAGACCGGACTCCACGTGCAGCTCCGGGGCGTAGCGGATCTCGGCGTACACGACGCCGTCGGCGGCGAGGTCCTCGACGCACTCGCGCGCGACCCGGGTCAGTGCCTCGGCCGTCTGCATCACGCCGACCGTGTGCGCGAAGGTCTCGAGGTAGCGCTCCAGCGAGCCCGAGTCGGCAGCCTCCGCGAACCAGGTCGCCAGCGCGCCGGCATCGGTCTCCGGCAGCTCGTGGCCCACCTGGGCGGCGAGCTCGACGATCGTGGCCGGCCGCAGTCCGCCGTCGAGGTGGTCGTGCAGCAACACCTTCGGCGCCGCCACCAGCAGGTCAGTCGTCAGGGCGCTCGTGGGTTCCATGCAGCATTCTTACCCGACGCGGTCGATGACGAGGGGCCTGGATTCGTGTGCGGTGCCCGGCGCCGCGACGTCGTACCCGCCTTCCAGGGCGGCCAGCGCCCGCTCGAACCGTTCGGGCGTGTCGGTCAGCAGCGTGAACAACGGAGCACCTGCCGTCACCGTGTCACCGGGTCGTGCGTGCCAGACCACGCCGGCCCCCGCCTGCACCGGGTCCTCCTTGCGCTCCCGGCCGGCACCCAGTCGCCAGGCCGCGACGCCGACAGCCATCGCGTCGAGCCGGGTGAGCACACCGTCCGCCGGGGCGGTGACCACGTGCGACTCCCGGGCCACCGGCAGCGTCGCGTCGGGGTCGCCTCCCTGCGCGCTGATCATCGAGCGCCAGGCATCCATCGCCGACCCGTCGGCCAGCTTCGACGCGGGGTCGATGTCGGGGCGACCCGCTGCGACGAGCATCTCCCGCGCCAGTGCAACGGTCAGCTCGACGACATCGGCCGGCCCGCCACCAGCGAGCACCTCGACCGACTCGGTGACCTCGATCGCGTTGCCTGCGGTGAACCCGAGCGGGGTGTCCATGTCGGTCAGGAGCGCGACCGTGTTGACGCCGGCGTCCTTGCCCAGGGCCACCATCACCTCGGCGAGCTCGCGAGCCTTCTCGACCGACTTCATGAACGCGCCGCTGCCGACCTTGACGTCGAGCACGAGCGCACCGGTGCCCTCGGCGATCTTCTTGCTCATGATCGAGGAGGCGATCAGCGGGATCGCCTCCACCGTGCCGGTCACGTCGCGCAGGGCGTAGAGCTTCTTGTCGGCCGGCGCGAGGCCGTCGCCGGCGGCGCAGATGACGGCACCGGTGCCCTCGAGCTGCGCGAGCATCTCCTCGTTGGACAGCAGCGCGCGCCAGCCCGGGATCGACTCGAGCTTGTCGAGCGTGCCACCGGTGTGGCCCAGGCCGCGGCCGGACAGCTGCGGGACCGCCACACCGCAGGCCGCCACCAGCGGCGCGAGCGGCAGGGTGATCTTGTCGCCGACGCCGCCGGTGGAGTGCTTGTCGGCCGTGGGCCGCGAGAGAGACGAGAAGTCCATCCGCTCACCGGAAGCGATCATCGCCGCAGTCCAGTCGGCGATCTCGCGACGATCCATGCCGTTGAGCAGGATCGCCATCGCCAGCGACGACATCTGTTCGTCGGCGACCGCGCCGCGCGTGTAGGCATCGACCATCCAGTCGATCTGACTGGTGGTGAGGATGCCGCCGTCGCGCTTGGCGATGATCACCTCGACGGCATCATGGTTTCCGGACATGCCCGAACCCTACGGCCCCGTCCCGAGCGTCAGCGTGGGCCTTCGCATCAGGGCCGTGCGTCGACTCGACCGACGACGACCGTCGTCGTCTGCGATCCCGGGTTGATGATCGTTTCCACCGCGCTGGACAGTCCACCCCACGACACACGAATGGTCACGGTTCCGGTGCTGTCAGGCTGGAGGCGCACCGACCCATTCTGCGAGGTCTTCGCGCCCACCGCTTTCGCGCCGCTCTGCTCGATCGTGACCATCGCTGATGGGACCGGCGCCAGGAAACACGTCGAGCCTGCACACACGTTGACCTGGACGTCCACCTCGACGGCAAGCGGCTCCTGGTCGGACGAGCAACCCACGGCAAGGATGACGAACGCCAGAGTCATCACCAATGTGTCGGCCAGCCTGTTCAACACCCGTACGAGCCCGCCTGGCTTGATTTCTTCCACTGGTCACTGGACGAGCTCCACTGAACCCCGATGGACCACGGGCCGATGCTAAAGCCGTTGACGGAGGTCTTGTCCCAGCTGTGCGCGTAAGTCGAAAATACTTGGGTGCACTTCGACAGACTGGCCCTGAAGCTGTAGGTGATGGTTCCTTTGAACGCAGGCCCGCCGAAACTCAAACGGGACGTCGCCTTGTCACGAAACGCATAGCCCGCGCCCGCACTGCCGTTGGTTTCCAACCACCCGTAGTCCTTGTCGCATTTGCTGGCGGCGTTGCAGGTCACGAACGACACTCCCTTGTTCACGACCCTCCGGCTCAGACTGAGGGCGAAGCCGTCCGGTCCACCGACATTGACCACACAAGTGCTTGCAGCCTCGGGTTCCGATTTCCATTGGAATCTCGCGATGGCATACATCACGTAGCCGGTGCTCGATCCGTTGACTGCGATCGTGGGTCCCGGCATCGCCATGCTCGAGGCTCTGGTCCTGGGATTTTCGACCGAGCAGGACTTCGCTCGAAGAAGATGCCCAGTTTGGGCGTGATCGTTGGCAGCCGGCCGAAGGCCGTCCCCCAATGCAGGCTCGCTGACAAGATGAAGGCCGAGCCTGGCCATCGCGGCTTCGTCGAGCCGACCACGTTGTTCGAGCATCGTGATTTCGTCGCGGTATGCCGTTTCGTCAAAATCGGATCGCATCGCCGGATCAAGGGACACCACTCGGCCCGAACTCAGCGCGATTGTGTCCGTCCTCGGGCCACCCAATGAGGCGCCGGCCGTCGTCGTCGACATCAACAACGCCACAATTCCGCTGATGGCCACCGCACGAAGCCGTGGACCAGTCGCCCGAACGACCATTCCGTATACCCCTTGCCGAAGGATCACGATCGTGCGTCACATTACCAGACATGTATGGGATCGATGCGACGCAAGAGATCCAACCCTCCTTCGATGAGCCTGAGCCCGCCATCAGCGATGGGCACCAAGCCGCTGCATGCAAGCAGCAAGCGTCAGACGAGGTTCTCCGGGCCGAACGCCTGCGGGAGCACCTGGTCCATCGTCAGCACGCCAGCGGGGGTGAGCACCTCGAGCGGCGCTCCCCCGGCCTCCCACAGCAACTGCCGGCAACGCCCGCACGGCATGATCACCTCGCCCGAGCCGTTGACGCACACGAAGTGCGTCAGGCGGCCCCCTCCGGTCGCATGCAGCTGGGAGACCAGTCCGCACTCGGCACACAGCGTGACGCCGTACCCGGCGTTCTCGACGTTGCACCCGACCAGCAGACGCCCGTCGTCGGCAAGCGCGGCGGCGCCCACGGGGTAACCGGAGTACGGCGCGTAGGCGCGCGACGAGATCTCGATCGCAGCGGCTTGCAGGGCATCCCAGTCGACCACGCGGCCAACCTAGCGCGGTGCCGATCACCCGCGCGAGGATCTCCGGCTACCATGCGATGAGACACAAGAAATTGTCCCAACTTGGTAACCGTTTGCTCCAAGGTCCTTCCGGCGGGGCGGGCCGTGGGTCAGGATGCACCGGAGCACCACCCACGCACACCCGTGCCCAGCCCCCCGGGCGGGCGTCGACCTGGAGGACATTTGTGAAGACCTGGAAGAGGACGTCGGCGGCAGCGGCCGTGGCACTCATGGCGAGCGCGGGCCTGGCCGCCTGTGGCGACGCACCGGAAGAAGGCTCGGACGCGAAGAAGAACGACTACCTGCCCTGCATCGTCTCCGACGCCGGCGGCTTCAACGACAAGTCGTTCAACCAGCTCAGCTACGAAGGCGTCAAGGATGCCGCGGCCGAGCTCAACAGCGAGTTCAAGGAAGCGACGTCCAAGACCGACCAGGACTACGCGCCCAACCTCGAGAACCTCGTCGCGGCCGGTTGCGACACCATCGTCACCGTCGGCTTCGCCCTGGCGACCGCGACCAAGGAGTCGGCCGCGGCCAACCCGGAGGTCGAGTACATCCTGATCGATGACGCGGCCGACGGCGGCGCCGACGGTGCGACCTTCGACGGCAAGGCCGACCAGCCGAACATCAAGCCGATCCTGTACAACACGGCGCAGGCTGCGTTCCTGGCCGGCTACGCCGCCGCGGACTACACCAAGACCGGGGTCGTCGGCACCTACGGCGGCCTGCCGTTCCCGACCGTCACGATCTTCATGGACGGCTTCAAGCAGGGCGTCGACTACTACGCCGAGACGAAGAAGAAGGCCGTCAAGGTCGTCGGCTTCACCGGCGGCGACAAGGGCGCCTTCACCGGTGGCTTCGACGCCAACGAGGCGGCCACCAACACGGCCAACCAGATCCTCGACCAGAAGGCCGACGTCATCCTGCCGGTCGGTGGTCCGATCTACCAGGGTGCCCTGACCGCCATCGGCGACAAGGACATCGCGCTGGTCGGCGTCGACGCTGACTTCTTCGAGACCGACCCGAACACGCAGGACGTCATCTTCACGTCGATCCTGAAGAACATGAAGCAGTCGACGAAGGAAGCGATCCTCGCTGCGGGAGAGGACAAGCTCGACTTCACGCCGTACGTCGGAACGCTGGAGAACGACGGAGTCGGCATCGCGCCGTTCCACAACTTCGAGAGCAAGATCTCCGACACCTTGGTTGCCGAGCTCGAGACGGTCAAGGCAGGCATCATCGACGGGTCGATTCCGGTCAACTCGTACCTCAAGTAGCACCCAGCACAGGCGTCTGGGGGAGGTCGGCCAGCGGGCCGGCCTCCCCCGGGTCTGTTTCCACCGCCAGATTCATGGCGGGTTCACTGGTATCTGTTCGCCTGCTCGGAGAGGATCGGCTGATGAAACTCGAGCTGCGGGGCATCACGAAACGATTCGGCCCCCTGGTCGCCAATGACCGCATCTCGCTCACCGTGGAGGAAGGCGAGATCCACGGTCTGCTCGGTGAGAACGGCGCAGGCAAGTCCACGCTGATGAACGTTCTCTACGGCCTCTACCAGGCCGACGAGGGCGAGATCCTCCTCGACGGCGAGGCGACGAGGTTCGCCGGTCCGGGCGACGCGATGGCGGCCGGCATCGGCATGGTGCACCAGCACTTCATGCTGATCCCCGTCTTCACGGTCGCCGAGAACGTCATGCTCGGCAACGAATCCACCGGCTTTGCCGGCACGCTGAACATCGACGCGGCGCGCGAGCGGGTCCGCGAGATCTCGGCACGTTTCGGCTTCGACCTCAACCCCGACGCGCTCATCGAGACCCTTCCGGTCGGCGTCCAGCAACGCGTGGAGATCATCAAGGCCCTCTCCCGGGACGCCAAGGTCCTCGTCTTCGACGAGCCGACCGCCGTCCTCACCCCGCAGGAGACCGACGAGCTGATGGCGATCATGCGCCAGCTCAAGGAATCCGGCACCTCCATCGTCTTCATCAGTCACAAGCTCCGTGAGATTCGCGCCGTCGCGGACCGGATCACGGTCATTCGGCGTGGCGCCGTCGTCGGCGAGGCCAGCCCGACGGCGACCAACGCCGAACTCGCCGCACTGATGGTCGGCCGTCCCGTCGAGTTGACGGTGCACAAGGACCCGGCGAAGCCCGGCGCCGACGCCCTCGTCGTCCGTGATCTGAAGGTCACCGATGCCACGGGCCACGTCCACCTCGAGTCCATCAGCTTCGCGATCGCCACCGGCGAGGTCCTCGGCGTCGCTGGTGTGCAGGGCAACGGACAGACCGAGCTCACCGAAGCCCTGCTCGGTCTGCAGGCCCATGTCCAGGGTTCGGTCGAGCTCGATGGCCACCAACTGGTCGGCAAGTCCGTCCGCAAGGTCCTCGAATCGGGCGTCGGCTTCATTCCCGAGGACCGGCAGGCCGACGGCCTCGTCGGCGGCTTCACTCTCGCCGAGAACCTGATGCTCAATCGCAGCCATGGCAAGCCCTTCGTGCGATTCGGCACGATCCGACGCAAGGCGCTCGAAGCCTTCGCGAGCGACAAGCTCGTCGAGTACGACGTGCGCGCTTCCGGCATCGAGGCCACCGCCAACCAGCTCTCCGGCGGCAACCAGCAGAAGGTCGTGGTGGCGCGCGAGCTGTCCCGCGACCTGCGCCTGCTGGTGGCGGCCCAGCCGACCCGCGGCGTCGACGTCGGGTCCATCGAGTTCATCCACAAGCAGGTGGTCGCAGCCCGCGACTCCGGCGTACCGGTCCTGCTGGTCTCGACCGAGCTCGACGAGATCGCCGCCCTGTCCGACCGGATCATGGTCCTGTTTCGCGGCAAGGTCGTGGGCATCGTTCCCGGCGACACGCCTAGGGAGACTCTCGGCTTGATGATGGCTGGCGAACGACCCGAAGGGATCGTGGCATGAGGCGCAAGAAGCGGGGCGAGGTGCCTGAGAACCCCGAGACGCCCATCGAGGAACCCGCCGAGGCCCCTGTCGACGAAGCACCGAAGGAACCCAGCCCGTGGCGCGGAGTCCTTCGCGAGATCGCCGCCGGCAATGCCGCCGTCGCATTCCTGTCGGTCCTGCTGGCCGTCGTCGTCGGGTCGCTGATGATCCTGATCACCGACGAGAACGTCCGCAACGCGGCCGGCTACGTCGGGTCGCGGCCCAGCGACTTCTTCAACGCCGTGGGGACGTCGATCACCGATGCCTACACGGCGTTGTTCCAGGGCGCCATCTACAACGGCGAGGTCGACACCTTCGAGCGGCGGATCCGACCGCTCACCGAGAGCCTCAAGTTCTCCGGCCCCTTGATCCTGGCCGGTCTCGGCGTCGGGGTCGCCTTCCGGGCAGGCCTGTTCAACATCGGCGGCCGCGGACAGATGCTGCTCGCCGGCGCGGCTGCCGGGTGGGTCGCCGTATCGGTGGACCTGCCGCGGATCCTGCACCTGCCGCTCGCCATCCTCGCCGGCGCCGCAGCCGGCGCGGTGTGGGCCGGTCTCGCTGGTCTGCTCAAGGCCCGTACGGGCGCCCACGAGGTGATCGTCACGATCATGTTGAACTACGTGGGCTACTACCTCGTGTTCTACGCCCTCTCCCAGCAGAGCTGGTTGCAGGCACCGGGATCGGGCAACCCGAAGTCGGAGCCCATGCCCGAGTCGGCGCTGCTCCCGAAGGTGCTGGGTGACCAGTTCAACCTGCACTTCGGTTTCGTGTTGGCGTTGGTGGCGGTCGCCGTCGTGTGGTGGCTGCTCAACAAGTCCGCACTGGGCTTCCGGTTCCGCGCCGTCGGCGAGAACCCGGACGCAGCGCAGGCTTCCGGCATCGACGTGGGCCGCACCTACACGATCGTGATGGTGATCGCTGGCACCCTGGTCGGGCTCGCTGGTGTCAACCAGGTCCTCGGCACCGTGCCCGGCGGTGTCACCCAGGACCTCGATGCCGGCATCGGGTTCGACGCCATCACCGTGGCCCTGCTCGGTCGCTCCCGACCACTCGGCATCCTCGCGGCCGGTCTCCTGTTCGGCGCGCTCAAGGCAGGCGGTTTCGCGATGGCCGCACGTGAAGGCATCCCGGTCGAGATCGTGCTCGTCGTCCAGTCGTTGATCGTCCTCTTCATTGCCGCACCCCCCTTGGTGCGGGCCCTCTTCCGACTCCCGAAGCAGGAGGTGACGGCATGAGCACCACGGCCAAGGTCCCGGTGCCGGTGACCGAGGACGACATCGCTGAGTCTGCCCGCCGCGGAGCCCTGAAGGCGCCGATCGTGCTCGGCATCGTGACGATGCTGCTCTCGCTCCTCGTCGGCATGAAGGGACGCGAGGGTGACACCAGCTTCAGGTTCGCCGAGCCCACCGACTTCTTCGAGATCCCCGAGATCACCGTCCCCTCGTCGCCATCGCTCACCCTCATCGTCATCCTCCTCGCCCTGTGCACGGTCGCGTCGGCCTTCCTGGTGAGTCGTGGACGTCGTACGCCGTTGTGGCTGGTCGGATTGTTCGCCGTGCTCGCCCTGACCGGGTTCCTCTGCTGGGCCGCGGCGGGGGAAACCATCCCCGTCATCGGACTCATCGGCGGTTCCATCGCACTGGCCGTGCCCCTCGTGTTCGGCGCGCTGGGAGGTGTCCTCGGTGAGCGTGCCGGCGTCGTCAACATCGCGATCGACGGCCAGTTGCTGTTCGGCGCCTTCGCGGCAGCTGTCTTCGGCACCATCCTCGGTTCACCGTGGGGCGGACTCGTCGCCGCCATGTGTGCCGGCGCCCTCGTCGCGCTGGTGCTCGGCTTCTTCGCGATCACCTACTTCGTCGACCAGGTGATCGTCGGTGTGGTGCTCAACGTCCTGGTCATCGGACTGACCAGCTTCCTGTTCGTCCAGCTGCTGGCGAAGGACACCGAAGGCCTCAACAGCCCTGTCCACTTCGAGGAGATCTCGATTCCTGGGCTTGCCAAGATCCCGGTCATCGGACCTGTCCTGTTCCAGCAGACGATGCTCGTCTACATCATGTACGTCGCTGTCTTCGCGGTTGCGTGGGCGCTGTATCGCACCCGCTGGGGCCTGCGCGTGCGCGCGGTCGGCGAGCACCCGAAGGCAGCCGACACCGTCGGCATCAAGGTCATCCGCACCCGGTACACCACGCTGCTGATCGCCGGTCTGATCGCCGGCGCCGGCGGGGCGACGTACACACTGGTCTCGGTGCCGCAGTTCGGCGAGGAGCTGACCGACGGCGCCGGTTACATCGCGCTGGCTGCGGTGATCTTCGGGCGCTGGGACCCCGTCCGCGCCACCCTGGCGGCCCTGTTGTTCGGCTTCACGAAGAACCTCGCCGGGGTGCTGTCGGTCATCGGGTCGCCGGTGCCCAGCCAGTTCATGCTGATGCTGCCCTACGTGGTCACGATCATCGCGGTTGCCGGACTCGTCGGGCGCTCCCGGGCGCCCGCCGCCGACGGGATCCCGTACCGAAAGGGCTAGCGGGACCCCAGCGCGCTGATGGCCACACCGGCCATCATCCGCGCGCCGTAGCCGACGGCCTGGTCGTCGACCAGGAAGTCACCCTGGTGCAGGTCGTAGAGCGCACCGCCGGGGGTGCGGGTGCCGAGTCGGAACATCGCGCCCGGGACGTGCTCGAGGTACCAGCCGAAGTCCTCGCCACCGAGGCTCTGCTCCACCTCGGTCCGGTGGTGGAGGCCGAGCACCTCGTCGGCCGTCGAGGCGATCATCGCGACGCTCAGCCGGTCGTTGACGACCGGAGGCACGCCCTGCAGGTAGTCGACCGTGGCGGTGACGCCGTAGGGGCGCACGATGTCGATGACAGCCTCGCGCACGACGGCCTCGCACGACGCCCACGCCTCGGCCTCGAGGATGCGCACCGTGCCGCTGGCCATGCCGTTGTCCGGGATGACGTTGGCGGCCGAGCCAGCCTTCAACATGCCCCAGACGACGCTCACGCCGGCGCGAGGATCCATCCGGCGGCTGAGCACAGCGGGCAGTTCGCTGGCGACCTTGGCCAGCGCGAAGGTCAGGTCACCGGTCAGGTGCGGACGGGAGGTGTGCCCACCGTTTCCTTCGAGGCGTACGTCGATCCGGTCGGCGGCGCTGGTGATCGGGCCCGTGCGCAGGCCGACCGCGCCGACGTCGACCGACGGGTCGCAGTGCAGCGCGAAGATCCGGTCCACGCCCTCGAGCGCCCCGTGGTTGATCAGGTGCTTGGCACCGCCGGGCATGACCTCCTCGGCGGGCTGGAAGAGCAGCCGGACCTGGCCGCGGAGGAGTCCCTGCTGGTGCACCTCGCCGAGCGCGTAGGCGGCACCGACGAGGGCCGAGGTGTGCACGTCGTGCCCGCAGGCGTGGGCGACGCCTTCGTTCTCGCTGCGCCAGCCGTCGGTCGTCACGTCGTCGACCGGCAGTGCGTCGAGGTCGGCCCGCAGGGCGATCCGGGGACCGCTGACGCCGATGTCGGCGAGGATGCCGCTGCGCGGCATCCGGGTCACCCGCCAGCCCGCCCGGGCCAGGTGCTCGGCCACGACGTCCATCGTGCGGAACTCGTGCCAGGACAGCTCCGGGTGCTGGTGGAGGTCACGGCGCAACCCGACCAGCTCGTCGTCGTACTTGTCGACGACGGAGGCGACGAGCGCCAGCAGGTCGGAGGTGTTGTTCACGAACCCAAACCTACGCCGTCACTCCGTGTCGTAGGCGGCAAGGAGCCGATCCGCGGCGAGCGGTGCGGTGAGCTCGCCGGCCAGGACGGAGGACCGGACCTCGTCCTGGACGGCACGGACGGCCTTGCTGTGCCGCAACCGCTCGGCGAGCTCGTCACGCACCAGCGCCCAGGTGAACTCCAGCTGCTGCTCGGCCCGCTTGCGCGCGAGTCCGTCCGTGCCGAGGTGGTCGCGGTGCAGCTGGATCTGGTCCCAGACCTCGTCGACGCGGGTGCCGGTCAGTCCGGAGCAGGTCACGACGGGCGGTGCCCACTCCCCGTGGCCGCGAACCAGGCGCAGCGCCCCGGCCAGCTCGCGTGCTGCGCCACGGGCCTCCATCTCGCGATCGCCGTCGGCCTTGTTGACCGCGATCACGTCGGCGATCTCGAGGATCCCCTTCTTGATGCCCTGGAGCTGGTCGCCAGTGCGCGCGAGGGTGAGGAACAAGAACGTGTCGACCATCCCCGCCACGGTCACCTCGGACTGGCCGACACCCACGGTCTCGACCAGCACGACGTCGTACCCGGCGGCCTCGAGGACCGACATCGCCTGGGTGGTCGCCCGGGCGACGCCGCCGAGGGTGCCGGCCGAGGGCGAGGGCCGGATGAAGGCGTTCGGGTCAGCGGAGAGCTGCGCCATCCGGGTCTTGTCGCCCAGCACCGAGCCCCCGGTCCGGACACTCGACGGGTCGACCGCGAGGACGCCCACCTTGTGCCCGGCGGCCGTCAGCTGGCTGCCGAGCGCCTCGATGAACGTCGACTTCCCGACGCCGGGCACACCCGAGATCCCCACCCGCACCGCCGAATGGGGCCCTTGTCCGCCCGAGTGGGGGGTTTGTACCAGTTCGGTGAGCAGTTCTCGCGCCGCGATCCGATGCCGGGGCGCGTTCGACTCGACCAGCGTGATGGCGCGAGCCATCTGCGCGCGGTTTCCCGAACGGATGCCCTCGAGGAGGGTCTCGACGAGCTCGACCACCGGCGCGTCAGTGGTCCAGGTCGGCGCGCAGCTTGGCCAGCAGGTCGAGCGCCGACTCGGCGATGACCGTGCCGGGGAGGAAGACCGCCGCAGCGCCCATCTCCTTCAGCGTCGGTACGTCGTCGGGCGGGATCACGCCACCGATGACGACCATGATGTCGTCGCGGCCCTGCTCGGCCAGCGCGGTCTTCAGCGCGGGGAGCAGGGTGAGGTGGCCGGCGGCGAGCGACGACACACCGACGATGTGCACGTCGGCGTCGATCGCCTGCTGCGCGACCTCCTCGGGCGTGGAGAACAACGGACCCACGTCGACGTCGAAGCCCATGTCGGCAAAGGCGGAGACGATGACCTTCTGGCCACGGTCGTGCCCGTCCTGACCCATCTTCGCGACCAGGATGCGGGGACGGCGGCCCTCGGCCTCGGCGAACTCGTCGGTGGCTGCGCGGGTCTGCGCGACCAGCGAGTCGCCGGCGCCGTCGTTGGCCAGTCCGGCTTCGTCGCGGTACACGCCGCTGATCGTACGGATCACGGCCTGGTGGCGCCCGTAGATCTTCTCGAGCGCGTCGGAGATCTCGCCGACGGTGGCCTTCGAACGGGCGGCTGCGACAGCGAGGTCGAGCAGGTTGCCGTCGCCGGACTCGGCGCTGCGGGTCAGGGCGTGCAGGGCATCCTCGACATCGGCACTGTTGCGCTCGGCGCGCAGCCGCTCGAGCTTGGCGACCTGCTGGCGGTAGACGTCGTCGTTGTCGACACGGAGCACGTCGAGCTTGTCCTCGACGGCAAGGCGGAACGTGTTGACGCCGATGACCTTCTGCGCGCCCGAGTCGATCCGCGCCTGGGTACGGGCGGCGGCCTCCTCGATGCGCATCTTCGGGATGCCCTGCTCGATCGCCGCGGCCATGCCGCCCGCGGCCTCGGCCTCCTGGATGTGCGCCCAGGCGCGCTCCGCGAGGTCGTGGGTGAGCTTCTCGACGTAGTACGAACCGGCCCACGGGTCGATCGTCTGCGTCGTCCCGCTCTCCTGCTGCAGCAGGAGCTGGGTGTTGCGCGCGATGCGGGCCGAGAAGTCCGTCGGCAGCGCGATCGCCTCGTCGAGGGCGTTGGTGTGCAGGGACTGGGTGTGGCCCTGGGTCGCGGCCATCGCCTCGATGCAGGTCCGGCCGACGTTGTTGAACACGTCCTGCGCGGTCAGCGACCAGCCGGAGGTCTGCGAGTGCGTGCGCAGCGAGAGCGACTTCGGGTTCTGCGGGTTGAACTCGCGGACCAGTCGGCTCCACAGTGCCCGGGCCGCGCGCATCTTCGCGACCTCCATGTAGAAGTTCATGCCGATCGCCCAGAAGAAGGACAGGCGCGGCGCGAACTGGTCGATGGTCAGGCCGGACTCGAGCCCGGCGCGGATGTACTCCACACCGTCGGCGAGCGTGTAGGCGAGCTCGAGGTCAGCGGTCGCCCCGGCCTCCTGCATGTGGTAGCCGGAGATCGAGATCGAGTTGAAGCGCGGCATCCGCTGGCTGGTGAACGCGAAGATGTCGGAGATGATCCGCATCGACGGTGCCGGCGGGTAGATGTAGGTGTTGCGGACCATGAACTCCTTGAGGATGTCGTTCTGGATGGTCCCCGAGAGCTGCTCCGGCTTCACCCCCTGCTCCTCGGCCGCGGCGATGTAGAGCGCGAGCACCGGGAGCACCGCGCCGTTCATCGTCATCGAGACGCTCATCTGGTCCAGCGGGATGCCGTCGAAGAGCGTTCGGGTGTCGTAGATCGAGTCGATCGCCACACCGGCCATGCCGACGTCGCCGCGCACCCGCGGGTGGTCGGAGTCGTAGCCACGGTGGGTCGCGAGGTCGAAGGCGACCGACAGGCCCTTCTGGCCGGCCGCGAGGTTGCGGCGGTAGAAGGCGTTGGACTCCTCGGCCGTCGAGAAGCCGGCGTACTGACGAACCGTCCAGGGCTGCGTCGTGTACATCGTCGGGTAGGGCCCACGCAGGAACGGGCTCAGGCCCGGCCAGGTGTCGAGCGCGTCGAGGCCGGCGAGATCGTCCGGTCCGTAGAACGGCTTGATCTCGATGCCTTCGGGGCTGCGCCACGGGTCGATGTCGGGCGAACCGCTCGCTCCGGCGGTCGCGCCGCTCGATGCGAGGGGGAGGTCCCCGAAACTCGATGGAATGCTCATGCCAGCTTCTCCCTCGTGCGGTTCAGGAAGGCCAGGGCGTCGACGCCCATCGCTGCGCTGTCGTCAGCCCAGTCGGTCGCCTTCCCGGCGATGATCACGTGTACGGCGCCCGCCTCCCGCAGCGCGGCAGCGGCGGCGCCGCCCCACTCGGCGTACGCGTCGTCGGTGCCGGCGAGGCACACGACCGCCTGCTTGCCGTACGCCGCCACGAGCTCCTCGACGCCCGCGGTCGGTCCGGCGGCCTCGACCGCGATGCCACCGGCGGCGAAGAGGTTGCTGACGAAGGTGGCGCGGGCCGTGTGCTGGGCAACTGTTCCGAGCGTGGCCAGGAAGACCGGGCTGGCGACGGGCTCGTCGCGCAGGGCCTCGAACGAGGCGCCGTACCGACGAACGGATGCACCGTCCTCGGACGGGGCACGCTCCGGAAGGACCTCGGCGAGGTTGGGGAACTCGGTCAGGCCGGTGATCGGGCGCTTGCGCTTGACGATCTCGGCCTCGCGGCGGGCCACGACGTCGGCGATCCGGGCCCGGAAGGCGTCCAGACCGTCGGTCTCGAGGAGGCCGAGCTCGGCCCAAGCAGCGACGGCCAGGTCGTCGGTGAGCTTCTCGACGGCGTAGGCACCCCCGGCAGGGTCGGCGACCTTGGCGACGTGGGACTCGTCGATCAGGAGGTGCGAGACGTTGCGGGCGATCCGGCGTCCGAAAAGGTCGGGCTGGCCGATCGGCGTCTCGAAGGGCAGCACGGTCACCGCGTCGGCGCCGCCGACACCGGCTGCGAAGGCGGCGACGGTGGTGCGGAGCATGTTCACGTACGGGTCGTACTTGGTGAGCATCGGCCGGCTGGTGACGGCGTGCTGGCGCTGCTCGGCCGCGGCACCGGAGAGCTCCAGCACCCGTGCCCAGAGCCGGCGCGCGGCCCGCAGCTTGGCGATGGTCGGGAACTGCTCGTCCGTCGCGGCGTACCGGAACTCGATCAGGTCCGCAGCCACGGCGGGCTCGATGCCGGCTTCGGCCAGGACCCGCAGATAGGTCGCCCCCACGAAGATGCTGTAGCCGAGCTCCTGCACGTCGCTGGCCCCGAGGTCGTGGGCCGCGGTGGCGTCGACGACGACACCACGCACTCCGCGCTCGATCGCGAGCCTCGCGACCGCCACGACGTGATCGACGTTCTCCTGCGTCTCCGCCTGGACCAGGCCCCGGAGCGAGGCTCCGATCGGGTCGACGCCGAGGTTCGTGTCGGGGTGGAGGTTCGTGTAGGTGCCGGTCTCGAACGCGTCGAGGAAGGCAGTCGCGACGGCGACCGGGTCACCGGTCGGGTCGAGCACGACGGGCGCGAGGTCGAGCAGCACCTCGTCGAGCAGGGTCTTGAGGTCGGTCCCGGGACCGGCCTGCACCCACAGCGAGGTCACGCCACCGTCGAGGTCGACGAGCGCCTGCTCGTTGAGCAGCTTGGCGTCGGGACCGGCGATCCGGGCACGGATGTCCCACGCACCGGCGCGCGTCGGGCGCCCGCTGGTCTGCAGCGCCGACAGGTCGTCGGGCGTGCCGATCGGCGTGATCCCGATGCCGTCGAGCGTCGTCTTGGTCAGCTTCTCCCACACCGCGCTGTCGGGATCGTCGTCGCCGAGCTTGCGGGTCTTGCGGAGAACGGCAGCGGTGGCAGCCTCCCAATCGGCGCGCGAATGCACGTCCTCGGGCTGCGCCAACGGCAGGGGCGTTTCAGTCACGAGCGACAAGACTATCCGCGTCGGGTGCCCCGGCCCTCCAAGTGTGACCAATCTCCGGGCTACCGGCCGGTAGCTCCGACGCCCAACGATTCACTCGCCGTACACCTGTCGCCCTCGTGGAGCACAGGATCGCGCCACGTACGCCGGTCAGGGTGGGTCCATGAAGATCGTCCTCGCGACCGAGACCTTCTACCCCGCGGTCGACAGCACCACCACGACGCTCAAGGCGACGGCAGACCGGCTCATCGACCAGGGCCACACGGTCCGGATCATCGCGCCCGGCCCCGGCCTGGCGAGCTACCGCGGCTGCGACGTGGTGCGCGTTCGCCCGCTCGAACCCACCGGCGCGCAGATCCGCGACACCATCGAGTCGTTCGCCCCCGACCTGGTGCAGGCCCACTCCCCCCGCGCGATCGGCCGAAAGGCCCTCAAGCACGCGTCCCGTGCGGGTGTGCCGACCATCGCCGTCGAGCAGTCCCCCGTGCTGGACCTTGCCGCCGACTACTGGCGCGCCAAGGTCGCCGAGCGGGCCGACCGCGTCCTGGTCACCTCGCCCTGGATGGTCGAGCGCGCCACCGAACTGGGCGTCGACGCCCACCTCTGGTTGCCCGGCGTCGACAGCCTGGCGTTCAGTCCCACGCTCCGCGATCCGTGGCTGCACGGTTCCTGGTCGAAGGCGAAGTCGCAGGACGGTCGCCGCGTCGTCGTGGGCTACGTCGGGGGCCTCAACAAAACTGCAGGAGTACGACGCCTCGCGGACCTCGCGTCCGTCCCCGGCACCCGCGTTGTGGTGATCGGCGGCGGACCCGAACGCGAATGGCTGGCTCGCCGACTGCCCGAGGCCCGGTTCACCGGTCCCCTCGGAGTCGGCGACCTCACCGTGGCCGTGCCGACCCTGGACGTGCTGGTGCACCCGGGCGAGCTCGAGACCGACTGCCACGCGTTGCGCGAGGCCGCCTCGGCCGGCGTACCGGTGGTCGCACCGCGGGCTGGCGGCGCCCGCCACGTGGTGTCCCACCTGGAGACAGGAGTCCTCTACGACCCTGCCGACCAGCGCGACTTCGCCCGGGCGGTGACCGCCGTGGTTGCTGACCCCCAGCGCGGCCTGCTGGGTGCGGCCGGGCGCGAGGTCGCGGGCCGACGTACCTGGGCGGACGCGGTGGACGAGCTGATCGGCACGCACTACCCGACTGCGGTTCCCGCCACCGCCTGAGCAGGCTCAGCCCGCGACGATCCCGACCACGAGGTTGAGGGTCGTGGCGATGATCGCGGCGCCGAAGACGTACGAGAACAGGCAGTGCCGCAACACCACTGCCCTGATCGCCGAACTGGTGACGGCCGTGTCGGAGACCTGGTAGGTCATCCCGAGGTTGTAGCTGAAGTAGAAGAAGTCGCGGAAGGCCGGCGGATCGTCGGAGTTGAAGTCGATGCCTCCCGGCGTCCCGCCGTAGTAGAGGTGGGCGTACCGGGTCGCGTACATCAGGTGCAGTGACGCCCAGGCGAGGAAGACTCCAGCCAGCGCCAGGGCGGCCGGACCGCGACCCGCATGGTCCCCACCGGACAGCATGAGCACGACGATGCCGCCGAGACCGGACAGCGCGGCGCCGGCGACCACGAGTTCGGTCGCGACCGGTCGCAGGTCTTCGTGAGTGGCGTTCACCCTGGTGCTGTCGGCGTCGATCGGCCAGAGGACCAGCCACCCGACGGCGACGTACACAGCGCCGGCGACGGCGATGCCGGTCAGCACGCCAACCTCTGCATCGGCGATCGCAGCGAGGCCTCCGGAACCGACGCCGGCCGCGAGGGCACCCAGCAGCCGCGGCAACGCGGTGGCGACCAGTGGTGGGCGCTTCGCCCGAGGCGTCCGGCTCATGGGGCCACCCTAGGTCTGGTATTGATGCCCCATGCTGCTGCGCCGGTTGGAGTACCTCGCTGCCTTGTCGCGCGAGAGCCACTTCGGGCGCGCGGCCGCGGAGTGCCACGTCACGCAACCCGCACTGTCGGCCGGCATCCGCAAGCTGGAGACCGAGCTCGGCGTCCAGATCGTGCAGCGCGGCCAGCGGTTCGAGGGCTTCACGCCCGAGGGCGACGAGGTGCTGCGCTGGGCCAAGCGGATCCTCGCCGAGCGGGCGTCGCTGGACCAGACCCTCGCCAGCATGCGGGGCGGCCTCAGCGGCACGTTGCGGATCGGCGCCATCCCGACGGCCCTCACGGTGTCGTCGATACTGACGACGCCGCTGCACGAGAAGCACCCGCTGGTGCGTTTCCACCTCGAGTCGATGTCGTCGCGCGAGATCGTGACCCGGCTCAACGACTTCGACATCGACGTGGGCATGACGTACGTCGACGGCGAGCCGCTCGGCCGGGTCAAGGTGGTCCCGCTCTACCAGGAGCGCTATCTCTTCCTCACCCCCGTCGACGGCGAGTACGGCGACCGGTCATCGATCACGTGGGCCGAAGCCGCGTCCACGCAGTTGTGCCAGCTGACCGGCGACATGCAGAACCGCCGGATCATCGACACCTTCCTGGCCGACACCGGCACCGAGGCGCGGATCACCGTCGAGACGGACACGGTCTCCGCGCTCTACGCCCACGTCACGTCGATGGGGCTGTCGAGCGTCGTGCCCCACACGTGGCTGCCGACCTTCGGCATCCCGGAGCAGACCCGGGTGATCCCGCTTCCGGCACCGAAGCGGTCATTCCACGTCGGGCTCGTGCTGGCCGGCCACGGACCGGAGTCGATGCTGACGCAGGCGCTGGTCGAGATCGCCCGGACCCGATCCGTCAGGAGCGCCCTCCGGGCCTGACCGCAAGAGGTCAGACGCGAGCAGCGACCTGGATGCGCTCCGCACCGGAGTAGACGTTCATCGACGTACCCCGGAGGAAGCCGACCAGGGTCAGGCCGTGTTCCTCGGCGAGGTCCACGGCCAGCGACGAGGGCGCCGAGACTGCGGCGAGCATCGGGATGCCGGCCATCACGGCCTTCTGGACCAGCTCGAAGGACGCCCGGCCGCTGACCATCAGGATGGTCTCGCGCAACGGCAACATGCCGTTGCGAACGGCATGACCGATGACCTTGTCGACGGCGTTGTGGCGACCGACGTCCTCGCGCACGCAGATCAGTTCGCCGTCCGCAGAGAACAGGGCGGCGGCATGCAGACCACCCGTGCGCTCGAAGACCTCCTGCGAGGCGCGCAGCCGATCGGGCAGCGTGGCCAGCACCTCGGCGGTGATCCGGAGCGGATCCTCGGCCACCGACCACGTGGTGGCGGTGCGTACGGCGTCGAGGCTCGCTTTGCCGCACAGCCCGCACGAGGAGGTCGTGTAGAAGTTGCGCTCCAGAGCAAGGTCGAGCGGCGGCAGCGACGGGTCGAGGCCGACGTCGACCACGTTGTAGGTGTTCGTCCCGTCCTCGGTGACTCCGGCGCAGTAGCGCGCAGTCAGCACGTCGGACGTCGTACGCACGACGCCTTCGCTGACCAGGAAGCCGACGGCGAGGTCGAAGTCGTCGCCTGGCGTACGCATCGTGATGGTCAGTGCCCGGCCGCCGACGCGGATCTCCATCGGCTCCTCGGCGGCGAGTGTGTCGGGGCGCTGGTCGACGACCCCCTCGCGGATCCGCAGCACCTTGCGCCGCGAGGTCACCCGCCCCATCAGGCGCTCCCCTCTGCCGCGGCCGGTTCCAGCCTCACGAGCACTCCCTTGGAGGTCGGTGTGTTGCTCCCCGTCGCGACGCTGTCGAGCGGCACGAGCACGTTGGTCTCCGGGTAGTACGACGCCGCGGAGCCACGGCTCGCCGGATAGCCCACCAGCGTGAAGTCGCTGACGCGGCGCTCGCTGCCGTCCTCCCACACACTGACGATGTCGACCTGGTCTCCGTCCGCAAAGCCGAGCTCCGCGATGTCGTCAGGGTTGACCATCAGGACGTGCCGGGCGTTGTGGATGCCCCGATAGCGGTCGTTCAGCGCGTACGGGATGGTGTTCCACTGGTCGTGGGAGCGCAGCGACTGCAGGATCAGGTGCCCCGGCGGGGTCTCCAGCCACGCGAGCGTGTTGAGCGAGAAGACCGCCTTGCCGCTCGGGGTCGGGTAGACGCCCTCGTTGACCGGGTTCGGCAGCGTGAAGCCCCCGGGCTTCTGGATCCGCTCGTTGAAGTCCTGGAACCCGGGTACGACGCGCGCGATCCGGTCGCGGATCCGGTCGTTGTCCGTCTCGAACTCCGCCCACGGGATCGCCGGGTTCTCCCCGAGCGTGCGTCGCGCCAGGCGGGCGATGATCGAGACCTCGCTCAACAGGTGCTTCGACGCGGGCGGGAGCTTCCCGTGCGTGCGGTGCACCGAGCTCATCGAGTCCTCGACGGTGACGTACTGCTCGCGGCCCGCCTGGATGTCCTTGTCGCTGCGACCGAGCGTCGGCAGGATCAGCGCGGTCTCGCCGGTGACCGTGTGCGAGCGGTTGAGCTTGGTGGAGATCTGGACGGTCAGGCTGCACCTGCGCAGCGCCGCCTCGGTGACGGCGCTGTCGGACATCGCCCGGACGAAGTTGCCCGCGACACCGACGAACACACGGGCCTTCCCGTCGCGCATCGCCCGGACGCCACCGACCGAGTCGACACCGTGCTCCCGCGGCGGCTCGAAGCCGAACTCCGTGCCGAGCGCGTCCAGGAACCGGTCGGGCATCTGTTCCCAGATCCCCATCGTCCGGTCACCCTGCACGTTGGAGTGGCCGCGCACGGGGCAGACGCCGGCGCCGGGCTTGCCGATGTTGCCGCGCAACATCAGGAAGTTCACGATCTCGCGGATGGTCGGCACGCCGTGCTTGTGCTGGGTCAGGCCCATCGCCCAGCACACGATCACGGACTTGCTCGCGAGCACCTGCTCGTGGACGGCCTCGATCTCCGCGCGGGTCAGGCCGGTGGCCTCGATCGCCTGTTCCCAGGTGATGTCCGTGCCCTGCGCCGCGAACTCCTCGAAGCCGGTCGTGAACGTCGCAATGTAGTCGCGGTCGAGGTCGTCGGCCTCCAGCACGAGCTTGTTGAGCATCTTGAAGAGCGCGAGGTCACCGCCCGGGCGGATCTTGAGGAACTGGTCAGCGATCTGGATGCCGTTGCCGATCACGCCACTGGGCTGCTGAGGGTTCTTGAACCGCATCAGGCCGGCCTCGGGAAGCGTGTTGACCGCGATCACCCGGCCGCCGTTCTTCTTGGTGCGCTCCAGCGCCGACAACATCCGCGGGTGGTTGGTCCCGGGGTTCTGGCCGACGACGAAGACCAGGTCGCTGTTGTAGATGTCCTCGAGCTGGACGCTGCCCTTGCCGACGCCGAGCGTCTCACCCAGTCCGAACCCGCTCGACTCGTGACACATGTTCGAGCAGTCGGGGAGGTTGTTGGTGCCGAAGGCACGCGAGAACAGCTGCAGCAGGAAGGCGGCCTCGTTGTTGAGTCGGCCAGAGACGTAGAACATCGCTTCGTCGGGAGAGGCCAGTCCGTTCAGCTCGCTGGCGATCATCGCGAACGCGTCGTCCCAGTCGATCGGCTCGTAGTGGGTGGCACCGGGCCGTTTGACCATCGGCTCCGTGAGCCGGCCCTGCTGGTTCAACCAGTAGTCCGACTTGTCGTCGAGGTCGGCGACCGGGTGCTCGGCGAAGAACGCACGGGTGACGCGGCGGCTCGTCGCCTCGTCGTTGACGTGCTTGGCGCCGTTCTCGCAGTACTCGTTCTTGTGGCGGTGGTCCGGGTCGGGCCACGCGCAGCCCGGGCAGTCGATGCCCTTGACCTGGTTGAGGTTGAGCAGGGTGAGCAGGCTCCGCTTCACGGTGGTCTGTTCGAAGGAGTACTCCAGCGCATGCCGTACGCCGGGAATGCCCGCGGCGTACTCCTTCGGCGGGGAAACCTTCAGGTCCTCGGTCGGGTCCTCGCGCGGGGCCTTCTTCATCATTTCAGGGTGTCCGGTCCCTCACCCGAAATCAACAATGAAGATTTGATCCTTTGACAACTATTGCTTATCGATGGTGGGCGACCTCCTGCACCGGACCCGGAATGAGTAAGGCTTGCCTTACGTGCATATCTCACATGATCCGTGTCACCTACCGGTCAGTAGCGGGAGTAGCGTGACCCCTCGTGGCTACAACAGAACTGGTGAAGGGCTCGCGTGCGGCCCGGTCAACCATCGCCCTGAAACTCCTGATGGCCGTGAGCGGCCTGCTGTTCATCGGCTTCACGGTCGGGCACATGTACGGCAACCTCAAGGCCTTCTCGGGCGAGGAGGCCTTCAACGAGTACGCGCACCATCTGCGCGAGCTCGGGGAGCCGATGCTCCCCTACGAGGGCTTCCTGTGGATCGTGCGCGTCGGGCTGCTGGCCGCGATCATCGTCCACATCGCCTGCGCCTTCGTCCTGTGGCAGCGCGCTGCCAAGGCGCGGCCGGTGAAGTACGTCGCGAAGAAGAACCGCGGCTCGTCGCTCTCCTCGCGCACCATGCGCTGGGGCGGCATCACCCTGCTGCTCTTCATCGTGTGGCACCTGCTCAACTTCACGATCGTCAAGGTCAACCCGAGCAACGGCTCCACCGGTGACGACAACCCGTACCAACTCGTCGTCGACACCTTCGACACCCCCTGGATGACGGTGATCTACCTGCTCGCGATGGTCGCGCTCGGTTTCCACCTCCACCACGGCACCTTCAGCTCGCTGCAGACGCTGGGGTTCACCAACACGGCAAGCTCCCGCGCACGCGCCCGGGCGGCCGGCTGGGTCATCGCGATCGTGATCGCGGGTGGCTTCACACTGGTTCCCCTGTCCGTCCTCGTCGGCATCATCGAGAAGTAAGGAGCTCCCCACCATGGCTGGAAGCACCCTCCACGACGGCCTGACGCCGCTCAACGACCCCTCCGAGCAGAAGTCCGACGACGCGCACGGCTACTACACGCTGGGCGACAAGCTCGTCGACCCGAACGCTCCCACCGGTCCGATCAAGGACCGCTGGACCACCCGCAAGTTCGAGAACCGCCTGGTCAACCCGGCCAACCGCCGCAAGCTCGACATCATCATCGTCGGCACCGGCCTGGCCGGCGGCGCGGCTGCAGCCACGCTCGGCGAGGCCGGGTACAACGTGAAGTCCTTCTGTTACCAGGACTCCCCGCGCCGGGCCCACTCGATCGCCGCCCAGGGCGGCATCAACGCGGCCAAGAACTACAAGGAGGACGGCGACTCGACGTTCCGTCTCTTCTACGACACCGTCAAGGGCGGCGACTACCGCTCGCGCGAGTCCAACGTCTACCGCCTCGCCGAGGTGTCGGCGAACATCATCGACCAGTGCGTCGCGCAGGGTGTCCCCTTCGCCCGTGACTACGGCGGCCTGCTCGACAACCGCTCGTTCGGTGGCGTGCAGGTCTCCCGCACGTTCTACGCGCGCGGCCAGACCGGGCAGCAGCTCCTGATCGGCGCCTACCAGGCCATGGAGCGCCAGGTCGCGGCCGGCACCGTGGAGTCGTTCACCCGCCACGAGATGCTCGAGCTGATCGTCGTCGACGGCAAGGCGCGCGGCATCATCGCCCGCGACATGGTGAGCGGCGAGATCGAGACCCACCTCGCCGATGTCGTCGTCCTCGCCACCGGCGGCTACGGCAACGTGTTCTTCCTCTCCACCAACGCGATGGGGTCCAACGTCACCGCCGCGTGGCGTGCGCACCGCAAGGGCGCCTACATGGCCAACCCGTGCTACACGCAGATCCACCCGACCTGCATCCCGGTCTCCGGTGAGCACCAGTCGAAGCTGACGCTGATGTCCGAGTCGCTGCGCAACGACGGCCGGATCTGGGTGCCCAAGAAGGCGGAGGACTGCGAGAAGGACCCGCGGGACATTCCCGAGGAGGACCGCGACTACTACCTGGAGCGGATCTACCCGTCCTTCGGCAACCTGGTCCCCCGCGACATCGCCTCCCGCCAGGCCAAGAACATGTGCGACGAGGGTCGCGGTGTCGGCCCGAAGGTCGGCGACTTCCGCCGGGGCGTCTACCTCGACCTGGGCGACGCCATCAAGCGCCTGGGCAAGGACGCCATCGAGGAGAAGTACGACAACCTCCTCGACATGTACGAGCGGATCACCGGCGAGAACCCGTACGAGATGCCGATGCGGATCTATCCCGCCGTGCACTACGTCATGGGCGGCCTCTGGGTCGACTACCACCTCCAGTCGAACATCGAAGGACTCTTCGTCTCGGGCGAGGCCAACTTCTCCGACCACGGCGCCAACCGCCTCGGCGCCTCGGCGCTGATGCAGGGCCTGGCCGACGGCTACTTCGTCCTTCCGAACACCATCCGCGAGTACCTCGCCGATGGCCCCTTCGAGAAGATCGACGAGTCCCACGAGGCCGTTGTCGAGGCGAAGAAGCAGGTCGAGGAGCGCATCTCGAAGTTCCTCTCCATCAACGGAACCCGCAGTGCCGACAGCTACCACAAGGAGCTCGGCAACATCATGTGGGAGTACTGCGGCATGGAGCGGACCGAGGACGGTCTCCGCAAGGCGATCGACCTGATCCGCGAGCTCAAGGCCGACTTCTGGACCAACCTGAAGGTGCTCGGCTCCGCCGACACCCTCAACCAGAGCCTCGAGCGGGCCGGCCGGGTGATCGACTTCATCGAGCTCGGCGAGCTGATGTGCATCGACGCCCTCAACCGGCGCGAGTCCTGCGGCGGCCACTTCCGTGGCGAGTCGCAGACCGAGGACGGCGAGGCCCTGCGCCACGACGACGAGTTCGCCTACGTCGCAGCCTGGGAGTGGGGTGCCGAGAACGGCCCCGTCCTGCACAAGGAAGACCTGATCTACACCGCCATCGAGATGAAGCAGAGGTCCTACAAGTGAGCGCGGGCGACATGAACCTCACCCTCAACATCTGGCGCCAGACCGGTCCGGACGACAAGGGCGGCATCCACACCTACCAGCTCTCCGGAATCTCGCCGGACATGAGCTTCCTCGAGATGCTCGACGTCCTCAACGAGCAGCTGAACGAGAAGGGCGAGGAGCCCATCGCGTTCGACTCCGACTGTCGCGAGGGCATCTGCGGCATGTGTTCGCTGATGATCAACGGCGAGGCCCACGGCCCGGAGGTCACCACGACCTGCCAGCTGCACATGCGGTCCTTCTCCGATGGCGACACGATCACCATCGAGCCGTGGCGCGCCGAGCCGTTCCCGGTCATCAAGGACCTCGTCGTCGACCGTGGCGCATTCGACCGGATCATCCAGGCCGGTGGCTTCATCTCCGCCAACACCGGCTCGGCCCCCGAGGCCAACTCGGTGCCGGCGCCCCGCGACAAGGCCATGCGCGCCTTCAACGTGGCAACCTGCATCGGCTGCGGCGGCTGCGTGGCCGCATGCCCCAACGGTTCGGCGTCGCTGTTCCTCGGCGCGAAGATCACCCACCTCGGCGAGCTCCCCCAGGGACAGCCCGAGCGGTACACCCGCGTGGTGGACATGGTCGGCCAGCACGACCACGAGGGCTTCGGCGGTTGCACCAACATCGGTGAGTGCGCGGCAGCCTGCCCCAAGGAGATCCCGCTCGACGTGATCTCGCAGCTCAACAAGGACCTGCGCACCGCGCTCAAGCAGGGTCTCTGACCCGGAGCAGCGCCACGGCACGTCCCTCACGACGCCGCATCAGCCTTCGCTGATGCGGCGTCGTTGCGTTCCGGCTTCTGGCACGATGCCGCTGTGGGGGTCAATCCGGTGAGGGCGTGGATGCACGAGCGCCACGCGCAGATGCCGATGCGGCGCTGGATGCTCGAGTTCGACGAGTTCGAGGTCGAGGAGGACTTCGCGACCCACGACGACGCCGCCGGCATCGAGGAAGCCCGCTTCGCGATCACCATCGGCATCCTGTTCACCGTCGTCTACGGCGCCATCGACCTGCTCGTGGTCGACGACAACCTCCTCGGGGCCGCCCTCATCAGGTTCGGCTTCGTCGTCCCCGTCTTCCTCCTCGCCTGGGTGCTGCGCCGGACGGCGTTCGTCGGGCGTCACCTCCAGGTGTTCAACACCCTGCTGCTCTCCGTCACGCTGCTGGCACTCGGGACGGTGTTCGCGCGGGTCGTCGACGTCCCGCCCGACTACGTCCGGGCCTCGAGCACCGTCACCCTGCTCGGCGGCATCGGACTGCTCCGGATGCGGATGCACGCCGCGACGGCCACCTGCGGTTTCTACGCCCTCGTCTGCCTGGGGCTGCCCGGCATCGGCGGCGGGGTCAACGCGCTCGCCGTGGACGTCGCCCCGATCTTCGGACTGACCGGGATCGCACTGGTGATCGCCTACGCCCTGGAGAAGCTGCGCCGGACCGACTACCTGCGCCAGCGGGAGGTCGAGCTCGAACAGGCGCGGTCCGACGAGCTGCTGCACAACGTGCTGCCCGCCGCCATCGCGACCCGTCTGCGCACCGAACGCGGTGCGATCGCCGAGTCGGCTGCCAACGTCAGCGTGCTGTTCTCCGACATCGTCGGCTTCACCACGGTGTCCGAGAGCCTGAGCGCCGAGGAGCTCGTGTCCCTGCTCGACACCATGTTCAGCGAGTTCGACCGGCTCTGCGACCAGCGCGGCATCGAGAAGATCAAGACCGTCGGCGATGCCTACATGGCCGTGGCCGGACTGCCCACGCCGGACGCCGACCACGCCGCGTCACTGGCGGAGCTGGCCATGGACATGCAGCGCGCGTCCACCTGGCTGGCAGCAGGCTGGCCGAGCCCGATCGCGATGCGGATCGGCATCTCGTCAGGCCCCGTCGTCGCCGGCGTGATCGGCCAACGCAAGTTCACCTACGACCTGTGGGGCGACACCGTGAACACCGCCAGCCGCATGGAGTCGCACGGTCGACCGCACCGGATCCAGGTCTCGGCGACCACCCATGCGCTCCTCGAGAGCCGCTACACCTTCAGCGCCCCGCAGGTGGTCGACATCAAGGGCAAGGGCCCGATGACGACGTACTTCCTACTGGGTGCGCTCGGCTGAGGCCCTGGTGGCCCGCAAGGCCTTCCAGCCGAGGGCGCCGAGAAGACCGGCGATCGCGAAGTTCACGACGATGAGCACCGTGTGGGCCACCCAGTAGCCCGTCGCGCGGTCCTCGCCGGAGTCGTAGGCGGAGTAGAGGTTCTTCGCGAAGTTGCCGAAGGAGAAGACGTTCCAGGCGGCCACGGACAGGAGCAGGACGGCGTGCTTGCGTTCGAACTTCACGCGTCCATCGTCCCAGAGCCGCGTCGTCGCCCGAGCCGCGCCCCGACGAAGGTGCCGACCAGGCCACCGACGGCGAGCGGCGCCGCCCAGGCGCGGCGCCCGGACACCGCCTCCTGCTCCGGCCGCGTCACCGTGGCCACGGCCACGGGCAGGACCGCGGCACGGCGGGCGTCGCGCTCGGCCCGCGCCTCGGCGCTGGTGTGCGCCCACGCGGCGGCGTAGAGGGTCACCCGGGAGAAGTAGTTGATCCAGACGAGCAGGATCAGCGCGATGCCGAAGGCCTGGAAGGCCGGCTGTCCGCGGGTGCCGGTGAGCAGGAGGCTGGAGAGCTGCTTCAGGACCTCGAAGCCGACGGCGCCCAGCACCGCCCCGGACCACAGCGCACGCGGCGGCACCGGCGGCTGCGCGAGCAGGCGGAACATGAGGAAGAACAGCAGGGCGGACGCCGCGAGCCCGAAGGCGAGGGCGATCAGGGTCACCACCCAGCCGAGACCGCCGCCGAGCCCGACCAGGTCGAGGACCTGTTCCGACATCCGGGTCAGCACCCCCGAAACAGCCACGCTGAGCATCAGCACTGACCCCAGCACCACAAGGGTGAGGAAATCGCGCAGCTTGCCGATGACGAAACTCGGCTGGAGCCGCTCGGGCATCTGGAAGAGCACGATCAGCGCGGTCTGGAGCGACGAGAGCCAGCCCAGGCCGGCGTACAGGACACCGGCGAGGCCGATCAGCCCGACGGCTCCGGCGGCGCTCTGGATGTCGTCGAGCGGAATCTCGTTCGTGCCGCTGCCCACCAGGCCGGGCAGGACCTCGTCGATGGCGTCGAGCAGGGCGTCCTGCGCGTCGGGGAAGGCCTTGGCGACGTACCCGACGGCGAAGAAGGCGATGGCCAGGACCGGAAAGATCGAGAGGAAGCCGAAATAGGTGACGCCACCGGCCTGCTGGCTGCCCTTGACCTCGGAGAAGTGCTCCTGCATCCGCACCACGTGGTCGACGAAGGGCGATCGCGCGCGCAACCGCGCGATCGTCTGCTTCACACGGTCAGCAGCTTTCATTGCAGGGGGAAGGTGCGGGTCGCCTTCCAGCCCTCCTCCTCGTGGTGGACGTAGAGATGGAACTGCGTTACCCCGAAACGGCAATCGAATCCGGCCAGGTCGTCGAAAGCCCTGTCCAGGGCGGCATCGTCGAGGTGATGGGCGACCGTCACGTGCGGGTGGTACGGGAAGCCGAGGTCGATGGCCAGCGGCCCCTGCCGTACGGCGTCCGCGAGGATCTCGCACTGGGAGATGCCCTCGACGAGACCGACGAACACCACCGGGGACACCGGACGGAACGTGCCGGTGCCGCGCAGGTGCACCGTGAACTGCTCGATGCCCGCGCCGGCAGCGGCGAGGTGCTCCTCGATCTCGGCAAGGTCGCCATCGACCTCGATCGGCGGGATCAGGGTGATGTGGCTCGGCACTCCCTCGGCGGTCGGGTCACCGATCTGGAGCCGGTAGTCGTAGAGCTCGGACGCCCAGGGCTCCGGGATCGCGACCGCGACACCGATGACCGGCATCAGGAACCAGCTGCCGGTGCCGAGGGAGCGACGAAGCCAATCCGCTGGTAGACGTCCTTGAGCGTGTTCTCGGCGACCGCACCGGCCGTTGCCGCGCCTTCGGCGAGCACCTGGGTGAGGTACGCCTGGTCGTCGAGGAGCTCGAAGGTCCGGTCGCGGAACGGTGTCACGAAGTCGACGACCACCTCGGCGAGGTCCTTCTTCAGGTCGCCGTACATCTTGCCGGCGTACTGCTCCTCGAGGGCCGTGACGGCCTCGCCCGTCAGGGCGGAGTAGATGGTCAGCAGGTTGCTGACACCCGGCTTCTCCTCCGGGTCGAACCGGATCGTCGTGTCGGAGTCGGTGACCGCCGAACGGATCTTCTTGGCGCTCGCCTTGGGCTCGTCGAGGAGGAACACGCAACCCGCGCCACCCACGCTCTTCGACATCCGCTTCTCGGGGTGCTGGAGGTCGTAGATCTTGGCGGTGGTCTTGAGGATGTAGGGCTCCGGCAGGCGGAAGGTCTTCTTGAAACGGCTGTTGAACCGCTGCGCCAGGTCGCGGGTCAGCTCGAGGTGCTGGCGCTGGTCCTCGCCGACCGGGACGTAGTGCGGGCGGTAGAGCAGGATGTCCGCGGCCTGCAGGATCGGATAGGTGAACAGGCCGACGCTCGCCGCGCCCTCGCCACCCTTGGCCGACTTGTCCTTGAACTGGGTCATCCGGCGGGCCTCGCCGAACCCGGTCAGGCCGTTGAGCACCCATGCCAGCTGGGCGTGGGCGGGGACCTGACTCTGCACGAAGATCGCGGACTTCGCCGGGTCGACACCTGCGGCGATCAGCTGGGCAGCGCTGCGCAGGGTCCGTTCGCGCAGCACCTTGGGGTCCCAGTCGACCGTGATCGCGTGGAGGTCGGCAATGAAGAAGAACGGCTGGTGGTCGCGCTGCAGATCCACCCACTGCCGGATCGCGCCGACGTAGTTGCCGAGCTGGAACGAGTCCGAGGTCGGCTGGATCCCGGAGAGGACCCGCGGGCGAGCCGCTCCCTCGGGTGCCGCTGGCTGGGCGGTTTCCGGCACAGGCGTGTTCTCGGTCGTGGCGGACATGTTGGCGATTGTCTCAGGCCCGCCCCGCGATCCGACCAGACGGTGTCCGTGTCAGGCGGTGCGGACGGCGGTCGTGCGCTTGTGCGCTACTGCGGAGACCAGCAGGATCGCGACCCCGACCGTGGCAAGTCCGGCGCCCACCAGCGCGGGCGCCCGGTAGCCGTAGCCGGCGGCGATGACGAGGCCGCCGAGCCACGCACCCAGAGCGTTGGCGATGTTGAGGGCAGCATGGTTCATCGCGGCGCCGAGGGTGACCGCTCCCCCGGCGACGTCCATCAGGCGCAGTTGGAGGTTGACGACGAGCACCGAGCCGGTGGCGGTGACGAGGAAGGCCACGGGCAGCAGTGCCCAGCCCCCGGGTGCGGCGAGGTAGTAGAGGAGCATCAGTCCGATGCCGGTCGTGCCGGAGAGGATGAGGCTGCGGTAGACCGACCAGGCGGCGAGCTCCCCGGCGAGCCAGGTGCCGACGACCATGCCGAGGCCGAGTGCAAGGACGAACACCGGCACGGTGCCGCGCT
The DNA here is from genome assembly GCA_026392415.1 of Propionibacteriales bacterium. GTDB lineage: Bacteria > Actinomycetota > Actinomycetes > Propionibacteriales > Nocardioidaceae > Nocardioides. Next base: position 74,836 of record JAPLCC010000056.1, read on the forward strand.
CGAGGCCGCCGACGTCGGTGACCGTCTTGGCGATGTAGGAGTAGACGGCGAACATGCCGCCGAAGCCGACGGCGCCCACGGCCATCGTCAGCCAGACCTGGAGGCTGCCGAAGAACTCACGGGCCTCCTTGCGTCCGCTCGCCTCCGAGTCACCCGGCACCGACGGGACCGCCGCCAGCACCATCGCCATCGTCACCAGCGCCAGCAACCCACCGAGCAGGTACGTCGAGCGCCATCCGACCTGCTGGCCGAGGAACGTGGCCAGCGGGACGCCGACGACGTTCGCGATCGACAGTCCGAGCATCACGCTCGCGATGGCGCGGCCGCGCCGCTCCGGGGTGACCAGGCTGGCGGCCACGAGGCTCGCGACGCCGAAGTAGGCGCCGTGCGGCAGCCCGTCGAGGAAGCGGGCGGCCGTGAGCACCTCGAAGTTGGGAGCAAACGCGCTGAGCAGGTTGAAGGCGCCGTACGCACCCATCAGCCAGACGAGCATGGCCCGGCGCGGGAGTGCGGCCCCGAAGAACGCCAGGATCGGTACGCCGACCACGACACCCAGGGCGTACGCCGAGATGACGTGCCCGGCGGTCGGCACGGAGACGTCGACGCCCTCGGCCACCTCGGGCAGCACGCCCATGGTCATGAACTCGGTGGTGCCGATGGTGAAACCGCCGACCGCGAGCGCCAGGATCGCCAGGGCAGGTCGAGCGTGGGACACCGCCGGGCTGGCCTCGATGGAGGTCGTCGGCGAAGAAGTCACGTGGAACCGTAACCGGAAACCACCAGGGGCTATTCCTCGGCGGAACCTGCTGCACGCCGCGCTCGCTCCTCGTACGCCGCGCGGGCTGTCGCGTCGGCCGAGCTGAGCACGTCTCCGGCCTTCGTCGCCCGCGACATCGCGTCCTGCACGAACCTCGGCATCGCCAGGGACGACTTCCCGAGCCCCTGGGTCCAGCGCGGCACCCACATCTCCGCCTTCGGCTTCAGCACGGCCGCCTCGATCACCTGGGCGACGTCGTCGGCCGTCACGGGCTTGATGCCCCGCGCAGCGGGCACGCCCGCAGCGAGCTCGGTCTGCACCACGGTGGGAAGGATCACCGTGACGTCGATCCCGTCGCCGGCCAGCTCCTGGCGGATGGCCTCGCTGAAGCCCACCACCGCGAACTTGGAGGCGGAGTAGGTCGCGCCGTGCGGCACGGCGACCCGCCCGACGGCGGAGGCGACGTTGACGAGGTGCCCCCGGCCGCGGTCGACCATGCCGGGCGCCACGGCCTTGGTGCCGTTGATCACCCCGTGGACGTTGACGTCCATGATCGTGCGGGCGACGCCCTCGGACTCCTTGAGGACGGAGCCGAGCGGCATGATCCCGGCGTTGTTGACCAGCACGTCCCACGGGCCGAGGTGCTCCACCTCGGCGAGGAAGCTCGTCCAGGAGTCGACGTCGGTGACGTCGAGGCGGGCGGCGGCCACGTTGTCGCCGTGAGCAGCGGCGACCTCGTTGGCGAGGGCCAGGTCGAGGTCACCGATCGCCACCTTGGCTCCCTGGCGGGCGAAGCGGTCGACGGTGGCGCGGCCGATGCCGCGCGCGCCTCCCGTGACGATGACGGACAGGCCGGCGATGGAGTTGCTCATGATGATTCCTTCGATGGGTCAGAGTCGGACGAGGTCGATCGGCTGGCCGTCCTTGGGGAACGGAAGCGAGTGGTTGTCGAGGGGCGCGACGTAGCCGGGGTCGACGCTCCAGCGGTGGGTGCGCAGCAGGTGATGCATGATCGCCTTGACCTCGGCGCCGGCGAAGTACAGGCCGATGCACTTGTGCACGCCACCCCCGAAGGGCGACCAGGCGTAGCGGTGTGACTTGTCCTCGCGCCGTTCGGGGCTGAACCGGTCCGGGTCGAAGCGGGTGGGATCGGTCCACAACTCAGCCATCAGGTGAGAGTGCTGGACGCCCACCGCCACGTGCGTGCCTTCGGGGATGCGAACGCCCTGGACGATCGTGTCCTTGACCGTCGCCCGCGCGAGCATCGGAACAGGGGTGCGGAGCCGGAGACTCTCCTTCATGACGAGGTCGAGCGACGTCAGCTGCTCGAGCTCGGCAAGGGTCGGCTCGTCGCCGAGCGCCATCGACTCGACCCGGCAGCGTTCCTGCCACTCCGGGTGCTGGCCGAGGTGCTGGAGCATCGTGGAGGTGGTGATGGTCGAGGTGTCGTGTGCCGCCATCATCAGGAAGATCATGTGGTTGACGACGTCGTCGTCTGTGAACCGCTCGCCCTCGGCGGTCTCGATGTGGCAGAGGACCGAAAAGAGGTCGTCGGTGCGCGTCGCCCGCTTCGCCGGCAGGTACTGACGAAGGAACTCCTCCAGCACCGCACGACCGCGGTAGGCCCTGCCCCATCGCGTGCCCGGAACGTTGGCCCGAACCACTCCGGAGGCCGCCTGGACGCAGTCGATGAACGCACGGTTGACCTTGGCCATCTCGGCCGCCGAGGTGTCCGCGGCCCCGCCCATGAAGATGTCGGCGGCGATGTCGAGGGTGAGCTGCTTCAACGCGGGGTAGCAGCGGAAGTCCGCGCCGCCCCGCCAGGTGCCGATGCCCTGCGCGATCGCCGGGTGCATCGGCGCGACGTACGACGCCAGGCGGTCCCGCGTGAACGCTTCCTGCATGATCCGGCGGTGCACGTGGTGCTCCTCGAAGTCCAGGAGCATCAGGCCGCGGTTGAAGAACGGGCCGACGAGACTCCCCCACGCGGGCCCGTTCGCGAATGCCTTGTCGGCGTTGCGAAGGGCTTCCTCACAGGCATCGGGCCCGAGCAGCATCACGAAGGTCCGGCCCAGGAAGGGGAAGGGCGAGACCGGCCCGTAGGCGTTCCATTGGTGCTGCATCAGGGCCACCGGGTCCCGGGCGTAGTCGGTCACCCGCCCGAAGAAGGGCAGTCCCTTGTCCCCCCGCTGCACGGGTGGGAGATCGCGTGTCATCGGTACTGCCGTCATTCGCCGACCTCCTCGGTGCGACCTCGGCGTCGCACGCGTACCCGCACAGCGTCATTCAGGAAGGGCATCCTGTCAACCTTCACATTGCCGGCCGCCCATGACAGGCTGGGGACGTGGCCGTGCAGTCGGGGATCTACAAGGGCGTGAGCGCGCAGGACCGCGCTGCCGAACGTCGTGGTCGACTGATGGACGCCACGCTCTCGGTGTGGGCCGACCCCGGCAACCGCACCACGATGACCGCCGTGTGCTCCGCGGCCGGACTGAGTGAGCGCTACTTCTACGAGAGTTTCACCGGCCTCGAAGCGGCGCAGAGCGCCGTCCTCGAAGCGGTCGCCACCGAGATCGAGGCGACGGCCCTCGCCGCTGCGGCAGCGGCGGGCGACGAGTCCGGTCGGCGGATCCGCGCCGCGGTCGCCGCCTTCGTCGACCTGTTGCTGGCCGACCCCCGCAAGGGCCGAGTGGCGATCATCGAGGCCGGAGCGATGCCCGCCCTGCGGTCGCGCCGAACAGAGCTGCTCCGCCACTTCGCCCGCCTCTCGGCCGAACAGGCGCACGAGATGCACGGCAAGCACCGGCACGAGGACGAACTCGCCGGCCTGCTCTTCATCGGCGGTGTCGCCGAGGTCGTCACGGCGTGGCTCGACGGCACCCTCGACGCGTCGGCCGAGCAGCTCGTCGAGACCGCGAGTCGCGGGTTCCTCGGGTTGTACGGCTGAGGGCGCGGCAAAGCGGTCCATCCGCATGCCACCCTGAAGCCGACCTGGGAACACGGTGGAGCATCTCGATGTGAGCGCCCGGGAGCGGCACCGTCGCGCTACCCGCTGCCTAGCGCTTCAAGATGAGCCACCGGCGCAGTGGCCGTCGGCGGCCGGTTTGCATGGGCCATGCTTGGCGGTCCAGCCGATCACCCAACCGACGACGCGACGCGTGTCGAACGACTGCTCGAGCATCTGGGCCCGAGCGACCAGCGTGTCAGGTGCGATCAACTTGGCGTGCAGCAGCGCGTCGGCGAACTCCAAGTCCTTCATTCTGCCGGCGACGAGCTTGGCCACGACCAGGTCGTGCGGCTCAAGGCAGTGCCCGGAGGCGCCGTTCGTTGACGGCGACGTCAGCACGACGACTCGGTCCTGCCAGCCGGTCGGCAATACGGCCACCTCCACGTTCACGCCTTGGGCGTAGTAGCCGAACGTAGCGTGGAATTGGCTGTCTTCTCCTAGGTGCATGTCGACGACGTCCGACTTGTCGTTCTCATAGTCGTTGAAGAACGTCACGTCGGCCTCGATCGAGGCATGCGCTTTCTCAGGCAGCTCATCTTCTGTGAACGTGCCGAGAATGGACTGCGACCCGAGAACCAGCACGTCAGGGTCATCAGCGACCTGCGACGCAGCCCGCAAAGATGTGCTCGAGTTGCTCCCGCTTCACCGGCTGGCCCGATCGCTCTCCCTGAACGCCGCCAGCACCCTGACCCGCTCGTCGTCGCTCAGGATGCCAGCGAAGGGCGAGTTCTGCCGCATCTCCCGCGCCCGCGGCGTAGGTGACGTCAGCACTTCCAGGATGCGTTCGGTCGGTCCGTCGAGCAGCCGCCGCCACTCGCGCAGCCAGTGCGCCGCCTGGCCGCGCTGATGCGTCTCCTCGAGCGCGGTCAGGTTAGTCCGGGCGAGTTCCAAGACGACCTTGGTGTCGACGACGAGCCTTCCGGCAACCGCCGTGTTCAGCCACAACGATCGTCGCTGGTCGCGGCTCAGACGTTCACTTCGAGTCCGAAACGCCTCTACGTCGCGGCGGCGGATGCGGCGGTGTTTGCCGACCGTGGTGAACGGCAGATCTCCGGAGTTGCACAGGTTGACGATCGTCTGCCGTGACGACGACAGCAGAGCAGCCGCTTCCCCCGTGGTGAGCAGCTCCTCGCTCTCGGCCTGGTCAGCATGCTTGATCGTTGCGTTTCGCATGTACCCACGTTACTGTTAAACACCAAAAACGCAAATAACAAGCGTGAAATTTGTGTTATTGGCGTATGGCTCGGAGTCGTTCGGGCTCAGGCATTGAGCTCCTGCGCGAGCATCACAATGATCCCGCTCGGTCCCCGCACGTAGGTCAGTTTGTAGACGTCCTCGTACGTCGCCACGCCCCGCAGCGGATGACACCCGTGCCGGGCAGCGATCTCCAACGCAACGTCGAGGTCGTCGACGGAGAACGCGACACGATGCATACCGATCTCGTTAGGCAGGGTCGGCTCGGTCTCGATCGCCTCGGGATGGATGTACTCGAACAGTTCCAGCCGACCGTGGCCGTCCGGGGTCTGGAGCATGGCGATCCTGGCGTGGTTGCCGTCGAGGCCGACCGCGGTGTCGGTCCACTCACCGCTTACGGTGTCGCGGCCGAGAACCGTCAGGCCGAGGTCGACGAAGAACGCGATCGTCGCCTCCAGGTCGCGGACCGCAACACCGACGTTCTCGAGCTTGATGGGCATTCCGCCACGCTACCCAGTCCCGCGATCGGCAAGCAGCCGTCACCCGGCGAGATGACCCCAGTCGTTGCTGAGGTCGGTCCAGGGGCCGATCGCGGCGACCGCGCCGTCGACCAGCACCACGACCCGGTCGGCCTGGGTGAGCGCCGCCCGCTTGGAGGTCGCTCCGATGACGGTGGTGTCACGCTCCCGCAGGGCCACCCAGAGCTCCACCTCGGTGGCCGCGTCGAGCGCACTCGAGACGTCGTCTGCGAGCAGCAGCTCGGTGTCCGCGGCGAGCGCTCGGGCCAGGGCCAGGCGCTGCACCTGACCCCCGGACAGTCGTACGCCGCGGTGCCCGACGACCGCGTCGGCGCCCCCGGCCTCCAGGACGTCCTGGCCCAACCGGGCGGCGTCGACCGGGCGGTCGAACTCCCGGTCGTGCCCGAGCTGGACGTTGTCGGCGAAGGTGCCCGACAGCACCCGCGGGACCTGGGCGACGTGTCCGACCTGGCTGGGACGGAGGAAGACCTCCGGGTCCGTGACCGTCTCGCCGTTCCAGCGCACCGTGCCGGTGTGGTCGATCAGGCCCGCGAGCGCTGAGAGCAGGCTCGACTTGCCGGAACCGACCTGGCCGACGAGCAGGACGAGCTCGCCGCGATCGACGGTCAGGTCGACGCCGGCGACGCCGATCGTGCCGTCGTCGTGCAGGGCACAGAGGCCACGGAGCTCGAGCGACTCGAGCCGGACCCGCGGATGCTCCACCGGGTCGGGCGCCGCTCCCGTGACCAGGTCGACGTCCTCGGGCAGCTCCATCAGGTCGCGGCCGCCGGCGAACCGGCTCGTCGCACGCTGCCACGCACGGACGCCCGGAGCCTCGGTGACGACGGCGCCGGCCACCCGGCCGAACCAGTCGAAGCCGTTGACCGCGGTGGCGACGAGCAGCGCGGTGGCCAGTCCCCACACGTCGGCCCAGAACAGCGCCCACGCGGTGACCACGCCGACCTGGACCATCACGATCGGTACGCCGTCCAGGAAGGCCTGCACGCGATGCTCGAAGACCGCTGCCTCGACCCGGCCGCCGTCGACCCGGCGCAGGTGGGCGTGCACGTCGGGAGTGCGCCCGGCCAGCTTGACCGTGCGGGCCGACTCGACGGCCGAGACCAGGGCACGACCGAAGCCGGCGCGGGCGGTCGAGGACCGCGCGGCCGAGCGCCCCGCGATCGGCCGACCGATGGAGGAGGCCAGGGCGCTGGACGTCATCACGGCGAGCAGCACCGCCCCCGCCAGCCAGGTCCCGCCCGCGATCATGGTGATGAGGGCGATCAGGATGCCGTTGACGAAGTCGACCCAGCGGTCGGAGTAACGAGCGAACCGGTCGGCGTCCATCGACCGGGCCACGACCTCGCCGGGTGGCGTCCGGGGCAGTCGGTGCGTGCGGATCTGGCCGACGAGGACCGCCATCCGCACGCGCAGCATGACCTCGATCCACCAGCGCGGGTAGCGGCGGAAGGCATCGGCCAGGAGGATCGGCGCGACCAGGAGGCAGAGTGCCAGCAGGCCCGTGGTCACGGTCGGCGTCTGCCCGGCGGCAAGCCGCTGGACGCAAAGACCCCAGAGCAGACCGGTGATCGCTCCGAGCGGCGCGAAGATGCTGCCGCCGAGGAACAGCAGCACGGAGTAGATGCCCCACCACGGTCGCACCCACATGGCGCGCCAGGTGCCCCGAGTCAGGGTCGAGCCGGCGCCGACAGGTGGCCGCTCCGGTGGCGTGCCCGTACGACGCCGTCCACCCACGGCCGTGGCGAGGTCCGCGTCCTCCGACTCGTCGGGATCGGCGCTGTCGAACGGACCGGACATCGCGCTGGCCACGACCAGACGACGGAACGGACCCTCGACGCTCGCGAGAGTCTCGCGCAGACCCTGCTGGATCACCCGGCCGTGGTCGAGGACCGCGACCATCTCGGCGCGCTCGATGGTGCCGAGACGGTGGGCGACGAGCACACCTGTGCGTCCGGTGATCAGGCGGTCGGCCGCAGCCACGACCCTGCTCTCGGTGACCGGGTCCATCCGGGCGGTGGCCTCGTCGAGCACCACCACCTGCACGTGACGGACCAGCAGCCGCGCGAAAGCGACCAGTTGCTCCTCCCCCGCCGACAGGCGGGTGCCGCCGGGGCCGAGCAGCGTGTCGAGTCCCTCGGGCAGCCCGTCGACCCAGTCGGTGAGACCGAGCTCCGCCACCGCCGACTCGATGTCCTCACGCGGGGTGGCGGAGAAGAGGGCGATGTTCTCGGCAAGGGTGCCGGCGAGGATCTCGGTGCGCTGGGTGACCACCCCGACCCGACGCCGCAGCTCGTGGAGATCGAGCGTGGTGATGTCGACGCCACCCAGGAAGATCGTGCCCGGCGGCGGCTCGACCGCCCGCGAGAGCAGCGACGCGAGCGTCGACTTGCCCGAACCCGTCCGGCCCACCAGCGCGAGGGTGTGCCCGGCCTCGACGACCAGGTTGACGTCGCGGAGGCCGAAGGTGCCTTCGGCATAGGAGAAGTCCAGGCCGCGGATGCTGAGATCCAGTGCGCCGACCGGCACGGGCTCGCCACCGACGGGCTCCGCCTCGACGGCCAGCAGCTGGCGCAGGCGGAGCACCGCACCGAGGCCGGCCTGGATGTCGGGCAGCTGGTGGGCGAGGTTGTTGATCTGGCCGACGAAGATCGTGGTGACCAGGAAGAGCGTGACGAGGCGGGCCAGGCCGAGGTCGCCGTGGCTGACCAACGCGACACCGGAGACGGCGACCGCCACCAGCAGGCCGTGCAGCAGCAGCCCGACCCGGATCGCGAGATTGGCCTCGACCACCAGCACCTGCCGGAACTTCTCGTGCACCGACGCCGACAGCTGCGCGAGGCGTCGTACGGCGAAGGCCTGGCCTCGGCTCGTCCGCAGGTCGTCGCGGCCGGCGATGCCCTCCTCGAGAGCGGCCGCGTGATCGGTCCACGCCGCTTCCTCGATGACTTTCAACCGGGCGATCTGGACGAGGTAGGGACGCATCACCCACACCGTCACGGCGCCGACCACCGGGAACAGGATGGCGGCAGGCCACCACGTCACGCCCGCAACGATCCACATCGGGATCGCACCGAACACCGTGCGCATCGCCATCCAGATCTGCTGGCGGAGCAGCGTGCCGACCTCGTGGGTGTCGTCGTCGACCCGGTCGAGCACCTCGCCGACGGCCTGCTCCGTCAGGTGCTCCAGGGGCTGCTGCAGGGCAGCGCTCAGCAGGTCACCCCGCAGCCGACCCTCGGCCCGGTCCACCACCCCGGCCCAGACGACTCGTCCCGACGTGTCGACCACGGCGGCACCGACGACGAGCAGCGCCAGCCACCCGACGAGGGCACCGGAGGGCTGATCGGCGATGCGACCGGCGACCACCGTGCCCAGAGCCTGCGCCAGCGCGGCGAGCGCCACAGCGGCGACGGCGAAGCCTGCGGCGCGCCCGCGCATCCGACGCCAGTCGAGGCGCCGAGCGGGATCGGCGACAACGCCATCGGCTGCGGGCAAGGAGGCCCGGGTCAACGTCGTCGTCACTGGATCGAGAGTAGTTGCTGCCGCCGACAAGTTCCTCCGAGTTTCTTCCGGCCAAGCGGTAGTCCCTGACGAAAAGCACCTGCAGCGCGGCGTTTTCGGTGCTTTTCGTCAGGGACTATCCGGAAATGACAGGACTCCCGGGGCGATCGCTCACTCCGGGAGTCCTGGTCAGGCGGTGGTGGTCAGAAGGCGGCGAGCGCCTCGTTCAGCGTCACGCTCGGACGCATCACGGCCGAGGTCTTCTCGGCATCCGGGTGGTAGTAGCCACCGATGTCGGCCGGCGAGCCCTGGACCGCGATCAGCTCGGCCGCGATCTTGTCCTCGTTGGCACGAAGGGTCTCCGCGAGCTGCTTGAACAGCGCCGCCAGATCGGCGTCCTCGGTCTGCGCCGCGATCTCCTCGGCCCAGTACAGCGCCAGGTAGAAGTGCGAGCCGCGGTTGTCGGTCGTGCCGAGCTTGCGACCCGGCGAGCGGTCCTCGTCGAGGAAGGTGCCCGTGGCGCGGTCGAGCGCATCGGCCATGATCTTCGCCGCAGGCGCGTCGGCCTGCTCGGCGTACTTCTCCAGCGAGGGCACCAGGGCGAAGAACTCACCGAGGGAGTCCCAGCGCAGGTAGTTCTCGTTGACGAGCTGCTCGACGTGCTTGGGCGCCGAACCGCCGGCGCCGGTCTCGAAGAGGCCACCGCCCGCGATCAGCGGGACGACCGACAGCATCTTGGCCGACGTGCCGAGCTCGAGGATCGGGAACAGGTCGGTGTTGTAGTCACGCAGCACGTTGCCGGTGACCGAGATGGTGTCCTCGCCCTTGCGCAGACGCTCGAGTGAGTAGGTGCACGCCAGCTCCGGCGAGAGGACCTGGATGTCGAGGCCGTCGGTGTCGTGGTCAGCAAGGTAGGTGGTGACCTTCTTGATGATCTCGGCGTCGTGGGCGCGCGACTCGTTGAGCCAGAAGATCGCCGGCGTCGAGGACGCACGGGCCCGGGTGACCGCGAGCTTCACCCAGTCCTGGACCGGGATGTCCTTGGTCTGGCAGGCACGCCAGATGTCACCGGCCTCGACGTCGTGCTCGATCAGCACGTCGCCCGCGGCGTTGAGGACGCGGACGGTGCCGGCCTCGGGGATCTCGAAGGTCTTGTCGTGCGAGCCGTACTCCTCGGCCGCCTGCGCCATCAGCCCGACGTTGGGCACGGTGCCGATGGTGGCCGGGTTGAGCGGCCCGTTGCGCTTCACGTCATCGAGCACGGCCTGGTAGACGCCGGCGTACGACGAGTCGGGGATGACCGCGAGGGTGTCGTCCTCGCCGCCGTCAGAACCCCACAGGCGACCACCGTTGCGGACCAGCGCGGGCATCGAGGCGTCCACGATCACGTCGGAGGGCACGTGCAGGTTGGTGATGCCCTTGTCGGAGTTCGTGTAGGACAGGCGCGGACCGGAGGCCAGGGCGGCGTCGAAGGCAGCCTTGATCTCGGCTCCGTTCGGCAGCGCGTCGAGGCCGGACAGGATGGCGCCGAGGCCGTCGTTGGCCGACAGTCCCGCAGCGGCCAGGTCGGCGCCGTACGTCGCGAAGACGTCGGCGAAGTAGGCCTTGACGACGTGGCCGAAGACGATCGGGTCGGAGACCTTCATCATCGTGGCCTTGAGGTGCACCGAGAAAAGCACGTCGTCGGCCTTCGCCTTCGCCAGCGCATTGGTGAGGAAGGCCTGCAGGTGCGCGGCCTCCATCTTGGTGCCGTCGACGATCTCGCCGGCGAGGACCTTGAGGCCCTCCTTGAGCACGATGTTCTGGCCGGCCGCAGTCTCCAGCACGATCGACAGGGTGTCGTCCTGGGCGAGGGTCACGGACTTCTCGTTGTGCGCGAAGTCGTTGTCCTTCATGGTGGCGACGTTGGTCTTCGAGCCGTCCGGGAACGGCTTGTTCGTGTGGGGGTGCTTCTTGGCGTAGTTCTTCACCGACGCCGGCGCACGCCGGTCGGAGTTGCCCTCACGCAGGACCGGGTTGACCGCGGAACCCTTGATCTTGTCGTACTTGGCGCGGACCGCCTTCTCCTCGTCGGTCGACGGCGCCTCCGGGTAGTCCGGGATGTCGTAGCCCTGACCCTGCAGCTCCTTGATCGCGCCCTTGAGCTGCGGGATGGAGGCCGAGACGTTGGGCAGCTTGATGATGTTGGCCTCGGGCGTCTTGGCGAGCTCACCGAGCTCGGTCAGCGCGTCGTCGGCGAGTCCGAACTGGGCGAGGATGCGGGCCGCGACGGAGATGTCGCGGGTCTCGAAGGCGACACCTGCCTTGGCGGCGTACGCCTCGACGATCGGGAGGAAGGAGTACGTCGCGAGCAGCGGCGCCTCGTCGGTGTGGGTGTAGATGATGCTCGACATGTCCGGGCGACACTCCTGAGGCGTTGAGTGGGATTCTTGACGTCAAGATACCTGACGCGTGGGACCAGCGTCCCGTTCGGCCCCCACCCTAGTGATTAGAGTGCTCGGCGTAACCCGGCTCGATTTTCGGGACCCGATCCGAGGAAGAGAAGAAATATGACTGACGTAGCCATGGCTGACGCCGCCGTCGAAGCACCACCCACCACCGTGCACAAGCTCCTGGCCGAATTCATCGGTACCTTCGCGCTCGTCCTGATCGGCTGCGGCGTCGCCGTCGTCAACAGCGGCGAGATCGTCCAGACGGGCCTGGCCTTCGGTCTCACCGTGACCCTGATGGCCTACGCGTTCGGCCGCATCTCGGGCGGACACTTCAACCCGGCCGTGTCGGTGGGCGCCGCCCTCGGCGGCCGCACGTCATGGCGCGACGCCGGCATGTACATCGGCGCGCAGATCGCCGGCGGCATCGTCGGTGCCCTCGTGCTGATGATCCTGTTCCTGGGCATCGACGGCTTCGACGCGTTCGACAGCGACGCTCCCCTGGGCACCAACGGCTTCAGCGCCGGCGGCTACGACTACGCCTGGTGGGCCGCATTCCTCATCGAGGTCATCTTCACCTTCCTGTTCGTCTTCGTGATCCTCGCGGTGACCGACAAGCGCAATGCAGCCAACGCGATGCTCGCGCCACTGGCCATCGGTGTGACGCTCGCCGTCATCCACTTCATGCTGATCCCGCTCACCGGCACCTCGCTCAACCCGGCCCGTTCGATCGGCCCGGCCATCTTCAGCGGCGGCGACTGGCTCGTCCAGCTGTGGCCGTTCATCCCGGCACCGCTCCTCGGCGGCGCCATCGCGGGCCTGCTCTACCCGATCCTGTTCGGCCACGGCGACGACCCGGTCCCCGGATCGGGCCTGAACTTCGGCAGCGGCGGCTCGTCCAACCCCGGCTTCACCCAGCAGTGGAACCAGCCGCACGCCCCGCAGGACCAGCCCATCATCCAGGACGGCTGGCAGTGGGACCCCGCTTCACAGCAGTGGATCCCCGCGCAGCAGCAGGCCTTCCCGCCGGCCGCTCCGGCCGCCCCGGAGGCGCAGCAGCCCGGTGGCTGGGCACCGCCGGCGAGCGACCAGACGCAGGTGCGTCCGCCGCAGTAGCTCCTGCTTCAACTCACGGGGTCCGTCGTTCGCGACGGGCCCCGTGTGTCATTTCTGCTCGAACGACACGAGTACGACGACCTCTTCGCCGCCCGAGATCGTCTCCTCACGGATCAGACCGACGTCCTTCGCGTACAGCTTGCGCTCAACCAGCCCCGGCTCGAGCGGCGTCGTGTCCTCGGTCTCGAGCAGCCCGGTGAACTCCCCGAACGGCACGATCGCGGTGGCGTCGAGTGACAGCACCGCAGCCTGGTCCTCGGCCTCGCCGCGCAGGTACTCCATCCGGTAGCCGTCGCCGACCCGGGGCGCAGCCGCCATCGCGAGACCGGCCTCCGCGCCGTCGACCCCGGCCTCCCAGGATCCTTCGGTCGACGACCGGCCGTCGTCGTACTCCGTGGTGGCCTCGCCGAGGTACCAGACGTTTCCTTCGGTGTCCTGCGCGAACCAGTCGCGGGTGTCCTCGAGGACCTCGCCCTCGGCGTCGGTGACGACATCGTGGACGACCGTCGCGGTGACTCCGCCGATCCTGCGGGTCTCGTCGAGGACCGTCACCGTGATCGTCTCCTCGCCGTCCTCCGACGTCGCCCGGTAGACCCAGGTGTTGCCGGGCACCAGCGGGAGCAGAGGGTTGTCGATGCGAGAAACGAAGTCGGCGGCCGAGAGGCTCGGCGTCGGGATCTCCAGGCCGTCGACGCCGGTGGGCGGACTCGGTTCGGAGGCTGATCCGCAGCCGGAGAGGGCCAGACCCGTGAGTCCGATGGCAACCACCGATGACCGACCGCGCGTCCACATGACGCCATCGTCTCGCATCTCTGCCCGGGTGCCGCGGCGAGGTCGGGCGCTGCTAGCGTCGCCGGAGTCCGCACGTATCCCCTTAGGAGTCCCTGTGAGCACCAGCCCGCTCAAGGTGGCCGTGACCGGCGCAGCCGGCCAGATCGGCTACAGCCTTCTCTTCCGCATCGCCAGTGGCGCCATTGCCGGCGACCGTCCGGTCGAGCTCCGCCTGCTCGAGATCGAGCCGGCCCTCAAGGCCCTCGAGGGCGTCGTGATGGAGCTCGACGACTGCGCGTTCCCGAACCTCGCCGGCGTCGTGATCGGCTCCGACCCGGAGCAGGTCTTCGACGGCGTCAACCTCGCCATGCTCGTCGGCGCCCGCCCGCGCGGCCCCGGCATGGAGCGCGGCGACCTGCTGGCCGCCAACGGCGCGATCTTCACCGCGCAGGGCAAGGCCCTCAACAAGGTCGCTGCTGACGACGTCCGCATCGGTGTCACCGGCAACCCGGCCAACACCAACGCGCTGATCGCGGCGAGCAACGCCCCCGACATCCCCAAGGACCGGTTCTCGGCACTGACCCGCCTCGACCACAACCGGGCCATCTCGCAGCTGGCCGCCAAGACCGGCTCCGACGTCACCGACATCAAGAAGATCACGATCTGGGGCAACCACTCGGCCACCCAGTACCCCGACATCTTCCACGCGGAGATCGGCGGCAAGAACGCCGCTGAGGTCGTGGGCGACCAGGCCTGGATCGCCGACACCTTCATCCCGACCGTCGCCAAGCGCGGCGCCGCGATCATCGACGCCCGCGGTGCCTCCTCGGCCGCCTCGGCCGCGTCCGCCACCTGCGACGCCGCCCGCGACTGGCTGAACGGCACGCCCGCGGGTGACTGGGTCTCCATGGCCGTCGTCTCCGACGGTTCCTACGGCGTCCCCGAGGGCCTCGTCTCCTCGTTCCCGGTCACCACCGCGAACGGCGACTGGAGCATCGTCCAGGGCCTCGAGATCGACGACTTCTCGCGCGGCAAGATCGACGCGTCCGTCGCCGAGCTGGCCGACGAGAAGGCTGCCGTCACGGAGCTCGGCCTCATCTGACGTCTCGATACACCGCCTCGTTCCTCGGCGGCACTCGACGACCCCAGGGTGGTCGAGTGGCCAACCGCCGAGGCACGAGGCGGTTGGCGTATCGAGACCTAAACGGGCTGATCAGGGATGGTCAGGGCGAGCACGAAGAGGGTGCCGCCGATGAGCAGCAGGATGGCGACGTCGAGGAACCGGTGACGTACGGCGAGCATGCCGGCGTCCTTCTCCGGCAGGGCGAGCCGCAGGAGGGCAGCGGAACCGAGCACGCCGGCGATGATCTGGATCCCGACCCGCCAGTCGGAGTTCGCTGCCACGACGAGGCCGACCAGGGTCATCACGAGGATCGCGAGATAACAGAAACCGCCGATCGTCGACGGGGCGTACCGCCGCGGACGAGGCTCCTCCTCGGGCGGGACCGCTCCTGCGCCTGCCAGGTCGTCGCTCAGTGTGCTGCCCTTCCGCCCTCACGCGCGACCTGCTGCTCGGCCATCGACACCACGTTGGCCAGCAGCATCGCGCGGGTCATCGGCCCGACGCCACCCGGGTTCGGAGAGACCCAGCCCGCGACACCCCAGACGTCGTCGGCCACGTCACCGGCGATCTTGCCGTCGACCCGGCTGACGCCGACATCGAGGACGGCCGCGCCGGGCTTGACCATGTCGCCGGTGATGATGCCCGGCACGCCCGCGGCAGCCACCACGATGTCGGCCTTGCGGACGTGCTGGGCCAGGTCGACGGTGCCGGTGTGGCACAGCGTGACCGTGGCGTTCTCGGAGCGTCGGGTCAGCAGGAGGCCGAGCGGGCGACCGACGGTGATGCCGCGACCGACGACGACCACCTCGGCACCGGCGATCGGCACGTCGTGGCGACGCAGCAGCTCGACGATGCCGTACGGCGTGCACGGCAGCGGCGCCTCGTTGCCGAGCACCAGCCAGCCGAGGTTGGTGGGATGCAGGCCGTCGGCGTCCTTGGCCGGGTCGATCAGGCCGAGCACGCGGTTCTCGTCGCGACCGCGGGGCAGGGGCAGCTGGACGATGTAGCCGGTGCAGTCCGGGTCGGCGTTGAGGCCGGCGACGGCGTCCTCGATCTCCTGCTGCGTGGCGACCTCGGGCAGGTCGACGCGGATCGAGGCGATACCGACCTCGGCGCAGTCCTTGTGCTTGCCGTTGACGTACCAGCGCGAGCCCGGGTCGTCACCGACCAGCACCGTGCCGAGGCCGGGCGTGATGCCCTGCTCCGACAGCTTGGCGACGCGGACCCGCAGTTCGTCCTTGATCGCCGCCGCGGTCGCGGACCCGTCGAGCTTCTGTGCCGTCACGTGCGCATCCTCTCAGTGCGGTCCATCAGAAGACGAACCGGAATTCCTTGGTCCCCATGCCAGCCCGGACCGCGGCCAGCACGCGGCCGACCTCGGCGTCACCGAGACCAGCCTCCGCGAACACCCGCACGAGCCAGCGGTAGTCGTCCGGGCGTTGCCACAGACCCACCCGGTCCCTCGGGTCGATGGGCAGGTTGGCCCCGACCAGCACCCGTTCGGCCCGGGAGTAGCCGTAGGTGTCGTCGGGAATGTCCGCGACGTCGAAGCGGACCTCACGTCCATGGTCCTCGACGAGGACGTTCGTGCGGTGCTCCCCGTCGTCGTACCGACCCGTGATGACCATGACTCAGTGGAAGAAGTGACGGGTACCGGTGAAGTACATCGTCACGCCGGCCGCCTCGCAGGCAGCGATGGTCTCGTCGTCGCGCACGGACCCACCCGGCTGGACGATCGCCTTCACACCGGCGTCGATCAGGATCTGCGGGCCGTCGGCGAAGGGGAAGAAGGCGTCGGAAGCGGCGACGGACCCGTGGGCCCGGGCGACGCCCTCGACCAGGGCGTTGGCCCGCTCGACGGCGAGCTTGCACGAGTCGACGCGGTTGACCTGCCCCATGCCGATGCCGACAGCGCCTCCGTCCTTGGCCAGCAGGATCGCGTTGGACTTCGCGGCGCGCACCGAGCGCCAGGCGAACGCGAGGTCGGCGAGGGTCTGCTCGTCGGCGGCGTCGCCCGTCGCGAGCGTCCAGTTGGCCGGGTCGTCGCCGTCGGCCTGGAACCGGTCGGCGACCTGCATCAACAGGCCGCCGCTGATCGGGCGGGTCTCGACGCCACCCTGCGCGATCGGCTCGGCGAGGAGGATCCGGATGTTCTTCTTGCTCTGCAGCACCTCGACCGCGCCGTCGTCGTACCCGGGGGCGACGATGACCTCGGTGAAGATCTCTGCGACCTGCTCGGCCATCTGCTTCGAGACGTTCACGTTGGTCGCGATCACGCCGCCGAACGCGGACACCGGGTCGCACTCATGGGCGCGGCGGTGCGCCTCGGCCACGTCGGCGCCGACGGCGATGCCGCACGGGTTGGCGTGCTTGATGATCGCCACCGTCGCCGCGTCGCCGTGGTCGTACGCCGCCCGGCGGGCCGCGTCGGTGTCGACGTAGTTGTTGTAGGACATCTCCTTGCCGTGCAGCTGCTCGGCGGCTGCGAGACCGCCGGGGCCGAAGCCGTTGCGGTAGAGGGCGGCAGGCTGGTGGGGGTTCTCGCCGTAGCGCAGCACGGCGGACTTGTCGTACGTGCCGCCGACCCACGACGGGAAGCCGGTGCTGACGCCGTCCTCGAGGGAGCTGTCGGTGAGCACGCTGCCCATCCAGGAGGCGACCTGCACGTCGTACGTCGCGGTGTGGACGAACGCCTTGGCGGCAAGTGCCTTGCGCTCCTCGAGGGTGAAGCCGCCCTCCTGCGCCGCGGACAGCGCCCGCGCGTAGTCGGCGCCGTCGGTGACGATCGCGACCGAGGGGTGGTTCTTGGCGGCAGCACGGACCATGGAGGGACCGCCGATGTCGATCTTCTCGATGCAGTCGTCGACGCCGGCGCCGGAGGCGACGGTCGCGGCGAACGGGTAGAGGTTGACCACGACGATGTCGAAAGGCTCGACCTCGAGCTCCTCGAGCTGCTGGACGTGCTCCGGCAGGCGGCGGTCGGCGAGAATGCCGGCGTGCACGCGCGGGTGCAGCGTCTTCACGCGGCCGTCGAGGCACTCGGGGAAGCCGGTGAGATCCTCCACCTTGGTCACGGGCAGGCCGAGGCTGTCGATCAGGGCGGCCGAGCCGCCGGTCGACACCAGCTCGACGCCGGCGTCGTGAAGCCCGCGGACGAGGTCCTCGAGGCCGGTCTTGTCGAAGACGGAGATCAGTGCGCGCTTGATCGGGATCCGGTCAGTCATGGCGATTCAAATTCCTCATCGGTCGATGCCAGTCGATGAGGGCACCCAGGCGATCGATGCCGACTCGTCACTCCCTGGTGGTTGCCCACCTGCGCCAGTCGTGTGCCGATGATTCTACTTCTGACTCAGCCTCCGAAGCGAACCCGGCGACCCTCGACCGAGAAGCCCTCCCGAGCCATCCTGCCGATGGCGTCAACCAGCATCGACCGTTCGGCGACCTTGATCCGGTCGTGGAGGGCCTGCTCGGTGTCTTCGTCACGCACCTCGACGGCGGTCTGGGCGACGATGGCACCCGTGTCGACCCCCGCGTCGACGATGAAGAGCGTCGCCCCGGTGACCTTGACGCCGTACTCCAGTGCCTCGCGGGGTCCGTGCATCCCGGGGAACGACGGCGAGAGTGCGGGGTGGGTGTTGACCGTGCGGCCGCCGAAGGTGTCCAGGAAGGCGGCGCCGACCAGCTTCATGAATCCGGCGAGGACGACGACGTCGGGCTCGAACGCGGCGACCTTGTCGGCCAGGGCCCGGTCCCAGTGCTCGCGGGAGCTGTAGTCCTTCACCTTCGCGGTGAAGGTCGGCACCCCGGCGGTGTCAGCACGGGTGAGTCCCTCGATGCCCTCGCGGTCGGCGCCGACCGCGACGACCTGCGCGCCGTACGCCTCATCGGCGCAGGCGTCCAGCAGGGCCTGCAGGTTCGTGCCCGAACCGGACACGAGGACGACGAGGCGGGTGGGCGCTGGCACGGCCCGGAGTCTACGGCCGGCGCAGGAAGGGGATGCGCGCCCGGACGGCGCCGAGACGGCTGCCGACCCGGGCACCACCGTCGCGCTGCCACCAGCAGACGATCAGCGCGCCGGCGACGCCGCCGATCCCGAACGAGGTGATCGCGTGGAGCAGCACGTCGAAGGTGTAGGGGCCGACGTCGCTCATCCGGCCCGGGCCGACCGCTCCGCCGGCGAACGCGGTCAGCACAGCGAGGACGACGCCCGCGGCGATGCCGCCGGCACACCCGCGAATCGCAGCGCGGTCCCAGGCGAGCACCGGGCGTTCGCGCTGCACCCGGCCGGCGATGACGACCGCGACGAGCACCGGGGTGAGCATCAGCCAACCCGCCCACCACGGGGTCGGGCCCTGGTCGGGCAGTGCGGCCAGCAACGGGAACATCGGCAGCGGCCCGATCACGACCAGGCTGGTCGACACGGTCGTGCCGGCGCCGACGGTGAAGCCGGGTCCCAGGAGGTAGGAGCTGGAGAACAGCACAGCATTCGGCAGTACGACGGCCGTGGCGACCAGCATCAGCAGCACCGCACCGGCATCGGCATGGAGCTGGGAGACGACGTTGGCGGCGGTCGAGAAGTCCAGCACGAAGGCCACTGTCAGCGAGACCAGGCTGATCGCGAACCACATGCGCAGGATCCGCCACGCGACGAGGGCGACGTCGCGCACCGTGTCGGGGATCGCGGGCAGCCAGATGGAGGCGCGGCCGGAGCCGAACGCGATGGCCGGGAAGCCCACGGCCCCGGCCACGAGGAGCGACCAGAGCACCACGCGGGCCGGGCTCGGCGAGGTGGCGGCGGTGGCGGCGACGGCGCACGTGACGACGCCGACGACGGCGTACCCGACGGCGAACAGGCCAGCGGCGATCGGGACCGTCCAGTCGCGCTCCCCGTCGGCGATCCGGCCGGCATCCGGGCCGTGACCGGAGACGGACTCACCGACGCGGTGTCCGATCCGCCAGGTGGCCCAGGCACAGATGAGGGTCAGTCCGAGCGGGATCGCGGTCAGCCGGATGCCCTCCACCGCGACCGTCGAGCCGTGGGCGGCCAGCCAGCCGTGGGCGCCGACCCGCAGCGCACCGCTCGGGCTGCCCTCGCCGCCGGCGTCGGTGAGGAACCAACCGATGACGGCGACGGCCAGACAGACCAGCAGCGGTCCCCCGGCCGCAATCGCGCCGCCGATGGTCGCGGTCGGCACCAGCGGTCGGCTGGTGGCGAGGTCCTGGCGCAGGTCGGCATCGGTGCGCTTCGCGCCCCGGGCGGCACCGGTGCGGCGCAACGAGGAGGACTGGAGCGACGTCATGGTGCGTCCATCTTCACGCTCCGACCACGGGCGAGGCGGGTCGCCACGCCGCAACAACCCCGATGGTCGTACGGTTGTCGCGTCATGACCGTGTCACGCCCGCGCACCGCTCCGCCGGACGACGCCCACCCCGGCGGCCGGTCGTCGTACGTCAGCACGGCTGAGCTCACCGCGAGCTTCGACGCGTTCTACCGAGACGCCCGCGACCGCCTGCTGCTGCAGACCTTCGCACTGACGGGCGACCTCGCCGTGGCCCGCAGCGCGGTCCGCGAGGCCTACGTCGTCGCGTGGCACCACTGGCGCAAGACCTCACGTCTGGCCGACCCGGAGATGTCCGTGCGGCCCGCCGCCTGGCGCCGGGCGCTGCGCCGGAGCACCGCCCTCCCACTGCGCCGGCGCAAGGATCTCGACGAGCAGAGCCGGACCATCCTCGATGCGCTGGCCGCGCTCCCGCTGGCCCAGCGCAAGGCCCTGCTGCTCACCCAGCTCGCCGCGGTGTCGATGGACGAGATGGCCCACGAGATCGGGCTTCCCCGCGAAGCGGCCGAGCGCGAGCTGCAGCTCGGCGCCGCCCAGCTCGCGATGCAGCTGGAGATCCCCACCTCGGCGATCCCGCTCTCCCTGAACTCGCTGGCGGCCGCGACGCGCAGCGTCACCTGGCCCCGGGTCACCATCATCCGCCGCGCCGGCGTCGCCCGCCGTCGCGCCCACACGATCATCGGCAGCGCGACCGCGGTCGTCGCCCTCGTCGCCGTCGGAGCGGTCGCCATGGACACCACGGGCGCCCGCCCGACCCTCGACCGCGAGGGGGCCTCCGCCGCCGCGGGTCCCTCCTCGTCCGGACCGGCGGTCAACGCGCTGCCCGACACGGCGCTGCTGCCCCTCACGACCGTGCAGCAGTCGCTCCGCGGCCGCGGCTGGCAGCAGGGCGGCACCGTCGACAACTCCACGGGCAACGGCCGGGTGCTGCCCTGCCAGCCCGATCGATACGCCGACCCCCAGGGCACCGCTGCCTGGGTGCGTGCGTTCCGCAACGGCACACCGAGGACCGCGACCCGCACGGTCATCCAGTTCGCCGAGGCCTCCGCCGCCGAACGCCGCGCCGTGCGAACCTATCGGCGCACGCTGCGGTGGTTCACCGCGTGCCCCACGCCCGCCGACGACCCGAGTGCCGTGCCGCGGATCCAGCTGATCAGCACCGCCGACCTTCCCGGGGTCGGCGACCAGGCCAGCCTCCTGGTGCTGCGCTCCCGGGTCGACCGCACCACGTACGTCGTCGGCGTGGCCCGGTCCGGCCTGTTCACCACCACCACGTCCCTGGCCACCACCACGGCTGCCACCAAGGTGCGCCGCGAAGGTGTCGCCACCCTGCTGGCCACGGCCGTGGATCGACTCTGCGCCCTCGCCGACGGTGGCACCTGCGCGCCGACCAGGGTCAAGGTGGCCGACCGGGCGTCGTACCCCGTCGGCAAGGTGCCGTGGATGCTCTCCGAGGTCGACCTGCCCCCGGTGAGCCAGGACCACGGCCCGTGGGTCGGTACGCCGGCCGCGAAGCTCAGCGAGGACCGGGTCGACTCCGGCGCCGTCGGGTGCGCCACCGCCCATCTGTTCGGGTCGTTCAACAAGACCAGGATCCAGGGCAACCAGTTCCGCAACTTCGCCCTGATCGAGTCCGACCTGCCACCGGAGGTCGGACTCACCCAGACCGTCGGCGCCCTGCCGACGTCGACCGCGCGCGCATTCGTGCGGCGCATCCGCGACCAGGTCGCCGCCTGCCCCGACCGCGACGAGAGCGCCGGCACCGAGGTCGACGAGCTGGCGAACACCGGCGACGGCAAGGTCGCGCTGACCGCCTGGCATCTCAGCACCGCGCTGCCCGGCGACCGCAGCGTCGAGTACGACGTCGCGGTGGTCCGCAGCGGCACGTCGGTCTCGCTGCTCGTGTTCGTCGCCTCACCGCGTGCCCGGATCGCCGACGGCGACTTCGTGGCCCTTGCTCGCCGTACCCTCGAACGACTCGCCGGAATGGCTGCCTACAAGGCCGGCTGACCAAGCCGCTCGCCGTACCCTCGGAAAAATCTCTGCGCCGGATGCAACCCCGCCCCCGCGGCGGGCGTATCACTCCCGACAGCCCCGATCGGGGCGCGCAGATCGGGCCGAGAGGAGGTCGACGTGGAAGCCAAGGAGTTCGACGAGTTCTACTCGGCGTCGTTCCGACGGGTGACCGGTCAGGTCTACGCGATGATCGGGGACTTCGACGAGGCCACCGAATGCGTCCAGGAGGCCTTTGCGCGAGCCTGGGCCCACCGTCGCAAGCTGGACAACGCGGAGTACCCCGAGGCGTGGGTGCGCACGACCGCCTACCGGATCGCCGTGAGTCGCTGGCGCCGCCGCAAGCGGGGCGAGCGATCACCGGACCGCGCGGTCAGCAGCAGCGGCATCACCGCCGCAGTCGACGAGTCGCACGTCGCCCTCGTGGCCGCCCTCAAGCAACTGCCCGAGGCCCAGCGCCAGGCGCTGGTCCTCCACCACATCGCCGACCTCCCGGTGCAGCAGGTTGCTGCCGAGGTGGGCGTTCCCGAAGGAACCATCAAGGCCCGGCTCAGCCGGGGACGCGCGGCCCTGGCCACGCTGCTGGCCGACGAGACCGGCCTCGCGGGAGGAGGGATGACCCATGCCTGATCAGGACCCCATCGACAAGCTCTCCCGGTTCGGCGCCGGCTTCAGCTCAGGAACAGGAGGCGACATGCCGCTCTCCGCAGCCGACGTCCGACGCCGGGGCGACCAGATCCGTCGTCGCCGTACCGCGCTCGTCGCGGGTGCCTCCGCACTCGCCGTCGCCGCCGTCGCCGTCCCGATCTTCGCGGTCGTCGGTGGCAACCCGAAGGCCGGCGAGAACGACAAGGTCGCCGACGATCCCCAGGGCGCGCTGAGCACGAACGACCTGCTCCGCGACGACGACACCGAGTACTTCCCCAACGAGAAGTCAGCCTTCCGCACGGTCGACACCTACGAGGGTGACGGGCAGGCGACGTTCCACCCCTGCCAGCAGGCCACCCTGGCCTCCCTCGGCGCGACCACCAGCTTCACCCGGACCTTCGAGTACGTCGTGCAGCTCGAGGCCGGCGACACCGCTCCCCCGGACGCCGCCGGGGACGGCCTGGTCGAAACCGTCGCCGAGTTCGAGGACGACGACGACGCCCGGGCGGCGTACGACACGTTCGCGGGCTGGATCCTCGACTGCGAGAGCCGCCTGGGCGACTTCGAACGGGTCAACGTCGTACCGCAGGCTCGTGCGGTGGCGTTGCCGGCCGGCGCCGGCGACGCGAAGATCTACGACCTCAACTGGGGCCCCGTGGAGAAGTCCGTCGACCCGTACGGCGACGCCTCCTACATCAACGAGACCGGCCTGGTCCTGCGGGGCGACCGGATCGCCGTCGTCGGCCTGACGATCGTCGGGCAGGACTACAACTTCCTCGAGGAGGACGGCGGCACCCCGGTCAACCGGATGGTGCCCGTGGCCGCCGACCGCCTGCGGCCGGGCGGGGACACTCCGGCGCAACCGTCGGAGACTCTCACCGAGCCCGCCAGCACCGTCGACCCGGCCATCGCTGACGACTTCCCGCTCAGCGCCGGCTGGCCGGCCGACGACGGCTCCGACGTCACCGCAGAGGGACCGAACCGCACACTTCCCCCGTTGCTGCTCAACGTCTGCGACGCCGATGTCGAGGACGCGCCCGCGCCGCAGGACCGCTTGGTCGCGACGTGGTCACAGCCGGAGGACTACCGGACCCGCCAGCTCTCGACGTACGCCAGCGAGGACCAGGCTGCGGCCGCTCTCGGCGCCGTGGTGTCGGCGTACCGCGACTGCCCTGAGGAACCGAGCAGCCCCGAGGGCTACGTCGCCCACCATGTCGCGATCCAGAGCGCGGCGGGCGACGAGTCCTGGGTGGTCGGCACCTATTCGACCTTCGACGGCGCCGACGCCATCGGGATCGAGGTCATCCACCTGATCCGCATCGGTACGGCGCTCCTGGTCATCACCGGGAGCAACGAGGGCAGCGCTCCCGAACCCGAGTCGACATTCCTGGCCGCAGGCGACCAGATGGCCAACGAGGCGAGCAACGTCGTCTCCGAGCTCTGCGCCTTCACCGAACCGGGCTGCTGACCGCAACCCACCTCGCAGGGCCGCCACCGACCGGTGGTGGCTCCCACCGACCGCGCCGCCGTGCGCAGAAGGACATCGCCATGAACCACCACCACCGCCGCACCCGACTCCTCCTCGGCCTGGCCGCTCTCGCGGCACCCGCTCTCCTGACCGCGTGTGGCGCGGAGAAGTCCGCCGACGCGGACACAGCTGCCGGGGACCCGACGTCGACCAGCACCGTGGCCGCAGGCCTCACCACCGCTGCCCTGCTCACCGACGACGACACCCTGTACAGCGACGGGGCCGACTGGTTCCGCACCAGCGCCTTCGAGGGTGACGGCCAGGACGCGTTCAACCCGTGTGCTGCCGAGAGCCTCGAAGGCACCGGCGCCACGAGCGTGGTCCGGGCCGACTTCGAGCTGCGCAACACCGAGGACCCGTCCGCCGAGGTCACCGGTGACTTCTTCGTCCAGGTCGCCGGCGAGTACGACGACGCGGCCGCCGCCGAGAAGGCGTGGTCGACCGTGAACGGCTGGCTCGAGGAGTGCACGAACCGCGCCGATGGCGTGAGCGAGTACCGCGCCCTGCAGACCCGCAAGGTCGACGTACCCGGGGCCGACGCCGTCCTCACCGACTCCCACTACGGACCGGTGCCGAAGGAGCTCGACGAGTTCGGCGACGCGGCCTACATCATGGAGACGGGCGTGCTCCGCAAGGGCAATCGCATCACGGTGCTGACGTCGGTGATCATCGGCCAGGACTACAACTTCCTCGACGGCACGCCGGTCGAGCGGATGCTGGTGCCCGCCGGCGAACGTCTCGGCCAGGGCTGAGATGCACGAAACCCCGCCACCTTGTGGGGGTGGCGGGGTTTCGGTCTCGAGACGGTTGCTACGCAACCTCCTCGACCAACGGGTTCACAGCGTCGCGAGGATCTCGCGAGCCAGGGCAGCGGTCGCGGACGGCGTCTTGCCGACCTTGACGCCAACGGCCTCGAGGGCCTCCTGCTTGGCGGCCGCGGTGCCGGCGGAGCCCGAGACGATGGCGCCGGCGTGGCCCATCGTCTTGCCCTCCGGGGCGGTGAAGCCCGCGACGTAGCCGACGACCGGCTTGGTGATGTGTTCCTTGATGTACGCCGCCGCACGCTCCTCGGCGTCGCCACCGATCTCACCGATCATCACGATGAGCTTGGTGTCCGGGTCATCCTCGAATGCCTGGAGCGCGTCGATGTGGGTGGTGCCGACGATCGGGTCGCCGCCGATGCCGATGGCGGTGGTGAAGCCGTAGTCCTTGAGCTCGTACATCATCTGGTAGGTCAGCGTGCCCGACTTGGACACGAGACCGACCGGGCCGGAGCCGGTGATGGTGTGCGGGGTGATGCCGGCCAGCGACTCGCCGGGCGTGATGATGCCCGGGCAGTTCGGACCGATCATCCGGGTGCTCTTGCCCTGCAGGTAGGACCACACCTCGGCGGTGTCCTGGACCGGCACACCCTCCGTGATGACGACGATCAGCGGGATCTCGGCGTCGATGGCCTCGATCGCAGCGTCCTTGGTGAATGCCGGCGGGACGAACAGGACCGACACGTTGGCGCCGGTCTCCTTCATCGCCTCGGCAACCGTGCCGAACACGGGGAGCTCGACGTCGATGCCGTCAGCGTCCTTGTGGGTCACGGTGGTGCCGGCCTTGCGCGCGTTGACGCCGCCGACGATCGTCGCGCCGGAGTCCATCATCAGGGCGGTGTGCTTGGCACCCATGCCCCCGGTGATGCCCTGGACGATGATCTTGCTGTCCTTGTTCAGGTAGATGCTCATGTCTCGTCCTCTCAGGCGTTCGCGAGCTCGGCGGCCTTGTCGGCCGCTCCGTCCATCGTGTCGACGACGGTCACCAACGGGTGGTTGGCGTCGGCCAGGATCTGGCGACCCAGGTCGACGTTGTTGCCGTCGAGGCGGACGACGAGCGGCTTGGTGGCCGCGTCGCCGAGGAGCTCGAGGGCACCGACGATGCCCTTGGCGACCTCGTCACACGCGGTGATGCCACCGAAGACGTTCACGAAGACCGACTTCACCTGGGCGTCGTTGAGGATCACGTCGAGGCCGTTGGCCATCACCTCGGCGTTGGCGCCGCCGCCGATGTCGAGGAAGTTGGCCGGCTTGACGCCGCCGTGGTTCTCGCCGGCGTACGCGACGACGTCGAGGGTCGACATGACCAGACCCGCGCCGTTGCCGATGATGCCGACGGCACCGTCGAGCTTGACGTAGTTGAGGCCGAGGGCCTTGGCCTTCGCCTCGAGCGGGTCGGCCTCGTCAGAGATCTCGAAGTGCTCGTGGTCGGGGTGGCGCACCTCGGAGGCGTTCTCGTCGAGCGAGACCTTGCCGTCCAGGGCCTCCAGCTTGTCGCCGGCGAGCCGCGCGAGCGGGTTCACCTCGACGAGCGTGGCGTCCTCCTCGACGAAGACCTTGTAGAGGTTCTCGATCATCGTCACGGCCTGCTCGAAGACGGGCTCCGGGAAGCCGGCCTCGGTCGCGATCTCGCGCGCCTTCGCCGCGTCGACACCCTTGCCCGGGTCGATGGCGATCTTCTTCACCGCGTCGGGGTTGGTCTTCGCGACCTCTTCGATCTCGACACCACCCTCGACGGACGCGATGCAGAGGTACTGGCGGTTCGACCGGTCCAGCAGGAAGGAGAAGTAGTACTCCTCCTCCGGCGGGGTGGCCGGCGTGACCAGGACCCGGTTGACCGGGAGGTCCTTGATCGTGAGGTTCAGGATGTCGGTGGCGTACTGGAACGCCTCGTCGGGGGTCTTGGCGATCTTGACGCCGCCCGCCTTGCCACGTCCGCCGGCCTTCACCTGCGCCTTGACGACGGTGACGCCGCCCAACTGTTCGGCGGCGGCCTTCGCGGCCTCGGGGGTCTCGACGACCACACCGAGGGTCGTCGTCACACCGTGCTTGGCGAAGAGCTCCTTCGCCTGATATTCCATCAGGTCCACTGCTACGTCCTCACATCTGGGTCAGAGGTCGGTGCGCACTGCGGCACACCCTCGGGCACCCTAGTCCTGACTGACGGGTAGGACGAGTCCGGGCGGCCCGACGTGACCCGGCTCACCATCACTTCCGCTGTTCCGTGGTCATCCACGGGCCCGTCCCCTACGATTTCGAAGGTCTCCCGGCATCAGTTAGGGTCGGGACCGCAAAGTTTCACCCGGCGGCCACCCGGTCGCCACCTCGTGTCGGAGCCTCCTCGGGCGTCTCGGACCACTGGGCCAAGGTTGAAACGGCCTGCACGATCGTCCCCCAAGGAGTCAGCAGTCGATGGGTAACCACCGAGCGGATCACCGCGCACCGCGCCGCCGCTCGACCCCCAGCGCCGCGACCACCGAGAGGTATGTCGGCAAGCGCATGGCGGGCCGGGCACCGGTTGCGGAGCCGACGAAGCGCGAGGTGCACACCCCTGCTCCGGTGATCGCCGCTCCCGTGATCACAGCTCCGGTTGCTGTCGCTGCTCGCCCCGCTGCTCCCGTCGACGTCACGTTCGTTCCCGACCGTGCACCGACGGTGGAGCTCCCCGCTCTTCGCGACATCCCGCTCTTCGACCCGCTGACCGACTCCTCGACCACCATGCTGCGCGCCGTGCAGCCCCCGGGCAAGCGCCGCGCGGTCAAGCACGCCGGCACCCGTGGCCCGCTGTTCCGCGGTCTGCCCACGATGCCCGTCGCCGTCGGTGTCGCCACCCTCGCGGTCGCCATCGGCGGCGCCGTCGCGTCGGCCGACCCGCAACTGGCCTCCGCCAGCGACCGGCTGTCCGCCTCCAACGCGATGACCGGATCGTTCGGCAACGGCACCGTCGGCGGCCGCTCACAGACCGTCAGCCGCGACTCGGACCGCGACACCCTCGCCCAGGCGACCGGCACCGACCTCGTCGCCGAGGCCCAGCGCCACGCCGAGGAGCGCAACAGCGTGCTCGGCGAGCTCGCCCAGGCTGCCGAGAAGGAAGCCGCCGAGATCGCCCTGAACCGCTGGGTGCTCCCGCTCGACAGCTACCGCCTGACCGCCACGTTCGGCGAGTACGGCCTCTGGTCGAGCTACCACACCGGCCTCGACTTCGCCGCTCCCAGCGGCACCCCGATCCGCGCCGTCACCAACGGCGTGGTCACCTCCGCCGGCTTCGACGGTGCCTACGGCAACAAGACGGTCCTCACGCTCGAGGACGGCACCGAGTTGTGGTTCTGCCACCAGTCGTCGTTCGGCGTCTCCGAAGGTGACACCGTCCGCAGTGGCGAGATCATCGGCTACGTCGGCAGCACCGGCCACGTCACCGGCCCGCACCTGCACCTCGAGGTCCGCCCGGGCGGCGGCGACCCGGTCGACCCCGACGCGGCACTCCGCGTCCACGGCGTCACCCCGTAGGTTCGTCGAGTAGCCCGAGCCGCCAGGCGAGGGCGTATCGAGACGCCGCAGGCTTCTCGGCTACAGCTTGTCCACCGGCGCGTAGCGCAGCAGCAGGCGCTTGACGCCGTCAGAGCCGAAGTCGATCGAGGCGACCGACTTGTCGCCGGCACCTTCGACGGCCACCACGGTCCCCAGGCCGAACGAGTCGTGGGTGACCTTGTCCCCCGGCGACAGGACCGGGATCGGACGCGACGGACGGGACTTGGCAGCCGCGTCGGCGCGCGCCGCGGCCGAGCTGAAGTTGCGACGACCGGCCGCGGTGGGCTGGCCGAGCGGGGTCGAGGCCGACCCGCCGGCGTACTCCCGACCGCTGGAGGCATACGACGGCCGCGACCACTGCGTCTGCTGGGCTTCGGTGCGGCGCCAGTCGACGAGGTCGATGGGCAGCTCGGCGAGAAACCTGGAGGCCGGGTTGTGCGCGGGTGCACCGAAGGCCGAGCGAACGACCGCCCGGGAGACGTAGAGCCGCTCGCGGGCACGAGTGATGCCGACGTAGGCCAGCCGACGCTCCTCCTCGAGCTCGGGGCGATCGCCGAGGGAACGCGAGTGCGGGAAGACGCCGTCCTCCAGACCGGTGAGGAAGACGACCGGGAACTCCAGACCCTTGGCCGTGTGCAGGGTCATCAGGGTGACCACGCCCTTGTCCTCGGGGGCGTCCGGGTCGTCGTCAGGCGCATCGGGGATCTGATCGGCATCGGCGACCAGCGCGACGCGCTCCAGGAAGTCCCCGAGGCCGGGCTCGACGATGCCGGCGTCGACGTCGGCCGGGTCGGCGGAGGGACCGGCGACCGGGTCCTCCGCGAACTCCCGGGCCACCGCGACGAGCTCGCCGAGGGTCTCCAGTCGGCCTTCGTCCTGCATGTCGTCGGAGGCTTCGAGGCTGGCGAGGTAGCCCGAACGGTCGAGCACGGTCTCCAGGATCACGTCTGGCCGCTCACGGGCCGCCACCATCTGCTGGAGCTCGTTGACCATCGTCACGAAACCCTCGATCTGCGTCTGGCTCCGCGTCGCCAGGCCCGGGGCCTCGCCGGCGCGCTGCAGGGCCTCCCAGAACGTGATCCGCTCGCGGTCGGCGAACATCGTGATCGCCAGCACCGCACGGTCACCGATCCCCCGTCGCGGCGTGTTCAGGATGCGTCGTACGGAGATGGCGTCGTCGGGGTTGACCAGCATCCGCAGGTACGCCAGCGCGTCGCGGATCTCCTTGCGGTCGTAGAAGCGGGTGCCGCCGACGACCTTGTAGGGCAGGCCGGTGCGGATGAAGATCTCCTCGAAGACCCGCGACTGTGCATTGGTCCGGTAGAACACCGCGACGTCGGAGGGCCGCAGTCCGCCGTCGGTCAGCTTGTCGATCTCGCCGGACACGAAACGGGCCTCGTCGTGCTGGTCGTCGGCGACGTAGCCGACGATCTTCTCGCCGTCTCCCGCGTCGGACCACAGGCGCTTCGGCTTGCGGCTCTCGTTGCGCTCGATGACGGCGTTGGCGGCACTCAGGATGGTCTGGGTCGAGCGGTAGTTCTGCTCGAGCAGCACGGTCCGCGCGTCGGGGAAGTCCTGCTCGAAGTCCATGATGTTGCGGATGTCGGCGCCCCGGAAGGCGTAGATCGACTGGTCGGCGTCGCCGACCACCATCAGCTCGGCGGGCGGCACCCGGTCGGCCGGGACGCCATCCAGAGTGTCCGGGTCGGGCATCTCCTCGAACTGCTGCCCACAGAGCTGCTGGATCAGGGAGTACTGCGCGTGGTTGGTGTCCTGGTACTCGTCGACCAGCACGTGCCGGAACCGGCGGCGATAGGTCTCGCGCACCTCGGGCTTGAGCTGGAAGAGCCGGACGGTCTCCATGATCAGGTCGTCGAAGTCGAAGGCGTTCGCCTCGCGGAGGCGCCGCTGGTAGTGCTTGTACGCCGCCACGTAGGTCTCGTCGCTCGCGTTGGTCGCCTCGGCGGCGACGTCGTCGGGGTCACGCAGCTCGTTCTTGTGGTTGCTGATCCAGTGCAGCACCGGGCCGGGCTGATAGCGCCGGGGGTCGATCTCCAGGTCGTTGAGCACCAGGGTGATCAACCGCTTCTGGTCCTGGGCGTCGTAGATCGAGAAGTTCGACTTGAGCCGGTCGTAGCCGAGGTGCTCGACCTCCTTGCGGAGGATCCGCACGCAGGCCGAGTGGAACGTGCTCACCCACATGATCCGCGCGCGGTTGCCGACCAGGTCGCTGACCCGTTCCTTCATCTCGGCCGCGGCCTTGTTGGTGAAGGTGATCGCGAGGATGGAGCCGGGATGGGCCTTGCGTACGGCGATCAGCCAGGCGATCCGGCGAGTGAGCACACGGGTCTTGCCCGAGCCCGCGCCGGCGACCACGAGCAGCGGGGCGCCTTCGTGCTGGACGGCCTGTTGCTGGGGGTCGTTGAGCCCCTCGAGGAGGAGATCTGCGGTGAGGGCCGGCGGCGTCGTACTCATGCTGCACGCAGCCTACGGCGCTGCACCGACGGAGTCGGCGTCGGTCAGGACTGGTGGACCGGGCTCCACAGCACGGCGACACAGACCTCGATCACGGCCAGCGCCAGCAGGCCGGCCCACAGGCCGTTGGGGATCTTCTCCTTGCGCATGTTCGCCATGACCAGGACGAGCAGGACCAGGCCGATCAGGAGCTTGACGGCGATCTTGCCGTGGTTGACCGGGTCGTCGCCGCCCTCGAGCACGCCGACGAGCAGCAGCCCGGCGAGGAACGCCGTACCGACCCCGTCGCGCATGACGCCGGTGACCTTCTTGTCACCCGGACCGGCCTGCGCGAGCAGGCCGCCGATCAGGGCCGCAAAACCGAGGATGTGGACGATCAGCAGGATCAGGCGCACGGTCTCCATGGTCGAACTCTATTGCGTCGGCGCCCCGAAGAACGCGAGGGTCAGCGGCCCGTCGCCGTGAAGTGCTGGTAGTCCTTCAACGAGCTCCACGATCCACCCCAGCTCCACCCGATCCGGGCGAACTCCCGGACGATCAGGTCGCCGGAATGGATGATGCCCGGCTGCGAACGCGTGCGATCGAGGTACGCCGACGCCCGTTCCGGCAGGACCAGTTCGCCCTTCGTGTAGGGGTTGAGGAACGGGTTGACGTCGATCGCGAGGCCGTAGGCGTGTGCCGACCAGGTGGTCGTGCCGCGTGCCGCCCGACAGACCAGCGCTGCGGTGTTGTTGCCGTCGCCGGTCGGCGGGGCGTCGAGGTCAGCGGTCGTCGGCAACCTCATCTCCTCGATCGGGTAGTCGGCCGCGAAGAGCGCCTTGAACACGGACACGACGTTCTCTGCCTGCTCTGCTGCGAGCACCAGCTCACCGGTGTGCGCTTCGCCGTCGAAGCCGCGGAAGCTGACGTTGAGGTAACGCAGTCCGTCGAGGCCGACCGGGCATGCCGGGGACCAGGTCTCCCCCATCCGCTTGCGGATCGCCGGCGTGACTGGGCCGATCGTGGAGTGGAAGGCGTCGTCGGTCGGCGCTGGCAACAGGTCCGTCGTCGGGAAGCGGCGCACACGCAACGCCTTCGGCGTCGCCCGGACCTCGCCGAAGCCGGCCGCGTCGACGGGCAGGAGGTGCACGCCCAGCTCCCAGTCGGAGTACGACGGCCCGGTCGCGCCGGTGCTCGGTGCCGGCGTGCTCGGGTCGGTTGCCGGGTCGGACCCAGCAGGGCTGGTCGGATCGGCGGTCGGCGTCGTCGTACCGGAACAGGCGGTGGCCAGCGCTGCCGCCGCGACCAGCGCTGCGACGACCTGGCGCCTCACAGGAGCCTGCGGTCCGATGCCCAGCGGGTCAGCTCGTGTCGCGAGGACAGCTGCAGCTTCCGCAGCACCGAGGACATGTGGGTCTCGACGGTCTTGATCGAGATGAAGAGCTCCTTGGCCACTTCCTTGTAGGAGTAGCCCCGTGCGATGTGGCGCATCACTTCGCGCTCGCGCTCGGTGAGCCGGTCGAGGTCCTCGTCGACGCTGGCGATGTCGGCCGAGATGCCGGCACCGGCGAACGCGTCGAGGACGAAGCCCGCCAGGCGCGGGGAGAAGACGGCGTCGCCGTCGGCCACCCGGGCGATGGCGTCGACCAGCTCGGGACCCGTGATCGTCTTGGTGACATAGCCCCGCGCACCGCCCCGGATCGTGCCGATCACGTCCTCGGCGGCGTCGGAGACCGACAGTGCCAGGAACCGGACCTCGGAGTCGTTGACCCGACGGATCACCTCGACACCGCCGCCGCCGGGAAGGTGCACGTCGAGCAGTACGACGTCCGGTCGGTGCTCGAGCACGGCCGCGACGGCCTCGTCGACATCGGCGGCCTCGGCGAGCACCTCGACGCGACCGACACCCGTGGCAGCGAGCTCGGCGCTGACGCCGCGGCGGAACATGGCGTGGTCGTCGACGACCACCACGCGGACGGGCTGGCTCATGGGTCTCCCTGCTCGCTGTGCTGATCGCTGTGCTGATCGCTGGTCTGGTCGGACTTGTGGTCCAGGTGCAGGCGCACCTCGGTGCCCTCGCCCAGCGCGGACCTGATCTCGGCCCGTCCGCCGTGTCGCTCCATGCGGTCGATGATGCTCCGGCGCACACCGAGGCGGTCCTCGGGGGTGGCGTCGGGATCGAAGCCGGTGCCACGGTCGCGGACGAACACGTCGATGCCGGCCGGCGTGATCTCGGCGTAGACGTCGACGCGCGGAACGCCCGCGTGCTTGGCGGCATTCGCGGTGGCCTCGCGGGCGGCGGCGACGATCGGGCGTGCGGCCTCGTCGTAGTCGCAGTCGCCGACCGCGACCACGTCGACGGCGATGCCGTAGGCGTCCTCGATCTCGGCAGCTGCGGAGCGCAGGGCGCTGGCGACGGTCGTCTCGTTCATCGACTCGCCCTCGAAGAGCCAGGCACGCAGGTCTCGCTCCTGGGCACGCGCCAGGCGGGCCGCATCGGCGGGGTTCTTCTGGATCAGGGCCAGCGTCTGGAGCACGGAGTCATGGAGGTGCGCGGCCACGTCGGCCCGCTCCTGGGTGCGCACCCGCTCCTCGCGCTCGCCGCTCAGCTCGGCGATCAGCCGGTAGACGAACGGGCCGAGCACGATCGCGATGCCGCCGATGCCGAGCAGGATCGCGATGGTCGCGTCACGCGCCAGCGACAGCGAGCCGTCGCGCAGGGCGAAGAGCACGAGGGCGATGACGATCAGCGCCAGTCCGGCAGCGATGCGGGCCCACGCCGCCCAGCCACCGCCGCCGAGGACCACGCGGACCGGATCGACCTTGCCGGTCGCGTCGAGCCAGCGCTCGCGCTGCGCCTCGTCGGCCTGTCGCCACAACAGCGCGACGCCGGCCACGGCGATGCCGAGCGGCCAGACCCACCAGCCGTTGCCCAGCACTGCACCGGTGGCGAAGATCGCACCGATGCCCAGGGCAGAGAGGGTGACCACCGGGCCGACGTCGGAGAACCGCCGGGAGCGCCCGGGGCGACGACCGTCGCGCAGCGCGCTCTCGAGACCGGGCGCGAGCACCGAGGGCGGCGGTCCGGCCGGCAACATGGCCCACAGGACGGCGTACGCCGCGACACCGGAGCCGCCGACGAACGTCGCGACGACGAACGCCACCCGCACCCACAGCACGGGCGCACCGAGGTGCGCGGCCAGTCCCGACGCGACGCCACCGAGCACCGGGTCGCGCAGGTCGCGCCACGCACGGCGGGTCTCGGCAGGCGCCGACGGGGCGCCGGTCGCGGGTGCCGGCGGAGCGGTCAGAGGGGACGTCATGATGCATCCATCGTCACACAGCGGCGAGCTCGGGAGCAGGGGGAACGACCCTGATCGGACCCTGAGTCGGCCCCCCGGGGAATGCGGCAGGATCAGGGCAGTCCCCGATGGTGCGCAGGCACCGCAGACAGCAGGCTTGGAGCCATGAACGCACCGACCGACACCGAGCACGGACCCGGCCCCGCCGGCCAGGACCCCGGCCACCAGGGACCCCGAGTGACGCGCGACGAGGTCCGCGACCTGGGCCGCCTGCGCCGCAGCGCGACCGACCGCAAGGTCTCGGGCGTGGCCGGTGGCATCGCCCGCCACCTCGACATCGACCCCCTGCTGGTGCGCGTCGCGTTCGTGATCCTCACGTTCTTCGGCGGCGGCGGCCTCATCCTGTACGGCGTCGCGTGGCTCCTCGTGCCCGAGGAGCACACCGATGACGCGGTGATCCGCGTCGACGAGGGCGTTCGCACGGCCGCCCTGATCATCGCCGGCGTCATCACCATCGCCTCGATGGTCGGCGACTCGTTCGGAGGCCCGGACTTCCCGTGGCCGCTCATGGTCATCGGCCTGGTCTTCCTCGTCATCTTCGGCGGCAAGCAGGCCAGGAAGGACCGCTGGTCCGGTGGCCAACCCCCGCCCGGACCCGTCTCGGGCGAGGTGGCGGTCGCGCCGTCGTACCCGGGCTACCGTCCGGGTCCGCCCCCGCAGCCCCACGTGGTCGACCCCCGGCGTCGCGGGCCGCTCCTCTTCCCGTTCACCCTCGCACTGGCCGCCTTCGGTGTCGGAGTCGTCGCCACCCTGCACCTCGCCGGCCTCGACGTCGCGCCGTCGGCCTACCCCGCCACCGTGCTGGGTGTGGTCGGCCTGATGCTCGTCGTCGGCGCCTTCTACGGCCGGGCAGGTGGACTGATCCTGATCGGACTGCTGGCCGCCGGTACGACCGCGGTGACGTCCGTTGTCGACGACGTCGAGATGGGAGAGCTCACCCCGACCCCGACCTCGGCGGCCGACCTCGACAGCGACTACGACCTGGGCATCGGCGAGATCGTGGTCGACCTGACCGAGCTCGACCCAGCCGACTTCAAGGAGCTCGGAGGCAGGACCCTCAAGCTCGACGTCAGCATCGGTCACATCGAGGTGATCGTGCCCGAGGAAGGCCTGCGGATCGAGGCCGACGCCAGCATCGGGGCCGGCGAGGCGAACCTCTTCGGAGAGAAGTCGGACAACGACGAGACCTCCAGCCATGGCGACCCCGATGACCCCACCCTCACGATCGATGCCGCCGTGATCCTCGGCCAGATCGACATCCGCACCGTGAAGGAAGCAGCATGAGCACCGACGACGCCATCGACCCGATGGAGCGCCCCCTCGAGGAGCGCAAGCCCGAGGCCCGGCCCAGTGGTTGGCACCAGGTCAACGTCGGGCACCTGGTGATGGGGGTGGCCTTCGTGGGCCTCGTGACGGTGTGGGCGCTGGTCACCAGCGACACCGTCCAGCTCGACAACGCACGGTGGATCCTGCCGCTGCCGTGGCTGGTGGCCGGAGCGCTCGGCCTGGTCGCCACGGTCCTGCGTGGAAGCCGCCACCCTCACTCGGTCAAGATGTTGGGGTGAATCCACAACTCCCCCGACTCCCGGGACTGAACTCCCTGCCTGCACGCGAGCACCCCGAGCTGCTGAGCCCCTCCGTCCACGCCGCCCTCGCCAGCTGGCCGGGCGGCGCTGGGGTTGCCGTGGTCGAGATCGATCCGGACCTCGCCGACACGGCCGCCCTGTGCGCGGCGTACGACCTCTCCCTGGAGGCGAGCGCCAACTGCGTGGTCGTCGCGGGGCGGCGCGAGGGCGAGGAACGCGTGGCTGCGTGCGTGGTCCGTGCCGACACGAGGGCCGACGTCAATCACACCGTCAAACGGTTGCTCGACGTACGCAAGCTCTCGTTCATGTCGATGGAGCGCGCGGTCGAGGAGTCGTCGATGGAGTACGGCGGAATCACGCCGATCGGTCTCCCCGACGGCTGGCGCATCCTCGTCGACTCCCGCGTCCTCGACATCGAGGTCGCCGTGATCGGCTCAGGCGTCCGGCGCTCCAAGCTGCTGCTCGCCGGTGCCCTGCTGGCCGACGTCCCGGGCGTCGAGGTGATCGACGGACTGGCGGGCATGTAACTCGGTGTTCGTGCATCCACCACGGTGAAACGGCAACTGCCACGGGGTCGTGACCGGTCACAACCCCCAGCAAGATGCCCGAACACCGAGTTACAAGCAGCAGCAGGTCAGTGCGCGTCGAGCCCGGTGACGCGGATGCCGCTGTGCGCCTTGTACTTGCGGTTGATCGAGATCAGCACGGCGGTGAAGGGCTCGAGGACGCGGGCGAGGCGGAGCTTGCCGCCGTCGATGCCGTCGCGGCCGGTGACCGCAGCGGCGAGGTCGATCGCGACCTGCTTGCCCTCGACCGAGTCGCCGACCACGATGACGTCCTCGTCGAGGAACTCCTCATCGCTCCAGAGCCCGACGGCGGAGACGTTGTGGAACGCACCGACCACCACGGCCTCGGGAGCGAGCTCCTGGGCCGACTCGGCCGCCGATCCCTCGCCGCCGTTGACGACCAGGCCGTGCGCGCCGCGCTTGTCGAAGGCGAGCGGGTTGACGCACGAGATGACGGTCTTGCCCGCGAGGTCCAGGGAGGCGACGAGCTCGTCGTGGCCGTCGTACGGAACGGCCAGCAGGACGACGTCGGCGGCAGCGATGGCATCGGCGTTGGTCGCGCCGCGAGCGGCACCCGCACCGGCCACGCCCTCGAGGCGCGCCGTGACCTCCTCGGCAACGACCTCGGCCTTCTCGGCGGCCCGGGAGCCGAGGACGATGTCGTGGCCGTGGCGGGCGAAGCGGTAGCCAAGACCCTTGCCCTGGGGGCCGGTGCCGCCGATGACGGCGACGGTGTAGCGGGGGGTCTCGCGGGGCTCGTTCTCAGAAGTCACAGGTCCACCTAACACGAAAGGGAAGTCGTCAGCCGCGGACGTGTCTCGGCCAGGGAGACCTTGCGACCGTGACAGTAATACTGTCACAGTGAAGCCATGAAGCTTTCGATGCCCCTCATCTACGCCGGCAACCCCCGTGAGTCCGCCGACCAGGTCGTCGCCCTCGAGAAGGCCGGTCTGGACATGATCTGGGTGGCCGAGCCCTATGGATTCGACGCCCCCACCCTGCTGGGCTACCTCGCCGCCAAGACCGAGACGGTCGAGATCGCGGCCGGCATCCTCAACGTCTACTCCCGCACCCCCGGCGCACTGCTCCAGACGGCCGCTGGCCTGGACAACGTCTCCGGCGGTCGCGCGGTGCTCGGCCTCGGAGCGTCCGGCCCACAGGTCATCGAAGGATTCCACGGCATCGCCTACGACCGCCCGCTGACCCGCACCCGCGAGGTCATCGAGGTGCTCCGGATGGGTCTGCGCGGCGAGCGCCTCGACTACCAGGGCAAGACCCTCCAGGTCCCCCTGCCCGAAGGCCAGGGCCTCGGCCTCGGCAAGCCGTTGAAGCTGCTCAACAAGCCCGAGCGCGCCGACCTCCCGATCTGGGTGGCTGCGCTCGGCGACAAGAACGTCGCCATGACGGCGGAGGTGGCCGACGGCTGGCTGCCCTTCCTCTACTACCCCGAGAAGGCCCAGCAGGTGTGGGGCGAGGCCCTGGCCCGCGGTACGGCGAAGCGTTCGGCCGACCTCAAGCCGCTGGAGATCTGCGCCGGCGGACTGGTCGCGATCGGCGAGGGCCCCGAGACCAAGGCGTTCCTCGACTTCATGCGACCGATGTACGCCCTGTACGTCGGCGGCATGGGCGCGCGCGACAAGAACTTCTACAACCAGCTCGCCTGCGAGTACGGCTTCGAGAAGGAGGCCAAGGAGATCCAGGACCTCTACCTCTCGGGCAAGAAGAAGGAAGCCGAAGCACTGGTTCCGCTCGAGTGGCTCGAGGCCGGCAACCTGGTCGGCCCGGCGTCGTACGTCAAGGAACGGATCGCGGCTTTCAAGGAGTCCGGCGTGACCAACCTGTCCGTGTCCCCCGCATCCGAGGACCCGGCCGCGACCATCGCGCAGATCAAGGAGTGGGCTGCCTGATCTGCAGTTTCCACAGCACCGAACGGCCCTCGAATGTCACATTCGGGGGCCGATCGGTGTCTGATGCACGACGGGACGGCAAAAAGTTCCCGTCCGTCGATGATTCCGGGGCGATCTCAGGGTCAGATCCGGAGAAATCCCGATGCCGTTGTCGGTCCTCACTGGAAGAGTTCCCCTCATGCACCGTCAGATCGCCGGAAAGCTCACCGGCCCCGTCACCAAGTGGATCGTTGCCGCGGCCGTCATCTTCGCCGCTTTCGCCCTGATGCCCTTGAACGCCAAGCTCGTCGACGTCCAGAACAACGAGGCCTCGTCGTGGCTTCCCGAGTCGGCCGAGTCGACCAAGGTCCTGGAGGAACTCTCGAGCTCCAGCACCCAGGACCCCAACGACATCCCCACACTCGTCACCTACTACCGAGCCGGTGGCCTGACGCCTGCCGACCTCACCGCCATGGACGAGCAGGCCGCGAAGATCGCCGCCGACGTCGACGGCATCACCGACTCCACCGACGACGGCAAACCCGACGTCCTGTCGCCCAACGTCGCCGAACAACTGCAGCTACCCCAGAAGCTCCAGTCCGACGACGACGAGGTGGCCTACGTCTATCTCGTCCTCAACTTCGGCGACGAGGGCTGGAACGCCATCCCCGACGCCGCCGACGAGATCCGGGACATCGCGAAGATCGACGGCGTGACGGTCCACCTGGCCGGTTACGGCGGCCAGGCGGCCGACGCCGCCGAGTCCTTCGAGGGCATCGACACCAACCTGATCTTCGCGACCCTCGGCGTCGTGATCCTCATCCTGCTCTTCACCTACCGGAGCCCGATCCTGTGGATCCTTCCGGTGCTCTGCGCCGCGATGGCGAACTTCATCGCCACTGGAATCGTCTACCTCCTCGCCCGCTACGCCGACCTCACGGTCAACGGACAGAGCCAGGCCATCTTGAGCATCCTGGTCATCGGGGCCGGCACGGACTACGCCCTGCTCCTGGTGGCTCGCTACCGCGAGGAGCTGCGGCGCCACGAGGACCGCCACGAAGCCATGGCGTTCGCCCTGCACCGCGCGGCTCCGGCCATCGTGGCGAGCGCGGCGACCGTCTGCGTCGGTATGCTCTGCCTGGTCTTCGCCGACCTCAACTCCACCGCGGGCCTCGGCCCGGTGATCGCTGTCGGCATCGCCGCCACCTTCTTGGTGATGGTCACCCTGCTACCGGCGCTGCTGGTCATCTGCGGTCGCTGGGTGTTCTGGCCGGTGCGCCCCAGCTTCGGATCGGCCGAGCCCACCAGCTCGGGCCTGTGGTCGCGCGTCGGCAAGGCCATCACTCCCCGCCCGCGCGCCGTCTGGGTGGTCACCACCGGCCTGCTGCTCGTCGCCTGCCTGGGCCTGTTCCGCCTCGACACCGGCGGCCTGTCCACCGAGGAGACCTACACGAAGGAGTTCGACTCCATCAAGGGCCAGAAGCTGCTCGAGGACCACGACCTGCAGGACCAGTCCAACACCATCCAGGTGGTGGCCGACACCGACCAGATCGATGCGGTGTCGCAGGCCCTCGACGGGATCGAGAACCTCGGCGTGCCCGGCGCAGCGGTTCCCCTCAGCGACGGCCGGTCCTACTTCGAGGCGACCATCGACGCCGACATCTCCTCGCAGAAGGCGTTCGACGTCGTCGAGGCGAGTCGCGACGCGGTCCACGAGGTTGACGGCGCCGATGCGCTCGTCGGAGGCGGGGCGGCGTTCTACCTCGACACCAAGATCGCCTCCAACCGCGACAACCTCGTCATCATCCCGTTGGTCCTGCTCGTCGTGTTCGTGATCCTGCTCCTGCTCCTGCGGGCCGTGGTCGCGCCGTTGATCCTGATCGCCACCGTCGTGCTCTCGTTCGGCGCCGCGCTCGGCATCTCGGCGCTGCTCTTCGAGTACGTCTTCGGGTTCGCCGGATCCGATCCGGGATTCCCGCTGTTCGCGTTCGTGTTCCTGGTGGCCCTGGGCATCGACTACAACATCTTCTTGATGACCCGGGTCCGCGAGGAGACGGTGAACCACGGGACCCGTCAGGGCTCGCTGATCGCCCTGTCCTCCACGGGCGTCGTGATCACCTCGGCCGGACTGGTGCTCGCCGCGACCTTCCTCGTGCTGGGTTCGCTACCACTGGTGTTCCTCGCCGAGCTCGGCGTGGCCGTCGCGCTGGGCGTCCTGCTCGACACGATGATCGTGCGGTCGGTCCTGGTCACCGCGCTCAACCTCGATCTGGGCGGCAAGATCTGGTGGCCGAGCAAGCTCGACCAGGGCGACGCACCCGTCGCGGAGCCGCCGGCCGGCGAGAGCGAGATGGTGACCGCAGGTCGCTGACCATCGCTCCTTGCGGGAGCGAACATCTCCTACGATGCTTCCGTGGGCCGAATGGGCGGCCCACGGAAGCATGGGGAGTACGACGTGAGTGGTAGCGGAACACCGGGCTGGCCCGGACCACAGGGACCGCCCCCGTCGGGCCCGCCGCCGTACGGGCAGCCCGCCTACGCCCCGACCCAGTTCGGACAGCCGCCGTACGGTCCGCCGCCGGGTGGTTTCGGCGGCCCGCCGCAGTACGGCGGTCCCCCGCGCAAGCGCCGCTGGCCGCTGTTCCTCGGCCTCGGCCTCTCTCTGCTCCTGGTGATCGGCGTCGCCGTCACCGGTTGGCTCTACTTCTCCGGCCGGTTCGGCATCGGGCCGCTCAGCGCCGCGGACAAGGACGCCGTCGCAGCCATCACCGACGGGGTCGATGCACCCGCGTGGGCCGATGAGGACCAGGTCGAGTGCGCCGTCGACGACCTGATCCACGAGTCGCGTTCGGGCGAGCTCGAGAAGCGTGGCCTGATCGAGCGCGACGGAGACGACTGGACCTACACCGGAGAGTGGGAGGTCGCCGACGCCACGGCGTACTTCGACAAGCTCCTGGACTGCTCCGACGACTGGGCCGACCAGGTCGGCGAGACCTGGCAGCTCGAGGACACCGACTGTCTCGAGGACATCGGCACCAGCACCATCGGCGCCTACTTCGCACGCGACCTGCTCACGCTGTCGGACAAGGACCGCGACGACAGCGCGGAGAAGGGACACGCGAAGGCCGTCGAGGAGCTCGACGCCTGCTACGCCGAGGCGCCCGCCGTTCCGAAGGGCACCGCGAAGCCGGCCTACCGCTCGGTCACGTTCACCTTCGAGGTGCCCAGCGCGGCGAACGGCGAGGTCGTGATCAACACCGGTGGAGCCGGCAGCTGGACGCCTCTGAGCGGCTCGTCGGCCTCGGTCGACACCGAGGAGGGCGGTCAGCGCGGCTGCGTGGAGGCCCAGGTGGTCGTGACCTACCCCTGGGGCACGACGTCGGAGTCCCAAGCGGAGTCCTGCGGCACGTCCAAGCCGAAACGGATCTGGTGGAAGAAGGCGAAGTGCACCTCCGCGCCGGGGTGCTATGCATGGCAGCTCCACTACGAGGGTTTCAAGGACTACACCTCCATCACCGCGCGCTACACCAGCAACGGTGGCAACTGCATGGCCGTGAGTGGCGGGTGTGCCGACACGATCATCACGCAGGGCGGTGGTCGCGGCCGACTGGTCACCTGGAGCTTCCCTGCTTCCTACGACGGAGCCTTCGTCGCCCGCATCGGGAAGCTGAGCGCCCGGATCAAGAACTGACGCCGCAAACCACCCATCGGTAGAACCTGTTCTAGTTCTGGTCGTGACCCGGTATCCTTTGTCCGTCATGAGAGACGGGCCCCCCACCCCCCAGCAGATCCGCCGCGCACTTGCCCGCGCCGAGCGCGGAGCAGCACTCGACCTCGACGAGGCGACCGTGCTGCTGGCTGCGACGGGCGAGGACCTCGATCGGCTGACAGCAGTGGCCGCTCGGGTCCGGGATGCGGGGCTGGTCGCCGCTGGCCGTCCCGGGGTGGTGACGTACTCGCCGAAGGTGTTCATCCCGATCACCAAGCTGTGTCGGGACCGGTGCCACTACTGCACGTTCGTGGAGACGCCTGGCCAGGCGGCACGCGAGGGGCGGGCGCCGTACCTCTCTCCTGACGAGATCCTCGACATCGCCCGCCAAGGCGCGGAGCTCGGCTGCCTCGAGGCGTTGTTCACGCTCGGCGACCGGCCCGAGGACCGCTGGCCCGAGGCCCAGGCCTGGCTCGACGAGCAGGGCTACGACTCGACCCTGGCCTACATCCGGGCGATGGCGATCCGGGTGCTGGAAGAGACCGGGCTGCTGCCGCACCTCAACCCCGGCGTGATGTCGTGGGAGGAACTCAACCGCCTCAAGCCGGTCTCTCCCTCGATGGGGATGATGCTCGAGACCACCTCACGCCGGCTCTTCGAGACCAAGGGCGAGGCCCACCACGGTTCCCCCGACAAGGACCCCGAGGTCCGCCTGCGTGTGCTCGAGGACGCCGGCCGCCACGGCATCCCGTTCACCACGGGCCTGCTGGTCGGCATCGGCGAGACCCTGACCGAGCGGGCCGAGACGATATTCGCGCTGCGCGCCACGATGCGCGCCTACGGCGCCGTGCAGGAAGTGATCGTCCAGAACTTCCGTGCGAAGCCCGACACCGCGATGCGCCACGTCGATGACCTCGACCTCGCCGAGTACCGCGCCGCGATCGCCGTGACCCGCATCGTGCTCGGACCGAAGGCCCGCATCCAGTCGCCGCCCAACCTGGTGGACCTCGAGGAATGTCGAGCCCTGCTCGAAGCGGGTGTCGACGACTGGGGCGGCGTCTCGCCGCTGACCCCGGACCACGTGAACCCCGAACGCCCCTGGCCCTCGCTGGAGCGGCTGCGCTCCATCACCGCCACGTGCGGCTTCGAACTCAAGGCCCGCCTCACCGTCCATCCCGAGTACGTCGTCGGGGCACTCAACGACGGCCAGGCCTGGCTCGACCCGCGCGTCGTCGGACACGTCGCGGCGCTCGCCGGGCCCGACGGGCTTGCGAT
The DNA here is from genome assembly GCA_026392415.1 of Propionibacteriales bacterium. GTDB lineage: Bacteria > Actinomycetota > Actinomycetes > Propionibacteriales > Nocardioidaceae > Nocardioides. Next base: position 117,988 of record JAPLCC010000056.1, read on the forward strand.
CCCCGACGTCCGCCCCAAGGGCCTGCCGTGGCAGGAACCGGACGGCGGCTTCGAGTCCGCGGGCCGTACGGATCTCCACTCCGCTGTCGACACCGAGGGCCGCACCGACGACCGACGCAGCGACTTCGGCTCCGTCTACGGCGACTGGGAATCGGTCGGTGCCGCGGCAGCCACCACCGGACTCATCGACGGCGCACCCGCGGTGCTCCACTCAGAGGGTCGCGAGGCGATGGCTGCCGCCGAGGCCGATCCGGGCAACCTGTCGGATGAGCACGCGCTGACGTTGATGACCGCCGAGGGCGACCTGCTGCGCTCCGTCGTACGGCTGGCCGATGACCTCCGCAAGGAGACGGTCGGCGACGACGTCACCTACGTCGTCAACCGCAACATCAACTTCACCAACATCTGTTACGTCGGCTGCCGCTTCTGCGCCTTCGCACAACGCAAGACCGACGCCGATGCCTACTCGCTGTCCTATGACGAGGTCGCCGACCGCGCCCAGGAGGCGTGGGACCTCGGCGCGACCGAGGTCTGCATGCAGGGCGGCATCGACCCCGAACTGCCGGCCACTGCCTACTTCGACATCGCTGCGGCGGTGAAGAAGCGGGTGCCGGAGATGCACGTGCACGCCTTCAGCCCGATGGAGGTCGTCAACGGCACCGCCCGCACCGGCCTGTCGATCGAGGACTTCCTGATCAAGGCCCGCGAGTCCGGCCTGGGCTCACTGCCCGGCACCGCCGCAGAGATCCTCGACGACGAGGTCCGCTGGGTGCTGACCAAGGGCAAGCTCCCCGCCCGCACCTGGGTCGAGATCGTCTCGACCGCTCACCGCATCGGACTGCCGACGACCTCCACGATGATGTACGGCCACGTCGACAACCCACGCCACTGGGTCGGCCACCTCCGCGTCCTCTCTGGCATCCAGGACAAGGCGTTCGAGAACGGCGGCACCGGATTCACCGAGTTCGTGCCGCTGCCCTTCGTGCACACCTCCGCGCCGATCTACCTCGCCGGTGTCGCGCGCCCCGGCCCCACCCTGCGCGACAACCTCGCCGTGCACGCGATGGCCCGCATCCTGCTGCACGGCCGGATCCACAACATCCAGACCAGCTGGGTCAAGCTCGGCGTCGACGGCACCCGAGCCATGCTCAACGCCGGCGCCAACGACGTCGGCGGCACCCTCATGGAGGAGACCATCTCCCGGATGGCCGGCTCCGAACACGGCTCGGCCAAGACCGTCGCCGAACTCGTCGACATCGGCGCCGGCATCGACCGCCCGGTCCGCGAACGCACGACGCTCTACGGCGTCCCGCCCGTTCGCTGAGGTCCCTCGAGCGCACGTCCGGTCCGCTTCGCGTCGTACATCCGCTGGTCGGCGAGCCCCATCAGTTCAGCGGCGTCCGTGCCCTCGCCCACCAGTGCCGCACCGACACTGACGCCGACCTTGACCTGGCCCGCGGACGGGTGGGCGTCGATCGCCCGCAGGACGACAGCACGCAGCCTGGCCGCCAACCCCTCGCACTGCCCCGGATGGTCCAGGCGAACCACCAGCATGAACTCGTCCCCGCCGACCCGGGTCACACAGTCCTGACGGTCGGTTGCCTCGATCAGCGACTGGGCAACGGCGCACAGCAGGCTGTCGCCCGCGCCATGCCCCATCAGGTCATTGACGCCCTTGAAGCCGTCGAGGTCCAGCATGACCAGTGCGTACGTCGCCCCGCCGGTCACCGCGGCCGTCGCGAGTGCCTCGTCAAGAAGCAACCGGTTGCCGACTCCGGTCAGCGGATCGACGCGACTCTGGGCACGCAGTCGATCCCGTTCCTCGCGGTGCGGCGTCACATCGACCAGCGCGTGGAGGTACATCAGCTCGCCCCGCGGGCCTTCGACCTCCTGGGTCCGGACATCCACCAGGCGCACCTCGCCCCGGGTGTCGACCACCCGTGCCTGGAACCCGCCTCCCTCGAACTCCGGCTCGTCACGTGTGGGCAACCAGCTGGTGAGGTCCTGGCCGACGAGTGACTCGAGGGGCACTGCCAGCAAGGCACCTGCCGCCGGGTTGGCCAGATGGACCTGGTCGGAACCGTCGGCGATGACCAACGGCGTCGGGGTGGCCGTCATGATCGAGGTCAGCCAGTCGTTCGCTTCGCGCAACTCGGACTTCAACCGGCGCCGGCGCCGATCGGCCCCCAGCCACAGGAGCACCATCACCAGCGCGGCGCCCACCACCACGAGAAGCGCAGCGATGCTCAGCCGACCATCGCTGGAGCCGAGCGCTGCCGCGCTGGGTTGCTCGGCCAGCAGCCAACCGCCGAGCGCCGCCACCTCGTGAACCGCCCAGACGGATCCGTCCCCCGGGTCGCTGGAGTCCTCGCGCCGTTCAGCGAGACGCGGGTCGCTGGCCATCTCACCGATCCGGTCGTCCGGCGCTGCCAGGGTGACGCCCCGGCCGTCGACCAGGGTGACGCTGATCCCGTGATGGTCCAGTACGTCGGCCAGCTGCTTCTGCAGCGCCGTCAGGGTCATCGTCGCGACGACGTACCCGGACGTGCGTCCCTCTTCCGACCGGACGGCGGCGGCCACGGCGAGCGCCCAGGGACGGCCAGGTGCCAACAACTGGAAGGCCTGGGACACGTAGGCCCCGTCGGCCTCCCGAGCGCCGAGATACCAGTCCCGGTAGGCGAAGTTGCGCCCGATCAGGCTCGGATCCAGTGCGGGGGCGAGCGAGATCAGGGTGCCCGAGGCGTCGTAGAGGGAGGAACTGAAGACGCCGTTGGTGGCCGAACCCAGCGCAGCCAGCGAGGACCTCATCAGCTCCGGATCGCGGTCGCTCAAGGCACGCCGGACCTCGGCGCCGCGGGCATACGCGGCGACCACGTCGCGAAGTCCGCCCAGTTGTACGTCGACTTGCCGGGCCGCCAGTGCGTCGACCGCCGTCAGTCGCTGCTGCGCGGCCGCGTCGAGCGACGACTGGGTCGACCGACGATCGGACGTCGCGATGACCGCAATGGCGACCAGCGCCAGGCAGAGCAGGGCAGCCAGGGCGGTGGTCGCGGCCCGGTCCAGCGCGCGGAACCGGCCGGCGGGGCGCCGTACCGACTCCTCGTCGAAGACGGCCGCAGCAGCAGGGTGGGCCAGGGCACTCGAAGCACCGCCATCGACGGCGAGCAGTGCCTCGAAGGCGACCACGTCGACCGGTCGACTCATCAGATAGCCCTGCCCCAGCGCGCAACCGAGACGGCGCAGGGCGGCCACTTGCTGGGGCCGTTCGATGCCCTCGGCGACGACATGGACCCCCAGAGACAGACAGAACCTCAGCAGCGACTCCGCCATCCGCTCCTGCGGGCCGCCCGTGCCGAGGAACTGGACGAAGGACCGGTCCACCTTGATGCCGTCGACCCGGAAGCGGCGCAGGTAGTCGAAGCTGGCGTTGCCGGTGCCGAAGTCGTCGAGGGTGATGTTGCAGCCGAGATCCGCCAGGGTCGACAGGACCTGCTCGTGCCCCTGCCCGGTCCTCGACAGCAGCGTCTCGGTCAACTCCACGATGACGGCGTCCAGGGACAGTCCGGCGCGTGCAGCCACCTGCACGAACCGATCGGCCAGTCCCGGATCGTCGAGGTCAGCAGCCGACAGGTTGATGGCAAGACAGAGTCGTTCACCACCTCGTTGCTGACGCCAGTGCGCCACCTGCGGTGCGGCCATCGCGAAGACCATCGCATCCAGTCGCGTGACCAGCCCCGTCTCCTCGACCACGCCGAGGAACGCGTCAGGTGGATGGAGTTCGCCGCTGACCGGGTCCAGGATCCGCGCGAGCGCCTCGACAGCGACCATCGCGCCCGTCCGCAGGTCGTAGCAGGGTTGGTAGTGGACCTGGAGGTGTCCGTGGTCCAGGGCGTTCTCGACGTCCTCAGCGCTCAATCGCCGCGCAGCCGTCGCCGCCATGATCCCCCGCTCGCGGACAGAATCCTCCCGATGGACCTCCGAGTCATCGGCACGGTGGATCCGGATCTGAGCAAGAAATCGGTGACGCCGGAAAAGAATCGCTGTGACCTATGGACGTGACGCCGATCACTACATATGTTGTTTGGAACAACATATGACCCGGCACCGTGCGCGTCGACCGACGACGCCACCGGAGCCGGAATCGCTAGGAGGCGGTTGATGTGAAGCGCACACACTTCGCGGTGGTGGCAGCGGGCCTGGGGCTCGCCCTCTCACTCTCGGCCTGTGGTTCGGACGACGGCTCGGACTCCGCCGGCGACAACGACGCCAAGATCGAAGGCAAGATCGGCGTCATCCTTCCCGACACCGAGTCCTCGGTGCGGTGGGAGAGCGCGGACCGCCCTGCGCTCGAGACCGCCTTCAAGGCTGCCGGCGTCGACTACAGCATCCAGAACGCCGAGGGCGACGCCGAGAAGATGGCCCAGATCGCCGACTCGATGATCGCCGACGGCGTCACCGTCCTGGCGATCGTCAACCTCGACTCGGCCTCCGGCGCAGCGATCCAGGAGAAGGCACAGTCGCAGGGCGTCGCCACGATCGACTACGACCGACTGACCCTCGAAGGCTCCGCCGAGTACTACGTCTCGTTCGACAACACCGTCGTCGGCGAACTGCAGGGCCAGGGCCTGGCCGACTGCCTCGGCGACAAGGACGCCAACATCATCTACCTCAACGGGTCGCCCACGGACAACAACGCGACGCTGTTCTCCGCAGGCGCGCACAGCGTCCTGGACAAGATCACGTCCTACAAGAAGGTCGGCGAGCAGGCCGTTCCGGAGTGGGACAACGAGGAAGCGGCCGTCATCTTCCAGCAGCTCTACACGCAGGCTGACGGCAAGGTCGACGGCGTGCTCGCTGCCAACGACGGCCTCGGTGGCGCCGTGATCTCTATCCTCGAAGGCAACGGCCGCGACGGAGACGTGCCGGTGACCGGGCAGGACGCGACGGTCGAAGGCCTGCAGAACATCCTCGCCGGCACCCAGTGCATGACCATCTACAAGTCGGCGACCCTGGAGGCCAACGCTCTCGCGGAGACCGCCATCGCCCTGGCCAGCGGCAAGGACGCCGAGACCACCGGTACGACGAAGGACTCCGAGAGCGGCCGCGAGGTGCCCTCGATCCTGCTCGAGCCGAAGGCCATCACCAAGGACAACGTCGGCGACGTGATCGACGACGGCGGCCAGAAGCTGGCCGACGTGTGCACCGCTGACTTCGCGGACGCCTGCAAGGCCGCGGGCCTGTCCTGACCCCCAGCAGTCCCCGCGCCGGCGGCAACCCCTTGCTGGCGCGGGGACTCACGGTCCGGCAAAGTTCGTTGGACCGAACAACAATCCTCAGCCCATGGGAGGGCCGCGATGACCAACGCGAACGTCGAAGCCGGCGCGCAGCCGCTGCTGGAGCTGCGCGGCGTCAACAAGAGCTTCGGAGTGGTACACGTCCTGCACGACGTCGACTTCGCCGTCTATCCCGGGCAGGTCACGGCGCTCGTCGGTGACAACGGTGCCGGCAAGTCCACGCTGGTGAAGGTCATCGCGGGCATCTACGGGCGCGACAGCGGGGAGTACCTCTTCGAGGGAGCACCCGTCCACGTCAGCAACCCCCGCGACGTCGCGGCGCTCGGCGTCGAGGTCGTCTACCAGGACCTCGCGCTGTGCGACAACCTCGACATCGTGCAGAACATGTTCCTCGGCCGGGAGACCCGCAAGGGCCTGGTCCTCGACGACATGAGCATGGAGGACCGCGCCCGCGAGACGCTCGCCTCGCTCTCGGTGCGCACCGTCAAGTCGGTGCGCCAGAGCGTGGCCAGCCTGTCGGGCGGGCAACGTCAGACCGTCGCCATCGCCAAAGCAGTGCTCTGGAACTCCCGGATCGTGCTTCTCGACGAACCGACCGCTGCACTCGGTGTCGCGCAGACCCGTCAGGTCCTCGACCTGGTCCGGCGCCTGGCCGACCGCGGACTCGGCGTCGTACTGATCTCCCACAACATGAACGACGTCTTCGAGGTCGCCGACCGGATCACCGCGCTCTACCTCGGTCAGGTCGCAGCCGACGTCCCGGTGTCGAGCGTGACCCACAACCAGGTGGTCGAACTGATCACCGCCGGCCGCTCCGGCGATCTCGGCATTCGCGACGTCGCCGCAGCGACGATCTGAGGAGGAGCGCGATGAGCACCCAGTCCACGTCCCCGGCCCCCTACGCGCCGGGCCCCAGCCTCCCCGAGTCCGACTTCACCGGCGACGGCCACAGCGCAGCCACCATCGGCGACGCGGCCCGCGACTACGTCAACCGCCTTCGCGGCGGCGACATGGGCTCCCTGCCCGCCCTGCTCGGCCTGGCCGTGCTGTTCACGGTCTTCGCCCTGTCGCACGACAAGTTCCTGACGACGTACAACCTCACCAACCTGGTCATCCAGTCCGCATCGATCATCGTGCTGGCGATGGGCCTGGTCTTCGTCCTGCTCCTCGGCGAGATCGACCTGTCCGCCGGTGTCGCCGGCGGCGCCTCCGCGACCATCACCGCCCTGGCGATCATCGACCACGGCTGGGTCTGGTGGGCCGCGGTCGTGGCCGGACTCGCGATCGGCGTCCTGATCGGACTGACCATCGGCTCGCTGGTGTCCTTCCTCGGCATCCCTTCGTTCGTGGTCACGCTCGCGTTCTTCCTCGCGCTCCAGGCCGTGCCGCTGAAGCTGATCGGCGCGGGAGGCTCGTTGCGCTTCAACAACGAGGTGTTGCGCGGACTGTCGATCAAGAACGTGCCCGTCACGGCCGGGTGGATTGCCGCAGTGGTGCTCGTGGTGGGCTTTGCCGGGCTCAGTCTCTGGCAGCACCGCTCGCGGATGGCCAAGGGCCTGGTCCACAAGCCGACGGCCCTGGTCGCCGTCCAGATCGCCGTGTTCAGCGGCGTCGTCCTCGGCCTGACCTTCATGCTCAGCCAGAACCGCGCCGTCAACCCCGAGATCTTCAACATCAGCGGCATCCCGTGGGTGGCACCGGTGGTGATCGCCCTGCTCCTGTTCTGGACGTTCGTGCTGACCCGCACCCGTTTCGGACGCCACCTCTACGCCGTCGGCGGCAACGCCGAGGCAGCCCGCCGCGCCGGCATCAACGTCACCCGGATGAAGATCGCCGCGTTCGTGATCTGCTCGGGCATGGCGGCCGTCTCCGGCATCCTCGCGGCGTCGTACACGGGGAAGGTCTCGCCCGGTTCAGGTGGCGGCAACGAGCTGCTCTACGCCGTCGGAGCCGCAGTGATCGGCGGCACGAGCCTGTTCGGTGGCCGCGGCCGCGCCATCGATGCCGTCATCGGCGGCCTGGTGATCGCCACCATCCCCAACGGACTCGGCCTGCTCGACCAGGCCAGCTACATCAACTTCATCGTGACCGGAGGTGTGCTCCTGCTGGCCGCCAGCGTGGACGCCGTCTCGCGTCGCCGTCGTTCGGCTTCCGGGGTCTAGACGTGACCGGCGCGCAGCGCGGCACGGGGACCAACCAGGAAGCCGTACGCCGCCACAATCTCGGGACCCTGCTCCGCCACGTCCACGACACCAGCGAGGTCTCCCGGGCGGAGCTCACCGGCAGGATGGGGTTGAACCGGTCGACGATCGCCGGCCTCGTCGGCGAGCTCGACACCCTCGGGCTGATCGAACACGCTTCCCCCGCGACCGAACGCCGTGGCGCCGGTCGTCCATCCGCCGGGGTGCGGATCCCGGAGGACGGTCCGTACGTCGTGGCCGTCGACCTGGGCGTCGACCATGCCACGGTGGCCCGCGTCGGCCTGGGCGGAACCATCCGCGAACGCGCCAGCGCACCGATCCCCGAGGAGACCGAGGCCTGGCAGGTCGGCGCGACCGTCGCCACCCTGATCCGCCAGGTCGTCGCGCTCTCCCCGACGGATGCTCCCCTGCTCGGCATCGGCGTCGCCGTTCCCGGTCTCGTACGACGGAGCGACGGCCTCATCCGGCACGCTCCCAACCTCGGCTGGCACGACGTCTCGTTCGGCTCGATCGTGCTCGCGGCGCTCTCGCTCGACGTACCCATCGGGCTCGGCAACGACGCGGACCTCGGCGCGCTGTCCGAGCACCGTCGTGGCACCGCGAAGAAGATCGACGACCTGGTCTACCTCTCCGGCAACGTCGGTGTCGGAGCCGGCGTGATCACCGGCGGCCACCGACTGGAAGGCGTCGCCGGGTACGCCGGCGAGGTCGGCCACCTGTGCCACGACCCTCGCGGACTCCCCTGCCACTGCGGAAGCCGCGGCTGCTGGGAGACGGTGGTCGGCGCCCATGCGATCGCCGAGGCGCTCGACGTCCCCGCCGACCAGGCGGCCCGACTCGGCACCACGCTCGACGAGATGACGACACCGGTGCGCGAGCTGCGACCCATCGCCACCGAGCTCGGCCGCGGTCTGGCCGCGGTCGTGAACACCTTCAACCCGAGCGTCGTCATCCTGGGCGGCTACTTCCGGCCCTTGTTCCGACTCTGTCGCTCGGAGGTCACCGCCGGCCTGACCGAGCGCGCCCTGCGCCCGGCGAACGAGGCCGTGCGCCTGACCCTTCCCGGTCTGGCCAAGGACTCGGTGCTGCTCGGTGCCGCCGAGATGGCCTTCGAACCCGTCTTCGCCGATCCCGTCGCCAGCCTCGCCGCTGCCGTCACCGACGCCCCCGCCCGCCTCGCTGGATAGCCGAAGTGTGGGGTTTGGTCACGCGAGGTGTGGGAATTGGCCTCGGTGCCGAGGGCACCGACGTGCAGCTCGGGGCGGCCTCGGCCGCCGAGGGCCACGGCGGTGTCGAGCTCGGCCGCGGCTGGCGCCAGGACGAGGTCACCCAGCGGCACGAAGTAGCCGCCGAGGACGATCCGCTGCGGGTCGAGCACCCCCGAGACGATGCCGAGGCCACGCCCGAGGTGCTCGCCGATCCGGGCGACGCCGACCCTCACGTCCGCGGAGGTCGCTGCGCGCCGAGCCACCTCCTCGGCGGTCTCGCGCGGCGTCCCGCACTCGTCCATGCCGACGGCCGCGAGCAAGGCATGCAGGCCGACGGACGCCTCCCAACAGCCGGTCCGGCCGCAGCCGCACCGCGCCCCGGTCTCGCCGATCGGCAGGTGGCCGACCTCGCCCGCAAAGCCCCGGGCGCCCCGCTGCAGCAGCCCGTCGCTGACGATGCCGGCACCGATGCCGACCGTCCCGGTGAGGTACAGCAGGTGGTCGACGCCGCGACCGGCTCCCAGGCGCAGCTCCGCGAGTGCGCCGCAGTCGGCGTCGTTGACCACCCGGGTCCGGGCCTCCCAGCCGAAGGCACGGTCGACGACATCCGCCACCCCTGTGCCCGTGAGGTCCAGGTTGGGCGTCCACACCGCGGTCCTGTCGTCGCCGTCGATGAGCCCGGGGAGCGCGACCGCCGCGCCGACCGCATGCAGGTCGTCCGGCACCAGAGCGGCAGCGACCTCGGCGGCCAGCGCACCGAGGGCTGCCACGACCCCGGACACGTCGAGCACCGGCCGGGTGATCTCCCGCCGCGGCGTGCCCGCGAGGTCGAGCACGACGGCCGACACGTACTCGACATTGACTTCGAATCCCACCCCGACCGGACGACCGTCGGCGAGCGTCAGCCGTTGCCCCGGTCGGCCCCGTTCGCCGTTGCGCACCTGGTCCAGCTCGCGCAGTACGCCGGCCTCCTCGAGCCCGCCCGCGATCGTGCCGACGGTCGCCTTGGCAAGCCCCGTGCGCAGGGCCAGTTCCGCGCGGCTCGCCGGGCCGTCGTACCGCAGCGTGCGGAGCAGGGTTGCCGCGTTCCTCCGCCGCAGCGACTCGGCCCCTGACGTGTCAGCCACGTACGCCGTACAGGTGCTCGAGCGCCAGCTGGTCGAGCCGCTCCATTGCGACCTCGCGGGCCGCCAGCGCCTCGATGTCGGGCAACGGCCACTCCTGCAGCCCACGCCAGCCCTCGCCCGCGTCCAGCGTGGGTACGGCGAGCTCGGGCAGGCCTGCTTCCTCCAGTGCCGCCACGACCTCGGGGTCGGCGCGGAATGCAAGCACCTTCTCGCGCAGGATCAGGTAGTTGTCGATGCACGCGCGCGCCGAGACCCACACGCCCGCGTCGGTCTCGGGCCGCACCGGCTTGTAGTCGAAGTGCACCGGCCCGTCGTACCCTCCGGCGAGCAGGGTGTCGACGACCCAGAAGGCGCCGCGCACGTTGCCCGCACCGAAACGAAGGTCCTGGTCGTACTTCGGACCGTTCTGGCCGTTGAGGTCGATGTGGAACAGCTTGCCCTGCCACAGGGCCTGGGCGTAGCCGGCCGCGGCGTTGAGGCCGGCCATCTCCTCGTGCCCGATCTCCGGGTTGACGCCCACGAGCTCGGGACGGTCGAGGGTCTCGATGAAGGCCAGCGCGTGACCGACCGTCGGGAGCAGGATGTCACCGCGGGGCTCGTTGGGCTTCGGCTCGATCGCGAAGCGCATGTCGTAGCCCTGATCGGTGACGTACTCGCCCAGGACGTTGAACGCCTCCTGGTAGCGGTCGAGCGCGACCGGGACGTCCTTGGAAGCGCCGAACTCCGCGCCCTCGCGCCCGCCCCAGCAGACATAGACCTTGGCGCCGAGCTCGGCTGCGAGGTCGATGTTGCGCATCACCTTGCGGATCGCGAACCGTCGCACGTCGCGGGAGTTGGAGGTGAACCCACCGTCCTTGAAGACGGGGTGCGTGAACAGGTTGGTGGTGGCCGTGGTGACCACGAGGCCGGTGTCGGCGAGCCCCTTGCGGAAGCGCTCGATGATGGCGTCACGGGCGGTGTCGTCGGACCCGAACGGGATCAGGTCGTCGTCGTGGAAGTTGACGCCGTAGGCACCGACCTCCGCGAGCTTCTCGAGGGCGTACACGGGGTCCATCGGCGCCCGGGTCGCGTCACCGAACGGGTCGCGCGCCTGCCAGCCAACGGTCCAGAGCCCGAAGGAGAACTTGTCGGCGGGAGTGGGGGTGGGGCGGGTCATCGTGATTCCTCTTCTCGGTGGAGGGCATCGCGGAGCGCGGCGTAGCGCTCGCGAACGGTGGGATCGGGAGGGCCGGTCAGGGTGCCGGCGGTCAGGAGCGGCCAGGTGGGCGGATGGGGGGTGCCGGCGAGCGCCCACGCGGCCTGGCGCGCGGCCCCGCGGGCGACGTACTCCCCCTCGTCGGGAAGGACGACGTCGCGGCCCAGCAGGGCGGGTGCGACCGCGCGTACGGCGAGATTGCGGGCCGCTCCCCCGACGAGCAGGACGCGTCGTGGCTCGACTCCAGTGAGTGCGACCAACGCGTCGACGGCGTCGGCGAGCGAGCAGAGCAGCGCCTCGACGGCGGCCCGCGCGAGGTCGGCCCGCGTCGTGCCGGGGTGCAGCCCCGACCAGGTGCCGGTGGCGCCCGGCAGGTTCGGAGTGCGTTCTCCGCCGTAGTAGGGCGAGAACGTGACGCCGCCGGCCCCGGGCGTCGAAGCAATCGCCAGCGCAGCCAGCTCGGCGTGGTCGACCCCGAGCCAGCGGGCCTGGAGGTCGAGGATCCCGGCAGCGTTCATGGTGGTGACCATCGGCAGGTAGCGCCCGGTCGCATCGGCGAAGCCGGTCACCGTGCCGGTGCCGTCGGCGACAGCGCGGGCCGCGATGGTGGAGGCGACGCCCGACGTCCCGATCGAGATCAGCACGTCCTCGGGCCCCAGGTCGAGGCCGAGGGCTGCGCCCATGTTGTCGCCGGTACCGGCCGCGAGCGGCTTGCCCGCCGTCGTCGTCCCCGCGACGGCCCCCGGCGCCACGACTTCGGGAACCTCGGCATCACGCCCGAGCGCGGCACCGAGCAGGTCCGGGCGCCACGCCCCGGCGCCTCCGTCGGCGTGCGCGGAGAAGTAGCCCGTGCCCGAGGCGTCGCCGCGGTCGGTGAACGGCCGCGTGCCGGGCGCCGCGACGTGCGCCGCCACGTAGTCGTGCGGCAGCAGCACACGGGCAACCCGGGCGGCGTTCTCCGGCTCGTGGTCACGCAGCCAGCGCAGCTTGGTGCTGGTGAAAGAGGCGACCAGGACGCTGCCGAGGACATCAGCGCACGCCTGCCGCCCGCCGAGTTCGGCGATCAGCGTGTCGGCCGCGCCGGCCGACCGGGTGTCATTCCACAACAGCGCGTCGCGCACGGGCGCTCCGGCGTCGTCGAGGACGACCATGCCGTGCTGCTGTCCCGCGATCGCCACGGCGTCCGCCCGCTCGAGCAGGCCGGTCGTCGCCTCGTCGAAGGCGCGCAACCAGGCCCGCGGGTCGACCTCGGTGCCACGAGGATGGGGCGCCGAGCCGTGGGCGACCACCGCCCCGTCGTCGGCATCGACGAGCAGGGCCTTGGTCGATTGGGTGGAGGAGTCCACCCCGAGTACGAGAGGCACACCTCTTATTTAGTACGAGACTTGAACTAAGTCAAGGTCCCGACAAGATCGAGGGCTCGGCCGGCCCACGCCGACGCCGTTCGCGCCACGCGCGGAGTCGTCGCCAGCCACGGCGCACGATGCGCCAGGCCAACCACAACGTGACCAGCCCGAGGACCAGCAGGACCAGCGCGATCGAGGCCGCGACGTAGGGGTGCTGCACGGCGAACAGGATGACGGCGAGCACGGCGACGTCCTCCCCGAGGCTGACGCCGATGTTGGTGAACGGCTCGGGCACCGTGTTCACGGCCATCCGGGTGCCGGTCTTGACCGAGTGCGAGGCCAGCGCCGTGGAACCACCGACCAGGCCACCGGTGATCTCGTTGAGCGAGCTCGAATCCCCCGCGATCAGGACTCCGACGACACCTCCGACGACGGGCCGGATCGCTGTCGAGACCACGTCCCACGCGGAGTCGACGTACGGGATCTTGTCGGCGACGAACTCGAAGGCGTAGAGCAGCGCTGCGACCGCCAGCACCTCCCAGCGCCCGAGCACGTCAGGAATCTCCTCGACGGAGCCGTATCGGTCCGCCAGACCGAGCACGAGCACCACGAGATAGCTGTTGATCCCGCTGGCCCAGCCGGACGAGAACGCCAGCGCGAGTGATTCCACGAGGTCAGGTTAGAACGGGTGCCTCGGCCCATGCGCCAGCAACAGGAAGTTCCTCATTTTCACCCACAACCCCCTCACGCCACCACTAGGCTCGCCCCGCCCATCAGCCCCTGGGAGGCCCCCCGTGCGTTCACGTCGCATTGCTCGCTCCATCACTGCTCTGGCCATCGTGGCCGTCGTCGTCTCCGGATGCGGTGGCGGTGATGACGACGCCAAGGACAACAGCAACGAGGACAACAGCTCCCAGAGCGACGGGTCGACCGATGCCGGCGACGAGGTCGACGCACCCATGCCCGACCTCACCGGTCTGACCGAGGACGAAGCCCGCACCAAGCTCCTGGAGCTCGGCGTCGACGAGAGCAACATCCTCACCGCACCCCAGGAGAGCCTGCTCGCGGCAGGCACGATCGTGGCGCACGTGCCGAGCGCAGGCAGCACCATCACCGGATCGATCACCCTGAAGGTCGCCGGCCCGGTCGGACCGGTCCCGATGTTCGTGGGCAAGCAGGTCTCCGAGGTGGAGACCTGGGCCAACGACCGGGGCATCACGTTCACCGAGGTGCCGGTGCCCGACGCCGACCGCGCCGATGGCGAGGTGGTCGCCACGACCCCGGAGGCGGGCCAGGAGGCCACCTCCGAGATCGAGGTCCAGGTCGCACGGACGCCCAGCACCAAGTCGCTCTACCTCACCGAGGACCTCGGCGACTCCTACTGCGGCGCCGAGGCCGGCGAGACGTTCATCGACGGTGACCCCTACGACGGCAGCTTCACCCAGCCGGACGGCGACAACTGCGTCTTCGAGTTCGACCTCGGCCGGGACTGGAGCCGCCTGACCGGCATCGTCGGCTTCACCGACACCTCTGACAGCGGCACCCGGATCCGGGTGCAGATCAAGGTCGACGGCACCTCCAAGGTGAACAAGGTGATCGACTTCGGACAGAAGCCCCTCAAGCTCGACGTCGACGTCTCCGACGGACTCCGACTCTCCATCGAGCTCAGCGACGTCTCTGGCTACGGCACCATCGGCTTCGGAAACCTTCAGCTGATCGGCGCGGGAGACATCGACCAGAGTGACGAAGGAGCCGACGCCGAGGAAGGCCTGGAGTAGAGCGCCCATGGCGCTGCATCACACCCTGCGCGAACTCCTGGCACAGGTGGGCCCGTCGGTACTGACCGACGCAGGCGGGCTGCGCGGAGCGCTCGACGACTACCTCCACGAGGGCGAGGCTGCGCCGGCGGAGATCACCATGATCGAGGGCGCCGTCCGGCACGGCGCGCTCCCGCGTCTGCTGGGCCTGCTCGACAACCACGCCGACCCCGGAGGAGCACTCAGCGAGGCCGGCCGCCAGCTCGCCGACCAGTCGGGCTACGACGAGATGGGCGCACGCTGGGCCGTGGCGGCGCTCGGCTACGCCCTCGGCCGCATCGACGAAACCCTGGTCACCGCGGCGTACGGCGACTACCGCACGCGGCAGCGGACCCGGGACGCCGCACCACCGCCACCGCCTCCACCGGACCCCACTCCGCCGTCACCGCCTCAGGCCGCGGCACCCGTGACCGTGCGGCCCCCGGCCACCGCGATCCAGCCGGAGACGCCAGCGACGTCCGACCCCGACCTCTCGAACCGCGACGGATCGGGGCGGCGGCCGCGCCGGGTGGCTGCGGTCCTGGCAGCGCTCGTCCTCGTGGGCGGGATCATCGCGGTGGCAGCGATGCTCGGAGACGGTGACAACGAGGGCCCCAGCGCGGACCGGACGGGCGCGACCGACCCCGCCACGTCGCAACCCGACGACCGGGGGTCCTCCCCGAGCGACCCCACCTCTGCCACCCCCTCCGGAGACACCACGACACCGGCCGAGACCTCGTCGTACGTCGCCTTCGCCAGCCGCGCTGGCGGCACGTCCCGGATCAAGGTCCTCGATGTCGTCGCCGGTACGTCGCGGTCGGTGACGGCTGAGGGTCAGGCCACTGAACCGAGCGTCTCCGCGGACGGCCAGACCGTTGCGTTCATCCTCGCCACCGATGAGGGCAAGCGGGTCGCCATCAGTCGCGGCACCGAGGCCCCGCGTCTGCTCGACGTGGGTCGCGAGCCGAGCGACCCAGCGATCTCGCCTGACGGCACCACGGTCGCCTATGTCACCGCGACAGCGGGCGGGAGAGACGTCTCGGTCCGGTCCCTGGCCGGCACCAGCGCGCAAGTGATCGCAGGAGGTTCCTCCGATGAGTTCGACCCGACCTGGTCGCGCGATGGCAGCAGCATTGCCTACGTGCTGACGGGATCGGCCCAGGACTCGATCGTCGTCGTCGATGCCACGTCGGGCGAGGAGAGGTCGCGCACGACCACTCTCGGGCACGCCAGGTCGCCGGCCCTGTCACCTGCCGGCGACAAGGTCGCGTACATCGCCGTCGACCAGGGAAATTCCGATGTGATCGTGACCTCGTTGGGTGAATCCGATGCGAGCGCAGGCGCCAATGTCAGCCAGAGCAGCGACACCGAGGTCGCCGTGGTCTGGCTCGCCGACGGGCGCCTGGCGACGTCCGCACCGAACCGCGGCATCGTCTCCATCAGCGAGAGCTCAGCCACACCCGAAGTGCTGACGACCACCGTCGCCGACTCCCTCTGACGTTCAGCCCCGGCGCACGCCGCCGTAGATCCCGCGGCGCACGATCAACGGCTGGACGATCGCACGCACCGACCAGGCTGGCAGCCGAAACGCCTGCCCCGTGGGCGCGTAGACGCGCAGTCCGTCCGTCTCGAAGCCGAGCACCGACCCCCAACGACGCCGCGCCGGCCGGAACTCCTTGAGCTCTCCTCCGGCGAGGTGCGCCCGGATGTTGCGGGCCAGCAGACCGTCGGCGCGGGCGCGGGCCGAGGAGCGCAGCGGATCGGTCGCAGCAACGTCGCCGATCGCGAAGACCTCGGGATGGTCCGGTGTCTGCAGGGTGGTGTCAGCGCGGACGAAACCGTCGTCGTCCAGCAGGCTCGCCGGCAGCCATCCGGTGTTGGGACTGACCCGCCCGATCGCCCACAGCACGGCGTCGGCCGACGTCGCGGGCTGGCCCGAACTCCAGGCGACCGGACCCCCGGTGATCCGATCGGCAGCGAACCCGTCCGGCAGTTCTGCCCGGTGACCGGGACGCAGGTCCACGCCCGCGGCGACCAGTCGCCGGCGTACGTGGTCCCAGGTGCGGGGATGGTGCTGGGGCAGGGCGCGGTCGCCGGGGAAATGGAGGGCGACCGATTTCTCGGGCCACCGGGTGGCCACCTGCAGCGCGCTGCTCACGGCAGCGGCGCCGCCCCCGATCACGACGATGTTGGACGCTTCCGCCAGCGTCCGGTGCTGCGCCGCGAGGTCGAGGTCGACCTCCTCGTCGGTCTGCAGGTGAGGCCGACGCCAGAAGCCGTTGGTGACCCCGGTCGCGATCACCAACACGTCGTACGGCTCGCGCAACGCGGAGCCGTCCGCCTGGCGCACCAGCAACTCCTGCGATGCGGTGTCGAGTCCCGTGAGTTCGCCGTGCAGGGTCTGCACACCCTCGAGGCGCCGGAACTGGCCGAAACCCACCCGGTAGTCGCGCGCCCAGGCATCCGGCCGGGCCAGCCGCAGGCCGAGCTCCTGGCCGCTGACCAGTCCGGGCTTCGAGGAGATGCCGACGACCTCGACGTCACCGCGGCGGGCAAGGTGGATCGCCGTCAGGACCCCCGTGTCACCGAGTCCGGCGATCACGACCCGGGGACGGGTCATGCAACAGTCCGGCGCTTCGGGGGCCGAGGCACCAGCCGCGGCACCCGGTCGATCACGTCCTGGTAGTGCGGCCGACGCTCCAGGCTCCGCTTCTCCATCATCGGAATGCTCGCACCCTGGAACATCACCGTCATGCCGACCGCACCGGCCAGCAGCCACCACCAGCCCTCCGGGGAGCCGGCGATGCCGAAGAACGCGAGAGAGAACCAGAAGCTGATCTCACCGAAGTAGTTGGGGTGACGCGACCAGGCCCAGAGGCCGCTCTCCATCGCCTGACCGGGCTGGCGGGTGCGGATGAAGGCGCGCATCTGCGCATCGGAGACGAACTGCAGGATGGGCGCGCCGATGCCGACCACCACGGCGACGATGTCGAGCCAGTTGATGTCGTCACCCGGCCGGGCCAGGACGGCGTACGCCGGAACCAGGCCGAGGAACACGATGAGCGTGGGAAACAGGTGGATGCCCGCGAAGTCGGCGGCCATCTCGAACCTGCCCGCGCCGTCGCGAATGGGCGCGTAGCGGAAGTCCTCGTGGCGCAGCCCCGGCCAGTCGTGGAGCCAGTTGCCGGTGAGCCGGATCGCCCAGACGAAGACCACCACGATCAGCAGGACGGCGCGGGCATCGTTGACCCCCGGCGTCTCGGCAGCGAGGAGCCAGAAGATCACCAGGAACGGCGGCAGCACGCTCCAGTACGGGTCGTAGCAACTGGAGTTGTGCAGCACCCGACTCCCCCCGAACACCACGACCGTGGCGATCAGGTCGGCGATGAGGCCGTCGAGCCAGAGCCACTCGGTGTCCGGACCCCACACCAGCCAGACCGTGGCGGCGCCGAAGGCGATCAGGTAGACGAGGCCGACGCGGGCCAGGGACTTGCTCTTGCTCATCTCCGGGACAATACAGGAACGTGTTCTAGTTTTGGACCGGACCGGCCAACTCGGAATTCACCCCGTTCTGCACGCAACTCAGGGGTGGAGGACTACTCCCACTCGATTCGTCGGCTTATAACATGAATTGGTGTCGGAAACAAGTGCACTGAAATAAGACGGAGCCTCCCGGTGTTCTCTCGATAGGAGGAAACACCATGCCCAGACGCGAGACCCCGACCGTAGCCGCTGCCGCAGCCGAGTACCAGGAGACCAGAGCGACCTACGTAGCCAACGCGACGCTGGCGAACGACTGGTCAATCTTGCGTGCCTTCGCACGCGGGATCGGACCTGACAAGCAGATTCACAACGTCACTCAGCGACAGGTTGAACTGTGGTTCGCTGCCGAAGCGAAGCGACAGAAGCCGTCCAGCTACAACAAGGTCAGGACCCGCATCAAGGGTTTCTTGGACTTCGCTACACGTCGCGGCTGGGTAACGCTGGACCTCCTCGGGGAGGTTCGCACACGTACCGTCACGAAGCGTGACCGTATGCGCCTCTCCCCTGCTGAGCTGCTGGACCTCCCGAAGCACACGCACAGCGCACGAGACAAGGCGTTCATCGTGACTGCCTGCAATACAGCTTTGCGTGCGAACGAGCTTGTGTCTCTCAGGGTCCGGGACGTTGACCTGTTCAACGGTTGGCTTGACACCGACATCACGAAGAGTGCAAAGCAGGACAAGCTGCCAATCACGGTTGAGCTTGACGCCGCTCTGCGTGAATGGTTCAAACACTACGAAGAGGACGCCGGGGAGTTGCAGGCTGATTGGCACCTCTTTCCGCAGCGACAGCCGGGAGCCGGACGCTACATCCGCGACGCCCACACAACCACGTACGCAGGTCACATCTACGGCAGCCTGCTACCAGAGAAGCAGATGAAGAATCCCGCACAGATCGTTCAGCGTTGCCTGACCTCTCAGGGACACGCAATTGAGCCAGGAGAAGGCGTCCACACGCTCCGCAGGTCCGTGGCTCGCGCGTACTTCGACGCTCGCGTTGCCGCAGGCTATGACGGTGCCCTCCGCGAGACATCCGCTCTCCTGCACCACACCAACAGCCAGACCACAGAAATCTATCTGGGACTGACCACGGAGAAGCTCGGACGAGACAAGGCCCTTAAGGGTCAGACATTCCTGTCGGCAATGGTGGACGCCGACAACGTTGTGTCGCTTGGCAAGAGCGCATAAAGCAACAGAAGGTTCGGGCATGACAAAGAAGGCGATTACTACGTTCGAGTACACCGACGATTTGACTGCTTCACTGTCGAGGGAAGGGGACGTGGAGACCGTCACGTTTGCCCTGGACGGCACGAGCTGCCGCATGGACCTGTACAAGAAGAACGCGAAGGCTCTGAGGGACGCGTTGAAGTCTTAGATCGCCACAGCTGCTTTCGACCTTGGCATCCGATAGGTGTCGGGCAGGCACAACGGCGCCGGCACGGGCGAAGCCGGGGCCGACCAGACATCCGAACCTGAACCGAGGTGAATGGCCTCGAGGTGGCCAGCCGGGGCCGAATCAAAGACCGTGAAGGCGTGCGGCGCCCCCGATAACTTGTGACCAAGTCGCACGACCCCCTCTTCGCCGGACGGGGTCGTAGTTTTTTTACCGGGGACCAGAATTTCCCAAACCAGCACAAAGTAGTTGCGAATCTGCCATCCAGGCCGGACAACCTTCCGTAGAATTGGCAAAGAGACCGCAAGAATCTCTTGAATATCAACTAAGGAACATTGAACATGCAAACACTTTCCGATGATTTCATGACGGTCGCAGACATTCGACGCAAGTTGGGTGTTGATACCGACACGATCTACTCGTGGCTACACGGCGGCGAACTTCGCGGAATTCGATTGACCCCGCGCGGCCGGTGGCTCATTCGTCGGAGCGACTACGAAAACGTATTCGGCAGCGCAAGCCGGTAGCAACCGGGCAAAGCCAGAACCCTGAAATTGCGAACGCGCCCTGGCCGGGGCGCGTTCATCAAATGCGCTGACGGCGCACTATCCAGAATATGAGTGAATTAATATGAATTATACAGTACTGAAGGACCGGCAGGATGCCGTTTCGAATCCCAAGTGCACCGTGACGTTCTGTCACCAGTTCCGATCACCTGGTGCGCCATGATCGGCGCGGACGGCCTGGCGCCTTCGAGTGAGACCCCCAGCCGCCATGAACGTGTGGACCGGCTCCACGAAGCAGTCTGGGACTCAATTCAGGCAACCTGCGCCGTGAGCCCCCAGAGCCAACACTGCGGAAGGTGCAACTCGTGCGAGTCCGGGCACGAGCTTCTGTCGATCCTGCGTGCTGAATTCGAAATGCCGAGCAGCGACCTGCTGCAACGCACTTACGCTCATGTCTTCGGAAGTCGGCAACTCACCGACGAGAGCGCCCACGCCATCGTGCGAGCTGCGATGTGCCGCATGACCCCGAAGACCTACAACGACCTGGTCACCATCAGATGCGATCTTGAGGACGATGGGATCAAGAACCCGCCGCTGCCTCCCTACCTGCGTCTGAAAGGTCTCGGGTGGAACGCATGACTGAGTCGCTCATGACTGCGGACCAGAAGAAGATCGACGCAATCAAGGTCCGCGTGGGCAAGAGCTTCATCATGGCGAAGCCTGAACTCACCGACGCCGGACTGGCCGGGTACCTCGCTCCTAATCACCTGGCCCTCAAGTACTGCCCGGCTCTCGGGTGGTACTCGTGGGATGGCTCCTCCGCACCAACCTCGTTTGCGGGGGTATGGCGGGAGGTCCCCAGGGAGGCCGTTCGGCAGACCGTCCGCACCCTGCTCACCATGCACCTCGAAGCTCTGGCGGAGTACCAAGTCTGGGCACACGACACGTACTGCACCATGAAGGCGTGCTCCGCGGAGTGCGGACGAGCCGAGTACTACACCGGCGCGTTGATGAAGTACTCCTCTGCGCGCGCCCTCTCCGGGCTCGTCGAGGAGTTGTCGATCCGCCCCGAGGTGCTCGTCAACGACCCTGCGCTCTTCGATGCACACCCGCACCTGTTCAACTGCGGCAACGGTGTCGTGAACCTGACCGACGGAACACTGCAGAAGGCCGATCCTGAATGGCTCATCACGAAACGCGCCGGTGCCAACTACGTTCCTGGGGCCGTTCACGCGGACTGGACCCAGGCGCTCGACGCGTTGTCACCTCTTGCAGAAGAGACGCGGAACTGGTTCCAGCGCTACATGGGATCCGGCTGCTCAGGTCACACGCTGGCGGATTCGCTCAACGTGTTCCTCCACGGCAACGGCGCCAACGGCAAGAGCACTGTTCTCGGTGCGGTGGACACGGCTCTCGGTGACTACGCCGGAACAGTGCCGGATGCTGCCCTGGAGTCCGGTAGCAACTATGAGCGCAACGTGGCGTTATTGGCCTTTCGAGGGTTGCGGTTCGCGCTGCTCGAAGAGACCTCTGATGACCTGCGGCTCTCCACGACCGCGCTCAAGAAGCTGTCATCGGGCAACGAGATCAACGCCCGCGTGCTGAGCCGGGGTAACGTTACATTTCCGGCCTCGCACACGCTCGCGATCGCCACCAACCACACGCCGTACGTCCGTGAGTCCGACAAGGGGACCTGGCGGAGGTTGGTCCTCGTGCCGTTCTCGAAGGACTACACCCGCGAGCCGTCATTTGACTCGGAGATTCGTGAGCGACTGATCGAGGGCGCCGATGGACGCGCTGAGGCGGTCCTGGCATGGCTC
The DNA here is from genome assembly GCA_026392415.1 of Propionibacteriales bacterium. Lineage (GTDB taxonomy): Bacteria > Actinomycetota > Actinomycetes > Propionibacteriales > Nocardioidaceae > Nocardioides. Next base: position 139,416 of record JAPLCC010000056.1, read on the forward strand.
GTCCAGGGGTGCTGCCAGTGGTACGCATCGAAACGCAAGCTCGTGCCGCTCCCGGCTGAACTTCAGAACGCCACGAACGAATGGCGCGAGGACACTGACCTTCTCGGCCAGTTCATCGCAGACCGAGTGGATGTGACCGGCGCCGCTACTGACCGGTGGGCCAAGTCAGCACTTTACGAGGCGTTCGGTGAATGGTGTCTGACCACGGGGAACAAGGCGCCCTACTCGAGTCAGCGCGGGTTCAACGCCGCGTTGAAGAACCACGAGTACATCGCTCAAGCTGGCGTCGAGGACATTCGCGGGACGGGCGGAGTCAAGCAGTGGGCCGGCCTTCGGTCACTTGGTCACTCTTCGGTCATTGTCGAAACCGCTGCCTGAGCTGCGGATAGTGACCAAGTGACCGGAGTGACTAACACCCATTGGGCTCATCACGATCTCCGAATCGGAGTGTGTCGGCCGCAGAGCCGCCAAGTCACCTCGGTCACTTAGTCACTCGAACCACAGACCGCACGATCCATCCCCCTCAGCATTGCAACAGTGCGGCGCAACCATCGCGCGCGAGGCAAGTGCTCTAATCACTGACGCGCTCGCTCGCATCGGGACGCAGCCGAGCAAGCTCCGACTCGAGCTCTCGGACTCTCGTCTCGAGTTGGATACGGGTCGGCTTCGCGGGCTTCGGCGTAACCGCCGCACTCGGTGAAGGACGCTCCGCGACGAGCCCGATGGGCTCGGCGTCGATGACGGTGGCGGGGTCGAGATTGCACTCAGGGCAGGCCCGCTCACTAAAGGCGGCTTGCACCGTCTTGTGCGTATAGTGCGCGCGCCGTTCGACGACGTGTCCACAGAACAGCCGGAGCCGCCAGCGCATGAGATCGTGCTCGGGAGTCTTACTTTCAAGGATCTTGGAGATGCTCTCGATCTGGCTCGGCGACATCGGAGGAGGTGGGCAGCACTTCCCGCAGTGCATCGTGAGCGAGCCGCTGACACCATGCCAGTGAGCGCGGCAGCCCCCGTGGTTCGCCTTGTAGCGCGCTTCCTCGGCGTCGTAGCGCGCCCGCTCGTCGTCGGTGAAGTGCATGGTGCCCCTGAACACCCAGGGCACGTCGTCGCGGTAGGGGCGGTGGCATCCGGGGCAAGGCTCTCCGGCGACGTACGCCTCCCAGCCCAGACCAGAGACGGTGCACCGGGAGGAGCGCGAGCCTTCTCGTTCTTTCTGTCTTCGCTGCTGTTTCTTGGTCACCGCGAACGGTGAGCTGAGGTCACCGATGTGCTCGTAGTCCGCGAGACCGCTCATGCCGTGAGCATTCCCTTGCAGACGCTCTCGATCAACCAACAGCGGGCGAACGGAGACCGGCCTGCTCCACCGGCTGCGCGTCGTAGTCGAATCGAAGTTCGCGGGATTCCTCGAGCGTCCCGGTTGCCTTCTCCGCGTGATGAGCCCCAAGGCGATCCTTCGCTCGGCTACCTGCCCGGGTCGCGGCCCGCAATCATCGCGCGCGTGGAACCTCAGGACTTGCGGCGCGTAACGACTCGGAGGCTGCCAGCGACCTGTAGATCGTCGCACGACTGACGCCCACCACCTTCGCTATGGCCTCCACCGTGTGCTCGCCCCCGGCGTGCATGGTCCTGACGACCTGCACCTGGTCAGGTGAGAGCGCAGGCTTTCGTCCCGGCCTCGCACCTCGCTCTCGAGCTGCCGCAAGACCTGCCTTCGTCCGATCAACGATGAGGTCCCGTTCGAACTCCGCCAGCGCCGCGAAGATGTGAAAGACGAGCTTGCCAGTGGAAGTAGTCGTGTCGATCCCCTCGTGGATCGATCGGAACCCAACGCCTCGTTCCTCGAGCTCGCCCACAGTAGAGATCAGGTGGGCCAAGCTGCGGCCCAACCGGTCGAGCCGCCAGACCACCAAAGTGTCCCCTGCTCGAACGAAATCGAGTGCAGCTGCCAACTGGGGACGGTCAGCTCGGGTGCCGGACACCTTCTCAGTGAAGACCTTGATGCAGCTGAGCTCGGCCAGAGCCGAAACCTGCGCGTCGAGGTGCTGCTCGAAGGTACTAACACGTGCGTATCCCACCAGCGAGCCCGTAGTCGTCGCCATCACCATGTTCGTATCGCAATCCGTCGTCCGAGCCTCAATTTGAGATGAGAAATCGTACACGGAAATTGAGACGGCATCCACCTGGACAACCCGATGCATTCGGAGGTGTCTCACAACCGGACGTTTTCGAACACGGGCAAACCTCACGGCAAGTCGGCCTGTGCTCTGCTGTGCTGGGTGGAGTCAGCCCGCCGCAGGAAGTCGCTGCCTTAGAAAGGAGGAAGTCGGATGCTTGGATTCTTCAGGAAGCTCATCGCCGCCGTGGAGCCCGAACCTGTGCGCGAGTGTGGGTACGCATACCCGCATCACTCGACGGGCGTTCACTATCACGCGGGACATCCACGCAAGAAGTAAGAGGTCGCACGCCCAGACACGGGGCCGTATGACGGCAAGCAGCGTTTCGCCAACACCGGGGTTCCTAAGAACCCGAACGGGGAGACGTACGCCAATCTGGCCGGCTGATTGCCGAACATCATGCGATGCCATGGCAACACCGCCTTGCGCCTAGGCCCGCTGGGGCCGGGGTCGGTTACCCGGCACAGTCCAGTCCTCGAGCCACCTGAGCGTCGGCGGGCATCGCTAGAGTCCAGCCATGGCGGAGTCCGAACTACTGCTCAAGGCCAGCGACGATCACGTCAGCCGACTAGCGCACGAGAACGACCCGCACCGTGCGCTGGTCGAGCTCATTTGGAACGCCATCGACGCCGAGGCGACGCGGGTCGAGGTCGAGCTCGTTCGCGGTGACTCGAACGCCATCGAGAAGGTAGTCGTCCGCGACGACGGCCACGGTATCGACAGAGACGAGCTCGAGACGACGTTCGGCGAGATCGGCAACTCGTGGAAGCGAACATCGGCTCGAACGAAGAACGGTGTCCGGCTGCTTCACGGCCAGCTCGGCGAGGGCAGGCTACGAGCCTTTGCTCTCGGTTCGAGGGTTCGCTGGAACAGCTACAGCGTCGACACATCGGGAGTGGCACAGCACATCACGATCTCTGGCGAGACGGGGAGCAGGAACGTGTTCCCAGTGGCTGCGAATCCTGACGAGCGGGATAGGCCAGCGTCAGGCACCGAATTCACCGCCTACAACGAGCAGCAGAAGCCTCTCGGCCAGCTCGAGCCGAGACACGCGCGCCCTCACCTCATCGCCCAGTTCGCCCCGGCGCTGATGCATGAGAAGGATCTGCGCATCTCGTACGACGGAGTGGACCTCGACCCGAGCGAAGAGATCCTGCACGACACACTCCTCGATGCCGAGATCGAGATTGATCCTTGGACGAAGGAACCTGTGGCAGTCCGCATTATCGAGTGGAAGACCGCCAAGCAGCGTCGAATCCTCTACGGGCCTGACTCGCAGCACTTCCTATTCGAGGAGCCCGGGTCTGACGTTGAGAAGCAGTACCTGTTCTCTGCGTACGTCACCTGGCAGAGGATCACCCACGAGAACGCGCACTACTTGACGCTCGGGGAGCTGGCCAACAATGAGATGGCTGACCTGTGGCAGATGACGCGCGACATGATCCGCGCGCACTTCGGCGAACGGCGACGTGAGCGTCGACGCGAACAGGTTGTGAAGTGGAAAGACGACGGCATCTATCCGTACGTCGGAGAGCCGACCAACGCGGCCGAGCAGGCTGAGCGTGCTGTCTTCGACGTCGTGTCCGGCACGCTCGCTGGGCAGATCTCGGCCCGCAAGCGAGACGCACAGTTGACGCTTGCCCTACTCCGCGACGCCTTGCGTCACGACCCCGACAACCTCACGACCATCGTGCACGAGGTTGTGGCCCTCAACGAAGCAGACCGCTCATCACTCACACGGCTACTCGGCGAAACCACCCTCCCGGCGATCATTCGCTCAGCCAACCTCGTAACGGCCCGCAACAAGTTCCTCAGCGGGCTGGAACACCTACTTTTCGACCCTACGGACTCGAGCTCCGTCGGCGAGCGCGACCACCTGCACAAGATCCTCGAACGAGAGCTCTGGATCTTCGGCGAGGGCTACCACTTGATGAGCAGCGAACGTAGCCTGACCGAGCTCCTCCGAGTGCACCTCAAGCTCTCAGAATTACCCACGAACGATGTCTCGCCTGTCCTGCGATGGGACGAGAAGACGGGCCGAACTGACTTGCACATCGCTGCACGCTTCCGCGAGCAGGGAAGGGTTCGGCACCTCGTCGTCGAGCTCAAGGCACCCTCAATCACCGGCACCAGAGACCACATCACACAGGTCGAGGACTACGCGAACGCAGTCGTCGAGAACAAGGCGTTCGCAACCTCGACGTCTAGTTGGGACTTCGTCCTCGTTGTCGGTGACTACGACGGCAACGTCACCAAGCGGATCAAGGATCACGACGAGTTCGCAGGGCTGTACCACGACCCGGTCCCGGAGTCCGGCCAGCCGCGCGTCCGGGCCTACGTCCGGCGCTGGCGGGACATCCTGGAAGAGAATCGAACCCGCCTAGCGTTCGTCACCGAGGCACTCGAGCATGATCCGTCCATTGCTGAAGGACTTGGCCACATCCAAGAGAACTATCGGGACTTCTTGCCAGCCAGTGTCGGTTCGGCAGAGGACTCCGAGCCAGCGACTCCGACGCCATAGCTCGGCTCACGACCACCACCTCCGCTTGAACCGGCGTGCCCTCGGATCCTCGTAGAAAAACGACGCCGGGCGTGGACGATAGAAGGTCGCCCCGTTGAAGTTGCGCCGTCGGCGCATGATCTCTTGGGCGTCCTCTCCGGCGTCGCGCAGCTCGATGAACTCCTCGATGGACGAGAGCAGGATCCGTGGCGCACCTCCCTTGTCACCGAAGAAGCGTCGCTCGAGACAGAACGACAGCCCCCAGATCTTCCAGTAGGGCACGTCGAGGAGTTCGGCGGCTCGGTTCGAGGTGACGTACAGCGGGTTTGCGAGCGGCGGCTCCCATCGGCGTTCGCTCACAGGTAGTGGTATCTCGGCGACTCGGTTGGCATGGTGTTTACCCATGCCAGCAGGGACGCGTACACGATCCGGTAGTGGGTCGTCCCTTCCCCTATAAAGACGCGGTCCACGTCACCGTCGCGGACGGCCTGGCGGATCATGCCCTCACTGAGGCTGAGGACCCAGGCTGCCTCCTTGGCGGTAACCAAGACGCGGTCGTCCCAGGGGTGGGCCTTCGACTCGTCTGCGCGTTCCTCGCCACGTGCAGGCTTCGCTCGAGCTCGGAGGCGTCTCGGTGAGTCGATGACGAACTTCTCCTGTTGCCGCGCAGCTTCGCGTTCGCGCTCCAGGGCCCGGCGACTGCCCTTCGTGAGCCCCTCACTCAGCTTCTCGGCGGCCGTCTGCACACTGGGCGGTACTGCATTCGCAGGCGGCGCGGGAGGCTTAGGCGCGAGGTAGTGACCCTCGGGGTACTTCCCGTGCTCGAGGTAGAAGGAACCAGCCTCGGTGATGGCGGCGGTCCAGCGAAGTCCGTGGCCCTTCACTGTGGCCAGCTTGCGATTGCGAAGGGCGACCGCGCTGTGCTTGTAGGTGTCAGACTCCCAGGCACGCTCGGGACAGCCCTCACTGATCCATCGGAGCACCTCAACCTGTCGTTCGTTCAGACGTGGATTCATCCACGTGACCCTAGTCAGGCTTGGGTAGGCCCTGGTCGAACCCTGGATGACATCCTGGAGTCATGGCAGGCGACCCAGATCCATTCGAAGCGACCCTCACGACTATCGAGCTCGTCCAGACCAGCCTCAGCTCGGGGGCACCCGCCGCGGGCGAGGGTCGCAGCTGGACTCAAGACGAGGTCGAAGCCCAGCTGGCTCAGCTAAAGGAGGATGCTGCAACTCTCCGTGAGCACTGGAACACGTCGAGTAGTGGAGTGGTGGGCGGATCGGAGCCAGTTCGGTGTGCGGCCTGCGGAGAACCTATGGCTTGCCCTACCGCGAGGGCGCTCTTCGCCAAGTACCGGTAGACGCTCCTGACGAGATCACCCGAGTGTTCCCCGACGAGGATCCTCAGCAGACCATCGAGGCACTTGTCCGCGCCCATCAACGTAAGCACGTGCGAGGCTGCAGCCCTCTTCCGTGTTGTCGAACTCGCCCTGGCCGGTCGCTCGCACGAGCACGACGTCTCGCGCATTCTCAGTCCAGTCGCCGTTGTCGACGCTGATCAACCAGGGGACGCCTTCCAGCTCATTCAATGGCGTTCCGGCGGCCTCGGGGAAGCTGAGTGGTACGCCTGCCCGATGAGCGTAGGCAATGCGCTCCTCGACAGCGTCCGGTGCGATCAGAAGGTCACGCTCGTGATCGGTCGCGGCAGGCACGATTCGCGTCGCGCCTGCCTGGAATGTCCAGCCGTCGTTCGTATCGACAAGCAGCCACTCGGCGTTGTCCGGAATCAGCCCGAATGTGACGTCAATCCCGGCAAAGGACGCGGACCTCGGGGCAGGAGGCATTGATTCGGCAAGTTCGATGGAGATTTTGGTGTGCCTGTCTCGTCGCTCGTGCTCGTCATACACCCGGACGAAGTGCTGGTCCACCTCGATGACAGAGACGCAGGCGAGAAGAGGGGTCGCTTTCGGCAACGAGAACCATCGTCCCTCACCGCGGAGCAGCGTCGAATCTTCTGCAGTGAGCAGTAGGCCCAAGGGTTCGTCGGAGTCGCTGAACCACATTCCGAGTCCGCCGCGGCGGCGTGCACCTGCGGGGGCGCCAAGCCATAGGTCTCCCTTCCAATCCGGGACGAAGGCATCGACCAGGGCCTGCTCACGGAGGGCTTCGCTCCCCAGCTGGTCATACACCGCAACGAAATCTGCGGCGACCTGAGTAAGGCGCAAATCGGTGTACGCCACATCCTTCGGGGGGACAACCCACCACTGCCTCTCATCTCGTAACAACATCTCGTCGCCTAAAGCGAGCAGCATGCTGGCCGACTCGCCGGGCCGAGTGGCGACTTGAAAGCTGAACTCGGCTGGATTTGCCCACGCCCAACGGCTGGCACGCGAGGGCAACGCGACTCCCCCAGCCCAACCAGCAACTTCATCGGAACTCGAGCCCTGCATCCAAAGTCTCGCCTGATTCAGACCGTGACCGAAAGTGTTGAACTCTCTCGACCAATACGCCCCACGAGTATCGGCGACAACTGCTTGATACGCGTTGGCCGCGTCGACTCCCTCGTGAGCACATTGACTCAGGTAGGCCCAAATCGTGTTCTTCACTTGGCTCGAGACGTTCCAAGTGACGCCTGCCTTCGACGCCCGTTCACCTGCGCCATAGGCGAACCACACCAAACCGACGCACCACCCACGTTGGTCGAGCAGCAATCGAAACCGAGTCAGATCGGCATCGTCAAAAGCGTCGTAGGACGGCGGAGCCCACAACACGCGAGCCGGTTCCCGGCCGACCTCAGGTTCACGATGGGGCTCGATCATGCGACCTCCATGGATGCCGATGCGGTTCAAAACTCGAGGTTGAAATCTCGGCGAGACCATCCCGAGATGAGGCACTGGCGCCTCTCAGGTCAAGGGCAATTCTAACCTCTTATAGTCACTTTGACTAGATGCCTGCATGTCCATCGCCCTGCACGGAACAGCTGATCAATGCCACTTCAACGCAGATGCGCTCGAGCCGCCCTTCCAGAGTCAAGGACCTAGCGGGTGTGCGGTGTTGCTGGTGTCGGGCCCCGCGCGTCGACAGCTGCGCTCTGCAGCCCAAAGGAAACCCGAGTTTCAAGCCCAAAGCGTGCGCGGCACGTGGCGGACGGAGTGTTCAGGACTCGACAGCAACTACTCGACGTCGCGCCCTGCCCGCATTTGTCCGCGTGCTCACCTACAGTGGGAACACACGTTCGAGGTGATGCCAAATGATGACGGTTCACGAGGTTGCCGAGCGCTACGGCGTGAGCGACGCGTTCATGGTGCGCGCGCTCGACCTCATCGGTTTCAGGGACGCCGAGCCCGGCACGGCACTCCCGGAGGCAACCGTAGACCGATTCGAGGCGGTGTTCGGAAACAAGATTCGCGCCGCACGGCCTGCGCCGGATCCCGAATTCAGAGCGGAGTCGGACGCTGCGCCGACCGCTGCCCGTGCGGTGCGTAAGCCCAAGCCGCACGTCATGCGGGTCGCCCACGCGGCGGTGACCGGTTCGCGTGACGCGCAGGGCAACCGTGTCAAGGCACTGCTGGCCAACCCCGGTCCCGTCCATGCGATGGACCCGGTGGGCACCTGGGACGGCGACCCGTGGAGCGGCGAGGTCGTCCCAGGCGCGGTCCACTTCTTCGGAGGCCCGCTCAACAGCGGCCCGCGAGCGGCCTGCGGCTGGATGCACATCAGGGCCGTGCTCGGCGACGCGTTCGTTCCCGCCGGCGACCCGCGAGCGGCCGGGCAGTGCCCGAGGTGCGCCGAGCTCGTAGCCGAGGGTAAGGGCTTCCGGAGCCCGCCGGGCTCCTACGACCCGTTCTGCCACGCGTTCTTGTACGTGAAGTTCAACAGCCAGGTCGAGGTCCAGAACTGCTCGCTAAGCGGTGAGCACCGCGGCCTGCACCGCACACGTGACGGTGCGACGTGGGACATCGGATTCGACGACTTCACGCCGGCTCCGCTCGACGCGGGCTGCCGCGTTACCAAGGTCTCCTGAACGCGCGGCACCCTGCCCTACTCGGCGTCCCGGACACTATTAACTATGCCACGGGCCAACAGCTGCCCTCTTCGTACTCGTCGCTGGGGCCTCGTAAACGACCGTGATCAACGGCAGGTAGGACTGGGGACCAGCCTGATGCATTGCGACGGGCACGGTCGAGCCTCCAACAAGCAGGGCTAAGGCAAATCCACCAAGCCGAACCGAACATCGGCCCGATCGCCAAGTCAGATGTCGGCGGCCGCCCTAGCCCAGGTGCCTCAGTGCTTGACGTTCAGTCGCGAACTCTGAGCCGCTTCCCCTCGACGTCGTAGGTGTACTTATCGATCTCGTCCGACATGATCAGCTCGACGGCCTGGTCGATCACCGACAACGGGACGTCGAACCACTCGGACGGGTCGTAGTCGCGTCCCTTGCGGTCGATTTGAGTGATATCGAGCCTTACCTGAGCGAAAACCTTGTGGAGAAAGTTTTCGAGTGCCGACGTCCTCATGTTGTAGGTGCGGTAGTTCGCGATCACCTGGACCGGCGCCATCAGATAGGTCGGCGATATTGCAGCGTTCTTGATTCGCTTCTCGACTGCATCGCGCGTGAACCCGATCTTGTGCAGGTCCGTCATTCCGGTGATCTGTGGATCCTTGCTCAGCGACCGAAGCACATAGATGTAGCCGCTCACCACATCGTCGGTGAGGATCTCAGGCGTCTGGACCTGCGTCACGATCTGGCCAGCTTCGTCGCCACCGAGCCTGATCCCTAGAGACTGCCGGTACATCGATGACTCGGTGCCGTTCTCGAAGATGCAGCGAAGGCGTTCTCGCTTGTTCTCACGCACCGTCGTCTTCTTGTACTCGGTCTCGCCCACTTCGGCGATGAACAGCATGACACCGTTGAGAACGAAGAAGGCGCCTGGAACGATGTGGGTCATGCCGGGATACGGCAGGAGCTTGCTCGTGCCTTCGCGCAGCTCGATGTGCTTTTGCTTGAACAGCTGGTCGAACTGTTCAAAGTCGTCTGCCTTCTGCCGGCGAGCGACCTCGACGGTGTCGAATTGTTGGCGGCGCACCGGCAGTTCTGAAACGTCGAGCAACCCGGACTCGTCGTCGAGTAGGTCGAGGTCGTCATCTTCCAGCAGAGCTTCAAGCGAAGAGGGGGGCTCATGAGTCTCGAGGAGTCCGAACTCGTCGAGTAGTTTCAACGCCTCAATCTTCGCGTCGTTGGCGAGGATGCCATCCAAGCGGGCGCCTAACTTGCGTTCAGCGATCTCGCGGGTCTGTGAGTCCGGGATTCTGCCGTGGCTTCGACGGAACTCCACGATCTCTATAAATCCGCGCTCCAGGCGGTCGTTGGCAGTGACCTTTTGGGGCTTCTCCGGAGCGTCAAGCAGACCATCGACGTCGGAGTCGAGCAGCGCCTCGATGCTGACCGGGAACTCGTAGTCGGCCGGGCCGACGCTAGCTTCGCCGGTCATTCTTCGTCTGCCATCTGAGTAGCACGTTGGTCAGCGAGGTGCTGCTGCTTGCGCTTTTGTAGGTAGAGGACCGCCTCGGCGTATCGCTTCTCGGTCGGGTCCTCCGACCGCACGTTGGGCTTTCGTCCGTTGACCTTCGCCCAGGCTTGGATCTTCGGGAAGAGGGCGAAGGCTTCATCGTCCGTGAACTCAACTCTCGTCGCAGTGATTGCGTCCGAGATGATCCGCAACACGCTTGGTGTGACCGACTTGGACATGACCTCGAAGGCCCGCTGGAACGGGTTGACCGAGTCGATCAAGTTGATGTTGATGTCGTCGATATTGACGAACTTCTCGGCCATCTTGATGAACCGCTTGTCGCCGACCTCCCGGACCTCTCCGTTCTTGATCACCGAATCCACCACGACCTGTTGGCGTAGCTCCTCAACCTGCGACTCGTCCAAGTCGGGGTACCGCTCACGAATGATCTTCGGGATCAGCACCTTGTTGGTCGTCTCCGGATCCACAGAGCCCGCCGCAGCCCTAGCGAAGGTGTCATCTTGAAGGATCGTCGCCTTCAGATCATTGAGGTCGGTCTTGACGATTTGCTTGACGCGATCTGTCGAAGGCTCCTTGAAGCCCTTGATCCTGATGACTCCCGGCGCATTCGCGCCATCGTCGTCGGCGCGCTTGGTCTTGAACGTGAAGTTCTGCGCCAACACCTGTTCCATCAGGAGCGAGGCAGTGATGGCCTTGAGCATGTTGTTGACCGACACCTTCACCTCGCCTTGGGAGCCGTCGGGCTCGGCGATCAGGTTCGTGAACTGAGCATGCGCCTTGCCTGGGCTGTCCCGGGTGACGCGGCCGATGATCTGGATGACCTCGGTCAGAGATGCTCGGTATCCGACGGTGAGCGCGTGTTCGGCGAAGGGCCAGTCGAAACCTTCCTTGGCCATGCCGAGCGCGAGGATCACGTCCACACTGTCGCGATCCTTGGAGGCATACGTGGAGAGGTAGTGCAGGGTGTCTGCACGCTTCTTCTGATTGGTGTCGTCGACGAGATCAGCTACGCGCACGATGGCCCCGGTGTCGCCCCGGCGGATGCTGATGATCCCGGTGTCGGGGTCGGTGGACTCGACGTGACCGATAGAGTCGATGATGAATCCGACCTCTTCGATCTTGTCTTTGGTGGACTCGCCCGAGTTCACGTTCGGGATGTGGACGATGGTCTTCTTGTCCAGGTCGAACACCTCGCCGATCGCGTCGGTGTAGCGGCCTTGGTAGAAGTGGTGGCCGATGCCGAGGGACTTCAGATGCTCGTAGCCATTGAGTTGGTCGTAGTAGTTGAAGGTGACCGGCGTGAACCGTGCCTCCTCCTCCGCAGACAGCACAGGAACCGAGTCGCCGCGGAAGTATGAGCCTGTCATCGCGACGATGTGCACGTCAGAGCCGTTCATCACCTCGCGCAGCAGTGACCCGAGGCGGTTAGCTTCAATGTCGGCAGAGACGTGGTGAAACTCGTCGATCGCTAGCACCGCGTCGTCGAAAGCCTCGGGCGCCAGCTTTTCGAAAGCAAACCGCAGCGTCGCGTGCGTGCAAATCAGCACGGCGTCGGGGCCGTTCAGAAAGTCGATGAAGGCACCGACCTTGCCCTGCGAAGAGCCCGGATCGCACAGATTATGCTCGGGCTTGACTTCCCAGTCCGCGAAGAATCCGAACTTCGTCAGACTGGTCGAGGAGAACGACGCCCCGATCGAACGTTCTGGGACAGCGACAATGACCTTCTTCCGCCCTTGGTTGAAGAGCTTGTCCAATGCGACGAACATCAGCGCACGCGACTTGCCCGACGCCGGAGGCGCCTTTACCAAGAGGTGCTGGGCATCGCGCTGAGCGAAGACCCGCTGCTGCATCTCACGCATCCCCAAGCCGTCAGTGTTTACCGACGCTTTGGTCTGGGCGTACGTCACGTCTACAACGTTGAGCGGCTTGTTCACTTCTTCGTCCCCCTCATGCCTCGTCTGCCGTCATGGCGTCGAACATTGCGAACAGGTCCGACAACCTCTGCTCATCGGTCTCGTATCCACTCTTGGAGTAGATCGAATCCACCAGCGCATCAACCTCAGCGTGCGCGGTGCGCAGGTCCTCAGGCATCCGGTCCGGGGCATAGAGCTCACCGAGAGTGAGGTCACAGTGGTACTCACGCACGTCCAGCACCCGGAGCGCAGCGAGGTTGAGCTCCTCCTTCGCCCTCATCGCCAGAGGGGGAACCGGGAGATTGTTGTATACGATCGTGTTGGAGTATCGATAGTCCGTCTTGAGACGACCACAGACGGCTCGTGTCCAAACCATGTGCATGCGGGACGTCAGGATCGCGAACACCCAAGGCTCGGCGTCGTACACACCGAACGCAGCATCTGAGATCACGACCGACTCGTCCAGGTAACCCACGGGAATGTAATCCCGATTCTCCGAGCTATGCCTGGGCACAATGATCGAGTCCGTTGGTTTGTAGGCAGGTTGCTTGAACTGCCACGGCCTCTCTGCGAAAGCTTGGGTCGGGGCGTCCCGTCGCCCGCGTCGAAACTCGGCGACCCTCTCGAACCGTGCCTCGAGCGCCGAGATGGACATCGCGGCGCTGGCGTCAGCCGGCTCTACCCACACGCAGTACCGCTCACCGTCGTTGATGAACGAAGTTGCATCCATGTATCTCAAAATGAACCGGCTCGCTTCGGGATCCTTGGCGAGCACCTCAGCCCGGTCGCGAGCATCAAGAATCAGGTGACCACCGTCTGATGGCTGCGACCCCCGGACCATTCGCGGTAGCCCGACACCGAGCGGCCTCGAGCGGCGCCCGATGTCCACGCTCGGGGCATCCGCGAGGTACCCATTGATGTTGGCTGCTGAGATCTGGAGATCGTCGGTGTAGATAAACTTTGGCGCGCTAGATGCGTTTCGCAGGCTAATGACGGCCACCGTGACTCCTGCGTTCCGCTTGGCGTTGTTCTCCCATTTGAACGATGTGTATGCGAACCCGATTTCGATTCCGTCGGCGAGGACCGTCGGGAACATCAGGCCAACATGATCACCCTGGGCGACGGAGTTCGTCGTAACGAATGCCAGCGCAGAGCGGGTTCCTCGGATGTAGTCAGCGCCCTTGACGAACCAAAGTGCGATGTAGTCGAGATTCTTCGAGAATTCCCTGCGTCCAAAGGCGTGGCCGAAGTCTGCCTTCTGATCGTCCGATTGCATGCTTGACCCGACGTAGGGAGGGTTGCCGATCAGAAAGATCTCCTGATCGCCGTCGTTGGGACACACAGACTCCCAGTCCGTTCGCGCAGCGTTGCCCTCACGAATCTGACCAGTCTCCTTGAGCGGGATCAGTGGGATGGAGAGGTTGAACTTCTCCTTGAACTCAGCGTTCATCTGGTGCTTGGCGATCCACAGCGACAGGATCGCGACCTCGACCGCGAAGTCGTCGAGCTCGATGCCGTAGAAGTGCTCGATGTTGATCTTCGACTCGGCGTACAGGACTTGGTAGTTGACGTCGATCTCGGCGAGCCGCTCGAGGATCGCGTGCTCGAGGCGGCGCAACTCTTTGTAGGCGATGATCAGAAAGTTCCCGGATCCGCAGGCGGGATCGAAGACCTTGATCTGGCTGATGCGGTCCAACAATGCCTCGAGCCTCCGCCGCGAGTCGTACGCAGCGTCGAACTCATCCTTGAGTGCGTTGAGGAACAACGGCTCGATGGTCTTCAGGATGTTTGGCACTGACGTGTAGTGCTGGCCGAGGTCGGAGCGCTTGTCGTTCGTAACGATGGCCTGGAACATCGACCCGAAGATATCCGGGTTGATCTCGCGCCAGATCAGCGTGCCCAGCTCGATGAGGAGCTTCCGCGCTTGCTTGGTGAACATCGGAACGACGTGCTCCGCCGCGACCGTGAACAGTCGTCCGTTGACGTAAGGGAACTCTCGAAGGTGGTGCGGCTTGTCGCCGGTGCGCGGAGTGTCCAGCGCCCTGAACAGGTCAGATAAGAAGTCCGCTACGTCGGATCCGTCCGCCTGGGTGTGGCTGCCGACTGCATTGGTGAACTGGTTCTCGCTGAAAATGGCGGTGTCCTCGGCGAAGAAGCAGAACAACAGGCGGGTGAAGAACACGTTCAGGGAGTGGCGCCCGAATGGGTCGACGAGGATCTCTGGGTTAGCGGCGAGCAGTTCGTCGAAGAGCTTGCCCATCCGGTCGGCGGCCTTGACGTCGGCGTGCGCCTCAGCGACGTACTGAGCCTTCTCCATGCCGGCCCATGGCAGGAAGAAGGTGAAGTGCTGGTCGATATCTGCGATCGGCACCATGAGGTTCTCGCCGGTCTTTGTGTCGACGGCGAGCAGCTCGGTGTAGTCGCTCACGATGACGAAGCGTGGGCGGTAGCGCACAACCGCTAGCGAGGCCCGGAGGTCGTCGATCACCGCGAGGGGATCCGAAGTCGTTTCCTTGAAATAGACGACGTTCTTCTGAGCGACCTCTGTATCGGGGTCCTCTGCAACGTTCAGCGAGCCGTTCCGCAGGCGGGTGATGTTCCCCTGGGAACGTCCGTAGGCAAGGAGAAGTTCGAAGATGAACTCGCGGTCGTAGGCCGCCCGCCCACCCAGAGGTGCGACGCGCTCTTGGACCGACTTTAGATTCAACTTCACCAAAGAATCCTCTCAATGACAGAGGTGGGGCATAGTGCCGTACCCCTGGGAGGCCGCGATGTCTTGATCTTCAGACAGGTTGCCCATGATGCCTGGGACTGCTCCGCTGTACGTCCGCTGGCTAGGGATTCGATCTGATCGGCTCACCGGGCGCCCATACCTGAAGCGTCCCGCCGAGGATCTGTCCCGACATTGACCAGCCGTCCGGGACGTAGGCGACGCACGCAGTGGCTCCGGTCAGGAGTTCGACGGTCCCAACCTGTATAACGCCGCGACCCACGTCCTTGTTGACAGTCTTGATTGCGCGTGTGCAGGCATCGTTGTCGTCAAGCGCGAGAACCTCTCCATGATGCGACGGCCCGGTGCATGACCACTCAATCCGCAATGAGTCGTTCAGGTCATCGAGGTCGCGGTCGGAACTGAGAACGAGGCAATCGCCAACAGCGACCTCAGCCGATCGCTCCAAGGCTGCCTGATTCTCACTATGGCTTGCAAACCAAATGAGAGCGGTGAAGAGTGCCGCGCCAACCAGCAAGACACCGACCAGGGTCACGGCACCTCGACGAAACCACCTCATGGCGAATCCTCGTCGGCCCAAATCGTCATGCTGTGACCGTACCCGCGGCGCAGGGTGCCTACTCGACATCCCGAAAGAGCTCATTGATGTTGATACCGAGAGCTCGAGCCAGCGCGACATAGGTCGTAACGCTGCTGTTCACCTGACCCCGTTCGATCCGGGACAGGTGGGCAACCCCAAGGGACGCCTTATGTGCGAGTTCGTCCTGTTTCAGTCCGGCTCGACCACGTTCGGCCTTCAGATTGCGTCCGATCCGCAGAAGAACAGCGGTCGCGTCGTCGGATTCCATGTCCGACCCAGCCTGTTGGCTCAGGACCACGAACTGAATATCTGATCAAGCATGCAGCATGCCTGATACTGCTATTCTCATGCCGCGAAGATCGAAGGAAGAGCCCCAACGGCCGTCGGCATCAAGCGAACGAGCAACGGCACTGATGGCTCGCCATGCAGCTCCACTCGGCCAGCAAGTTGCCCAGATGGCAGCGACCGTACTGAGGGCTAGAGCGCAGCATGCGGTTCGGGACGTCCGCTTCCTGGCGGCTAGGGAGTTCCATGCGTCCCCCAGAGGAGGACAGATGGGCAAGCCACCGCCGAGAAGTTTGTTCGTAATTCCGGGCTGGTTCCCGGACACCGAAGACCCCAACCGAGAGTGGTACTGGGACGGCTCTGACTACACCGAAGAGCGCAAGAAGCCGAGGCCAGAGGCACCCGCCAAGGTCAAGTCAGCTCGGAAGATGCCGAGGATCTACTGGTCCCGGATCTCGATCGGCACTGTGCTCCTGACCTTGGTTGCTTCATTCTTGGCATTCTCGGTCATCCCCATCATCCTTCTTGGCGACAAGATCGACGGCAACACCGGGATGTCAGTTCTGACGACGCTGACCTTGGTGGGGTGGGGAGTCTTCTTCGTCTTGGCAATCATGGTCAGCCCAGACGAGATCAAGTGCGCTAAGTGCGGCACGCGCTTCAAGTCCGGGTACACGACCTGCCGGAAGTGCGGTCACACGTACGCCAAGCGATGACGCTGCTACGCTCCCTTTAGGTACAAATCACCGAGCGTTTCCGCAGGTCAGAGCACTAGGACTACTCCCACTCGATGGTGCCCGGCGGCTTCGAGGTGATGTCGACGGTCACCCGGTTGATCTCGCGGACCTCGTTGGTGATGCGCGTCGAGATCTTCTCCAGCAGGTCGTAGGGCAGGCGGGCCCAGTCGGCGGTCATCGCGTCCTCGGAGGTCACCGGGCGCAGCACGACGGGGTGGCCGTAGGTGCGGCCGTCGCCCTGGACGCCGACCGAGCGGACGTCAGCCAGCAGGACGACCGGGAACTGCCAGATCTCACGGTCGTGACCGGAAGCGGTCAGCTCTTCGCGGGCGATCGCGTCGGCCTCGCGCAGGATGTCGAGACGCTCACGGGTCACCTCACCGATGATCCGGATGCCCAGGCCGGGACCGGGGAACGGGTGGCGCCACACGATCTCCGCCGGGAGGCCGAGCTGCTCGCCGACGAGGCGGACCTCGTCCTTGAAGAGGGCGCGCAACGGCTCGACGAGCTCGAACTCGAGGTCCTCAGGCAGGCCACCGACGTTGTGGTGGGACTTGATGTTGTGGGTGCCGGCGCCGCCACCGGACTCGACCACGTCGGGGTAGAGCGTGCCCTGGACCAGGAAGGCGACCTTGCTGCCCTCGGGCGCGTCCTTGATGATGTCGAGCTCGGCGGCCTCGAAGGTTCGGATGAACTCGCGGCCGATGATCTTGCGCTTGGTCTCCGGGTCGGAGACGCCCTGGAGTGCGTCGAGGAACTGCTTCTCGGCGTCGACGACGACCAGTTTCGCGCCGGTGGAGGCCACGAAATCACGCTCGATCTGCTCGGTCTCGCCCTTGCGCATGAGCCCGTGGTCGACGTACACACAGGTCAGCCGGTCTCCGATCGCCTTCTGCACGATCGCGGCGGCCACCGCGGAGTCCACACCGCCGGACAGGCCGCAGATCGCGCGCCCCTCGGGCCCGATCTGGGCGATGATCCGCTCGATCTGCTCCTCGGCGATGTTGCCGATGGTCCAGGTCTGGCGGCAACCGGCGATGTCCCAGAGGAAGTGCTCGAGGACCTTCTGGCCGTGCTCGGAGTGCAACACCTCGGGGTGCCACTGCACACCGGCGTAGCCGCGCTCGATGTTCTCGAACGCCGCCACCGGGGTCGACTCCGTGGAAGCAAGGATGGTGAAGCCCGCGGGAGCCGCGGTCACCGAGTCGCCGTGGGACATCCAGACGTTGTGCTCGGACGGGATCCCTCCGAGGAGCGTGCCCGCGTGCCCGATCTCGACCCGTGTGCGGCCGTACTCCCGGGCACCCGTCGCCGAGACGGTGCCGCCAAGACCCTGAGCCATCAGCTGGAAGCCGTAGCACATTCCGAAGACGGCGACGTCCGTCTCGAACAGGGCCGGGTCGAGGGTCGGGGCGCCCACCTCATAGACCGAGGACGGCCCACCGGAGAGGATGATCGCCTTCGGGCCGCGCGCCACCATGTCCGCGATGGGCATCGTGTGCGGCACGACCTCGGAGTAGACCCGCGCCTCGCGCACCCGGCGCGCGATGAGCTGGGCGTACTGCGCACCGAAGTCCACCACCAGGACCAGGTCGTGCTCGGACTCGTGCGTGGTTTCCCCGGGCGCCGTCATGGGCGAATCGTATCGGCGTCCCGCCCGCTCTCCGAACTCGTACCGGCCGCCCGGACCACGCGCTGCACGCGCCGTGAGCTGATCACGACGTAGGCGGCTCCGCACAGCCCCAGCAGACCCAACCAGGGGAGCAGCCACCACGGTCCGGCGTGTGCGGCCGCATCGCAGTCCGGCCACCTGATCCAGCCATACAGTCCGACCAGCATCGGCCCCCAGTACCAGAGGCCGAGGATCGCGCTGAAGAGCCCGGCCACACCGACGAAACCGAGCACGACGCCGGCTCCGGCTGCCGTCCAGCCAGCCACACCCACGCACACGGCGACCGGGGTCGCGACCACCACGAGCCCTGCGAACCGCAACGCGAAGAGTCGGGCCGGATGCGTCGCCGAGAGGAGGGTCAAGTCAGGCGTGCGGTCCACCAGAGGGAAGGCAAGCGCGATCGCTGCAAGCCCCGGCACCATGTGCAGCACGAAGACGATGTCGCGCACGCCGGGAAGGTCGACCACCACGTCGCCGACGAGAAGCGCAAGGCCGCCGAGGGCGAGCGCGGCCAGGAACGCCACGCCCAGTGCCCACGCCCGCACGACCGCAGGGGCGCGGCTATCCGGGGTCATCAGGCAGCGCAAGTTGATCGAAGGCGCACTCCGTCAGTTGGCGGTAAGTCGTCCGGATCCACGGGGCCTGGACACCGATGTCGCTGGTCAACCAGGCGTAGTCCCACCGGTCCGGGTCCGGCTCCAGGATGCCCGCCTTGATCTGCAGCCAGCGGCCGAGCAGGGCACGCACCTCGACGGACAGGTACCGCGGCCCGGAGCCGTAGTCGGCAGAACAGTTCGACGAAGGCCTGACGAGAGAATCGGTCGCGCGATCGTCGCTCACCGTGCTTCGCGATTCGCTGTCCAGAAGCACGACATCGCCCTCGGAAGGTCTCGCGCTCAGATATGACTGAGCAAACCGGTCCGGCATCGGGACATCCAGATCGATCAGCGCTTCGGCCTGTTGCTCCATCCGCCTCGTAAGATCACGCAAGGGGCGCGGGGTCTCTTCGTACACGCACACGCGCGGCGCCGTCCCAGCACAGGTCAGGGGCGGGTCCGCAATTGACGTGTAGCGACCATCGTTGTCCGTCGGCGCGTGGAACCAGCCCACTATTAACGCTGCCACCCCCATCCCGACGAGCCCCTGCCGCAGCCAGGTCGACAAGAAGATCCGGGGTTGAGCGAGCGCGACCACGACCAGGGCAATGCCGATCGCCGCAATGCCCGGACACACAACCGGCCACACAGCGAATCCCTGGCCGCTCAGGCTGCCCGAAGTGCCGCCGGTGTTGAAGACCTCGGGAAACACTCCGACCGCCGTCAGCAGGAAGAGAAGGTAGCCACCAACCACGGCCAACGGAGCCAGCCATGCCCGTCCGCTCGTGAATCCGATCGCCGCGCCGATCGCCGTGTGCGCCCCCAACATGATGAGCGAGGGGGCCAGGATCCACGCGAACTCCCAGTACGACGGCACACCTGCGAGGGTTGCCACCGTCGTCGTGACGAGAGTCAGGGCGAGCAGCGCCGCCGAAGCCAGCGCCCAGATCGCCAACCCTGGCTGGAGCCAGTGGAGCCAGTCCCGCCTGCTCTGCAGCAAGACCTCGCTCATCGCAGAGCGTCGCAACCGGGCATAGGCCAGACAGGCGGCTCCGGCAGCGATCGGACCCATGAGGGCCGTTGCGCCGGCACAGAAGTCAAACGCCTGTTTCCAGGAACCGACCAGGTCGGGGAATCGGTTCCCGATCCACGCGGCACCCGCCGCCAGGAGCAGCCCGAACTGGAGCAGGACCGCCCGCCGATCACCCAGCCAAGTCACCCACACCTTCATGTGCGCGCCGCCGAGATCGTGGCCAGGAAGGCGAACTCCGCTGACTGGTCGGGACCACCGTGCTCGGCGACGAAGTCCTCCACCGGACCGAGGTAGAGGAGGTGACCACCGTCCAAGACCGCGATGCGGCTCGCCATCAAGGCAACGTCTTCCATCACGTGGCTGCTCAAAATGGTGACCGCTGCCGTGTCGAGGTCGGACAGGATCGCGCGCAACCCGGCACGCTGCTCCGGATCGAGCCCCGTGGTCGGCTCGTCCAGCAACAACACGCCGGGATCAGTGATCAGGGCGACCGCTAGCGCGAGCCGTCGGTTCATCCCGCCGGACAGCTGACCCACCCGGTCACCTGCCCGGCGGGAGAGCCCGACGCGCTCCAGGAGCTGAGGATTCCGCGCCCGAGCAACCCCGGGTGGCACTCCCCGCACCCAGCTCGCGTACGCCATCGCATCGGACACCCGCATCTCCCCGGGAAGGTCGAGTTGCTGAGGCATGTAGCCGATGCGGTCGATCACCGTGCGCCGACGGCGGCCGTAGAGATCGACGTCGCCGATCCGCACGGAGCCGGCCTCGGGACGGCGGCACCCCGCCAGTGTCCGTAGCAGGGTCGACTTACCTGCACCGTTGACCCCGACCAGCCCGCAGACCCCGCCTTCGACAGCGAAGTCGTCGAGGTCGACGGCGGGCGCGCTCTGGCGGTTGTAGGAGCAGCGCAGGTCGCGAGTGGAAATGTCCACCGTCTAGAGACTGAAGGTGTAGAAGGGCTGGCGGCTGCAGGCATCCGGGCTGTTGGGCTGGTCCTCGCAGACCTTGACGTGCACCCGGCCCTCCTCGGCGACCTTGTCGCTGTAGTCGTCGTTGTCGTACTGGTCGACCCAGGTGCCAGAGTTGTCCCGGGCGCTCTGATCCTTGCCCTCCAGGCCACACCACGCGACCTCCGTCGTGCACCATTCGTGATAGCTGTAGCGCGTCTCCGTGTAGACCTTGTTGCCCCCCTGCCGAGGATCCCTGTAGTTCGTGTGGTTCTTCAGGTACCCGTTCTTCGTGTACGCCGTGCCGAAGGCCAGCGCTTGGCGCGTGGCCGGGTCGTCGTCCCAGGCAATCAGGGGCTTGGCCTCGGAATACCAGTTCTCCGAGGCCGCCATGGCGGGCGAGGAGACCAGGACCAGAGCGGCCGTCGCGATGGAAAGAAGCATTGCTGCTCGGTGACGTGACAGGACAGACATGTGAACCTCTCGAGATGCGGTGACAGCAGACGCTGCCGACTCGAGAGAATCTTGATGTGCCCATACATAGATGTCAACCGGGACATTCAAGCTTGTGGAGAAGAGCCCGATCCGGCCGAAAAAGGCACCAGGGCCCGACCGGGGAGGGAGGGTGGTCGGGCCCTGATTGTCCACGCAGCTGTTGGACAGTGCCTGGACCGAGCCCGGGCTTCGGGAGGGAGCGTGAATCCCCGGGCTCGCTGGTTCAACGACCCCGGAATGGCCGGGTTACGCCGGCCACGCACAACTTCCCCGATGTTTCTGGGCGGTCCAGACCAGTCCGGACCGCCCCGAAACAGCGCTGGAGAGACCTCAGCTGACTCCGACGATCGGCAGGCGCAGCGCGCCGGGAGCATCCGCGGGCACGACCGGCGCCTTGGGCACCACCGGCTGGATCTGCTGGTACGCCGCCCCGAGGGCAGGACGGGCGTCGTCCTCGCCCTTGTTGGGCCAGAACGCCATCGCCCGCTCCGCCTGCGCGGTGATCGTCAGCGACGGGTTGACGCCGAGGTTGGCGGAGATCGTCGAGCCGTCGACGATGTGCAGGCCGGGGTGTCCGAAGACCCGCTGGAAGCCGTCGACGACCCCCGTTTCGGGGCTGTCCCCGATCGTGCAGCCGCCGATGAAGTGGGCAGTCAGCGGCCGGTTGAACGGCTCGCCGATCGTGCCGCCGGCAGTGCCGCCACCCATGACGTCCGCCATCTCGCGGACGGCGTCGTTGGCGACCGGGATCCAGGTCGGGTTCGGCGCGCCATGACCCTGCTTCGACGACAGCACCCACTTGCCGGCCACCTTCTTGGGGAAGGTGGTGATGGAGTTGTCGACCGACTGCATGACCAGCGCGATCACGACTCGCTCGGACCAGTGCTTGACGTCGTAGAGCTCCTTGACCCGGCTGCGTTCCTTCCACAGCTCCTTGAGCCACACCTTCCACCGCGCCTGGTCGCCGTCGCCGTCGGTGAGCACGGTCTGCATCAACGACATCGCGTTGCTGCCCTTGCCATAACGGCAGGGCTCGATGTGCGTGTGCTCGTCAGGGTGCCACGAGGAGGTGATGGCCACGCCGCGCGAGTAGTCCGTGGTGTCGCCCTCGGGCGCGATGGCACCGAGCAGCGACTCGGAGTTGGTGCGGGTCAGGTGACCCAGCCGGTCCGAGACGTTGGCAAGGTCGCCGGTCGCCTTGAGACGGTGGAGCAACTTCTGGGTGCCGAGGGCGGCCGCAGAGAAGATGACCTGCTCGGCGGTGAAGGTCTTCGTCGCCGAACGCCGCGAGAGCTTCGCCTTCGTCCAGCGGGTGTCGACCCGGTAGCCGCCACCGTCGAGCGGGCGGACCCGGGTGACCGTGGTCAGCGGGTGGACCTGTGCCCCGTTCTGCTCGGCGAGGTAGAGGTAGTTCTTGACCAGCGTGTTCTTGGCGTTGTGCCGACACCCGGTCATGCATTCGCCACAGTCGGTGCAGGTCTTGCGACTCGGCCCGGCGCCACCGAAGTAGGGATCCTCGACCTGTTGGCCGGGCTCCTGGCTCGGGCCGCCGAAGAACACACCGACCGGTGTGGGGTGGAACGTGTCGCCGCGACCCATCCGCTCGGCGACCGCGCGCATCACCTCGTCAGCGGGCGTGATCTTGGCGTAGGTGGTGACGCCGAGCATCCGCTTGGCCTGGTCGTAGTAGGGCGCGAGCTCGGACTTCCAGTCCGTGATGTGCGCCCAGGACGCGTCGCGGTAGAACGGCTCGAGCGGTTCGTAGAGGGTGTTGGCGTAGACCAGCGATCCCCCACCGACGCCCGCGCCGGCCAGGATCATGCAGTCCTTGACCATGTCGATGCGCTGGATGCCGTAGCACCCGGCCGCCGGGGCGTAGAGGTACTTCTTCAGGTCCCAGGAGGTCGCGGCGAAGTCGTCGTCGTTGAACCGGGCGCCGGCCTCCAGGACGCCGACGCGGTAGCCCTTCTCGGTCAGGCGCAGCGCGCTGACGGAGCCGCCGAAACCGGATCCGATGATGAGGACGTCATAGTCGAAGTTGGTCCCCATGGGTCACGCCCGTCCGAGCTTGTTCATCAGCTTGAAGGTGGCCGTGGTGACCTTGTTGTAGGTCTCGTCGGACATGCCGAACATCGGGCTGAACCGCATCAGCTTCTGCTGCGCGACCGACTGGGTCTCCGTGTAGCGATGGATGCCCTCGGCGCCCTGACTGCGGCCCATGCCGGACTGGCGCATGCCTCCCATCGGCGCGTCGATGCTCGCGAACGTGGCACCGAACGCCTCGTTGATGTTGACCGTGCCGCACTTGATCTGACGCGCGATGACGCGGGCGCGGTCGCCGTCCCTGCTGTAGACCGCGGCGTTGAGGCCGTAGTCACCGTCGTTGGCGCGCGCGACGGCGTCGGACTCGTCGTGGAAGCGGTAGAGCGAGATGACCGGTCCGAACGTCTCGTCGCCGAAGCAGGTCATGTCGGGCGTGACGCCCTCGAGGATCGTCGGCTCGAAGAAGTACGGCGCCAGGTCGGGCCGCGCGCGGCCACCGGCCAGCACCCGGGCACCCTTCGCCACGGCGTCGGCCACGTGGGCCTGGACCGTCTCGAGCTGGTCGGCCGAGATGAGCGCACCCATGTCGACACCCCAGTCGAGGCTGGCGCCGAGCGACATCGCCTTGGTGCGGGCGACGAAGCGCTCGACGAAGCGGTCGTAGACCTGGTCGGCGACGAACATCCGCTCCGTCGACACACAGAGCTGGCCGGCGTTCGAGAAGGACGCGCGCACGGCACCTTCGGCCGCCCGCTCGATGTCGGCGTCGCGCAGCACCAGGAAGGGGTTCTTGCCACCGAGCTCGAGCGAGCAGCCGATCAGGCGCTCCGCAGCCTGGCGCGCGATGACCTTGCCGGTCGCGGTCGAGCCGGTGAAGCAGATGTAGTCGGCGCGGTCGATGATCGGCGTACCGAGCTCGCGGCCGGGGCCGGCCACGACCTGCCACAGGTCCCGCGGGAAGCCTGCCTCCTCGAGCAGCTCGGCGCCGAGCAGTGCGGTGAGCATGGTCTGCGCGTCAGGCTTGGTGACGACGGCGTTGCCCGCGAGCAGGGCGGGGAGCCCGTCGCACAGCGCCATCGTGAAGGGGTAGTTCCACGGCGAGATGATGCCGACGACGCCCTTCGGCACCCGGTTGACCTCGAGCCGGGTCAGCGCAGGCATCACGCCGGGGCGGCGCTCGGTGTCGAGGTGCTTGTGCGCGGTGCGGGCGTAGTAGCGCGCGGTGAGCGCGATGTGGAGCGGCTCGTCGGAGGCGTGCTTGCGGGCCTTGCCGGACTCGAGCTGGATCAGGTCCATGATCTCGGTCTGACGATCGAACGTGATGTCGTGCAGGCGGTGCAGGATCCGGGCACGCTCGTCGATCGAGACCCGCGCCCAGGCGGCCTGGGCGATCCGCGCACGACGGAACGCCTCGGCGACGTCCTCGGTGCTCGACTGCGGGATGTTCGCCAGCGGCGCGCCGTTGATCGGCGAGGTCACCTGCTTGGTGACGCCCGTCGTCGACAGGATCCGGTCGGTCAACCGGGCGACGTACTCCGGTTCGAGGGCGTACGCCGCCCGCGGGTCGTGCTCGGGGTCGTGGGGCCCGCCCAGCGCAGGATCGAGGGGGCCGCCGGACGCACCTGAACCAGAAATGGCTTCGCTCATGTGACGAGACTAGGTGAGCGCGGTCACCAACGCTACCGATCAGTAGCGGATGTGCCGCTTTACACATCCATTCTTCGTGTCAAGCACCGATTTCGGGGTCTCCGAGGCGCTGCAAGGCCGCTGCAAGCCGCGCGGCGCAGGCTCGGTCCAGCGCGACGACCACCGTCGCCTTCCCCGACGAGGAGACCTGAGATGAGCACCCAGACGACCGAGAAGAAGAGCTTCGAGAAGCCCGACGAGACCCGTTCCTTCGAGCGCGGCAACGTGGACCTGGTCGTGGTCGGCGGCGCCGAGATCGGCAGGCTGACCCTGCAGCCCGGATGGCGCTGGTCCGAGCACGTGCAGCCGATCGCCGGCACACACCTGTGCGAGGCACCGCATTTCCAGTACCACGTGAGCGGCACGCTCGCGATCCTGATGGCCGACGGCACGGAGTTCACTGCCTCGGCCGGCGACGTCACCTCCCTGCCCGAGGGCCACGACGCGTGGGTCGTCGGCGACGAACCGGTGGTCGTCGTGGACTGGTGGGGCGCATCGAACTACGCCAGGCCGTGACCCGCCGGGCGTAGCATGACGCGCGTGAGCGCGCTCTCCGTGCGTGTGCTCGGGGAACTCACGGTCGACGGAACCGATCTGACACGTCTGGACAGGAAGGCCCGCGGCCTGCTCCAGCTCCTTGCGTTGTCCTGCGGGCGGCCGGCGAGCGTCGACGCCCTCGTCGAGGCGATCTGGGGCGACCAGTCACCGGCTCGCCCCGGCGACCAGGTCGCGGTCCTCGCAAGTCGACTCCGGCGCGAGCTGGGGCGCGAGCGGGTCGAACGCACCGACAGCGGCTACCGGCTGGTCGCGGACACCTTCGACCTCACCGAGCTCGAGGCCGTGGTGGGCGAGATCGAGCGCCGGCAGCAGGCCGGGGAGATCGGTGGCGCGGCCGCGGCCGCCCGGGTCGCCCTGACCCTGCTGCGCGGCCCGGTGCCCGAGGTCCGCACCGACGCGGCGTGGGCCAGGAGTGTCCAGGACGCGGCGTCCCGGTTGGTCCAGCGGGCGCGACGGGTCGCCGCGACCGCGCTGCTGGACGCCGGTCAGTGGCGCGACGCCCTGGAGATCGCCGCGGCCGACACCGGGAGCGATCCCCTCGACGAACAGGCCTGGCGGACGGTGATGCGGGCGCAGGCGGCCGGCAGTCGCCCGGCGCTGGCCCTTGCGGCGTACGCCGAGATGCGGGCGATCCTCGCCGAGCAACTCGGCACCGACCCGGCCGAGGAGACAGATGCCCTGCACCTGTCCATCCTCCGCGGCGAGGTGCCGGCCGCCACGACCTCGGCTCTGCCGGCTTCGCTCGTCGGCCGGGACAGCCAGGTGGCCCACCTCGACTCACTGATCGGACGCGCACTGGCCGAGCGCCTCCCCCGCACAGCGCTGGTGGTCGGCGAGGCCGGGATCGGCAAGACCACCCTGCTCACGAACTGGGCCGCGGCCCGCCACCAGTTGGGCGACCGGGTCCTGACCGGCACGTGCGGCGCACTCGATCGAGCGGCACCGCTGGACGTCGTGCTCTCGGCGATCGCCCGGTACGTCGAGGAGTCGGCCGACCCGGCCGATCTGCTCGGTGACGACGAGGTGCTGCTCGCTTCCCTGCTCGGCTCCCCGCTTCCTGGCCCGCGAGCACTCGACCCCGCCCTCGGCCCCTCGGTGCTGTACGCCGCAGTGACGCGCGTGCTGGCCCGGATCGCCGGCGATCGGTGCGCGGTGCTGGTCATCGACGACGCCCACCTCGCCGGCCCGACCCTGGCCGACTGGCTCCTGCACCTCCAGCGCCGACCCGTGCCGGTGCTCGTCGTGCTCGGCGCGCGCCCCGACGAGGGCGACCCGCTGCCGGCGACCGACTACGTCAGCATCGGCCCCCTCGACCGCGAGCACGTCGCGGCCATCGTCGGGTCCGAGCGGGCCGACGACCTCTACACGCGCTCCGGCGGGCATCCGCTGTTCCTTGCCGAGCTGGCGTCCGTGGCCGCCGACGAGCTCCCCGAATCCCTGGTCGCCGCGGTGACGACGCGCTGCGACCAGCTCGGCTCGGCCGGCGACCTGGTCCGGACGGCCGCGATCCTCGGCGGCGACCTCGACATCGACCTGCTCGCGGGCGTCCTCGGGCGCGGCACCCTCGACGTCCTCACCGACGCGGAGCGCGCAGCGCGCCACGGCCTCCTCGTCGACGACGCCGGACGGCTGCAGTTCCGGCACGACCTGGTGCGCACTGCCCTCGTGTCCGGTACGACGCCGGGCCGGTCCGCGCTGCTGCACCGCGAGGCCGGACGCGCGCTCGCCCGACGGCCCGACGCCGATCCGTCCATGGTGGCCGAGCACGCGCGGCTCGGCGGTGACCGTGAGCTCGCGTCCCAGTCGTTGCGGGCGGCCGCGGCGCGTGCCGCAGAGCGGTTCGACCACCCGACCGCTGAGGACCTGCTGGACCGGTCGCTGGCGCTCCTCCCGGATCACCGGACCCAGCTCGAGCGCGCGCGGGTGCGAATCCGCAGGGGGCGCTACCCGGAGGCGGAGGCCGACGCAGTGGCGGCGACCGGAGCCGGACCGGAGCGCTGGGAGGTGGCGGCCTGGGCGGCGTACTTCGATCGCCGTTTCGATGACGCCACGTCCTACGCCGCCGACGGAGCGCTCGGCGCGGAGGACGATCGCTCGCGGACCCGCTGCCTGGTCGCATCCGGCAGGATCCTGCACGCCCGCGGGGACCTGGAGCCGGCGTACCGGGACCTCGAGGCCGCGCTGCGCGACGCCACTGGAGAGGACCGGATGGAGGCTGCCGCATGGCTCGGGGTGCTGCATGCCCACCGCAGCAACGTCGACGACGCACTCACCCTGCTCCGTCCGGTCACCCGCCCCGGAGTCAGCGTCACGCACACACCGGCCTCCCTGCACGCCCTCCTCTTCACCGGCCACGCCCTGGCCGTTGCCGGCCGCGGCGCGGACGCCCTGGCCTGCTTCGCCGACTACACGCAGGAGGTGACGCGGCGCGACGTGCCTCGCTTCGCCGGTCGCGGCGTCAACTTCGGCGGCTGGGTGCTCCGGAACCTCGGCGCGACCAGCGCCGGCGTTGATGCGCACGAGGAGGCAGCGACCGCCGTCGGAGGCGTCGTCATCCCCGAGGTCCACGTGGCCGCGCTGGAGGACCTCGCCGACGAGCGGATCCGGGCCGGCGACCCTGACGCGGCGACCGCCCTGCTCGACCGCGCCAGGACTGCGTTGGTGGGTGACCTGGTGTTCGGCTGGCGGCTGCAGATGAAGCTGCAGCTGCTCGATGCCCAGGCGCGATTGCTGGCCGGGGACGCCGAGGGATCACTGGAGGTGGCCGAGGGGCTCGCCGCATCGGCCGAGCTCGCGGGCGTGCCGCGCTACACGTCGTGCGCCCGACTGGTCGTCCACCGGGCGCGGGCGGCGCTCGGCGAACCGGGCAACCCGGGTCGCGCGTGGGCCGACCTGGCCGAGGTCGAGCGGGCCGTCGGCGTCGAGGCCTGGTGGTGGGCCGGCCAGACGGGTGCGGAACTGGGTGAGGAGCGCTGGCTCTCCCGCGCCGAGGAACTGGCAGCCGGACTGGCCCTTCAGGGCGGCGTGCACGGCGACTCGCTCCGGAAGGACGCGACGCGGCGGCTGGAGGGCTGGCGCGACCTGGCCCGGATCACCTCGCAGTGAGCACCAGCATCGGCACGACGACCGCGGGGGCGCCGACCAGCGCCGCCTCGGCCGCGCCCCTCAGGTCGGCCAGCGCCGCGGGCGACATGCCCGCCACGAACGGAGCCGTGTGCGCCATGCCCAGCCGCCACGCCACCAGGTCGGCCGGAGTCGTCAGTCCCCCGTCGACCTCGACCTGGCGTACGTCGAACGACGCGTACCCACCCGCAGTCGCGAGCCCGGCGAGTCGGTCGGCACTCCCGACCCTGTCCTCGGCGCCGTCCTTGAACGCGCGGTACCAGTCGGGCTGGCGGTAACCCAGGCCGACCAGGGCTGCCTCGACCACCTCCTTCGCGACGTGGGTCCACCCCATCGCGAAGGCCGATGCCACCAGGGCCGGCGCCACCCGTCGGAGTTCGACGAGAGCGCGGACCGGGTCCGGTGCGTGACCGATGCTGAACGCAGCAACGGCAAGGTCGAAGGAGTCGTCACGGAACGGCAGCTGGAGCAGGTCGCCGCCGACCGCGAGTGCGGGCGGCTTCGGCAGCATGCGGGGTGCCAGGTCGACCGCGACCACCCGGGTCGCGCCCCGCGCGGTGGCCTGCGCCCCGGCGACACCGGTTCCGGCGCCGGCGTCGAGCACCGACGCACCCGTCAGCGCGATCGGTGCCGCGTCGAGCAGCGCACCAGCGAGCCGGGCATAGAGCGCCGCCGGTCCCCTCCGCCAGGCGACAGCGGAGTGATCGTAGGCCGAGCCGATCGCGTCGCTCACGCGAGCAGGGCCGCCCCCTCGACGGCCCGCTCCTCCCACCAGACCAGCTCGTCGTCGTACCCACTGAAGGCCTTCTCCCAGCCGAACTGCACCAGCGCACCGAGCAGGCACAGCGCGAGCTGCTTGTCCCACCACGGAGCCGTGTCGATGCCCCGGCGTTCGAGTGCGGCGCGGTAGGTGGCGATGGCCTGTTCCTTCGACACCGGCAGGCGACGGCAGTTGATGGCGAGATACCACGCGAGGTCGGCTGCGGCAGCGCCGCGACCGGGCGTCTCCCAGTCGAGGAGAACGGTCCGTCCTTCGTTGTCGGTGCCGAGGTTGTCGAGCTTCCAGTTGCCGTGCACGAGCGTGGCGGGCGTCGCGGCGAGGGCGTCGATCAGAGCCGCCGGATCGTGCACCAACGGGACGACGATGGCCGCTGCCTTCGGTGCCACGGTCTCGAGCAACGGCCAGCCCTGCGCCACCAGCCGCGGGACGAGGTGGTCGGAGCCGAGTGCTGCCTCGGCGGCCGCCATCCGCGGCGACAGCTCCAGGTAGCGGTCGGTCGGCGACACCACGTCGATGTCGCGGTCGCTCTCCCAGAACGCGACGTGGATCGCCGCCATGTGGTCGAGGAAGCGGTCGTTCTGCTCGACCGTGATCGGTTCGTCGACCGCCGGCACGAGGGTGTCGCCGACGTCGTGCATCAACACGGCCGCCAGCGCGGGCCGCGCACGGTCGTGGGCGACGGCGACGATCGGCTGGACGATCTCGTCGGGCAGGTCGGCCAGGATGCCGCGCCGCCACAGCGCAACGGTCGAGCTCCCGGGCACACCCGCCGCCCGCAGTGACCAGTCGCCGTCATGGTCGAGGTACTTCACGACGTACGACGTGCCGTCGATCAGCACCCGTTCCAGCACGGCACCGGACTTGCCCGGAGCCTCGAGCGCCGTCCTCTCGGTGGCACCCTCGAGGAGGGCGTCGACGGAATCGAGCACCGGGTACGCGTCACTCATCTGCGGCCTCCATCTCGGCGAGCAGGGACGCGGGCCAACGGCCGCCGCACAGCACGACGTCGGCGACGATCCGGTCGTCCACCACGTCGAGGAAGTGCGCATGGTGCGCGGCGTGCGGGATCCCGCCCTCGTTCCAGGACAGCGTGTAGGCCACGGCCTCGCCCGTCGCCGTCGGCTCCCGACGCAGCTGCTCGAAGGCCCCCGGGTCCGCGAACCATCCGCGATAGGTCTCCCGGATCCTGTCCGCGCCGGTGCGGTGGAAGCGCCAGTTCGGCACGGTGGCGTCGAGCGTGGCGTCCTCTGCCCAGGCATCGCAGTCATCGATCCGGCCGAGCCGGACCGCATCCAGGAAGCGGTCGACCGCTGATGGCTGGGACATGTTCGGCTCCTCGGCTCGGCTCATTCTGACAGCCCCGAGCCTGCCGCGACATCCTTGCAGTGGCCTTGCAGCCGACTGCTCCGCGACCGGGTCGTCAGGACGCAGTCGCCTCCACCGGGACGTGCTCGCCCAGGAAGGCGAGCTGGTCGGCGATCACGGTCGTGAACAGCGGCTCGACGTACGGGTCGAAATGACCGCCGGCGTACACGCGCACGGTCGGTGCGGCCATGCGGGCAGCGGTCGCCTCCGCCACGCGGCGGGGGGTGACCGTGTCCTCCTCTGCGATCTGGACGAGAGCCGGGCAGGTGACTCCGCGGGCCCAGCGTTTCGGTGAGTACAGGCCGATCTTGAGCACGATCCTTGCCGCCACGTCAGCGGGGTAGTCCCCCACCTCGAGGCCCGACTCGGCGATGAGCCGGTCCATCCCGGCCATCGCGTCGGGGGAGGTCATCACGGCGGTCGCACCGGGGTGCCCTGCCGACTCGACGTACACCGGCCCCCGCCCGGCCCAGGCGCTGACCTGGTCGCGGATGCCGACGACGCCGACGCGCAGGCTGGGAAGGAGGCCGGTGGCCCGGACCGCTGCGGGGCCACTGACGTGCGGGACCTGGGCGATGATCGCGGCCAGCGGCTCTCCTTGCCCGGCGAGGCTGATGACGTGACCGCCGGCGAAGGAGGTTCCCCAGGCCACGACGCGCTCGGGATCGATCCCCGGCAAGGTGCGGGCGTAGGTGAGAGCGGCCCGCCAGTCCTGGTGCTGCATGGGTACGTCGAGAAGCTGGCGGGGCGTGCCGGCGCTGTCGCCGAAGCCCCGGTAGTCGAAGACGGCGACCGCATAGCCGGCGGCTGCGAACTGTTCGGCGTAGGCGTAGAGGCGGAGCGCCCGGACGCCGCCGAAGCCGTGCGCCATCACGACCACCGGGACGGGCGCGCCCTGACCGGCAGGCCGGTACACGCGGACCGCGCACTCGGTGCCCTGGGAGAGGAACGTCTCCTCGGACGAGGTGAAGGTGTCGTCGGCGTACGGGTCCACGGCGGTCTCCTGATGACTCTTGAATGGCGTACAAGAACGCTAGAATCTTCTTGAATGCCAGTCAAGATAAGGTGACGCATGCCTCGGAACCGTCGACCGCAGGACCGCGAGGAGAAGCGCGCGGAGATCGTCGCAGCTGCGACGACGCTCTTCACCGAGAGCGGCTTCGACCAGACCTCCCTGTCCAAGGTCGCCTCGGCTGCCGGCGTCACGACCACGACGATCTACTGGTACTTCGCCGACAAGGACGCGCTCCTGGTGGCCGTCCTGGACGACGTCCTCGACACAGCACTCGCGGAGGCCGCGCTCGAGCCCGAGCGGCCCTGGGCCGAGCAGGTCCTGTGGGCCGTCGACCGGTTGGAGAGGTTCGAGCGGCTCGTCACCGTCGTCCACGCGCGAGCGGCAACCGCCGAGGCAGTCGGCGCGTGGCACGACAGCTTCCACACCCTGATGGACGCGATGATGGTCGAAGGATACCGTGGGGCCGGCGTCCCGGAGGCCGACCTGGTCCCCATGACGAGGATCAGCGCCTTCGTGGTCGAGGGCCTCATGACGCACCCGCAGACCGAGCACGACCGCCGGGCGGTCATCGAGCTCCTCACGAGGCCGCGTTAGGCCACCGGCACGCGGAGCTTCGGGGTTGCGCAAGACTCGCCACGTGCACGTCGAACTGGAGGACGCCACCGCGCTCCGCTTCCCGGACGGTTCGCCGGTACGGGCCGCTTCCGCCGTCGCGCCGTTCGGCGGCGGGTTCCTGGTCGCCCAGGACGACGCGACTCACGCAGCCTGGTGCACGCCCGGTGCGGTGGCGGCGGTCCGACTCCTGCCGGCGGTGACCGGGCTCGACACCTTCGAGCAGGCAACGGGGACCAAGCACCTCAAGCCCGACCTCGAGGCCGCCTGTGCGATCGAGGTCGACGGCGAGCAGGCCGTGCTGATGATGGGCTCCGGATCGTCGCCGGCACGCATGCGATGGGCGCTGGTCAGCCTTCTCGAGGGCGAACCGCAGGTGGCCACCGCCGACATGACTCCGTTGTACGCCGCCGTCGCGGAACGACTCGGCGTCGCCAGCGACCTGCTCAACATGGAAGGCGCCTGCCCGGTCCGGGGCGCACTCCGCTGGTTCCAGCGCGGGCTGCCCGCGCTCGGCGTACCCTCCGGCAGCGTCGACCTGGACCTGTCGGGGGCGCTGGCCGTGATGGCCGGACGACTCTCGCCGTCGGCCCTCACTGCGGTCAATCCACTGACGTACGACCTCGGCGCGCTGGCCACCACCGACGCCGTCGCGCTGGCCGACGGCACGGTGCTGGTGAGCGCCGCCACCGAGGCCAGCCCGAATCCCCGCGACGACGGCCCGGTCACCGGCTCGGCCCTGGCGCTGCTCGTCGACGGCGAGGTCAGCGAGGTCGTGGCGCTGCCGCTGGTCGACGGACAGGTGGCCAAGGTCGAGGGCTTGATGGTCGTCGGCGCCGACCGCGACACGACACTCCTGCGCGCGGTCGTCGACGTCGACGATCCCGGTTCGCCGTCCCTGGCGCTGTTGCTGCGCCTGACTACATCGCCGGCGCCGACAGGTACACCGACTTGAGCTCGGTGTACTGCGCCAATCCTTCCGGACCGAACTCACGGCCGGTGCCGGACGCCTTGTAGCCGCCGAACGGCGCCGCGAAGTCCATCGTGTAGGTGTTGATCCCGTAGGTCCCGGTCCGTACGCCGCGCGCGACCTCGAGGCCGGCCTCGGGGTCCGTGGTCCACACCGTGCCGGCGAGGCCGTACTCCGAGTCGTTCGCGATCCGCACGGCGTCGGCCACGTCGTCGTACGGAATGACCGAGAGGACCGGGCCGAAGATCTCCTCCTGGGCGATGCGCATCCGGTTGTCGACGTTGGCGAAGACGGTCGGGCGGACGTACCAGCCCTTGTCGAGGCCGTCGGGGCGACCGTCGCCACCGGTGAGCAGCTTCGCGCCCTCGTCCTGCCCGATCCGGATGTACGACGCCACCCGCTCCTGCTGGCGTGCAGCGACCATCGGACCGATCTCGGTCGCCGGGTCCATCGGGTCACCGACGACCATGTTGCCGATGGCCGAGGCCAGCGCATCGGCGAACGCGTCGTGGCCCGCACGACTGACCAGCACGCGGGTCTGGGCGACGCAGGCCTGGCCGGAGTTCATCACGCCGAGGAACTTCAGTCCCTCGATCGCGGTGGCCTCGTCCGCGTCGTCGAGGATGATCGCGGCCGACTTGCCGCCGAGCTCCAGCGAAACCCGCTTCAGCTGCTGGCCGCAGATCGCGCCGATCAGCCGGCCCGCTGCAGTGGAGCCGGTGAACGCGACCTTGTCGACGTCGGGGTGACTGACCAGGTGCTCCCCCACCTCACGGCCCCCGGCGACGATGCTGACGACGCCCTCGGGCACGCCGGCCTCGATCAACATCTCGGCGAGGAGGTAGCAGTCGAGCGGGGTCTCGGGCGCCGGCTTCACGACGACCGTGCAGCCGGTGAGCAGCGCCGGGACCAGCTTGGACAGAACGGTGAACTGCGGGACGTTCCACGGCGGGATGGCCGCGACGACCCCGACCGGCTCGTGCCGCACGAGCACGTCGGTCCCGAGCACGCCGGGTCGCGTGGACTCCCACGGGAACTCCCGCGCGATGCCGATGAACGCCTCGATCTGCATCCACGGCGCCGGCGCCTGGGCGAGGCTGCTGAACGAGATCGGTGAGCCCATCTCGGTGCTGATGACGGTCGCCATCTCGTCGAGCCGCGCGGCGTACAGGTTGCTCAGGTTCTGGATGATCTCGATCCGCTCGGCCGGCGCCATCCGCGGCCACGGGCCCTCGTCGAAGGCCTTCCGGGCAGCGGCCACCGCGGCGTCGATGTCCGCGGTCGAGCCCTCGGGCACCCGCGCGACGACCTCCTCCGAGTGCGGCGAGACCACCTCCAGCACGGCATCGGTTGCGGGCCTGGTCCACGTGCCACCGATGAAGAGGGCGTCGCGGTCGAGAGTCATATTGTTCCCTTTCGTTGGTGCGTCTCGATACGCCGCTCGTTCCTCGCGGCTACTCGACGAACTTGCTTCTGGTGGTCAGGGGGCGAGGTCGAACCAGTCGGCGAAGCCGCTGGGGTCGTGGCGGCCGAGGGCGCCGTGCTCGAAGAGCCCCCAGCCCTCGGCGCCACCGGGTGCGTCGACTCCGGCGCCGTGGGCGACGGCATGCCCGACATGGTCGATGACGCCGAACATCACCCGCCCCGCGACAGCCGGGTCGTTGATGTCGTAGGTGAGGCGTTCGGTGAAGCCGGCACCCTTCCAGACACCGTGGGTCCAGTCGGAGTCGCCGCCGTAACCGCCGCCGACATGGATCGGGACCGGCAGCTTCGAGGTGACCTCGAGGACCAGCGCCTCGCCGCCCGGCGTGGTGCAGTGGATCGTCGCGCCGGTCGGGACGCGGGTGCCCGGTGTGTAGCGGATCTCGACGCGCGGCCAGCCGAGCTGCTCGACGCGACCGTCCTTCCAGACCCGCGTGCAGTCGTTGAGCGTGCGGAACCCGTCGGGTGTCTCCTGGATGATGATCACGACACAGAAGTCTTCGAAGCGCATCGGGACGTAGAGCCACCACATGCCTTCGAAGGCCGGGTCCGCTGGCTTGCCACCAGGCACGGCTTCGCCCACCGGGCGGATCCCCCACGAGCGGTCGCGGCTGCCGACCCAGCGGTCCGGCGTGACCGCGATGTCGGTGCCGTCGACGTTGATCACGCCGTCCCAGGTGCCGACCTGCGCGAAGCGCTGCGCCTCGAGAATCGTCCCCGCGCCCTGGCGCATGACGTGCGGCAGTTCCTGGACGACGTCGAAGGAGCCCTCCCAGGTCATGTCGAGCGCGATGCCTTCGGTCTCCTCCATCACGATTCGCAGCTTGTGCAGCGGGTCGATGACCTCGATCCGGTAGTTGCCCACCTGCTGGTCCATCCGGTCCGCGCCGCGTGGATCGGCGGCGTCACTCAGGTGAACCGCCGTCTGATCGTCCCCCCGGCGCAGCAGCACGAACGCGTCCTTGGTACCGAGGTTGGGGTAGAAGCCGAGCCCGGTGATCAGGAAGAGGTCGCCGGTCCGGTCGTGCGCGTTGAGGTAGCAGCGGTCGTAGAAGTTGCGGTCGCTGCTCCCGGCCCAGGCAATGGGCTTGGGCAGCTGGTGGATCGGGTACTCGTCGAGCGGACCGAGGCCGACGTACTCGCCGTGCAGGTTCGGGGGCAGGCTCATGCGCCGACCTCCGCGAGCATCGCCTCGAGCAGCGGTCGGTGGTGGAAGACCGATTCGGGATCCTCGGGACGCTCGATCTCGCCGAAGTGGATCTGGCGGGCGCTGGTCCGCAGGAACACGCAGCCCCAGAGCACGGCCGCGTGCAACTGGTACCAGGTCAGGTCGCCGACCTCGACGCCGCTGGCCGCGGTGTACGTCGCCGCGACGTCCTCGGCGCGCAGGACGTCCGGCATGCCCGGCACTCCCAGACTCGTGGCGATCGTGTCGAAGACCCGGTGCGCGAAGACCATCCAGCCCAGGTCCAGCTCCCGCGGGCCGATGGTCGCCATCTCCCAGTCGAGCACCGCCACCGGGGTGAAGTCCTGGAACATCATGTTGCCGATGCGGGCATCGCCCCAGACCAGCACGGGGTCGCCCTCGTCGGCGGGCAGGTTGGCCTCGAGCCAGGCGAGCCCGCGCTCGATGAGAGGTGAGGGCTGGCTGTCGGCGTCGGCCCGTTGTGCGAAGTCGTACCAGGATCGGGTGCGCACCAGGTTGCGCGCCAGCGGGGTCGCACCCTCGGCCCCGGTCACGGCCGGGTCGAGGAAGGCGAAGGTGGTGGCCGCGTCCGGGATGGCGTGCAGCTTCGCGAGCACCTCGACGCTGGAGTCCTGGAGGTGCCGTTGCTGCTCGGGCGTCGCGTCGTGGAACCAGTTGTCACCGAACGTGTAGGGCAGCACGTCGGGCGGCACGATGCCCTCGATCCGCTCCATCAGGAAGAACGGGGTGCCGAGCACCTCCCCCGTGGGCTCGAGCCAGCTCACGGCTGGCACCGGAACATCGGTGAGCTCTGCGGCGAGGCGCATCGCTTCGTACTGGTCGCCGAGGCGGTACTCCTCGAACACCGGCAGGTCCTCGGGTGCCGGCACCACACGGGCGACGTAGGCGGCGGTTACTCGTTCCCCATCCTGGGTGGTGGTGACGTCGAGAAGCACGGTCTCGCTGGACATGCCGTTGCTGTCGACACCGGCGAGCAGGGTCACCGCGGGGTCGGAGCCAGCGGGCAGCACTGTGCTCAACCAGGCTTCGAGCTGGTCGTGGACCGCGGACTGGTCGCGGCTCGAGCGCTGCAACGTCATCTCGGCAGGCAACTCTGACTGCGACATGGGGGGCCTCCTGGATCAAGCCTGTTAGAACGTGTTCTAGTTGTCAACGGAGGATTACGGTACCCTCGGTGTCGTAATAGGGGAAGAGGTCATGGGGAACGACATCGAAGAAGTGGTCCGCGGCGCCGGCCGCCCGCGGGATCCACGGATCGAACAGGCGCTGCTGGCCGCCGTTCGCGAGTTGCTGAGCGAGGGTGGCTACGCCGCCGTCACCGTTGCGGCCGTCGCCGAACGAGCCGGTACGACGAAGGCGGCCCTGTATCGCCGATGGCCTGCACTCCCCCACCTCATCCACGAAGCCGCGTTCCCTGACGAACTCGCGCAGGACCTGGTCCTCGGCGCCGACCTGGCCACGGATCTGGCCGGCGTCGTGCGCGGCACCCGCGACACCCTGTGCTCGCCGATCGGCGCAGCGGCACTCCCCGGCCTGCTCGCCGAGGTCGGCGGATGGCCGGACCTGCACGCCGCGATGATGCGGCGATTCTCGGGGGTGTTCGCCGCCCTCGAGGTCCGCCTGCAGAGAGCCGTGGCCGAAGGCGACGCCCATCGCGACGCCCGTGCCGACGACGTCCTGCGCCTGGCGATCGGTGCCGTCCTCGCCGGTCTCCTGCTCACACCGGGCGAGCTCGACGACGCCTGGGCCGACCGGATGTCAGCGACGCTGACCCGCAGCGTCCGGCCCTGACCACTCGCGGTCGGCCGGGTGCAGCTGGGGGCCGGTCACGGCACAGTGGGCGCACTCCTCGATCGGTAGCCGGTCGGCAGCCAGAGGTCGCCGGATGAACAACACCGACAAGATCGCGCCCACCAGGAGCAACGCCGCGTTGATCGCCATCGCCTTCTCGTAGCCCGCGTCGAACGCGACCGGGTTCTCGTAGTCCACGCCACCGATGCCGACGGCCACCGGGATCGCCGCGACCGCGATCAGACCGGCCGTGCGCGCGACGGCATTGTTGACGCCTGACGCGACACCGGCGTGTCGGCTCTCGGCGGCGTCGAGCACGGTCGCCGTCAACGGTGCGACGAGCAGCGTGAGGCCCGAGCCGAACAGGATCACGGGCGGCAGCACGTCGAGGAAGTACGACGCGTCGGCATCGATCTGCCCCATCCAGAGCGCGCCCGCCGCAGCCAGGAGCGGGCCCAGCGTCATCGGCAGCCGCGGCCCGATTCGCTGCGCCAGGGCTCCCGAGCGTGCGGAGAACAGCAACATCACGACCGTGACCGGCAAGATCGCCGAGCCGGACTTGAGCGGGGACCAGCCTGCGACGACCTGCAGCTGCAGGACCAGGAAGACGAACAGCACCCCGAGGGCGGCGTACACCATGAAGGTGACGACGTTGGCGGCACTGAACTGGGCGCTCCGGAAGAGGTCGAGCGGCACGAGCGGGTGCCTCGACCGGGCCTCGACGGCCACGAAGGCCACCAGGCAGACCAGGCCGGCACCGCAGGCGGCCAGCACCGCCGCGTTGAAGCCGACGTCGCCGGCGCGCGTCAGCCCGAAGGTGATGGCGCCGAGACCGAAGGCCGCGAGGACGGTCCCCACCACGTCGATGCGGTCGGCCGCGCCGGGATCGCGGCTCTCGGGCACATGACGGACGGCGACCAGCACGATCAGCACCGCGACCGGCACGTTGACGAGGAAGACGAGCCGCCAGTGCCACTCGACGAGCCAGCCGCCCACGAGCGGCCCGATCGCGGCGGCAATGCCGCCGAGTCCCGACCATGCCCCGACGGCGGCAGCCCGAGAGTCCCGATGGAACGACGCCGCGATGATGGCCAGGCTTCCCGGGGTGAGCAGCGCACCGCCGACTCCTTGCAGGCCCCGGGCCGCGACCAGCGTCTCGATGTTCGGAGCCAGCCCGCACAGCACCGAGGCGACCGCGAACCACACGACCCCGACCAGGAAGACCCGGCGTCGCCCGAACCGGTCACCGAGCGAGCCGCCGAGCAGGATCAGCGCGGCCAGGCTCAGCGTGTAGGCATTGATCGTCCACTGCAGCCCGGAGAAACCAGCGTCGAGGTCCTCGCCGATCCGGCCGAGCGCGACGTTGACCACGGTCGCGTCGAGCATGGCCAGCCCCGACCCGAGGACGGTGGCCAGCAGCACCCAACGGCCCGCAGCGGTGCCCATCGCCAGGGTCCCCGGCTCCTCCGGGGCACTGTCGATGCTCACGCGACCGCGACAATCGGCATCAGGTTGCGACGACCTCCACCCGCTGGAATTCCTTGAGCTCGGTGTAGCCGGTGGTGGCCATCGAGCGCTTGAGGGCACCGACGAGGTTCATGGTGCCGTCGGCGACGCGGGAGGGACCGAACAGGATCTCCTCGATCGTGCCGACCTGCTCGAACTGCACCCGCTGTCCGCGCGGGAGGTCGGCGTGATGGGCCTCGGCACCCCAGTGGAAGCCGCGCCCGGGTGCGTCGGTGGCACGCGCGAACGGCGAGCCGACCATGACCGCGTCGGCGCCGCAGGCGATGGCCTTGGACAGGTCACCCGAGGTGCCGATGGAGCCGTCCGCGATCACGTGGACGTAGCGACCGCCCGACTCGTCGAGGTAGTCGCGACGCGCAGCGGCGACGTCAGCGACGGCACTGGCCATCGGCACGGCGACGCCGAGCACGGTGCGCGTGGTGTGCGCCGCACCGCCGCCGAACCCGACCAGCACTCCGGCGGCACCGGTGCGCATCAGGTGCAGGGCGGCCTGGTGGGTCGCGCAGCCACCGACGATGACCGGAACGTCGAGCTCGTAGATGAACTCCTTGAGGTTCAGCGGCTCGGCCTGGCTCGAGACGTGCTCGGCCGAGACGGTCGTGCCGCGGATGACGAACAGGTCGACCCCGGCATCGGTCACCGTCTTCGCGAACTCCTTGGTGCGCTGCGGTGACAGCGAGCCAGCGACGGTGACGCCGGCGTCGCGCATCTCGCGCAACCGGGCGGTGATCAGCTCGGGCTTGATCGGCTCGGTGTAGATGGTCTGCAGGCGGCGCGTCGCCTCCTCGCCCTCCAGCCCGGCGACCTCCTCGAGCAACGGCTCGGGGTCGTCGTACCGGGTCCAGAGGCCCTCGAGGTTGAGGACACCGAGGCCGCCGTGGCGACCGAACGCGATCGCCGTCGACGGCGACATCACCGAGTCCATCGGGGCGGCGATGATCGGCAGGGTGAAGGGGTAGGCGTCGATCTGCCAGTCGATGCTGACTTCCTCCGGATCGCGGGTGCGCCGCGAGGGCACGATGGCGATGTCGTCGAAGGAGTAGGCACGGCGCGCGCGCTTCGCGCGGCCGATCTCGATGTCAGTCACCGGAGCAGTCTAGTGACAGGTCACCGGTGGTAGTTGGGCGCCTCGATCGTCATCTCGACGTCGTGCGGGTGGCTCTCCTTGAGCGAGGCGGAGGTGATCCGGATGAACCGGCCCTTCTCCTGCAGCTCCGGGACGGTGCGCGCGCCGACGTAGAACATCGACTGCGAGAGGCCACCGATCAGCTGGTGGGCGACACCGGAGACCGGGCCCTTGTAGGCGACCTGACCCTCGACGCCCTCGGGAACGATCTTGTCGTCGCTGGTGACCTCGGCCTGGAAGTAGCGGTCCTTGGAGTAGGACTTCTTGCCGCGCGAGGACATCGCGCCGAGCGAACCCATGCCGCGGTAGGCCTTGTACTGCTTGCCCTGGTGGAAGACGACGTCGCCGGGCGACTCCTCGCAACCGGCGAGCATCGAGCCGATCATGACCGACTCCGCGCCGGCGACGATGGCCTTCGCGATGTCGCCGGACTGCTGCAGGCCACCGTCGGCGATGACGGGGACGCCTGCCGGGCGGGCAGCGAGGGAGGCCTCGTGGACCGCCGTGATCTGGGGTACGCCGCAGCCGGTCACGACGCGCGTCGTACAGATGGATCCGGGGCCAAAACCCACCTTGACCGCGTCAGCGCCGGCATCGACGAACGCCTGCGCGCCTTCACGGGTGGCGACGTTGCCGCCGATGACCTGCACGTGCTTGGTGGCCGGGTCGGACTTGAGGCGACGAACCATGTCGAGCAGGAGGGTCACGTGGCCGTGCGCGGTGTCGGCGACGAGGACGTCGACGCCGGCGTCGATCAAGCTGGTGGCACGCTCCCACGCGTCACCGAAGTAGCCGATCGCGGCACCGACGAGGAGTCGGCCGCTGGCGTCCTTGGAGGCGAGGGGGAACTGCTCGGACTTCACGAAGTCCTTGACGGTGATCAGCCCACCGAGGCGGCCCTGCTCGTCGACCAGCGGCAGGCGCTCACGCTTGTGCTGGCGGAGCAGCAGCGTGGCGTCGTCGCGGCTGATGCCGACCGGCCCGGTGATCAGCGGCATCGGGGTCATCACTTCGTCGACCTTGGTGGTCGCCCACTCCGCGACCGGCGTGAAGCGCAGGTCGCGGTTGGTGCAGATGCCGAGCAGGCGGTTGTCGGTGTCGACGACCGGGAGGCCGGAGACGCGGTACTCGCCACAGATCCGGTCGAGGTCCTCGAGCGTCGCGTCGGGTCCGATGGTGACCGGGTTGGAGATGATCCCGGTCTGGGTCCGCTTCACGAGGTCGACCTGGTAGGCCTGCTCCTCGGCGGAGAGGTTGCGGTGCAGGATGCCGATGCCGCCCTGGCGGGCCATCGCGATCGCCATCCGCGACTCGGTCACCGTGTCCATCGCAGCGCTGATGAGCGGCGCCTTGATCAGGATGTCGCGGGTGAGGCGGGTGGTCGTGTCGATGTCGTCCGGCGCGAGATCGGAATGACCCGGCAGCAGCAGCACGTCGTCGTAGGTGAGACCAAGGGCTGCGAACTTGTCGGGGACCTCCACTCCCACATTCTAGGCCCACCACTTGACTGGTCCGAGACGCTGGGGGTGTGAACTCCGCGACCTCTGACCTGCCCCCGCACGTCCTGGTGCTGTTCGGCGCCACCGGCGATCTCGCCAGTCGCAAGCTCTTCCCCGGGCTCTACCGTCTCGCCGCCGCAGGACGGCTCCCCGCGCACTTCGCCGTGATCGGCAGCGGCCGCCGCTCGCCCGGCACCGACGACGAGTTCCGCGGACACGTCCGGTCCGCGCTGGCCGAGTTCGTCGGCGAGGTCGACGAGGCGGTCGCCGAGCCCTTGCTCGACCGGATCCGCTTCGTCGTGTCGTCCGCTGACGACGGCGCCGAGCTGGCCCGCGCCGTGGAGGCTGCAGAGGACCGACTGCTCGACGACGCGCGTTGCCTGCTGAGCGACGTGCGCCGGCTGTTCTACCTCTCGGTGCCGCCGGGCGCCGTCAAGGCAATGGTCGGGATGCTCGATCGCGAGGACCTCGTGAGTCGGTCACGGCTCGTCGCCGAGAAGCCGTTCGGCACCGACCTCGCGACGGCACGCGACCTCCAGTCGGTGCTGGGTTCGGCCTTCGCCGATGACCAGGTGTTCCGGATCGACCACTTCCTCGGGAAGGAGGCGGTGCAGAACATCCTCGCGCTGCGCTTCGCGAACGGGTTGTTCGAGCCCGCGTGGAACCGGCACACGATCGAGTCCGTGCAGATCGACGTACCGGAGAAGCTGACGGTCGAGGGCCGCGGGAGCTTCTACGAGGGCACCGGGTGCCTTCGCGACATGGTGACGACCCACCTCACCCAGCTCCTCGGCTTCGTCGCGCTGGAGGATCCGCATGCCTTCCGTGCCTCGGCGATCCGGGCCGCCAAGGCAGCCACCTTCTCGGCCCTGCGCCCGATCGACCCCGAACGCGTCGTCTTCGGCCAG
Source organism: Propionibacteriales bacterium (assembly GCA_026392415.1). Classification (GTDB taxonomy): domain Bacteria; phylum Actinomycetota; class Actinomycetes; order Propionibacteriales; family Nocardioidaceae; genus Nocardioides. Next base: position 182,305 of record JAPLCC010000056.1, read on the forward strand.
TACGACGGCTACCGCGACGAGCCCGACGTCGCCGACGACTCGAAGGTCGAGACCTTCGTGGCCGCCGAGCTCTGGATCGACAACGACCGCTGGCGCGACGTCCCGTTCTACCTGCGCACCGGCAAGGCCCTCGCCGATGGGCGGCGCACGATCACGGTCCGGTTCCGCGACCCTCGGCACCGCTGGCTCAAGCCGGCCCACGGCGGCACTCCCGACCCCAACGAGCTGGTCATCGAGCTCGGCGACCAGCCGAAGATCGTGATCGACGTGCGCGCGAAGCGTCCCGGCCCGGACATGGCGCTGGTGGAGGGCGTCTTCCGCCTCGACCTGGTCTGCGACGTGCCCGACGCCGATCCGCTCGAGGCCTACGAACGGCTGCTGCTCGACGTCATGCGTGGCGACCGGACGCTGTTCATCAGCTCCGAGGAGGTCGACCGGCTCTGGGAGATCTTCCAGCCGGTGCTCGACCGGCGACCGGCGACCGAGACCTATGAGCCCGGCTCCTGGGGACCGGCGACGGCGCTGGCCCTGCCGCTCGGCGGCTGGCGCCTCGGCAACCACGCACCGGACTCGCGGCTCACGTCCTGACGGACCGAACCTGCGTCAGTCCTCGACCTGGGCGTCGTACTCCGGCCTGCCGTTGACGCAGTGCGCGCGCAGCCTCGTCTCGGGGACCGTCTCGTCACCGCGACCCTCGAACTCCACGTCCACCTCGTCGGGGCCCCGGTCCTTGACCTCGACCACGTAGCCGTCGGCGGAGGGGAGGGCGCGGACCAGCGCGATCCGGGTGCCGCTGCAGCGCGTGGTGACGACGCCGGCCGAGCCCGACCAGGTGGTGCTCACGGCGGTGTCGCTGGACGCCTCGGTGGCCGCCGAAGTGCCTTTCGTGGTGGTCGAAGGCGGCTCAGCCACCGACTCCGACGTCCCCGGGACGACGCGGTCCGGGTTGACGAAGTCCTGGCCGGCGCGGGAGATGATCGCCCAGACCAGGCTGGAGCCGACAGCCACGACCACACACCAGGCAGCCACGGACAACACGGTGCGGCGCACCGACGTGCGGTTCACCTCCACCTGCTCCTCCTCGAGGGCGTCACGTGACCGGGAGCGGTCCACGACGGCACGCTAGCCTGCCCCACGTGGCGAGCATCCTGGTCATCGAGGACGACGATGCCATCCGCGCGGCAGTGCAGCGCGGTCTGCGCGAACGCGACCACGCTGTCGCCACGGCCCAGACCGGCCTGGCAGGCCTGGAGCAGATCCTTCGCGATCGCCCTGACGTGGTCCTTCTCGACCTCGGACTGCCGGACATCGACGGGCTGACCCTGTTGTCGATGGTCCGCACGGCGACCGATGTGCCGATCATCGTCATCACCGCCCAGGACGACGATCCGACGATGGTCCGGGCGCTCGACAGCGGCGCCGACGACTACGTCGTCAAGCCGTTCGGGACCGACCAGGTCGCGGCCCGGATCAGGGCAGTGCTGCGCCGCGGACGACGGGGCTCGACGCCCCCACCCGCACTCCGGGTCGGCGCCCTGGTGATCGACGAGAGGAGCCGGCTCGTCACCCTCAACGGAGCTCGCGTCGACCTCACCCGCAAGGAGTTCGACCTGCTCCACCTGCTCGCCTCGAGGCCCGGCGAGGTCGTCACCAAGCGCGAGGCGCTCTCCGAGGTCTGGCAACAGGCGTACGGCGGTTCCGAACGGACGGTCGACGTGCACCTCTCGTGGCTGCGCCGCAAGTTGGGCGAGTCCGCGGCTCGACCGCGCTACCTCCACAGCGTCCGCGGTGTCGGGATTCGGCTCGTGGACCCGACGGACGAGCCGACCGCCGACGCGCACGGGACGGACTGAGTGCGCACCCGCATCACGTGGCTGGTCGTGGCCACGACGTCGACCATCGTGGTGTCGTTCGTCGTACCCCTGTGCCTGCTGGTCAGAACCGTCGCAGAGGACCGGGCGATGGCGGCCGCAGACCAGGAGGCCCGCAACGTCGCGATCATCATGGCCGGCCTCGATGACGAGCAGCAGCTGGTCGACCTCCTGGCTGGACTGGACGACAGTGAGTCGCCGACCACCAGCGTGCTCACGGCTGACGGCCAACAGCTCGGCGGAGGACCCTCGATGACCGAGGACCCCGACGTTGCCCGGGCCCGCGCCGGTGAGGCGTTCCGGGTCGTCGCCGACGACCGCGGCCGGGTCCTGCTCCCCGTCGTGGTCGACAGCGGCACCTCCGTCGTGCGCACTGTCGTCGACGAGGACGAGCTGCGTCAGGGGGTCAGCAGGGCCTGGGCCGGGATCATCGGGCTGGGCGCGATCTTGATGATCGCGGCCGTTGCCGTGGCCCGGAGCCTCGGGCGACGCATCAGCGAACCGCTGCACGAAGTCGCCGGCACCGCCCACCGGCTGCGCGAAGGCGAGCTCGACGCTCGCGCCACGGTCCGCGGCACTGAGGAGACCCAGGAGCTGGCGCGGGCACTCAACGGCCTCGCCGAACGCACCACAGAGCTCCTCGCGTCCGAGCGCGCGGCAGTGGGCGACCTGTCGCACCGGCTGCGGACACCGGTCACCGCGCTCCGCCTCGATGCCGAAGCCGTGGACGACGCGGCGCTGGCAGAGCGGCTCCAGGAACACATCGGCGTCCTGCAGCGCACGATCGACACGATCGTCGAGGAGGCTCGCCGGCCGGTTCGCGACGACCTGGGCTCGCGTTGTGACGCGGTCGACGTGGTGGCCGAGCGGATCGAGTTCTGGGAGGTGCTCGCCGAGGACCAGTCCCGCCCACTGTCGGTGGGCCTCGCATCGGGGCCGCTGATCACGGCGACCTCGGCGAAGGACCTTCGCGACCTCGTCGACATCCTGGTGGACAACGTGTTCGCCCACACGCCCGACGGCACGCCGTTCAGTGTCCACCTCACGCAGACTGCCGGCGCCGAGGGGAACTTCGTCGTGCTCCGGGTCAGTGACCGCGGCCCGGGTTTCGATGCATCGACCAGCTCGCCGCGACGACGTGGCTCGACGGGTCTGGGACTCGAGATCGCCGAGCGGACCGCCCGCGGAGTCGGCGGTGCACTCACCCGGGCAGATCGGCCCGGTGGCGGGACGACCGTGGAGATCACCTTGCCCCGGCTGACCGACGGCGCCTGAGCTCGGGCTCACCGGCTCAGTCGTCCTCCTCGTGGTCCTCGTCCTCGTGGTCCTCGTCGTCACGGTCGTCGTCACGGTCGTCGCCCCGGCCCCGGTCGTCGCCCCGGTCGCGGCGGTCGTCGTTTCCGGATGCAGCCCGGGCGCGACCGCTCGAGCGTGCCGCTGGCGCACCAGCGGCCGGCGCGCTCGCCACGGGAGGCACGACAACGGTCTTCACGACGTCGGTCACGCAGACGCCCTTCTCCAGCACCGCCGGGGGTTTGCAGGGAGCCCACTTCACCTTGGGCTTGACCTCCACGGCCTGCGCCGGGGCCGCTTCCTGGGTCTCCTCGGCACTCGGCAGTGCGAGGGCAGGTGTCGTGACCGAGGGACCGGCCACCATGCGGTAGACAGCCACGGAGCCGGCAGCACCGAGGGCGATCGAAGCGGTCAGGGTTGCCACGACGCCACCGAGAGCGGCGCCCCGCTGGGAAAGAGACTTGTTCATACGAGCACCATCGGCCGCGCGACGTCAGATGCGCGTGGACGGAGTGTCAAAAGATCGTCAAGAAATACCTTGATGCTGACTTGACCCTCCTCTGAGGCAGATTTGCTGCGCCGCTGCCGACGATGTGTGCATGACTTACGACGCGAAGAGCCGTGACCGCTATCGCCGGGCGGCGACCGGCGTGACCGGCGCACTGACCGCCGGTGTCCTGGTGGGCACCGGCGCGATCTCGGGCCAGGCAGCGCACGACCTGCATCAGCAGGAGGCCGCTGAACAGGCGAAGCAGGCCGAGGCCTACGCCGCCTGGCAGGCCGAGCAGGCGGCGTACGACGCCGAGGTCGCCCGTCTCCAGGCCGAGAACCCGCCCGTGGTCGTCAAACAACGCCCGAAGCGCACCCGCGTGACGACCCGCTACGTCAGCGGGGGCTCGCCTTCCGGTGTGTCGATCGGCAACAGCAGCGGTTCACGCGGCTCCGGCGGAGCCGCGAGCGCTGGCGGCAACACGGCCGGGAGTCGGGGCGGCGCGAACAACGGTGGAGGGGCTGGCCCCACACCAGCTCCTCCGCCTCCGCCGCCGCCCCCGCCGCCGCCGGCCGCCGCCGGCGTCCAACGGCTCATGAGCACGATCACCGCTCCCCCGCGCCACGTCGCTCGCTGGGAAGCCCTCGGATGCACGATTCACCTCGAGACCCGTCAGGCCATCGACCTCGATCCGGCACAGCGTCTGGTCACAGAGGTCCTCAGCGACGTGGACGCGGTCGCGAGCCGGTTCCGCGACGACTCCGACCTGGCACTCGTCAACCGGAGCCCGGGGCGGCGGGTCCGCGTGGACCCGTTGCTGGTGGCAGCTCTGCGCGTGGCACTGAAGGCCGCCGACGACAGCGACGGTCTGGTCCATCCGCTGCTGGGTCGACCCATCGTGGAGCTCGGCTACGACCGGACATTCGGCTTGCTGCGCGAGGTGAGCGTGCCCATCGTCGACCAGACCCCCGCTCCACCCCTCGACTCGTGGCGAGACATCGAGCTCGACGAGGACGCCGTACGGATCCCGGACGGAACGTCGCTGGACCTGGGTGCGACCGCGAAGGCGTGGTGCACGGACCTGGCCGTCACCGCCCTCCAAGAACACCTCAGCGACGACGCGGTGGTGTCGATCGGCGGCGACCTGCGCACTGCGGGGACCGGCTCGTGGGACGTCGCCGTCAGCGAGCGACCGGGCGATGAACCGCAGGTCATGATCGAGCTGACCGGCGCCTTGGCGACCTCGAGCACCCAGGTCCGTCGGTGGCGACGCGCAGGAGTGGAGCGCCACCACATCATCGACCCGCGAACGGGTGCGCCGGCGCGCGAGGTCTGGCGCACCGTCAGCGTCGCGGCGCCCACCTGTGTCGAGGCGAACACCGCGTCCACGGGCGCGATCGTGCTCGGTGAGGACGCAGCAGAGCACCTGTCGCGCACCGTGCCGGCCGCGCGCCTGGTCGACACCAACGGACGGATCCGACTGATCGGGGCGTGGCCGGAACCAGCCCTGGAGGAGAGCCAACGATGAACGAGAGCCCCTTGCTGTGGATCCTCAACCGCAGCACCGGCATCAGCCTGTTGCTGGTCCTGAGCCTGTCGGTCGCGCTGGGCGTGCTGACCCTGCGCGGCCGGGCAGCGGGCGACGGCGGTGCGCGGCTGCCACGATTCGTGACGCAGGCGCTGCACCGCAACCTCGCTCTGGGCGCGATGGCGTTGCTGCTCGCACACGCGGTCACCGCCGTCGCCGACGAGTACGTCGACATCCGCTGGTGGCACGCGCTCGTGCCGTGGGGAGGGACCTATGAGCCGGTCTGGCTCGCCCTCGGAACGCTGTCCATGGACCTGATGATCGCCGTCGCCGTCACGAGCGCTCTGCGGGGCAGGATCGGGCAGCGACCGTGGAAGCTGGTTCACCTCTCGTCCTGGCTGGCCTGGCTGGCGGGAGTCGTGCACGGGGTGATGATCGGTACGGACCTCAGCTCACCCGACCGTTGGGTGTCCTGGTCGGTCGTTCCGACGGCGCTGAGCATCGCGGTCGTGGTGCTCGCCTTCGGCTACCGGGTCATCGCACGCCCGCACCCGATTCCCCCGAAGGCACCGGCCGCTCCGGGCCGGTCGCTCGATTCCGTGGGAGAGCGACGATGAAGCGCTCCCTGCTGGAGATCACCGAGGACCTCGCGATCAGCCCTGGCCCCGGTCTCCTCCGTCACGCGGCCGCTCCACTGGACCTGTCAGGCCACCGGCTGCACTACGGCCCCCTTCCCCCGATGGACCTCGTCGATCTCCTCGCGCTCGTGGACGCGGCGCTGGTGCGAGGGCGTGGGGGCGCAGGTTTCCCGTTCGGGCGTAAGCTGCGCGCTGCCGCCGAGCACACCGGCGCCGTCCGTCGGCCGGTCGTGGTGGTCAACGCCAGCGAGGGCGAACCGGCCAGCGCCAAGGACGCCGCTCTGGCCGAGGTCGCGCCGCACCTGATCCTCGACGGTGCCGCCCTTGCTGCAGGCGCCCTCGGTGCTCGTGACATCCACGTCGTGGTTCCCGGGGACCGGCCCCGAGCTCGCGCGTTCCTGACCGAGGCCGTCAGGGAGCGCGAGGATCGGCGCCTGAAGTGGCATGTCCACGTCGCCGAGCCGCGCTTCGTCGCCGGCCAGGCACGTGCGGTCCTCGAACTGATGGCCGGCCGGCCGGGACTGCCCGTGACGGCCTGGAAACCCGAGGCGATGGACGGTCACCGCGGTCGCCCCACCCTGTTGTCCAACGCCGAGACCTGGGCCCACGTGGGGCGCCTCGGTCTCGTCGGGCTGCGCGCCGTACTCGCCGAGGGTACGACCGAGGAGCCCGGCACGACGCTGCTCACCATCCATGCACCCGGGCGCCCCGTGTCGGTGATCGAGGTCGAGCACGGGGCACGACTGGTCGACGTACTGCCGGCAAGTGCCCGCGGCGGTCCCGTGCTCATCGGCGGCTTCCACGGCACCTGGACCACGTGGGACACGATCGCCTCGGCGCGCGTGTCCGCCTCCCACCTGAGGAAACGAGGAGCGACTCTCGGAGCCGGCGCCGTGATCTGCCTCGGGCCGAGCGGATGTCCGCTCGAGGTGACCGCGCAGGTCGTCGCCCATCTCGCCGCCCAGAGCGCACGACGTTGCGGTCCGTGCCTCAATGGCCTGCCTGCGTTGTCCGCAGCGGTCGCTGGCATGCTCGACGGCACACCGGGATCGCGCGGCGAGGCCGAGCGCCTGGCCGGGCTGGTCACCGGACGCGGCGCGTGCGCCCACCCCGACGGCACTGCTCGGCTCGTCGCCTCACTCCTGACGGCGCTGGGCAGCGAGGTCGACGCGCATGCCGAGCGCGCCTGCACCGGCGGTACGACGCTCCGCGAGGTCGCGTCATGAGTCAACGCCTGCGTGTGGACTGGCCGTCGTGCCGTGCCCACGGTCTCTGCCACGAGTTGCTGCCGGACCTCATCCGGCTCGACGAGTGGGGGTATCCGATCATGGTGGGCCAGGTCGAGGACGACCGGCTCGCGGAAGCGCGCGCCGCGGCGCGGGCCTGCCCTCGACTCGCGCTGCACGTCGTCGACACCTGATCAGTGCTGCGTCCACTCCTCCGACTGGGTGAGCCTGAACAGGTAGGCCAACGGCGGTAGGACGACCACCACGGCCACCGCGACCGCGACCAGCAGTGCCTGGAGGGTCGCCTGCGCTCCGGCAGCGTCGACGATGGTGATCTCGTCGACGAGCAGCCAGGGGTACTGGCCGACTCCCCAGCCCGACACGACCGACGCCACGGCGACGACCGCCGTGAGCCGGGCGACGCCGTAGCGCTGACGCCAGAGCAGGACGAGGGTGGCGACGCCGGACACCGCGGCGAGCAGCACCAGGGGGGCGGCGCGGCCTTCGAGGCCAGCAGCCAGGGTGGGCGCATCGTGCTCGATCGGCACGAGTGCGGCGAACACCACGGCCCCGGTGACGGCACCGACCGCCAACGCGCGGGTACGCAACTCGTCGGCCAGCTGCGTCTGACCGCTGCGCGCCGCATCGGCCACGAGGAAGGTCCCGGCGAGGAATGCGCAGGTGCCGACCGCGATCACACCGCCGAAGAGGGATGTCGGGTTGACCCACGACTCCCACCGATCGCCCGTGCCCTCGAGCGGCACCCGTCCCGACGCGATCGCGCCGGCGACGGTCCCGAAGAAGAACGGCGTGATGATGGAGGAGGCCGCGAAGACGACGCCGAACAGGCGGGCCTGACCGAGGGTCTCGGAGAACTTGCGGAAAGCGAAGCTCGCTCCCCGCAGCACGATCCCCAGCAGGGCGAAGAGCAGCGGGAGCACGAGCGTGGTCATCGCTGCCGCGAACGACTCCGGGAAGGCCGTCCACCAGATCACCAGGACGTAGATCAGCCAGACGTGGTTGGCCTCCCACACCGGCCCGATGCTGTGGTCGACCAGCGTCCGAAGCTCGGCTCCGCGCCGACTGCTCCCCGCCGTCAGGTCGAAGAAGCCGGAACCGAAGTCGGCCCCGCCCAGGACGGCGTACGCGATGATGCCGACGAAGAGCGCTGCGGCCACGGCCACCTCGATGCTCACGCGTGATCCCCGCGGGTCGAGCTGGTCGAGACCGCCGGCGCGTAGGGGCTCGGCAGATCGATCGCACCTTCGCGCCAGCGCCGCGCCATCGACCGGAGTACGACGATCGCGCCCCACGTCATCAGCGTGTAGACCACCGTCGTGATCCCGAGCAGCCACCACAGGCTGGCGGTGTAGTCACCCACCGCATCGGTGGTGCGCATGACGCCGTAGACGATCCACGGTTGGCGGCCCACCTCCGTCGCGATCCAGCCGGCCTCCAGCGCGATCACGGCGAGCGGTCCGGCGGCCGCGGCGAAACGGAGGAACCAGCGCTTCTCGAGCAGGTCCCGACCTCGGCGTCGCTGGAACCAGAACAGCGCCACGGCGCCCGCGAGGAGCGTGCCGATGCCAACCATGGTCTGGAACGCGAGGTGGGTCATGTTGACGGGCGGACGCTCGTCCTCGGGAATCGTGTCGAGGCCGGGGACGGGCTTGTCCGGGGAGTTCATCGCGATCAGCGACCCCAGCCACGGGATGTCGATCGAGCCCTTGACCTCGCCGTCGACGAGGACGCCCCCGAGGCGCAGCGGCGAGGGACTCTCGGTGGTCTCGGCCAGTTCGAAGGCGGCGAGCTTCGCGGGCTGCCGCTCGTCGAGCCCGATGCCCAGGACGTGACCGACGAACGGCTGGGTCAGGGCCGCGATCGACGCGAACACGAACGGCACCATGAAACCGAGCCGGTGGTGGGCGTCGCGGCGCCCGCGAAGCATGCCGACGGCGTACACACCGGCGACGGAGAAGCCGGCGAGCATGTAGGCGCCGACCCACATGTGGGCGAACTGCAAGAACGCGTGCTGGTTGAACAGCACCGCCCAGGGCTGGACGTCGGTGACCTCGCCGTCGACCATCCGGAAGCCGGAGGGCACGTTCATCCAGGCGTTGACCGCGAGCACGCAGTAGGCGCCGATGATCCCGGTGATCGCCATCGGCAGCACCATCATCACGTGCCGCTTCGCAGGCATCCGGCCCCAGCCGTAGAGGTAGATGCCGAGGAAGATGGCCTCGAGGAAGAAGGCCAGGCCCTCGAAGGCGAACGGCAGGCCCAGGACGTCGCCGTAGGTTCCCATCAGACCGGGCCAGAGCACACCCATCTCGAAGCTGAGCACGGTGCCGGACACGGCACCGATGGCGAACAGCACCGCTGAGACCTTGGCCCAGCGCTGCGCGAGGCCGAGCGCGACGGGGTCACCCCGACGGATGCCGCGCAGGTGCATCGCGAAGATCATCGCCGGGAACGCGACGCCGAAGCACGCGAGGATGATGTGCCACCCCAGGGAGAGGGCCATCTGTTCGCGCGCCGGGAGCAGCCCCGCGGGCTCGGAAGCCGCACGTACGGCGACCTCGGTGGCAGTGTGGACGACAGTCGTGACGGTCAGCACGAGGCCGACTTTACGCTCTTGTGAATACTTTCACAAAGTAGATCGGGTGTTGCGCTCCTCACCCACGCAGGTCGGTGATCGCGATCCTCACGGTCAACGAGTCCCCCGCCATCCGGATCCGCCCGCGCATGCCCGCGGCGAGCACCATCGGCAGCACCGCGCGGGTCTCCGACGGCGCGGTCAGCACGATCTCCTCGGCTCCCTGGGCGCGTGCCACCCGGGCCACCTCGGCGAGCAGGCGGGTGCCGACACCGCGTCGATGCCACGCCGGGTCGACCCACAGATCCACCGGCCAGGGCTGGTCGGGTTCCTCCACCGCGGTGACCTCGGCCCGACCGGCCACCTTGCCGCCGGCGAGCGCGGAGACGACCGACCCGTCGCGGACATAGTCCGGATCGCCCGCGCCCGGAAGGTGGGGAGCCGGCGGTGCCTGCGCAGCCAGCACGTCGCCGACCAGTTCGGCGAGGGCCACCGCTCGGGTCCGCTCGGCGTCGGTGAACGGCGGGTTCCGGCGGATCTGGATCGTGGCCGAACCCCCGACGGTCATCTCGAGGACGTCCGCCGGACCTGAACCCGGGGAGGCATCGGCGTCGAAGAGGTGCGCGACGACGTCCGGGAAGGTCGAGGGCTGGGCGATGATCGAGCGCACGGCCCGGACGTAGCGGGTCGGCTGGTCCTCCAGCGTCGCAGTCGTGACCGGGGTGATCGAGACCTCCGTGCCCCCGGCACCGACCAGGAGGTCGCGGAGCTGGTCGCCGGTCCAGTCGGCCGGAACCAGCACGACGAGCTCGGCGGTCACCGTCCCCTCGCCGGGGAAGACCTGCACGGCCTGGATGTTGACCCCGGCCCCGCCGCACGCAGCGGCCAGCTCCGCCAGTGACCCGGGTCGATCCGGCAGTCCAGCCCGCACTCGCCACAACATGTGCCCACTATGCCGGACCGGAGTCGTCGCAGGCGATGGTCAAAGGTCCCGGGAAAATGAGCTCGGCCCGCCGTACCGGAGTACGACGGGCCGAGCTGGGTGAATCAGTGGCGAATCAGTGGCCGTGACCGTGGCCGTGGCCGTGACCGCCCGCGTCGGGCTCCTCGTCCACGGGCTTCTCGACGATCAGCGTCTCGGTCGTGAGCAGCAGGCCCGCGATGGACACCGCGTTGACGAGCGCCGACCGGGTCACCTTGACCGGGTCGATGACACCCTGGGCAACCAGGTCGCCGAACTCGCCGGTGGCGGCGTTGTAGCCGAAGCTCGCACCGTTCTCGGCGAAGCCCTCGCGCACCTTGTTGGTGATGACGTAGCCGTTGACGCCGCCGTTCTCGGCGATCCAGCGCAGCGGCTCCTGAGCGGCCTTGCGGACGATCCGGACACCGGTGGCCTCGTCACCCGTCAGGCCGAGGTCGTCGTCCAGCACCGACACGGCGTGGATCAGGGCCGAACCACCGCCGGGCACGATGCCCTCCTCGATCGCGGCGCGCGTCGCGGAGACGGCGTCCTCGATCCGGTGCTTCTTCTCCTTGAGCTCGACCTCGGTGTGGGCACCGACCTTGATGACCACGACGCCGCCGGCCAGCTTGGCCAGGCGCTCCTGCAGCTTCTCGGAGTCCCAGTCGGAGTCGGAGGACTCGATCTCCTTCTTGATCTGCTCGACGCGACCGGCGACTGCGGCGGCGTCGCCGGCACCGTCGACGATCGTGGTGTTGTCCTTGGTGACCACGATGCGGCGGGCGCTGCCCAGCACGTCGAGACCGACCTGGTCGAGCTTGAGGCCGACCTCCGGCGAGATGACCGTGGCGCCGGTGAGCACCGCGATGTCCTGCAGGATCGACTTGCGACGGTCGCCGAACGCAGGCGCCTTGACGGCCACAGCGTTGAACGTGCCGCGAATCTTGTTGACGACCAGGGTCGACAGCGCCTCGCCCTCGACGTCCTCACAGAGGATGAAGAGCGGCTTGCCGGCCTGGATGACCTTCTCCAGCAGCGGCAGGAGGTCGGCGATCGCCGAGATCTTGCCCTGGTTGATGAGGATGTACGGGTCGTCGAGGACGGCTTCCTGGCGCTCCGCGTCGGTGACGAAGTACGCCGAGATGTAGCCCTTCTCGAACTGCATGCCCTCGGAGAACTCGAGCTCGGTCGAAGGAGTGTTGGACTCCTCGACGGTGATCACACCGTCCTTGCCGACCTTGCCGAAAGCTTCGGCGAGCAGGTCACCGATGTGGCTGTCGCGCGAGGAGACGGTCGCCACGGAGGCGATGTCCTTCTCGTCGTCGACCTCACGGGCGGCGTCCTTGAGAGCCTCGCCCACCGCGGCAGCGGCGGCGTCGAGGCCACGCTTGAGGCCCATCGGGTTCGCGCCGGCGGCAACCGCGCGGAGTCCCTCGTGGACCAGCGCCTGGGCGAGGACGGTCGCGGTCGTCGTACCGTCACCGGCGACGTCGTTGGTCTTGGTCGCGACCTCCTTGGTGAGCTGGGCACCGAGGTTCTCGAACGGGTCGTCCAGCTCGATCTCACGCGCGACGGTCACGCCGTCGTTGGTGATGGTCGGCGCGCCCCACTTCTTGTCGAGGACGACGTAGCGGCCCTTCGGGCCGAGCGTCACCTTGACGGTGTTCGCGAGGGCGTCGACGCCGCGCTCGAGCGCACGCCGGGCGTTCTCGTTGAACTCCAGGATCTTGGGCATTGGTACTCCTTGGGAAGTGCCGAAGGCGCCACGCGATTCAGCGCGGCGCCTTCAACGGGAACAACAGGGATCAGGCGAGGACGGCGAGCACGTCGCGCGCCGAGAGGATGAGGTATTCCTGGCCGGAGTACTTGACCTCGGTGCCGCCGTACTTGCTGTAGATGACCTTGTCGCCGACCGCGACGTCGAGCGGGACGCGGTTGCCGTTGTCGTCGATGCGACCCGGGCCGATCGCCAGGACTTCGCCCTCCTGGGGCTTCTCCTTGGCGGTGTCGGGGATGACCAGACCGGACGCGGTGGTCTGCTCCGCCTCGAGCGGCTTGACCACGATGCGGTCCTCGAGCGGCTTGATGTTGACCGACACGATGTCGACCTCCACTTTCTGAGCTGACTGCTTGGGTTCGGTGGGCGTGAGCCGGGGAGCAAGCTCCCCGATCAGCGCTGGCACACTCGATGCGAGAGTGCCAACCACGAAACTAGCACTCTCCGCAAGGGAGTGCCAGAGCGGCCCCCCGTCGAGCGGCTGCTGTTTCGCGACGGCCCTACCAAAGTCGGTTGACCCGCGCGCGCGGGACCGGGAGCGTTCAGCCCATGTTCGGTGCCCTTGGTCGCGTCGTGTCCCGTCGTCCCTGGTACGTCGTCGGGGCGTGGGTGGTCTTCGCGGTCGTGGTGATCGCGCTGTCCCCCAAGCTCGAGCCGACGTCCGACCAGTCGGAGTTCCTGCCCCGGCACTACGAGTCGATCCGCGCCGTCGAGGCCATCCAGGGCGAGTTCGCAGACCTGAACACCAGCACCGGTGCGGTGATCGTCTTCGATCGCAAGGACGGCAAGGACGTCACGCCTGCCGACATCGCGGCGGCGAACGAGACGATGAAGAAGGTCGACGGCCAACTCGGCAACACCTTCGACGCGGTCAAGCCACAGGAGACTCCGGCGGGGCCGCTGCTCGCCGTACCCGTGCCGACGGACAAGAACGACACGACCGGCGCATCGGCCAGGATCATCCTCAGTGAGATCACCCTCGCCGACGGTGTGGCCGGCTTCGAGCCCAGCGCCCTCGACGACGTCAAGGCGCTCCGCAAGGACATCGCCGCGGCCACCAGGGGCAGCGACCTGGAGTACGGCGTCACCGGGTCCGTGGCCCAGAACCTCGACTCCCAGGAGGCTTCAGGCGACGCACTGAAGATCGTCGGCGGTGCGACGGTGCTGCTCATCGTGGTCCTGCTCGGCCTGATCTTCCGCAGCGTGCTGATCTGCCTGCTGCCTGTCGTGGTGGTCGGCCTCGTCTCGACCGTGGCCACCGGCCTCATCGGCGCCGCCAACGAGGCGTTCGACCTCAAGGCCGACTCCTCGATCGAACAGATCCTCGTCGTGGTGCTCTTCGGAGTCGGCACCGACTACATCCTCTTCTTCCTCTACCGCTACCGCGAGCGCCTGCGTGAGGGCGAGGACACCCGGGGCGCCGTCGCGCACGCCCTCGAGCGCGCGGGCGAGGCCATCGCGTCCGCGGGCGGCGCCGTGATCGTCTCCTTCCTGGCGCTGCTGCTGTCCTCCCTCGGCGTGTTCAAGGCCATCGGCCCGGCGCTCGCCATCGCTGTCGCGGTCACCCTCCTGGCCTCGCTGACCCTGGTGCCGGCCATCGCGACCCTGTTGGGCAAGGCGCTGTTCTGGCCGTCGAAGAAGTACCTCCAGGAGCCGAAGTCCGCGCGCTTCGCCGCGCTCGGAAAGAGCCTGGGCGCACACCCGGGACGCTTCGCGATCGCCTCGGGCGGCGTGCTCGCGATCCTCGCCGTCTTCACCCTCGGCTTCGCGCCGTCGTTCGACTTCAACAGCTCCTCCATCCCGAAGGACGCCGAATCATCGGTCGCGGGCGCCCAGCTCGCGAAGTACGTCTCCGCCGGCGCGGTGGACCCGACCCTCGTCGTCCTCCGCTCAACTGACGACGAACCCATCGACCAGACCGATGCGAAGGCGTTCGCCGACGAGCTCGGCACCGCCGAGGGCGTGGCGTCCTCGACCCTGGGGCAGCAGAGTGGAGACAAGTCCGCGTGGCTGGTGCTGGTCAATCTCGACGACGACCCGATCTCCAGTCCGGCCATCAAGACCGTGGTCGATCACGTCCGACCGACCGCACACGACGCCGCGCCCGACGGAACCGAGGCACTCGTCGGCGGCAACACGTCGGTCTTCGTGGACTTCGAGAAGGCGATGAACCGCGACTACTCGGTCGTGTTCCCCGTGGCCGCCCTGGTCATCTTCATCATCTTGGCCCTGCTGTTGCGCAGCCTGGTCGCGCCGGTCTACCTGATGGTCTCGGTCGGGCTCGGCTTCGGCGCCACGCTGGGGGCCACGGTGCTGGTGTTCCAGCACTTCAAGGGTGACGCCGGGCTGATCTTCATCCTGCCGATGTACATCTACCTCTTCGTCGTCGCGCTCGGCACGGACTACAACATCTTGATGATCGCCCGACTACGCGAAGAGGCCCGCGAAGGCCGCTCCCCACGCGAGGCCGCCGCCGAGACGCTCAAGCACGGCGGGCCCACCGTGGCCGCGGCCGGCGTGATCCTGGCGGGCACCTTTGCGTCCCTCATGCTGGGCGGCAACTCGTTGCTGGTCTCGATGGGCTTTGCGATCTCGCTCGGCATCGCGATCGCCGCCTTCGTGATGTCGATGTTCTTCACCCCGGCCATCACCGCGCTCATCGGACACGCCGCCTGGTGGCCCGGACACGGCGACGAGAAGAAGCACCACGATGCGCCGACTCCGGAGTCCACGACGACCTGACAGGATCACCGGGTGGACCTCGATGCCTTCCGGTGGCTGCTGACCGACGACGGCCAGACCCTGCTGGCTGAGGCGACCGCCCTGGTCGACAGCGGCGCGAGCGCCCTGGCCGTGGGCTCCGCCCTCCGTCGTACGACGACCGCGGAGCGTGCCGCGACGGCACTGACCCAGGTGGAGCTCCGCGGGCGGGCCGTTGCGAAGTTCGGCGACCTCGCTCCGCGGATGTACTTCACCCCGGACGCGCTCGAACAGGCCACCCGGCTGCGGGTGGCCGAGCACCGGGCCGGCCGCTACACCGCCTTCGAGGCCACCAGCCTGATCGACCTGGGCTGCGGCATCGGCGGCGATCTGATCGCGGCCGCGCGCGCCGGAATCGTGTGCGCCGGTGTCGACCTCGACCCGGTGCGGGTCGCGGTCGCCGAGGCGAACCTCGCCGCCCTGGGCCTGGCCGGCGCGGTGCAGGTCGCCGACGCGACCGAGGTCGACCATCGCGGCTTCGACCTGGTCTTCGCCGACCCAGCGCGGCGTACGGGCGCGGGACGCACGTTCCGCGTCGAGGACTGGACGCCGCCGTGGACCTGGATCGAGGCCCTGCTGACCCGGGACGCCTGCGTGAAGGTGGCGCCGGGCATCCCGCACGCCCTGATCCCCGACGGCGTCGAGGCCGAGTGGGTCAGCGACGAGGGTGACGTGAAGGAAGCAGCGCTGTGGTCGGGCAGCACGGCGACCGTCGCCCGACGCGCCACCGTCATCGCCACGGGCGGACTCGCCAGCATCACCGACGAGGACGACCCGGGCCCGGAGGCGGTGGGCGTGCGAGCCGTCGGCGACTACCTCTACGAACCCGACGGCGCGGTGATCCGGGCCGGCCTGGTGACCGCGATCGCGGCCGGTGTCGGCGGCGGGCTGGTCGACGCGAAGATCGCCTATGTCACCAGCGACTCCGCGTTCCACACGCCCTTCGCTCGCGGCTACCGGGTGCTCGAGGAGCTCCCGTACCGCGAGAAGCAGCTCAAGGCGGCGCTCCGCGAACGCCGCATCGGTCGCCTGACCATCAAGAAGCGTGGCGTCGAGGTGGTCCCCGAGCAACTGCGCAAGCGGCTCGCACTCAGCGGCGACGCGGAGGGCACCGTCGTGCTCACCCGGGTGGCCGGCGAGGGCACTGCCCTCCTCGTCGAGCCGATCTGACCAGCTCCTGGTCGCAGAGCGATCAGTCGCGACCCAGCGCCGCGGCCTCTGCCCCGATCGTGGTGTCCTCGCCGTGACCGGTGTGCACGACCGTGTCGTCCGGCAGCGTGAACAGGGTGCGCCGGATCGATGCCTCGAGCGTGGGCCGGTCGCTGAACGATCGACCGGTGGCGCCGGGGCCGCCGTGGAACAGCGTGTCGCCGGTGAAGACGCAGCCCAGGTCGGGTGCGTGGAGGCACACCGCGCCGGGAGCGTGGCCCGGTGTGTGCAGCACCCGCAGCGTCGTACCGGCCACCTCGAGGACCTGCCCGTCGGACAGGTCGACGTCCCAGAGGTGGTCGAGGTGGGTCATCGACCACAACGTCCGGTCGTCCGGGTGCAGCAGGATCGGGGCCACGACGAGCTCGCGGAGCTCAGGTGCGACCCGGACGTGGTCGTCGTGCGCGTGCGTGCACACGATCGCCCTGACCTTGCGTGCACCGACGACAGCGATGATGTCGTCGACCGAGTGCGGGGCGTCGATCACGATGCACTCGTCGTCGTCACCGACCACCCAGATGTTGTTGTCCACGTCGAAGGTCTCGCCGTCGAGGGAGAAGGTCCCCGAGGTGACCGCGTGGTCGACGCGGACCTGGCCGGCCACTAGAGGATCACCACCGAGCGCAGGACGTCGCCGTGGTGCATCCGCTCGAACGCGGCTTCCACGTCACGGATGCCGATCTCCTCGGTGACGAAGGCGTCCAGGTCGAGCCGGCCCTGGCGGTAGAGGTCGACCAGCATCGGGAAGTCGCGGCTCGGCAGGCAGTCGCCGTACCAGCTGGACTTGAGGGCGCCACCGCGGCCGAAGACGTCGATCAACGGGATCTCGGGGATCTTCATGTCCGGCGTCGGTACGCCGACCAGGACCACCGTGCCGGCGAGGTCCCGGGCGTAGAACGCCTGCTTCCACGTCTCCGGGCGCCCCACGGCCTCGATCACCACGTCGGCGCCCTCGGCGCCGCCGTAGGTCTCCGCACAGATGCGCTTGATCTCCTCGATCGGGTCGGTGACCGACGAGTCCACGAGATGGGTGGCGCCGAGCGCCCTGGCGGTCTCGAGCTTCTTGGCATCGATGTCGACCGCGATGATCGGGCTGGCGCCCGCGAGGGCCGACCCCGCGATCGCGGCCACGCCGACGCCACCGCAACCGATCACGGCAACGCTCTTGCCGCGGGTGACCGCGCCGGTGTTGATCGCCGCTCCGATGCCGGCCATCACGCCACAGCCCAGCAGCCCGACGGCGGCCGGGCGCGCCTCCGGGTCGACCTTCGTGCACTGGCCCGCGGCCACCAGTGTCTTCTCGGCGAAGGCACCGATGCCCAGCGCCGGCGAGAGCTCGGTGCCGTCCTCGAGAGTCATCTTCTGCTTGGCGTTGTGCGTGCTGAAGCAGTACTGCGGTTCTCCGCGCCGACACGCTCGACAGTCACCACACACCGCCCGCCAGTTCAGGACGACGAAGTCACCCGGCGCCAGGTCCGAAACCTCGGTGCCCACCGACTCGACGATGCCGGACGCCTCGTGACCGAGCAGGAACGGGAAGTCGTCGTTGATGCCGCCCTCCCGGTAGTGGAGGTCGGTGTGGCACACCCCGCAGGTCAGGACCTTCACCACCGCTTCGCCCGGACCGGGGTCCGGGACGTTGATGGTCGCGATCTCGACGGGCGCTCCCTTGCTACGAGCGATGACGGCGCGGACCTGCTGCATGCTGCCTCCTGCACGACGATGAACGGATGGCCCACGCTAGTCGCCGACGGCAACCGGGAAGCAACCCCCTACTTCCACTCGACGCTGGCAAGGACCGACGCGATCAGTTCCTCCGCATCGGCGGGCGGAACTCCCGTCCGGACGGTGAAGTCGATCGAGGCGATCCGACCGTTGCGGAGCGTCCCGAACTGACGGAACCGCGCCTTCGCGCCCTCCCCCTCGATCACCCAACCCTCCACTCCGGAGACTGTCGTGTCCGCCACGCGCCGGTAGGACAGGCCGGGCTGGTCGTCGAGGGTGTCGAGCATGCGGACCGCGGACTCGTCGATCGACGTGCTGTCCGAAAGGACATCGCTGGCAAGGATGTCGACCACACCACCGCCGACCGTCGCCGTGGCGAAGATCGTGCCGCCGCCGTCGTCGATGTACCAGTCACCCTCTGCCGGGACCCGCAGGCTCAGCGACGTCTTCAGGTCGGCCTTCTCGCCGCTCGCCGGCTCGACGGCCGGAACATCGGCAGGGCTGTCGGTCCGGCCGCCGGTCGTTGCCGATGTCGTTGCCGTCGGTGCCGGGTCCGCGTCCGCGCCCGGGACGTCGTCCGAGGCACATCCGCTCGCGGTCGCGACGAGCAGGGCGAACAACAGGGGGGCGATGGCCCGAGAACGCATCCGACTCTCCCTTTCGAGGAAACAGCACCCTCACCCTACTGTCGCGCTCCTCGCCGCTCCCTTCGGTTTCGGGCGCCCGCGGGCCGGGTATCGGGCCTTCAGTCAATCCCACAGAACTCGGGCGAAGGAATGGTCATGCTTCCAGAACTCGCCGGCTTCACGCCGGCGTCGCTTGCCGCGGCACCTCCCCAGGAACTGGAGATCGTCGACGAGGAGATCTCCCGGGTGATCACGGTCCTCAACGACGAGATCACCGCGCTCGAGGAGAACGAGTTCCCGGTCAAGGGCCACGTCGCGCACCACTCCTTCGGCGGCGGATCCCGCTCCCCGATGCTCGCCGCACACCACAAGCGCGCACACGGCGTGGTGGTCGACACCCTCGTCGACCTCCGCAAGGACCTGAGCGACTTCCGCGAAGCGGTCCGCGATGCTCGTCGCCTGATCCGCGACAAGGACGAGGAGGCCGAGGTCGACATCCGGCTGGTCCTCGCCCGCACCGAGAACCTCGATCTCGGCTCGAACGCCTACGACCAGGCGCAACGCGATCACCAGTTCGACGGAGGAGACAACTGATGGCCGGGGAGAACCTCGCCCGACTCCGGCAGTGGACGAACGGCATGGACGCCGACGACGTCAACGAGGCACGCGGCGCCTGGCGCAAGGGAGCCAAGTCCCTGAGCGACGTGCAGAACACTCTCGCCACCGCAGCCGAGAAGATGCCGAAGGGTTTCGGCGAAGGCGCCAGCGTGAGCGAGTCGGCGGCCTCGGCGTTCACCACGGTCGCCGAGCGGCTCAGTGACCAGGAGACCAGGATGTCGCAGGCCGCCGAGGTCCTGCTCGAGGTGCACACCGCGATGACCCAGGCACAGACCGCCGCCGCAGGCGCTCCCGACAAGCCCGCCGACCAGGCGCCCAGGGCTGACGACTTCCCCGGTCTGCCCCTGGTCCCGAACCTGCCCTTCGCGATCGCGACGGCCAACTACAACAACGACGTCGCGGCGTACAACAGCGCGGACGCCGACGCCGAGAAGAAGATCGTCGCGCTCAACGAGACCTACGCCAAGGCGATCGACGTGATGAAGGACATCCACGGCGACCCGTACGTCGAGGTCCCCGACCAGGATCCCGTCGATCCCGGCCCCGGCCCCCGGCCGAAGAACCCGGGCGATCCGAGGGACCCCACGGACGACGACGACAACGATGACGATGACGAGGACGACGACAAGGACGACGACGACCAGGACGACGACCAGTACGACGACGACGACGACCAGGACGACGACGACGACGA